>NZ_QTMM01000001.1:4843-682992 GCF_003635445.1 Parabacteroides sp. AF17-3 | reverse complement strand
CTCGAATGCGGGTGCAAAAGTAGTAGATTACTACATACGATCCAAACTTTTTACCGATTATTTTTCATTTATTTTTTAACCGGAGACAATGTTATATAATGTACGCACAAAGAAGACTGAAAAAATACAGGGAGGCTCCCAGGGCTTTCTCAGATAAAAAACTTTCTTCCTCAAGACAATTAAATTTCCGATTCAAAGAATTATTCGTTCGATATATGTTTTCTATTCGTTCGACAACTGTCGAATGATTATTCGATAATTGTTGAATGAATAAAGAACAGCTGTCGAACGATTTTTTTTGTATAGACGAAAAATTAGTGCCCCATATTATAAAAAGACAAAGGCTCTAAATACCATCTAAAATATTCAGAGCCTTTAATACTAATATAAACACGAAATTACATCACTGGTGCATCCGGAGCTTTACCCGGTTTCGGCGCTTCTCCTTCTTTATAGTCAGGTAATGCTCCCATTTCATATTTCTCCGGACCATAGCGAAGAGTAGATGCCATGATCTCATCCCAGGAAATAGGCTTTCCGGTGTAAGCTGCCTCACGTCCCAGAATAGCAACCTGAGTAGAATAGGCCAACGCTTCTGCCTGATTTATTTTCTTATCCAAACGGATTGATTCAACAAAATGCACATGTTCCTGATCATATGGATTCTTTACAGGTTTATTCTGATAATCATATTCCCAAAGAGTATTTCCATTATAATCCACAATTTTAATTTCACCCCGGTCATTCAGAGAGGCCATCCCCTTGGTTCCATATACCTGCTCGGAAACATTTCCGTCACAACCGTCGATCTGACGAGCAGTCGCCAACATGCGTTTGTTATTGTTATAATAATAATCTACACTGAAAAAGTCATAGATATCACCGGTCAGGCGCTGCGCACGACCACCGAAACCAACAGCACGGATAGGACGGTCTTCCATAAACCAGGTTACCACATCAATATTATGAATAGCCTGATCCAACAGGTGATCCCCACTTAACCATTTAATGTTAAACCAGTTACGAATACAGTATTCCATATCGCTCCATTCCGGACGTTTGCGCTTATTCCACCATGCCCCCTGGTCCCAATGAGCGGAAGAAGATACGACATCACCAATCAATCCGTTTTTTACCTGCACATAAGCCTCCCAATAATCTCTGCGATGACGGCGTTGATTACCTGTTACAACCGTCAACCCCTTAGATGTTGCAACTTTGGCTGCAGCAATCACTGTACGGATTCCGGTCGGATCGACAGCACAAGGCTTTTCCATAAAAATATGTTTACCAGCCTCAACCGCCGCCTTGAATTGCTCCGGTCGGAAATGTGTAGGAGTACATAACAGGACTACATCGATATCATTCATTGCCAACACCTTCTGATAAGCATCGAAGCCTAAGAAACAATTGGCATCAGGAACTTCATTTTTAAATTGTTCAGACAATACTTTCCGGCAGGTCGCCATTCTATCCGGGAACAAATCAGCCAAAGCAATAATAGACACATTCGGTCCTGATTTGAGGAATTGTGTAGCCGCCCCGGTTCCACGATCGCCGCAACCCACCAAAGCTGCTTTTAAGGGTTTCCCATCAGGTGCCACCTCTACGAAAGAGAACATTCCCAATTCTTCCGGAGAATAACTCTTCGCAGCCGTTCCTGCACTTTGTTGTTGTGTACATGAAGTCATTACAGCCGACGACATACCCAGTGGTATTCCGGCACCCAGCAATGCTGTGTTTGTTAAGAAATCTCTTCTTTTCATGGTATTAATAATAAAAATATAGTTATTAGACGCCCAAATATATAAATTCACCTGGAATAAAACAAGCATAAAAGATTTTTTATAGACCACATTATTAGAGACATAGATGAATTTTAGATGTATTTTAGACAATAAGTAAAATAATATTGTATAAAATACGGCAAGTATCCTATAAAACCAGCACGGCTCTGTAATACAATAACTAAAAATAGCAAAACAGATAGAATATCCTTATATAAATTATATTTTTTGTACCTTTGAAGCATCAACAATAACATAATCAAACGATGAAAAGCGCAAATTATCTTTTCCTCCTCGGATTAGGACTTACTACTTTAATTTCCTGTAAAGAAGTAAACGCCCCTGATCCTGTTTATCCTGTTCCAACGCCTGAACAGGTGGAATGGCACAAAATGGAGACATATGCCTTCGTTCATTTCGGTTTAAACACATTCAATGATCTGGAATGGGGATACGGGAACACGCCTGCTTCCACTTTCAATCCTACAGATTTAGATTGCGAACAATGGGTTCGTACGATCCAGGCTGCCGGATTAAAAGGAGTGATTCTCACCGCCAAACATCATGACGGTTTTTGCCTGTGGCAAACGGCAACCACAGAATACAGCGTTAAAAATTCTCCCTGGGAAGACGGAAAAGGTGATATGGTAAAAGAGCTTTCCGACGCCTGCCACAAGCATGGATTGAAATTCGGTATTTATCTCTCCCCCTGGGACCGTAACAGTGAGAATTACGGACAACCGGGATATGTAGAAAAGTTCCATGCCCAATTACATGAATTAGTCTGCAATTACGGTCCGTTGTTCGAATACTGGTTTGACGGAGCTAACGGCGGCAACGGCTGGTACGGCGGCGCAAATGAAACGCGTTCTATCGACCCGAATACCTATTATAAATATGAACAGGCTGTCGACACGATTAAAAAGTATAATCCTTCCGTCATGATTTTTGGAGGAACCGAACCGACCATCCGCTGGATCGGCAACGAAGAAGGCTGGGCGGGCGATACTCAATGGAGTATGTTCACTAAAAAAGACGGCATACATTATCGTCAGAGCCAGTGGGGACTGGAAGACGGTGAAGAATGGCTGGGTGGCGAATGTGACGTTTCCATTCGTCCGGGTTGGTTCTATCACGCACGTGAAGACCATCAGGTAAAATCATTATCACATTTAGTCGATCTGTATTACCGCAGTGTCGGACATAATGCAAACTTCCTGCTAAACTTCCCGGTTGCATTAAACGGAAAGATCAGTCCGACGGATTCTATCCGTGCAGTCGAATGGTATCAAACCATACAGAACGATTTAAAAACCAACTTATTAAAGGGTGCATCCGTAAAAGCCAGCAATTCCCGCGGCGGCCAGTTTAAGGCTGACAAAACGAATGACGGCAATTGGGATTCTTACTGGGCTACGGAAGACGGAGTTACAAACGCTACGCTTACCTTCACCTTCAGCAAACCGACGGATGTAAACCGCCTGATGATACAGGAATATATCCCATTGGGACAGCGTGTCAAAGCATTCACCATCGAAACAGAAAAAGACGGGCAATGGACACCGGTTGAAGCAGCCGATTCCACGACGACTGTCGGCTACAAACGTATCGTCCGTTTCCAGACTGTCAATGCAGACAAGATACGCATCAACTTCCTGGATGCACGCGGCCCGCTATGTATCAATAATGTAGAGGCTTTCCTGGCACCGGCCTTATTAACCGAACCGGAAATCAGACGTGACCGCAAAGATGTTGTTTCTATCCGGGTAGAAGATAAAAACTCGGAACTCCATTATACGACTGACGGCTCGGTACCGACAAAAGATTCCCCCCGTTATACCGAACCTTTTGTTTTTGCTCAAAAAGGAACAATCAAGGCTATCTCGTACGACCGTACTTTCGACAAGAGCAGTCCGGTTTCCGTAAAAGAGCTGGATATTCCGGCATCCAACTACTCTGTCATTTATCCAAAAGACGAAAAAACAATAGCGATGTTCGACGGCAACGGATATACGACATTCTATTTACCGAAAGGGAAACAGGAAATCGAAATACAGTTAGCAAATGATATGCCGATTGCCGGCTTCCGCTATGTACCCAACCAGGGACGTGATGCCGGAGGACATATTTCAAATTACCAGTTGTTTGTCAATAACAAGAAAGTTGCAGAAGGCGAATTCTCGAATATTAAACATAATCCGATAGAACAGGAAATCCGTTTCCCGGCTATAAAAGGAAACAAGATACGGTTTGTTGCAACCCGCATCGTCGATAATCAGCCCCAGGCAGGGATCGGTGAGTTTTCGGTAATTACAGAATAAAACCGGTATTACAAAATCAATACGATTCAAATAAAAAGGAGTGTTGGACATATACGTTTCGACACTCTTTTCTTATATACACCACAATGACATTTTATTCAGATTTGATCTTCCCCGACGGTTCAACCGGGAAGAATCATCAAAGTTTCATTTTAATGCCCTGTATGCGTTTTCTATATCAAAAAGAAACCTCGCTAATGCTTTTCTATGTTTCGTTGTTCAGAGTTTCCGCTGATAGCTTTTCTTTGACAAATACAATCTTATTTACTTAGTTCTAGGGGAACTCTGTCCATTTGGACTATCTTTATAATTATAACAGAAACTGTTTTATAAAAATATTTTAGACTCAGGACGATAAACTTATTGGTGCTTGCTGTCGTTTTTTTTAGTTATTGAAAAAAACGTTGGCAAGTTATACAAAAATATTACAACTGCAACTTTTTTTATCATAAAAAATCCAGCTCAATTAAACATTCAGCAGCAAGAACCACCGAAATCAAACTAATGGAAGCTATTTTTCACGCCTTTTAAACGACAATTAACATCAAATCCTCATGTTATAGCAAATTTCACTTTTCCCTGCCCACAAAGCAACTGATTCTCAACAGGGTAAAATTCAATAAAAGAACATAATGCCGAGATTCAAAACAAGCTCATTAACCCCTCCTTATGACTAATGGACAGAGTTCCCCTAGGACTCAGATATAGCTTATTTAACCTTTGTGAAAATTGTAGTTATATTATATAATTTAATGTGTGTGAAATGAAAAAGTTAACTTTTACTTTACTGTGCCTTGTGATCTGCATGTGTACAGTAGTGGCTCAAAATGTGAAGGTGACAGGTACTGTTACCGCCGCAGATGACGGTCTACCGATTATTGGAGCATCAGTTCTTGTTAAAGGGACAACGATTGGTACAGTAACGGATATCGAAGGTCGTTTCTCTTTGGATGTACCACCCGAGGGCAAAATTTTGCAAATCTCGTATGTCGGCATGAACATGCAGGAAGTAGCTGTAAAGCCTGTTATTAAAGTACTCCTGCAATCAGACACCCAGAATTTGGATGAAGTTGTCGTTACGGCAATGGGTATTACCCGCTCTGAAAAAACCCTGGGGTATTCAGCAACGACCGTTAAGGCCGATGAAATTATCAGCTCACGTACGACCAATGTTGCCGATGCTCTCTCCGGTAAGGTTGCCGGATTATCGGTTAGTTCCACCTCTTCTGACCCGGGTTCGGTTAGTAACATTGTAATCCGCGGTTTCAGTTCTATCAACGGAAGTAATCAACCACTGTATGTAGTTGACGGTGTACCTTTACAGAATAATATGGTTTCCGGTGATGGCAAAAACGTATCAACCGGAGGTATTTCAAGTGTGGCTTCTGAAGATATCGCTTCGATGACTGTATTAAAAGGAGCAGCCGCAACCGCCCTTTATGGTAGCCGTGCCGCTAACGGTGTGATCGTGATTACCACGAAATCAGGAAAGAAAGGCGACGGACGGAATTTCTCAATCAGCTACAGCGGTAATGTACAGGCTCGTATGGTCTCTTTTCTGCCGGAAATGCAGAACTCGTTCGGACAGGGATGGAACGGTGCACAGACATATATCGAGAATGGCTCCTGGGGCCCTCGCCTGGATGGATCAATGCAGGTGTATGGCCCGATCTGGAATAATCAGCAATTGATTCATGAATACAGTGCAAAAAAAGATAATGTAAAGGATTTCTTTGATCCGGGTTGGTCGCAGAACCATACAGTTTCCTTGAGCGGTGTTTCTGCCGACACCAAGATGGATTATTATCTGTCTTATTCTTTTACGAAAGATGACGGTATCATGCCGAAGGATTATGATACGTACGAACGTAATACGGTAGCTTTCCGTGGCGGCTATGAGGCGACAAACTGGTTGAAAGTGTCTTCTTCCCTTAATTTTGCACGCAGCCAGACAGATGCAGTCGGCAGTTTCCAAGGTACATCCGTGATCGACGGCGTGTTTGAGTTACCTCGCGACATCTCTATCGTAGACATGAAAGATACCAGTTCACCGTTCAATACACCGGAGGCGTACTTTACTCCTTACGGTATCACAAACCCCTACTGGGCGTTGGAAAACAATTACAACCATACGGCTTCGAAGCAGATTTACGGTAAAGTACAGGTAGATGTCACCCCGATTAAAGAGTTGAAACTTTCCTATCGTATGGGCTTCGACTATACGGACTATGACCGTAAGGTAGGTACTCCACAAATTAACCTGGACGACGCGCTGATTGACGAAGACTATGGATATGCTCCTTCCAACATGAACCAAAGCGGACATGTATATACCCGATATGGCCGTCATTACGAATTGAATCACGATTTCCTGGCTAATTATTCTAAACGTTTCCTGGATAACAAGCTGGATGTGAACGTAAATGCCGGTGTAAACATGAACGAACGCGGATATACGCGCATGACCGGTCAAACCGACGACTTGTCTTTCTATTCCGGATTCTGGGATCTGAGCAACGGTTCTACAAAAACAACATTGTCGGAAAGTCAGAATAAACGCCGTTTGGTAGGTCTCTTCGGAGATGTAACCATTGGTTGGGACGATATGATTTATCTGAACTTAACCGCTCGTAACGACTGGTCGTCTACATTGCCTATCGACAACAACAGTTTCTTCTATCCGGGTGCCACATTGAGTTGGATCTTTACCCGTCTAATCCCGGAAAATGAAGTTCTTAC
This sequence comes from Parabacteroides sp. AF17-3, assembly GCF_003635445.1. Taxonomy (NCBI): domain Bacteria; kingdom Pseudomonadati; phylum Bacteroidota; class Bacteroidia; order Bacteroidales; family Tannerellaceae; genus Parabacteroides; species Parabacteroides sp. AF17-3. Next base: position 676,145 of record NZ_QTMM01000001.1, on the reverse strand, counting down.
TTTCGGAAAGGCTCGTTTAGCATATGGTAAGACCGGTAACGATGCGGATCCTTATCAGACAGGTCTGACTTATATACAAGGTACGGCAAATGGCTATTATGGCAGCGACATATCCAAGTTCCCGATGAACGGAGTGAATGCCTTTATAGCTTCCAATACAAAAGGCAGCAACACATTGCGTCCGGAAATGACATCAGAATTTGAAGTCGGCATGAACTTACAATTCTTCAACGGACGTTTCGGGATCGATGCAGCCTATTACAACCGTAAAACGAAAGACCAGATCTTTACTCTTCCGACCGATCCGTCAACAGGTTTCAGCTATATGGTAACCAACTTCGGTGAAGTCAGCAACAAAGGTATCGAATTAGTTATCAATACCACTCCGGTACAGATTAAAGATTTTCGTTGGGATTTGAGTTTCAACTTCTCAAAAAACAACAACAAGGTACTTTCATTACCTGAAAGCCTGGAAGGCGGAAAAGTTTCCATCTATAACTTCTCTGCCGGTAACGATGCGATTTATATGTATGCCGAAGAAGGTAAGCCGATGGGGCAGTTCTATACTTACTTACCGAAGAAAACGGCAGATGGAAAGCCGATCGTAGACGCAAACGGTTATCCTGTTTTAGGTACATCGGTCGAAGATACCGGCAAAAACATGAATCACGACTGGACAGGCGGAATCAATACAGCTTTTACCTATAAAGATTTCACATTGAGCGCAGCTCTGGATATTCGTAGCGGTGGTTATATGTTCTCACGTACGAAGAACCTGATGCAATTTACAGGTAACGGTGTAGTTACAACTTACAACGACCGCCGTCCGTTCATTATCCCCAATTCAGTCGTTGATAATGGCGATGGCAATTATACCGAAAACACCACCCCGATTTATCTGGGCAACGGCAGCTATCAAACCTATTTCAATGATTACGGATATGGAGATGGTGGAGAAGCTTATTTGCTTGATCGTTCATTCGTTAAATTGCGTAACATCAGCCTGACCTGGAATGTTCCGAGACAGTGGGTGCGTAAGATGTCATTGAGTAATTTGGCCATTACGGCATTTTGTAATAATGTATTTACCTGGACCGCATCAGATAACCGCTACGTAGATCCGGAATCAACAACCGTATCACAGTCTTCTTATGGTGACCTGGCAACACAATTCGGTGAACTGTATACCAACCCGTCTTGCCGTATATTCGGATGCAACCTGAGTGTTAAATTCTAAAATGAGGAGAAAATAAAATATGAAAAAAATATTATTGGCATCTGCACTGCTTTTGGGTGTAAGCTTCACTTCTTGCAACAGCTATTTGGATATCAACACGGATCCCAATTCGCCAGCCGAGGAGAACGTAGAGACTTCCATGTTAATGCCTGCCATCGAAATGAACACGGCTTCAAGCTATGGTAATTTTTTGCGCATCGCCGGAGGTTTCCATGCCCAGCAATACGCGCACTTATTCGGAACAAGCAACTATTTGGACTATTCAAAGTTCAATATGTCGGCTACCCGCAGTAGCGGAACCTATACACAATTCAATCAAAAAGCATTACAGAACCTGAAGACATTACTAATCAAGTCCGCAGAGCAGGAAGACTGGGGTACCTATTTGGCAGGAACGGTTTTGCGCGCGTTTGTTTATGAGGCTTTGGTTGATTGTTATGGCGAAGTACCTTATACAGAAGCACTGGATTTAGAAAACTTCCCGACTCCTAAATATGATGAAGGACAGGTGGTTTATGAAGGAGTGATTGCAGAAATCAATGAGGCATTGGAAAAGGTTTCGGCATCGAATATCGTATGCACCAACTTCCTTTTCCCGTCTTCAACGGCCGACAAATGGATCAAGTTCGCCAATGCATTGAAGTTGAGGATGCTGATGCGTATATCCGGTGTGAAAGACGTACAATCAGAAGTGGCTGCTTTATTAGCAGAAAACAACTTCCCAACCACCGACGTTTCTTATAAAGGATGTTGGAAGAACGAACCAGGGCAGATGAACCCGTTCTATTCGGAAGAATTTGCTACGACCTGGGGGTCTACGCAAACCAATATCGCTGCCAACCTGGCGATCATCGGTACGATGCAAGTAAAGAACAGCGAAGGCGCTGTCGAATATGAAGATCCTCGTTTGGCTGCTTTCTTTCAAAAAAACAAAAGCAATGAATATATCGGCGGTATTTCAGGAACCAACTATCCGAAGTCTACCAGTAAATTGCAGGATTGGTGCCGTCCGGTGGCCACATTCGATATGCCGGTTTACCTGATCACCGTATCAGAAGTTGAATTCTTCAAGGCTGAATATTATGCACGATATGGATCTGCAGCCGATGCCGCCACTCATTATGCGGCCGCCATCGAGGCTTCTTTTGCTTCTGCCAACGTAAGTGGAGCTGCCGACTATGTAGCCCGTTATCCGTTCGATGCTTCCAATTATAAGAAGAGTATCGGTATCGCAAAATGGGTAGCCCTTTCCGGTGTCAACCCGTTCGAAGCCTGGTGTGAGATGCGTCGTTTGGATTACCCCACATTCGGTACAGCCAAAGGTAGCGACTTTTATACCGAAGGCGATCAGGAATCATACAATACATCCAAATATGTTCCCGGTACGTTGTACACGCCGATTCAGGTATTTGGCGAAGTGGGTGCAAATAAATTGCTGGAACGTTATCCGTATGCAGAAAGTTCTTCTTCCCGTAATGAGAACACACCGGCATTCCCGGGATATACGTCACCGGTGTTTTGGGGTAAATAATTTAATTTAAAAGAGAGATTTATGAAAAAAGTAATTTATAGTTTATTGCTTTTTTGCGGTCTTTTCGGTTTATGGGGCTGCGAGAAAACGACAGAAGGTCTGACTAAAGTGACCTATTATGTGAACTTTGAACTGAATGGTGATGATCCCATGCTGGTACCAGTGGGCAGTACATTCTCTGATCCCGGTGTTGTTGCCATGGAGGGAGAAGAAGATGTGACCGCTTCGGTAACTGTCAATAGTGATGTGAAAGCTGATCAAATCGGTCTATATTCCGTATCTTATTCAGCTACGAATGCGGATGGATTCTCCAGTTCGGTTAAACGCACGGTGGTTGTTTATGATCCGGAGGTCACAACAGATGCTTCCGGTGATTATACGGTAGACTCAAGCGTCAGTTATCGAAATATGAATGGTCAACAAGCTCCATTCAAAGGAGATTTCAGTGTATCTGTTACTTTGGTAGCACCAGGCATATTTGCCGTATCCGATTTTCTGGGAGGTTGGTATGACCAAGGAGCCGCTTACGGTGCAGCTTATGCCATGAAAGGCTATTTCAAACTGAATGCAGACAATACGATCGAACCGCTCAGTAGTTTGCTTGCTGGTTGGGGCGACTCTATGGACAGCATGAAAGAGGGAAAATATGACCCGGAAACAGGACAGATTTCTTGGTATATCGACTATGCGGGAACGATGACATTCTATGTAATAATGAACAAATAAACGGATAGAAATTATGAATAAACATATTATTTGGCTATTTACCCTGCTGGTATTCGTATTGGCGGGTTGCGAAAAAGACGAAATAGGCAACACAGCAACCGAAGCACTTGCCGGTGAATGGAAAGTGACGGTAGATGCGGTAGATGAAGGAGGTAATGTCATTGCCGAAGATTTCAACGGAATAGGGCATATCCTGATGAATACCTATAACACGGCAGCAAATACACCCACCGAAATGTATGTAGACGATATAGGCCACTTTTGGGAATATAAAGTACGGGTTAAATCGGATGTCAATGCATTGACATTTGCGACTAATGGTGCTGTTCCCAATGAAGCCTACGAATGTGATGTAACGATTGACGGCGGTAAAATCTTATTGGGAGCTGCTACGACACCTCACGGAACACCGGCGGACAGTATTGTCTATTATATCTCATTCAGCGACGATGAACCTGGCATGAGGTATAAAGTTTCCGGATATCGCTATACAGGACTTGCTGTCGACGATTAATAGATAAGAACTATTTATAAAACATATAAGTTAACCAAAAATCTTGCTAAACACACTTGACCGGAGTTAGTAGTGATACCAGCTCCGGTTTTTATTATACATCATACCCAATTAGTCCAATGCAATCACTTATACTTCGAGCCCAATTCAAAGACGATTTTATTCAGCCTTGATTACATCCGCCGGGTTCAACCGTGAAATCAGCCCCAGGCAGGGATCGGTGAGTTTTCGGTAATTACAGAATAAATTGTACAGGCACATAATCTTTGAATTAAAACAAAGGATTATGTGCCATACAATACAAAAAGAGTCTTGTGCTGTTACGAATTATACATCTTCTCTATATCCCTTTTCCGTTTTAATGCCTCCAAGAAATAATAATCAGCATAATTGAGTGGAACATCTATTTCACCATTATGAGGTATACTTCCTACACAATGCATTAATAGAAAATTCCCATTCTTTCCCAATTCCGCACGATATGCCGGAGAAGCCAAACTCTCCATAATACGGTCAGCATATGCCTTATATGTCTGCGGTTCAGAAACTCCCATCGTTGTTATTTCATATAAGGCAGAAGCGATACAAGCCGCAGCCGAAGCATCCCGATAGTCATTTGGTATGTTAGGAGCATCCATATCCCAGTAAAAAATAAAATCATCAGGAGTATTTTTATGAGTAAACATAAAATGGATTGATTTTAACGCCTGGTCCAGATATTTTCGGTCTCCCGTTTCACGATAACAAAGTGTTAAACCATAGATACCCCAGGCTTGCCCACGGCTCCATGCCGATTCATGTGCATATCCCTGTGCAGTATGACGGAAACGAACGGAACCATTCTCCATACTGTAATCTACCACATGATAACAGCTGCCATCCGGACGATACTGTTCCTTCATGGTACGATCCACATGGGAAACAGCAATTTTATAGAATGTCGAATCGCCGGACAATTTTGTTGCAGCAAATAATAACTCAAGGTTCATCATATTATCAATAATGACAGGACATTCCCAACCACGTTCGGAAATCCATCCCCTGTCAACATTCCAGGACTGAATGATACCCGCCACAGGCCGGAAACGAGTCGATAAAGACCGGGCTGCCTCAACAATCACATTTTTATACTCCTCATCTCCTGTTAAACGTAATCCATTGCCGAAACTGCAATAGATCATAAAACCGACGTCATGATTCCATGTAATGTTTTTGGCATCCTTAACCTCCTCTGTATACTTTCGGGCTATAGGTAACAACGTATTATCTCCCGTCAATTCATACAAATACCATATAGAACCTGGGAAAAAACCGCTTCGCCAGTCGGTCAGATTACAGTAATAAACGGAGCCGTCTGAATTCAAGGTCGTCGGATTCATAAACTTACCGCTTTCTTCAATAAGTTTTATCTCATTACCTATCTGTTTATGGGCAAACTCCACATTTTCTTCAATAAACTCCTTCTTCACTTCACTACATGAAATCAACGCAGCACAGAAAGCTATACCCATTAAATACTTCATTTTTACCATATTATATATTTATTTTTGATCTAACTACATGTCTAATCTCCTGATAATAAGACTTTGATTACCTGTATGGTGCTATCTGAAACCGAAGCCGATAAAACCGTATAACCTTCTATAGGTTTTTCATTTTCCGTCTCTCTTTTTGCCCTTTTTGTTGTAAACGAAGCGTTAACCGGCGATTCAATCTTCAAAAAGAATGATTTACCATCTTTTCGTAAAATTGCCGTATTTCCATTACATTCAACATCGGCAGAAGTAATCACAGACCATTGAACCGATTGCTCCGCATTTTTTAACCCTACGCTGTCCGTAATCATTATCCGGGTATCATCCAATAAACAGAAAGTCCGGTAAACAAAGCGGCTCTGTTCCTGATAAGCCGTACTCATATCCATTGTTACAAAAGGGCGGACAGCTTTATCGTCACAATCTTTGATCTCTCCCATCCCAGCTGAATTTTGCAATTGATTATCGATCGACAGAGTATTATGACTAAAATTGGAATTCCTAAAATAAGTCCACCTCCGGCCGTCCGGCTTATAATCCCAGAATCCGGGCAAACTGTAATTATCCGTTCCCAGATCGTCAGTCCACCTTATCCCGTTTGTTTCTACAATGAAAGTTCCGATATCCAACTGTTGATGTGCCATATCCGGATCGCCGGTTTTAGCGATCAGATAAATACTGTTGGATACATTCCTGTCTCCATTAAATACAACAATATCGTTTATTCCTCTGTAGACGTTTAACTTCGGCAAGGTTTTTGAAGCAGAAAAGGCTGTATCATACCAGGGAATAGACAAAAAATAAAATCTGAAATAATTCCCGCTTTGTACTGTTTCCGAAAGGACCTTCCTATAAAACGCTGCTGCTTCCGGCTGATTGAATGCTTTACTGAAATAGAAATAAATAGGTTCTGCTGCCGGCGCCGTACTTCCGGAATTAGCAAAATTGAATATCTTACCGGAAGGACTTGTGCTATGCATATAATACAAAACACTTTTATCCACACCCTGCATTTCAGAAAGTCCGAAATCCTGTCCGAGATTATCATTCAAGGCCTTTAATAAGAGCGAAAGATACATATTGGTATATCCCCAATAGGCAGGTCCTTCATAACAAACTCCATCCGGTGCCAGATGTTTCAGACAATTAGGAACATACTTTACAGCTTCACCGATAATATGTTGGGTAAGTTCAGGATAATACTCCTCAATGGCTAAAGCCCCTAATACCATCCCTGTATTACAAACCACATTCCAGTTCGTCTCACGTTTGGCCCAAGAATCACTGTTACCGGTTTTATACTCTTCGACAACAAGATCCAGAGCCTTCGTTTTAATGGAACTGACAATCAATTGTTTTGTCACAGGAGACAGCACATCATATAACCAGTCGTATCCGATAGCAACCGCAGTCGTCATTTCTGCAACATCTAGATAATGAGCAGGGTCCCAATCCTGATAATTACAGACATGCACCAATTCCTTTTCTGCCTTCTCTGCAAACCGTTTATCTCCACTGAGCCGGTAAGCCAGGGACAGGTTGACCATTCGGTATACCTGTTCACGACTGACCGGCAATATATCTTTCGTCTGTTTAACCTTCGTGCGCGGATCCTCCTGTAATGGAACAACCAATAATCGTTCCGCTTCCTTCATCAAACCGGCACGTAGGCTGTCCAATAAAGGTTCTCTACCCGCTAAAGCCTGAACTCTTTGTTCTTCCTGCTTACTAAACAGCAACCTGGGATGCTGCTGCAACACCCTTTCAGGAAAAAGGGCCGATGCATCTTTACAGTTTACCACCGAAGAAAACAAAAAGAATGATAAGCTCACTAAACTAATAAATCTCATAAATTGATACATTGAAATTACATTTTGAACGGATTTACCATCCCGGATTCTGCTTCAACGCTTCGTTGCGCTCTATCTCTACACCAGGTATAGGCCAAAGCATATCCCGTTCGGAGAACTTATGAGTATAGATAAATTCACCATAAATATTGATTGCATCTACCTCACTCATAGCCTTGCTTGCTATTTCCCATCCCCAACGGCGCAAATCACTGAAACGTAATCCTTCTCCCGCAAACTCAACAGCACGTTCTTTTCGTATACGTTCAGCCATCTGCTCTTTGGATGTAACAAGCATCCATGCTGGACCAGAGTTTAATCCGGGCATATCCACTCTGGCTCTTACCTTATTGAATTCGGCAACAGCTTTATCCAGTTGGTTATTTTCATTATAGGCCTCTGCCAACATCAGCAATACATCCGCATAACGAATCAGAGGAAACTCAAAAGGAGTGTGTAAACGGTCACTGATAGCTCCGCCAAGATCATATTCAACTACAAATTTACGATACAAATAAGAGATCCAGCCTTTATTGTTCCGTATGGTTCCCTGATTTTCATTCCCTTGCACATTGTGGTCCATTGCAAACAACATATCTCGTGGGGTCGTCTTTCCGATACAACCTTTATAAATAGAATAAGGGACAATCAAAGTAGCCATCATACGAGGATCCCTGCTTTTATATACATTCAATATTTGTGCTGTATCTACATCTCGCAATCCAATAACAGCCCCTGACGCATCCATCTCTACACTAAACAATTCTTTACGCTGATCCGGAGTTGCGTCATTATATCCGGGAAAAACATCATTCCAGCTGAAAGGGCGGCCATCTTTGAGTTCATACATATCTGCCAATTGAGTGGAAGGAACAGTATTGTTCCAACAACTACCAAACGCACTGCGTGTTCCCATCAATGCTTGCATAGCCATACCATACTCTGTTCCGACACCACTTTTATTCTGTACGGAAAAGATCATCTCTGAACTCTTATCTCCATTATAAAGTTTAAATATATGAGCATAATCAGCGTCAAGGCCATATCCATAGTTGTTAGACTTGTTATTGACAATCTCTTCAAAATCCGCAATAGCATTCTGCCATTCTTTATTATAAAGATAGACTTTTCCACGCAAGGCATAGGCTGCCCCTTTCGTCGCACGACCATAATCAGAATCATTATGCCTGACCGGAAGATAAGCGACAGCCTCATTCAAGTCACTGATGATATGTGCACGGATCTCTTCCGCGGAGCTTCTGGGTTTCTTCAAGCCAACGTATTCCACATTCAGATTCGTCGTTTCATCATAGTAAGGAACACCGCCGTATAAGTCCAACAGAGTAAAATAAAACATTCCCCGCAGGAATCTGGCTTCAGCCATATACTCATTTTTTTGTTCCTCGGTAAGAACATCCATAGTGGGTATGACCCGAAGGTAGCTGTTAGCTCTCTGAATCCCATCATACATTGTTTGCCATTTGGATTGAATTTCTGCTGAACGATCAGAATAAGTACCCAGATACATCATATAATAGTCATATCCATAAGCAATATCAGCCAGGTGATCGAATAAAAACTGGTAACCGTAAGCGTGATTATCCCGTAACATGCCATAAATTCCCATCAATCCTTGTTTCGCATGTTCTTCCGTTTGGTAGAAAAGGTTCTCACTTACTTTATCACCGGGATAAGTATTAAGATCATAACATCCGTTGAATGTGGCAGATGTCAATAAAATAGAAATATATATCAGTATTTTTTTCATGGTTCAAAATATTTAAAAGGTAAGATTCAGTCCAAATGTTGTTAATCTCATTGTTGGATACTTAGTACCTGATATTTCCGGGTCAAGCCCTTTATATCCCGTAAATGTCAATGCGTTATCTATACTGACATAGAAGCGAAGGTTATCCAGCAATAGTCTCTGGGAAAGCTGCTTCGGGATAGTATATCCTAATTGTATATTTTTTACCCTTACATAGGATCTGTCCTGGACCCAAAAGTCGCTGGCTACACTGTTACGTCCATCACTGTAATCCAACAAACGCGGGTAAGTAGCATCTGTTCGCCCCGAATACCAGCGTCCGTCAGCAATTGTCTTATTAATCTGATTACCCCGGCGAACTAAAGGCCAAAAGCTAGCTCCATCCTGACCACTCCAGTACTCTTTCAGTCCTGTTGCCCCCTGAAGAATACATGAGAAGTCCAATCCTCTCCAACTTGCACCGAAATTGAAACCAAAAGTGACAGTTGGATTAGTTCCATTACCAACCATGATACGGTCTTTATCCGTAATACACCCGTCACCATCAATATCTTTATAAAGGAAATCGCCCATTTCCGGTTTTTTATACTGGGAAAAAGCATCCGGATTTTTCTCTTCCATGGCCCGGACCAATGCCAGATCCTCTTCTGTCTGAATAATACGATCTACGGAAAGAACATACTGAATATTGATTGGTTGTCCTTCCAATATCATATTAGTCCCGCTAATAGACGGTTCATCACCTTTAAATTTAGTTACTTTGTTTTTTACGTATGATACATTCCCTCCCACAAAGTAATCTACTTGCCCGATACGGTCAGTCCACGTCAGATTCAATTCAAGACCTCTGTTACGGACCTGGGCAGCATTTGATTTAGGAACAGTTGCATTCCCATGCACTAACGGAGCAGGTAAATCAATCAGGATTCCCTTGGTATTTTTTACGAAGAAATCAACATTACCACTCAATTTCGAAACACCGAAATCAATTCCCACATTTGTTAAATAGGTCGTCTCCCATGTCAAACCGGCATTAGACAAGGCCCTTTGCGCCATCCCAATCTGTACGGAATTATTCAATGTATAATTTGAGGCAGAATAAAACATCTGATAATCATAATCACCTACCGAATTGTTTCCCAATGAGCCATAAGAAGCACGTATTTTAAACTGGTTGACAAGATCTATATCTTTCATAAATCCTTCTTCACTCATACGCCAACCGGCAGAAAAAGAAGGGAAGAAACCTCTTCTGTTTTTTCCTGCAGCAAACCGGGAAGAATTATCCATACGAAGATTGGCTTCAAACAAATATTTCTCATCCCAGTTCAGGTTTACTCTTCCAAAGAAAGAATGCATAGCCCAGTTAGAATAGTTTCCTGTCGCTGTAGCATTGGCCGTTGCGGCATTCAATTCCGTCATTTCCGGAGCGATCAAATCTTCCTTACTGGCCTGGAACCAATTATAACGATACGCTTCCTGGCTACCTCCGACTGTCGCCTGAATATTTAATCGGTCTATATCTGTTTCATAACGAATAATTCCATCCATATGATTCCGTACCCATTTTTCATCATGATTGGTCACTTTTGTCTTTCCTGTTCCGGCAGTCTGGACAGTATTACTATACAAATTCCATATATCATGGAACACGGGCTGTTCATAACGGTATCTATTTTGAAAATCATATGTATAAGATCCTTCTATAGTCAATCCTTTAAAAGGTCTGATCTGTGCATAAAAACGCGATACCATTTTATTTGTTGTCCGATTTCCCTTTGTACTGTTTAACTTACGCAATATATTATTGGTACCAGACTGGGCATCATCTTCCGGATTATTGACACCACCATACCGCCCGTCTGGTGCCTGGAAACACATCCCGGGAGTCGTCGCCTGCAAATGTGTATAAAATAAACTGCCTGTACCTTCCGTCTGGATCAATCCCAAATCTTCTTTTCCACGATAACCATAGGCATTAACTCCAATCGTAAACCATTCTTTAACTTCTGCATCCAGGTTCACACGGGCACTATAACGGTCATAACCGGAATTTTCCATAATTCCCGGATTCTTCAGATAATTTCCAGATATGAAATAATGAATTTTATCAGAACCTCCGGTAATGGATATGGTATGATTTTGCAACCATCCTGTTTTGAATGCAGCATCCTGCCAATCCGAATTCGGATATTTTACAGGATCACTATTCCCGGCAGCACGCCACTCGTCTATTTTTTCCTGACTGAACGGTGCCGGCAGATTACTGTTTCTTTCTCCTTCATTAAACAATTCCATATAATCTGCATAGTTGGTCACAAGGTCCATACGATGAGCAACCTGTTGCATAGTTACATAACCGTTATAAGAAATTCTGGAACCGCCTGTTTTACCTTTACGGGTTGTGATCAGGATAACACCATTAGCAGCACGTGAACCATAAATTGCAGACGAAGCAGCATCTTTCAGCACAGAAATACTTTCCACATCCTGCGGATTAATATCGTTCATACTTCCCGGAACCCCATCAATAACAACTAATGGATCAGAATTATTCAAAGTACCTTGTCCGCGTACCCGTATAGTTGCTCCATCATTGCCAGGCCGTCCTCCACTACCTTGTGTCACAGATACACCGGCAGCCATACCCGAAAGCCCTGCTGACAATGAAGTAATAGGACGACTATCTACCATCTTACTCATATCAACAGATGATACAGCTCCTGTCATATTCACTTTTTTCTGTGTTCCATATCCCACAACCACAACTTCATCCAAGGCTTGTGAATCTTCTTTTAATTGGATCATAAAAGAGTTTTTTCCATTTACCGGTATACTTTGTTCTATATAACCGATATAAGAAACCGTCAATACTGCACCAGGAGACACCTGCAAAGAAAAACGCCCTTCCATATCAGTGACCGTTCCGTTAGTAGTTCCTTTTTCTACTACATTTGCTCCGATTACCGGTCCCTGTGCATCTTTTACTGTTCCCGTAACAATCACTTTCGCTTGTTGGGATAATAGCAACTTTTCCGTTATACCTTCCCCGGCACTAACCGGATTGGCTTGGACTATTCCCACGGACAAGAATAGTGTGGCCATTCCTGCAAACATTGTTTTCCTAAAAGAAGGAATGTTCAAATCATTCGTCATAAATAGGTAGATTTAGATTAATAAATTCAGATAAACTCTGAGGCAAAAATAGCCGGGTACACAAAAAAAGACCTATACATAGCGTCCGTTTTTTATATACACACAGTCCAAATAGAAGATTTAACTATTTGATTATAAATGATTAGCTATTTCACTTCTCTTTTTTCCGAAATTGAGCCGGCGAAACCCCGAATTTTGTCTTAAAACAACGACTGAAATATATGGTAGAAACAAATCCCAGTTGATCCGAGATTTCACTCACCAACATATCCGGCCGTTCCTGTAGCAGAACCGCTGCACGTTTGATACGCTGATTTTGTATAAATTCACTCGGTGTCATACCTGTAAGATTTTTCATTTTTGCAAAAAAGGAACTACGTCCCATATTCAATTCACGGGCAAGTATATTCACATCGAAATCCTGGTCGCCCATATGTTCATCTATAATTTCTACAATACGATTCAGTAATTTCTGGTCCAGCGAAGTAGAAGCCAGCAACTGTACATCAAAATCACCTTGCTGAGTCAATCTGGATTTCAACAATAAACGATTACGAATTAAATTATTACAACGCATCAGTAAAACTCTTGCATGGAAAGGCTTACTCACATAATCATCCGCTCCCTGCTGGAAACCTTCAATATTATACTCAACGGAATCAAGGGCAGTCAACAAAACGACAGGAATATGGCAAAGATCAATATTATTCTTAATTTTCATACACATTTCCATGCCACTCATCAAAGGCATCATAACATCACTGACCACCAAATCCGGTTTTTCCTCAATAGTCTTTCGTAAACCTTCTTCTCCATTTCCAGCTAATATCACCTGATAAAAAGGAGTAAACAAGGTATTTAATATTTGTAGCAACTCCTCATTATCTTCCACTATCAGTATCTTATAAGAACCGACCTTCAGATCCGGAAAAGTTGTGTCCACCTCTTTATATTCCTCCGGTAAAACGGAATCCGGCAACGATCCCCGTTTGATCATAGGCTCTTCCGGAACTTCCAGAAGAATGGTATTTCCATCATTCTCAAAATGGGCTTTACCTTTTAATAAGGTGATCGTAAAAATTGTGCCATATCCCAACTGGCTTTGTACCGTAATCTCCCCATGATGAAGGTTGACAATGTTCTTACTCAATGCCAGCCCTAGTCCGGTTCCCGGATTGGCCTCAGACAGTTGTTTCCCATTTTCCGCCTGATAAAAACGGTCAAAAATACGTGACACATCACCAGACGATAGTCCGATACCCGTATCGATCACTTTTATATGAACATTATTCTCATCCGGAGAAATATACAAATCTACCACACCTCCCGGTTTAGTATATTTGAAAGCATTGGACAAAAGATTATAAAAGACCTTTTGCAGTTGATTGGAATCAAACCACAGCAAAACATCATCTTCTTCATGATGAAGATTAAAGGAAATCGTTCGTTGGGCAGCCAATTCACAATACGAAAGATAAATATCCTTCAAAAAAGGAACCAGATTTTGTTCACAGACGCGCAACGAAACATAATTCTGCTCGAGTTTCCTGAATTCCAACAATTCGGAAATCATATTCCTCATGCGAGTTGCATTCTTACTAATCTTAACAATCCTATTATATAAAGTTGGAGGAAGTGATGAACTCTGAAGCAACATATCCACCTGACTGAAAATAAGCGTCAGCGGAGTGCGGAACTCATGGCTGATGTTAGTAAAAAAACGTAGTTTGGCCTGATTAAGTTCTTCATTCCGCTCTTTCTCTTCTCTTTCTTTCTCAAGAGAAAGGGCTAATCTTCTCCTGGCATTTATCGTGCGAATTGTCAGATAAACAATTATAATGGTAGTCAGAGTATACAGAATCCATGCCCAGACCGTATTATACCAAGGTTGTGCAATCAAGATGTTCAGAGAAATTTCACGTCGGTTCATCAAGTGCTGCGGTAAAATCTTTTCACGGACCAACAGTTTATATTTCCCGGGATCCAGATTCGTATAATAAATACTGGAGGAAAAAGAGGATACCCAATCTTCATCAAAACCGACCAGTTTATATTGATATTCATTATTCTTCTGAATATCAATATAATTAGTAGTCGCAAAATTTATGATCAGATTGTTTTGTTTATTATTCAGGTGAATCGACTTATTAAAAGGAAAAGACTCTTTCAAGATCCCACCCGAAACAGCCCCCGGATATATTCTTTTATTATGGATATACAGTTCCGAGAAATATAAAGAATAATTCTTTTCTTTTTGATCCAGATCTTCCCGGAAGAAAGAGGCAAGGCCGTCATTTCCTCCGACAAACAGTTCATTATTTCTGCAAACCAAAATACCACATCCATCCGCAATTGAAGTGATAGGTAAATTCGTTCCCAATGTCACAAACCGGGTATTCTCATTGGAAGGATTCAGAAAAGTAATACCCTTATCGCTGGTAACCAGTAATTCTCCCGAATTTGTTTCCGCAACATTATAACAATAATTACTTAACAAATGCCCGCTTCCCTGTGAGTAATGGATAAAGGAATCGGATTGTTTATCATACCGGTATAACCCTCCTCCCAAAACAACAAAATAAATATCGCCACTATTGGTCGTAATAATCCGTTTAGGTTCAAATTGAATACCGTATTGAGGCAGAAAATATTTTTTCTGATTATCAGGATCAGCCAGTTTAATCCTGATAAGGGAAGTTCCGATCATAATCCATATATTCTCTTCCTTATCAATCGTAAAATTCTGTGCATTTCTACATAACCATTTAAACTCACCCGTATCAAGATCCATAACAAAAGTCCCGTTCATTGCACTCACATATAACTTATCATTATGAATCATCGTGTGAAAGATAATACCATCCGGTTTCACATCTTCTTTCTCATAATCATCCAAATAATTATGAAAAATACCGGTTTTTATATCAAATCGAGTCAGTCCTCCATGGTGCGTACCAATATATAACTGATCCCGTTTTTCGTCATACGCAATACATTTCAGATTATTCTGTAAGACCGAATTAGAAGGTCCCGCAGTAAAATATTTGAATGTACGCGTTTTACGGTCCATAAAGTTCAACCCGCCTCCTTCGGTACATATCCAGATATTACCATTCTTATCCTCAGCCAAATGGCCGACAAAAGAATAATTCAAACATTCTTTCCGAAAAGGATTATCCGTATAATGAGCAAAAATTTCCTTCTCTGGATTAAAATAGTTCGCACCTCCATAATAGGTTCCTACCCATATTGTTGCCTGCGCATCTATATAAACAGAAAATACGGAAGAATGAGACAGACTACCCGGTAGATGGTCTTGTCGGTACACAGTAAATTTATCTGTATACGGATTATATTTATGTAATCCTAAAAAGGTTCCGAACCAGATGTTCCCAAATCTATCCTCCGCAAAACTCCGTATCTGATTGCTTTCTATATGGTAAGGTTCCGCATTAGAATCGGAATACCAGATGACCTTCTCATCCGGCATTATCCTATACAGTCCTCCGGTACGGCAACCAGCCCATACTTCACCTGAAGAACTTTCAAATAAACGATAAAATTCCGGTCCGTCAACCAGACAACGTGCTTTTTCTCCTTTTTCAATCACATATAATCCTTCATACGTTCCAACCCAAATTTTATTTCCAGAGACCAGCAAACTGGAAATATCCGGTATATCTTCCTCTGTGTAAAGCAATAAACTATCCCCTTTTTCATCATAACGGCAAATCATTCCATCATACCCCGTCCATATATCACCATTTGAGGAGGTGACCGTTTTTGCCTTATATTTCCCAATCACATAGAACTTTTCTTCCCGGATATCATACCTCACCAAAGAATCACAAGTTCTGAAAAAAATATCTCCCTGCCGGTTGCCGACCAGATGATCACATTCATGTCCTAACAAAACATTTATAGAACTCTCCTGGTCAGGATTCTCCCATCCCTTGTATACCCGCATTCGTTCTCCGTCATACACACTGAGTCCTTCACGCGTACCGAACCACATCCGTCCCAGTTGGTCCTGATAAATAGACATAACAGAGACCTGCGATAATCCGTCACTCATACCAAGATGCTTAAAATAAACCGGATAAATAACTTGGTGAATGAATAAAAAACACAACAATATCAGTAGCTTTTTCATCTTATTTACGAAACTAAATAAAAGAGTCTTCTTGTATCCCCGCTTATTCACAATTACATTATGAATTATACAAAGATAGAGATATTTTATTCACTGCAATATCAATTGCTCAGTCTTTCATTCGACAAAAAACACTACACTATTTCCTGCGGATCCTCTTCCGCTTATAAGAGAAAACTTATTGTTAATCTTTACTCTGATTTAATAACTTCCGCCGGGTTCAACCGTGAAATCAGCCAGATGCGATATGCCACGGTAATAAACACGATTGTTGTTGTTAAGAATATTATACTTAGCCACAGAACTGGATTATTCAGCCATTCCGCAGAAATAACGACTTTTTTGCTAATCAGCATACGCAGGAATAAATAAACAATCGTCAATGACGGGATGGCCGCAATAACTAACAGGCGAATGTACAACTTTCCGAATAAAAGAGCGATCACCCGCGGACCAGCTCCATTGATTTTGCGTATGGCAACTTCTTTTTGCCGGCTGTATGTATCCAGCGTAATAGCAGAATAGATACCTAAAACTGTTATAATCAAACTGATGACAGAAAGCAACATAAACAATTCGCTCATCATCTTCTCACCTCCGATATACCGGAAACGTTCTTCCTGCTTGGTTGTCAGCAGGAAAGGAATAGATTCCGGCAACTTGCTGCGGACAATACTCAGGATACCTTTCCGCACATCTTGCTCCTGACCGGGCATACATTTAATATAAGCAGTCCTGTAATCGGCTTTTTCCGGCACGGACAAAAATGTGAAACGATGATATTGGTTCGCCCTGCTTATTTGTTCACGGGTATATAATGGTTCAAAAGGCAACTGTTCATATATACCCGTGATCTGGAAAGTACGGTCACCCAACCGTACAGACGAAGGGTTCGTTTCTCCTTCCTTTTCCAACTCCCAGATAAGTGAACGTGAAACGACTATTTCATTGGAAGAGCGTGGCATTCTTCCTTCTATTTTCAGATTCATAAAGTCAGAATAATTACTGCTTACAGCATATTCTATTCCGTGTATGGTTTCCTCCCGTTTTGTTTTATAATCAGGATAACTACTTATTCTGTCCAGAACAATATCCTCTACACCTGCAAGTGTCCGGATGCGGGAAACTATTTCTTCTTCATGTCCCTGTAATTGCGGTTCCCACAATTCCACTTTCCAGATACGGGTACATTCCTCCTCTGTCAGTGTGTTATTCCTCTTTCCATCCACAAGCTGATGAATATATCCTATTCCGATCGCCCCTGAAATAAAAAGAAAACAAATGAACAACTGTACCCCCAACATAAAGTTGCGTACACCGTGCTTCTGGCGTTTGCCTCCTTTCACCCCTTCGAGCAGGGAAATATGTTTAACACGGAAAACAGCCCATGCGGCAATTAACAGACAAATGATGAACAAAAGACATAAATACTCCAACTCCTGCCAAATCAAAGTAGGAAGATGAATAAGCATATTTTCATTTATCACCTCTTTACTTGCCAGATATTGATAAAAAACAGGAATAAACCATTCTATCATGACAAAACTCACCAAAGCCGACAAAAGAAAAAGAATAGCAATCTCACTGAAAAGAAGGCAGAATAAACCAACTGAACCAGACCCCAGATTTTTACGAAGACTTAACTCTTTAGTCCTGTTGTAGAACGACTGGATACAGAACTTCAGGAAATTAATCATAGCCGCTATCAATATCAAAGCACCGATTAAAGGGATGAAAAGCGTTGCTCCGAGATTATCCGGTTTGTACATTTCTTCTTTAAAAGTCATTACAGCCAGATAATTATCATTATTCTTACCAAAGACAGGTAGTTGTTTTCGCAACCGTTGGTTTATTTCAGTACTTGATACACCCTTTTCCAGCAATACAACCACGTTCGAATATTTCCGATCCGGATTAATCACCGATATTTCGGGGAAATAAAAATCGTTCTTCTCCCGCGATCCATCCGGCAAATCTCGGACAACAGCACTTATAGTAGAGTATTGAACAGCCGAAGTATCGGTATCAGCCCGGCTGAAGTAAAGTGTTTTGCCTATAGGGTTATCCTCCCCGAATATCCTTCGGGCAGATGATTCACTGATCCAGACCTCTCCCGGTGTCCATACTGGCATTTCCCCTTCAAGGGTTTGTATGCCGAAGATGACAGGAAAATCTTCCGTGATATTCTGGAAACTACATTGAAAAGGTATTTCCTCCTGTCCCGCATTACTAATAGTAATATTTGCTTTATCATAACTGTAAGAATAGGCTATTTTTTCCATTCCTGCCACCGGGTTACTCATCAGTGCCTGCAATTCTTTTCCCGGAATATATGGTTCGTTATACTTATTTTTTTCCGACTTCACATAAAGATTAGCCATCCTGTCGTTATTGCTCCAAACCGTAAACTGACTGTTAAATCTCCTTATATAATAAGATGTCATGCTGAAACATAATAGTCCGATGGCGATACCGACAATGGAGAGCAAGTATTGAACCTTGTTTTTTAATATTTGCCGGATAGCCATTTTTAAATAGTGCTTTACCATAATACAATGTCATTTGTTTCATTGAAGAAAACAAAAGACGTGCCATTATTATAACACGCTGTTCTACTGATAGATAAGACTATTCATGCAATAGTAAACCTGTGTGTTTTCGCACAAATATTGTTCTTATCCGCACAAACGTTACACAATACTGAGACCAGACTTTATCCCTATAATTTACGACGAATATGTCATAAACCAATGTGTCACTTTTTCACTATATGTTTTTGATATTGGGATATCCGGGACTTTCTCGACTCCCAGTTCCAGATAAATACCGTCTTTTTCACGGCGTATCACCTTTACCTGGTCGAAATTAACCATATATGAACGATGGCAACGCAGCACATTCGTTTCGGCCAGACTCTCTTCTATGGATTTCAAAGAGTTACGCAGCATGAACTTAGTCAGTACTCCCTTATTGAGATACCAGATACACACATAATTATCCGCCGATTCTATATATAAAAGATTCGTCCGTTTCACCGACAACCGCAATTCATGCTTTTCGTCATAAAAAGAGAAAACCGATAGTTTGTTTGCCGCCTCTGCCCGATCCTCTTCCAGCAACCTCAACTGCCGTTCTTTCTCCTGATAGGAAAAATAGAAATGTAAAACTGAATAGGGCAACAACAGAACCAGGCTTGTGTTGATAGCCGACTCTTTGAAAACGCTTAAATACTCCCGCTCCGGATTCAGTACCAAAGTGTAGATCGTATAAAACAAAGACATGAAAAATATCTCCAGAATAATCCACACCGAATATGCACCTACGGAAATGGCATGTTTCCTGCCCCAATAATACATCACAATCCGGCTGATCACCACCACCAGCACACCGGTAAGAATAATCAGACTGGAAAAAACAAAAAACTTAAACTCTGAAACCCGATACCAGTTCGACGAACTGAACGGCTTATATATATTGATAAATACCAAAGCGAAAAACGCTGTCAGCAAGATCAGGCGAACGATGTTCGACTTTTCATAAATATAACCGGGTATTTTATGACCGAGCATTCCCATATCTTTTGCCTCCTATTTGGAGAACAAATGTACTAGTAAATCCCGAAACATTCACCCCGCATATAAAAATTTCACCCCGCCATTCCGGTTTATGTCCCAACCGGTGTTCGTCGGAACCATTTATTTGCAAGGATTGTTTTAATAATGTTTGTTTGCATCAAAAAATCGATTGTTATGGATATCTCACTTCGCACACAACAACTGAACAGCCTTTTCTCGTACGATAAAAAGGCGCATCTGGAAGAGAGCCGTCTGGAAATAATTCCCTTTCGCTTTACACAAACGATAGGTGCCAGCGAAATTAACGAATTCCAGAAAGGACTTGCCACCACTGAATTTTGTTCCGTCACAGACGACCATATTCAGGAAAATAAAACATTCAATTATACAGTCTTCGCCCCTTCGGGAAAAGAGAAACGCGACAAAGCCATCATCCTGTTGCACGGACTGAACGAACGTACCTGGGAAAAATACCTGACCTGGGCCGAATATCTGGCCGGTTCAACCGGAAAGCCGGTCATCCTTTTCCCTATCGCATTCCATATGAATCGTACACCGGGTAGCTGGTGCAATCCACGGATGGTTTTACCCTGGGTGAACCGGAGGAAACAGGAAATAGACAACCTGGAAAACTCGACTTTTGCCAATGTCACATTAAGCAGCCGCCTGTCAGGAAATCCGTTGCGTTTCTATGCGTCCGGCCGCGAATCAGTCTATAACTTATGGCAATTGGTACATGAGATAAAGAGCGGAAAACATCCCTTATTTAAAGAAGATACTTCCATCAACCTGTTTGCTTATTCGATCGGGGCCTTGTTATCACAGGTCTTGTTGTTGAGTAATCCGGAAAAGATGTTCAGCGACACCCGCCTGTTCATGTTCTGCGGCGGTTCCATTTTCAGCCAGATGAACGGAAACGCACGGGATATTATGGACCAGGATGCATTCAACAGCCTGCAACGATTTTACCGCCACGATTTTCTGGAAGAACGTTCGCTGCCTACTTCCTTTAAGAATGATTTTCTGGAACAGGCGTTCAAAGCCATGATTCGCCCTGATGTCTTACAGGAATACCGTGAGTCCTTTTTCCAGAAAGCCTGCAACCGCATCAAAGCAATCTCACTGAAGAAAGACATTGTCATGCCGACCAACGGAGTGATCAAAGCGCTGGGTAAAGCCTCTGACAAGATACTGGAAGAAATAGATTTTCCGTTCCAGTATTCCCATCAGATTCCGTTCCCGTTCCGGTCAAAAACCGACCAGACACTTGTAAACCAGGCTTTCAATAATATATTCAGCCAGGCAGCTGCATTCTTGTAAAAGTCCCTACTAGTTTAATGTGATCACCTTGTATTTAGGAACCAGCATCTTCATCACGATCCAGCCGATCAGGTAAGCGACAGCGCAAAAGATAAAGACAATAGCATAACCGGCCGGTTTGCCTTCGAAACCCATAAACTGCATGTTGGTATCGCCACTATATGTAAATAGCATGCCGGCCCCTTTCTGAATAAAGAACGAACCGATACCGCCTGCCATACCGCCAATACCGGTAATCGTAGCGATTGCACTTTTGGGGAACATATCACCTACTGTAGAGAATATATTTGCACTCCAAGCCTGATGAGCAGAAGCACCGACGGAGATCAGCAGGATAGGCACCCAATAGCTGATATAGCCCAATGGCTGCGCGAATAAAACGACCAATGGGAAGAATGCAATGATCAACATCGCTCGCATACGCCCTGCATACGGATTCATCCCCCGGTTGATGAAATAAGTCGGAAATTTACCGCCAAACACGGAACCGATCACCGTAATAGAATAAAGTATAGCAATTGGCCATGCGATCTGGGTTCCTTCCATATTATATTGTATCTTCAGATAAGCCGGAGTCCAGAAGAGGAAGAACCACCATACGCCATCCGTCATAAACTTACCAAAAGCAAACGCCCAAGTCTGTTTAAAGCCCAGACATTCAATGAAAGAAAGCTTTGGTTCATTTTCAGGCTCAATTTCATCCGGAGTCAATTCAGCATCATCCTGCTGAATATAAGCACGTTCCGCATCATTTACCTTTGGGTTATCTGCGATTGGTTTATAGATAAACAACCATATTCCCATCCAGATAAAACCGATCAGGCCGACAATAATAAAAGCCATTTCCCACCCCCATAGTTCAGCCATCAGAGGAACAGTCAATGGAGCCACAATAGCCCCAACATTAGCACCAGAGTTAAAAATACCCGTTGCAAAAGCACGGTCTTTTTTCGGGAAATACTCTGCTGTCGCTTTAATAGCAGCTGGGAAGTTTCCAGCCTCACCAAGAGCCAGCACACAACGTGCTATAATAAAGAACGTAACACTTACCATACTGATCGTAGCCGCAAGGTCTGTTCCTGCAGCTACAGCCCGTAACGCATCTGCATCTGGTAATCCGACCCATTTTTCTGTTAATACACCACACAATGCATGAAGTGCCGCCCCTGCAGACCAGACAGCAATTGACCAGGCATATCCTTTCCTGGTTCCCATCCAGTCGATAAACCTTCCGGCAAATAACATGGAAATTGCATAAAACAAGGAGAAAATGGCAGTGATTGTTCCATAATCGTTGTCTGTCCAGTGAAATTCTTCTTCCAGCATCGGCTGTAGAAGTGAAAGTACCTGACGGTCTAGATAGTTTACCGTTGTTGCGAAAAACAACATCGCACAGATTACCCATCTGTACCGTGTCATTTGTTGATTGACATTCCCTAATGCGCTCATTTCTTAATAGTTTTTCATGATTTGCGGCAAATATATATCAATTTTTTTAAATACAAAGCATAACGTGTGTGCGAATACACGATTATTTACATTAATTCGGAAAGTTACAGTAAAAACAGAGGTATTACGGAAATGATTTCGTACGATATTTGGTTCTACGTTTTTTTTCATCATCTTTGTATGAAGAAAACATACAACATTTTACAGGCTGTCTTTATGAGAAAATCTATACTATATCTTCTCCTGATGATTATCTGTCTGTCCGAGCTATATGCAGCAAACAGAAAATCGTTCAACTATTACTTTTCGCATATTTCGAGTGCAGACGGTTTGTCGGAAAGCCAGGTAAAAGTAATACTACAGGATAGCTACGGTTTTATGTGGTTCGGCACCAAAAACGGACTGAACCGGTATGACGGTACTTCTATCCAAACGATCAATTGCGATGATTACATTGCTGGAAAAGGCGATCACAACATCTCCGCCCTTTTTGAAGACGAGAACAGAAAACTATGGGTAGGTACAGACCGGGGAGTATATATCTATGACCCTGTATACGACCTGTTCACGTTTATAGACCAGAAAACCGAAAATGGGGAGCAGATGGGTAACTGGGTTGCCAAAATCACCTCCGACCATTCCGGTAATATCTGGATACTGATTCCCGACCAGGGCGTTTTCCGTTGTAAAGACGAGAAATTATATTATTACGCCATCACCAACAAAGATAATATCAAACGGGAAAGCCCCGGCGCCATCTGCGTCAGGGAAAACGGAGAAGTCTGGATCGGGACAGCCGGTGTCGGCCTGTTCCTCTATAATCCGCAAACAGACTCCTTCATTCAGCATCATACCGACAAGGATGGCAACACCCTGATGGGGGCCCACATCTTCTCTATGTGCGATTACGGCGATTGGATCGCACTGGCTATCCATGACGGAGAACTGAAAAAGTACAATCCCAAGACAAATACCCTGCAAACAGTCAACGCCCCGGGAGTACATCACACCATCTTACGCGACGTGGTCTGTTACGATCAGAATAACCTTTGGGTCTGCACGCATGCCGGACTGTTCATCGTTGACGAACAATCCCAAAAAGTAACCCATCTCCAGGAAGACCTGATGCATTCGTACAGCCTTTCCGACAATATTATTTTCTGTATCTATAAAGACAGGGAAGGAGGCATCTGGCTCGGTACCAAATTCGGCGGAGTCAACCATTTACCGAACTACAAACTATTGTTTGAAAGGTTCGTCCCTTCCAGTTCGGAAAATTCGCTGAATACCCGCCGTATCCGCGAACTGGCGGAAGACCCAGACGGCAACATCTGGGTTGGGACGGAAGATAACGGTATCAACATTCTAAATCCAGCAACCGGAGAAGTGACACAGATCAACTATCCGGAATCCGACAGGAAAAGCCATCTCATGACCCAGTCCATGAGTATGTACGACGGCAAAATATATTGCGGTTTGTTTAAATACGGACTTGATATCATAGATATATCCAACCATTCGATCAAACATCTCAACCACCAGCAATTAAATCTTGACGAAGAAAGCGTATATTCCCAGTTGATCGATAGCCGGGGCCGTCTTTGGGTAGGAAATGCCTGGGGGTTATCCAGGGCAGAAGCCGGCTCGTTCGATTTTACCCGGATACCGGAGATCGGGCTCGATTGGATCGTATGCATGCTGGAAGATAAAAAAGGACAGATATGGCTTGCCTCGATGGGGAGCGGTGTATGGAAATACAATCCGAAAGATGATTCTTATAAAAAATATGTCAATGACACTCAGGACCCTGCCAGCCTGAGTTCAAACTCCGTCAGTTCCATCATGGAAGACAGCAGAGGACAGATATGGTTCTCTACCGACCGGGGTGGCATCTGCCGGTACAACGAGGCGGATGACAACTTCACCACGTTCTCCAAAGAACAGGGCCTACCTGACGATGTAGCTTATAAAATACTGGAAGATAAAAATCATTATTTCTGGTTCGGGACCAACCAGGGGCTCGTCAAGTTCAAACCGGAAACCGGAGATATCCGTGTATTCACTACCCGCGACGGTTTAGTCGGCAACCAGTTCAATTATAATTCGGGACTCAAAGCGAGCAACGGCAAATTCTACTTCGGAACGATCGACGGACTGATCGCTTTCAATCCGGATGACGACCAGCGGACCGATTCCATTCCTCCAGTCTACATCACGAAGTTCAGCATATATAATAAGGAAGTAACCGTACATACCCCCAATTCCCCGTTGAGCAAAAGCATCTTGCATACCGACCGGATCACCTTGCCGTACGACCAGTCGAATATCAGTTTCGATATAGCACTGCCCTCTTATTCATCTGCCCGTAGCAAGGAATGTTACTACAAAATGGACCCGCTGGACAAAGATTGGGTAAAAACCAGTAATAACCAGAATATTTCGTATGCCAAACTGCCCCCGGGCAACTATACGCTCCTGGTAAAAGCTGAGATTGAAGACGATAACCAGCCGGTTACCTCACTCCGTATCGTCATCCTTCCTCCCTGGTGGCTATCCTCCTGGGCTTATGCCGTTTATGCGATCCTGGTACTCTGCCTGATATATGCTTGGTTCCGCTGGTACAAACGCCGTAAGGAACGGCAGATGGAAGAGAAACAGAAACTCTTCGAGATAGAAAAAGAAAAGGAACTCTATGAGGCTAAGGTAGAATTCTTTACGGAGATAGCCCATGAAGTGCGCACGCCGCTGACACTGATCAACGGTCCGCTGGAAACAATCCTCGACATGAATATCCAGGACAGCAAAATCACGCGTAACCTGACCGTAATTGCCCAGAACACCAAGCGCCTGCTCGAACTGACCGGCCAGCTACTCGACTTCCGGAAGATCGGGGCCAACAAATTCAAGATGGATTTTGCCTGGACCAATGTTACGACTCTGCTGAAAGATACCATCCTGCGCTTCGAACCGACCATCGTCCAACAGGATAAGAAATT
Organism: Parabacteroides sp. AF17-3; assembly: GCF_003635445.1. Taxonomy (NCBI): domain Bacteria; kingdom Pseudomonadati; phylum Bacteroidota; class Bacteroidia; order Bacteroidales; family Tannerellaceae; genus Parabacteroides; species Parabacteroides sp. AF17-3. Next base: position 650,335 of record NZ_QTMM01000001.1, on the reverse strand, counting down.
ATCGGTCGATATTCCCGAAGAAGAAATCACAGCAGCTATCGACCGCGAAGCCGTTACCAAGATATTGAGCAACCTGTTGAACAATGCACTCAAATATTCGGCCCATACCATTCGTATCGAACTGAGGCGTGAAGAGACCACCTTCAGTATCCGCGTCACCAGCGACGGAAACCGGATACCTGCCGAACTCAGCCAACAGATATTCGAACCTTTTTATCAGATCAATAAGAAAGAAGGGGCAACGACAGGCGCCGGTATCGGCTTGCCACTGGCCCGTTCGCTGGCCATGCTTCATTCCGGCAAACTCTGGCTGGATACCGAAAATAGCGACAATTCGTTTGTCCTGACCCTGCCTCTTGCCCAGGAGAAAGTGCGGCAACAGGAAAACTCCGTTATTCAGGAAGAATTCATATTTCCCGAAGAAGGGACAACCGTCAATGTGGAAGGCCGCAACTATACGCTCCTGTTGGTGGAAGATAACGACACCATGCGTTCGTTCCTGGCAGAGAAACTGCAAGAGATGTTTGTTACAGAGACGGCCCCCGACGGAAAAGCGGCTTTGGAAATCCTGCGCAATCATCATATCGATATTGTCGTCAGCGACATTATGATGCCTGTGATGAACGGCCTCGAACTATGTAAAGAGATGAAAGCCGATATCGAACTGAGCCATATCCCCGTCATCTTCCTGACCGCCAAGAACGACCTCGACAGCAAAATCAACGGCCTGCGCCTGGGTGCGGAAGCATACGTGGAGAAACCTTTCTCTTTCAATTACCTGACAACACAGATATTCTCCCTGCTGAACAACCGCCAGAAAGAACGCGAGGCTTTCTCCAAACGCCCGTTCTTCCCGGTCAACAACATGCAGATGAACAAGGCTGACAAGGAATTTATGGACAAGATTATAGCCATCATCCATGAAAATATCACCGATGAAAACTTCGGTGTGGAGAAACTGGCAGAGATACTCTGCCTGAGCCGTTCCAGCCTGTTACGTAAGATAAAAGTCCTTTCCGGCCTGTCGCCGAACGACTTCATCCGCCTCATCCGTCTGAAAAAAGCGGCGGAGCTGATTCTGGACGGCAAACACCGGATTGGCGAAATATGTTATCTGGTAGGAATCAACTCCCCCTCCTATTTCAGCAAGATATTCCTGAAACAGTTCGGGGTAACGCCTAAGGATTTCGAGAAACAGAACCAGGCTTCTTAACCGAAGTCTCCCGTATCGATAAATGGGTGGGAACGACAATCTGCCGTGGTTTCTCCCGTTTCTTGATTTGCTTGAGAAGCAGGTTGCAACATTCCTCTCCCATCTTATAGGTCTGATGGGTAACGGCTGTCAATGCCGGTTCCACGTAGTTGGAATGAAGTTCGTCGGTATAACCGATCAGGGCGATATCGGCCGGTATGCGGAGATGATGTTTCTTGATTTCTTTCATGGCGGCAAAGGCCAATGTGTCATTCATTGCCAGGATTGCATCAGGCGGTTCCGGCAATGAAAGCAATTGCCGGCATCCTTCACGTCCTTCCTCGTAAGTCATTTTCTTACAAACGACCAGTTCTTCTTCAACAGGCAAGCCATGTTCTTTCAAAGCCTCTATATACCCGTCCCGGCGTTGCCGCACAATAGCCAAATGGTCGGAACCGCCCAGAAAGGCCACCCGCTTCGAACCGGATTCCAATAAATGGCTGGTAGCCACCCTTGCCGATTCCTGATTGTCGGCCACCACCGAAGGAATCGCATTCGTGAGGCAGACACGGTCAAAAAAGACCAGCGGGATATCCATATCTTCCAATGAAAGGAAATGGGCATAATCGGTCGTTTCCTGCGAAAGGCAGGCCAGCATACCCTCCACCCGCATATTCACAAGGTCTTCCACACAATGTTGCTCCTGCTCATATTGCTCATACGAAGAAGTGATAATGACCGAATACCCGTTCTTGCGCGCCACATCATTGATACCGCTGATTATGGACGAATAGAAATGCGTGACAATATCCGGCACGATAATACCGATAATACGGGGCGTATTCTTCAGCAAACTAAGGGCAAACGGGTTCGGACGGTAATTCCATTCCTCGGCAAGCGCCTTCACACGTTCCCTCATCTCGGGACCAATCTCGTAACTGTCGTTCAACGCACGGGATACGGTAGAAACGGAAACACCCAGCTCCTTCGCCAGGTCTTTCAATGATATGTGTCTTTTCTTAGGCATCACAAATCCGATTAGGTCCGACAAATATATATTTTTTCCGGCAGATACAAGCGATTACCTCCGAGATAGATGCATCGTATACCGACATCGAGCCGTTTATATCCGACAAGACCTGCCACGCAAACCTTTGCGTAGATTTTTATGCACAAAGCGGTTATTATCAATACATAAAAGCTATACTTTTGGACTATTGCAAACTCAATCTATTTAAACCATGAAGTACTCATATTGCGGAAAAACCGGGATGAAAGTTCCCGTACTAAGTTTTGGAGCTTCCTCCCTGGGAAGCGTATTTCACGAAACCTGTGAAGCGGAAAGTATCAAAGCTGTATTCACTGCCATTGAAAACGGGATGAACTTTATCGACGTTTCCCCTTATTATGGGCATTACAAGGCAGAGACAGTATTAGGAAAAGCGCTAAAAGATATTCCGCGCGACCATTTCCTGTTGTCGACTAAAGTAGGCCGTTACGGTAAAGACGGTGTGAACACCTGGGATTATTCTGCCCGGCGGGCCACCGAAAGCGTTTACGAAAGTATGGAACGCCTGCATCTGGACTACGTAGACCTGATCAACGTTCACGATATCGAATTTGCCGACCTCAACCAGGTGGTGAACGAGACATTGCCGGCATTGGTCGAATTACGGGACAAAGGGATTGTAAAACACGTCGGCATCACCGACCTGCAACTGGAAAACCTGCAATGGGTAATCGACCGTGTGCCCGAAGGTACGGTCGAAACCATCCTCAACTTCTGCCACTACTGCCTGAACGACGATAAGCTGGCTGATTATTTCGACTATTTCGAATCGAAACAGATTGGCATCATCAACGCCTCCCCCCTTTCGATGGGATTGCTGTCACAACGGGGCGTTCCCGACTGGCATCCGGCACCGGCGGCATTGATAGAAGCCTGCCGGAAAGCAGTACAACATTGCACTTCGAAAGGTTATCCGATAGAAAAGCTGGCCATGCAATATTCCGTAAGCAACCCGCGGATAGCGACCACCCTATTCAGTTCCGCCAATCCGGAAAATGTCAGGAAGAATATCCAATACATAGAAGAACCCATCGACTGGAAGCTGGTGCGCGAAGTACAGGAAATCATCGGCGACCAGAAACGGGTCAGCTGGTCCAATTCTTAAACCGGAAAAGAAATAACCTTTAAAGAAAATACCATGAACAGAAAGATTATAGATGCCCACTCACATCTCTGGCTCCGGCAGGACACGGTAGTCGACGGGATGCCGATACGGACACTGACCAACGGACGTTCGCTCTTCATGGGCGAAATCCGGCAGATGGTTCCTCCGTTTATCACCGACGGCAGGAACACGGCTGAGATATTCCTGTCAAACATGGATTATGCACTGGTCTCGGCTGCCGTCATCACGCAAGAGTTTATCGACGGCCTGCAAAATGATTATCTGCTGGAAGTTGTTAAGCAGTACCCGGACCGCTTCTTCGTATGTGGCATCTGTGAATTTCGCCGTCCCGGCTATTTGGCACAGGCACGTGAATTGGCGGCACGCGGATTCAGGGCAATCAAAATTCCCGCCCAACGCCTGTTGCTCGAAGAAGGGCGCGTCTGGCTGAACTGCAACGAGATGATGGAAATGTTCCATTTTATGGAAACCAATGATATGCTCCTCTCCATCGATTTGGCCGATGGCGACGTCCAGACCGGTGAATTAGAAGAGGTGATACAGGAATGCCCCGGATTACGAATTGCAATCGGACATTTCGGTATGGTTACCCGGCCGAACTGGTTGGCGCAGATTCGCCTGGCCCGTTACCCGAATGTACGTATTGAATCCGGAGGTATTACCTGGTTATTCAACGATGAGTTTTATCCTTTCCACGGGGCCGTCAAAGCGATACGCGAGGCGGCAGACCTGGCCGGCATGGATAAACTGATGTGGGGTTCGGATTATCCCCGAACGATTACGGCTATTACCTATAAAATGTCGTACGACTTTATCCTGAAAACCGATGAACTGACGGAACGGGAGAAAGACCTTTTCCTGGGAGAAAATGCCGCCGCCTTCTACGGCTTCAAACAGTTAATCGAGTTACCTTATATTAAAAACATGTCCGAGTAAACACACCCTAACACGATATAGTATGAAACAAAAGAATTACGCCTTGCCACTGGCACTGATATTCAGCCTTTTCTTCCTGTGGGCAATCAGCAGCAACCTGCTGCCTACCATGATCAGACAATTGATGAAAACCTGCGAACTAAATACGTTCGAAGCCTCTTTCACCGAAACGGCCTACTGGCTGGCTTACTTTATCTTCCCGATACCGATTGCCATGTTCATGAAGCGGTACAGCTACAAGGCCGGTATCATCTTCGGACTGTTGCTGGCCGCTTTCGGAGGATTACTGTTTTTCCCGGCAGCCATGCTGAAAGAATATTGGGCGTACCTGACAATCTTCTTTATCATCGCAACCGGCATGTGTTTCCTTGAAACAGCCGCCAACCCTTATGTTACGGCTCTGGGGAATCCGGAGACGGCACCACGCAGGCTAAACCTGGCCCAGTCGTTCAATGGGTTGGGGGCATTTATCGCCGCCATGTTTCTCAGTAAGTTGGTATTGAGCGGAGAACACTATACCCGGACCACCCTGCCCGCCGATTATCCCGGCGGCTGGGAAGCCTATATACAGTTTGAAACGGATTCGATGAAGCAACCGTATCTTCTATTAGCACTTTTATTAATCATCATCGCGGTTGTATTCATCGTCTCCAAACTGCCCCGGATACAGGATGAGGAACACAGCGGAAAGGACAAAGACGGAAAGCTGATAGATTTCAGCGTTTTGAAACGTTCGCATTTGCGCTGGGGGGTGATTGCACAGTTCTTCTACAACGGGGGACAGACGGCCATCAACAGCCTGTTTCTGGTGTACTGTTGTAGTTATGCCGGTTTATCGGAATCTGTGGCAACGACTTTCTTCGGCCTGTATATGCTGGCTTTCCTTCTGGGACGTTGGATAGGAACGTTGCTGATGGTTAAATTCCGTCCGCAGGATATGCTGCTGGTCTATGCCCTGCTGAATGTCATACTCTGCGGTGTGATTGCATTATGCGGCGGCACGATCGGACTGTATGCCATGCTGGCTGTCTCGTTCTTCATGTCGATCATGTACCCGACACAGTTCTCGCTGGCGCTGAAAGACCTGGGAGACAACACCAAGAGCGGAGCGGCTTTTCTTGTCATGGCGATTGTCGGAAACGCCTGCCTGCCCCAGTTGACAGCCTACGTGATGCATCATTTCGAAGCTATCTATTATACCGCTTATCTCATTCCGCTGGTTTGCTTCCTTTTCTGTGCTTACTACGGATGGAAAGGCTATAAAGTAGTCGATTAATTACTAATATATATAATGTATATGAAAGCAATACAAATTCCCGCTCCCTCAACATTGCAAGTGGTCGATATAGCGAAACCGGAAGCAAAGAGCGGCGAAGTTCTTCTGAAAATCAAGTTTGTCGGATTCTGCGGTTCCGACCTGAACACATTCCTGGGACGTAACCCGATGGTAAAACTCCCTGTCATTCCCGGACATGAAGTCGGAGCCGTAATCGAAGCTATCGGCCCGGACGTCCCCGCCGGATTCGAGCCGGGCATGAGTGTAACTGTCAACCCTTACACCAACTGCGGTACATGTGCCGCCTGCCGCAACGGACAGGTAAATGCCTGCGAACATAATGAGACGTTCGGCGTACAACGCAACGGTGCCATGGGCGAATACCTGTCGCTCCCCTGGCAGAAGGTCATCCCGGCAGCCGGCATTTCTCCCCGCGACTGTGCCCTGATTGAGCCGATGAGCGTCGGTTTCCATGCCGTCTCCCGTGGACAGGTAACCGATATCGACACAGTCCTGGTAATCGGCTGCGGAATGATTGGCTGCGGAGCAATCGTACGTGCCGCCCTGCGGGGAGCCACCGTCATCGCGATGGACCTGGATGACGATAAGCTGGAACTGGCCAAACGCATCGGTGCCCGTTACACTATCAATTCACGCACGGAGAATGTGCATGAACGTTTACTGGAAATGACGGATGGGCTGGGACCGGACGTAGTCTTCGAAGCCGTTGGAAGTCCAGCCACATATGTGACAGCAGTGAATGAGGTCGCATTCACCGGCCGGGTGGTATGCATCGGTTATGCCAAAAGCGAAGTGACTTTCCAGACCAAATACTTCGTGCAGAAAGAACTGGATATACGGGGTTCGCGCAATGCACTGCCGGAAGATTTCAGGGCCGTAGTCCGTTATCTCCAACAGGACAGTTGTCCGCGTGAAGACTTAATTTCCAGAATAGTAACACCTGAAGAGGCGCTGACAGCCATGCAGGAATGGAGTGCCGACCCGGGGAAAGTATTTCGTATTCTTGTAGAGTTCTGAGATATCAAAAAATTCATTATCTTCGCAAGGTTTCTCTAACAATAATCATGAATCGAGATAAGTTACCATGAAAAAGCTAATCAATCTAATTGTATTTATTTTAATCGCCGGCCTGAACGGCTGGGCGCAGGAGGCTACCGAAGTGATTCGGGTAGCTTGTGTAGGAAACAGTATTACTTTCGGAGCTGGTATTGCGAACCGCGACCGTGACAGTTATCCGTCGGTGCTCGGGCAAATGCTCGGACGGGGTTATGAAGTTCGCAACTTCGGGTTCAGTGCCCGCACCATGCTGATGAAAGGCGATCATCCGTACATGAAAGAGCAGATGTTTCAGGATGCCTTAAAGTACAATCCGGACATCGTCGTTATCAAATTGGGCACAAACGATTCCAAATCGTTCAACTGGAAATACAAGGCAGACCTGCCCAAGGATATGCAGACAATGGTCAGCGCCTTCAAGGCGATACCGTCCAAGCCAAAAATCTACCTGTGTTATCCCCCCAAAGCCTACCAGGTACAATACAGTATTAACGACAGTATTATCGAACATGGCGTTATCCCTGTAATCGACCAGGTTGCGAAAAGAAACAAATTACCGATCATCGATTTACACACGGCTCTAAGCGGTATGAAAGAGCATTTTCCTGACAACGTGCATCCCGACCCTGTCGGAGCACATAAGATTGCGGAAACGGTGTACAAGGCAATCACCGGACAGGAATCATCTCACCGGATGCAGGCCTTTCCCGGTTTCAAAAGCGAGTGGAACGGATGCGACCGCTACGACTTTCAGTTTAAAGGACGTGACGCAATCGTCGTCGTGCCGAAACAGGCAGCCAAAGGGAATCCGTGGATTTGGCGTCCCGCCTTCTTCAACGCTTTCCCCAGCGTAGATAAGGCCCTGCTGGAAAAAGGATTCCATGTTGCCTATTATGATGTGACACACTGTTATGGCAACCCACGTGCCGTTGTATGGGGTACGGACTTCTATAACTACATGAAAGACTACTACGGACTTTCACCGAAAGTAACCCTGGAAGGATTCAGCCGTGGCGGACTGTATGCGTTGAACTGGGCCGCTAAGAATACAGACAAAATAGCCTGTATCTATATCGACGCTCCCGTCTGCAACGTATTCAGCTGGCCGGGAAGAAAAAATGCAGCATTATGGAACGACCTGTTGAAGGAATGGAACCTGACGGATGAAGACATGAATTCGTTCAAAGGCAACCCGATTGACAACCTGGAACCATTGGCTAAAGCAGGTATCCCTATCATCAGCGTTTGCGGAGATAGCGACAAAACTGTTCCTTTTAAAGACAATATGGACGTAGTCCGTTCCCGTTACCTGGCATTGGGAGGACCGGTTGAAGTGATTATCAAACCGGGTGTGGACCACCATCCGCACAGCCTCGAAAACCCGGAACCGGTCGTGGACTTTATACTCCGCCATCAGCCGGAATATGAAAAGTACCTGCATTACAATGTGCGCGGCAGCCTGCAAAACTCATTCGTCAAGTTTGAGAAAGAACGCAAAGGCCGCGTCGCCTTCCTGGGCGGTTCCATCACGGAGATGAACGGTTGGAAGAACAGGATTGAAAAGCAGCTGCAACAACGTTTCCCCTACACCACATTCGAGTTCGTGGAAGCCGGCATCGGTTCTACCGGTACGACACCGGGGGCTTTCCGCCTGCAAAATGACGTGCTGTCGAAAGGAAAGATAGATTTGCTATTCGTTGAAGCAGCCGTAAATGACCATACCAACTATTTTACCCCACTGGAACAGGTGCGCGGCATGGAAGGCGAAATACGTCATGCGTTACTGAGCAATCCTGAAATGGACATTATCATGTTGCATTTCATCTACGACCCGTTTATCCCGATGGTAGCGAAAAAGCAACAGCCGGACGTAGTCCTGAACCATGAACGGGTAGCCAACCATTACCTCATCCCGTCAGTCAACCTCGTGCAGGAAATAGGCGAACGGATGCAGGACGGCGAGTTCACCTGGGAACAGTTCGGCGGAACCCATCCGCTCCCGTTCGGACATACATTCTACGCCGCAGCCATCAACCACCTGTTCGATAGCATGTGGAAAGGAATTACTCCCGACAGCCCGGTGGTTGCCCATGAGATTCCGGAAGAACCGCTCGACGAATACAGTTATTACAAAGGTGATTTCATCGACCTGAAAGAAGCGAAGCTGAATAAAGGCTGGAAATACGTTCCTTCCTGGCGGGCGGACAACAAATACGAAAAACGGAGAGGATTCGCAGACGTACCGATGCTCGAAGCAACCCGTCCCGGAGACAAACTGACACTCGATTTCACAGGAAAGGCAATCGGCATCTTCTGTACGCCCGGCCCGACAGCAGGCATCCTTGAATACAGCATCGACGGTGCCCCATTCAAAAAGTTGGATACTTTCACTCAATGGAGCAAATATCTTTATATCCCTTGGGTATATATGTTTGAAACAGAATTAGACGACACAACCCATAAACTAGTACTTCGCATCTCGAAAGACAAGAATCCCGATTCCATCGGTACGGAATGCCAGATATGTAACTTCGTCGTAAACAGATAAAAGTAAGATGAAAGAATTAAATAAACAAAACGTTCCGGTCATCACCCGGCCGGAGCGTATCATACAGTTTGGCGAGGGGAACTTCCTCCGGGCATTTGTAGACTGGATTATCCGGAATATGAATGCAAAAGCAGATTTCAACAGCAATGTCGTAGTCGTCCAGCCTATTGAAAAAGGGATGGTCGATATGTTGAACAAGCAGGACAACCTGTATCATGTCAACCTCCAGGGACTGGATAAAGGCAAAACCGTCAACAGTCTTGAACTGATCGACGTGATCAGCCGTTCACTGAATCCCTATACGGATTTCGAGGCATTCATCCGGCTGGCGGAACAACCGGAAATGCGTTTTGTCATCTCCAATACGACCGAAGCCGGAATCACTTTCGACCCAGCCTGCCGGTTGGAGGATGCTCCGGCAGCTTCCTATCCCGGCAAACTGACCCAGTTATTATACCACCGCTTTAAAACATTCAACGGAGATAAAAGCAAAGGTCTGATTATCTTTCCCTGCGAACTCATCTTCCTGAACGGACACAAACTGAAAAAAACAATTTACCAGTATATCGACCTGTGGCAACTGGGTGAAGAGTTCAGGAATTGGTTTGAAGAAGCCTGCGGCGTTTATGCCACTTTAGTCGACCGCATCGTCCCCGGCTTCCCCCGCAAAGACATCGACGCGATCAAAGAGAAACTGCAATACAACGATAACCTGGTGGTGCAGGCTGAGATATTCCATCTATGGGTTATCGAAGCGCCACAGGAGATTGCCAACGAATTTCCTGCCGACAAAGCGGGACTAAATGTCCTGTTTGTTCCATCCGAAGCACCGTATCATGAACGGAAAGTGACGTTGCTGAACGGCCCGCACACTGTCCTGTCGCCGGTTGCCTTCCTGTCGGGAATCGACATCGTGCGGGATGCCTGTCAGGATGAAGTCATTGGAAAATACATCCGTAAGGTAATGTTCGAGGAACTGATGGAAACATTGAACCTACCTAAAGCGGAACTGGAAAAGTTCGCCAATGATGTATTGGAACGTTTCAACAACCCGTTTGTCGACCATCAGGTTACTTCTATCATGTTGAACTCTTTCCCCAAATTCCAGACACGCGACCTGCCGGGATTGAAAGAATACCTGAAACGGAAAGGAAAACTTCCGGAAGGGCTCGTCCTGGGACTGGCAGCAATTTTAACCTACTACAAAGGTGGCAACCGGACAGACGGAACTGCAATCGTTCCGAATGACGACCCGAAAAACATCTCCCTGATGAATACCCTCTGGGCGACAGGCTCCACGCAGGAAGTTGCCGGTAAAATCCTGGCAGCAGAAGATATTTGGGGAGAAAACCTGAACGAAATACCCGGCCTGGCCGATAAAATAGTCTACTACCTGGATGCCATTCAGGAAAATGGAATGCGCGAAGTCGTAAAAGAGATTCTCTGATGAAAAAATACATCCAAATAAACCCTGCCGACAATGTGGTCGTAGCCGTCGATACACTATCGGCAGGAGATAATATAACTGTCGGAACCACCACCGTCACTGTCCGCGAAGAAATTCCGGCCGGTCACAAAGTGGCGCTGCAAGACTTTAAAACAGGCGAGTCCATCATCAAGTACGGTTTCCCTATCGGACATGCCCGGAAGGAGATACCCACAGGCTCCCTGGTAAACGAGAAAAATATCAAAACGAACCTGGAAGGTTTGCAGGACTATACCTGGCAACCGCAGGACACGACTTTGGACATTCCCGACAAAGGTCTGACCTTTAACGGCTACCGTCGCAGGAACGGCGATGTGGGAATCCGTAACGAGATATGGATTATCCCTACGGTAGGTTGTGTAAATGGCATCGTAAACCAACTGGCAGAAACGCTCCGGCAGGAAACTTCGGGAAAAGAGGTCGATGCCATCGTTGCCTTCCCCCATAATTACGGTTGTTCACAATTAGACAACGACCACGAAAATACCCGTAAGATATTACGTGACATGGTGAAGCATCCGAATGCCGGCGCCGTGTTAATCGTCGGACTAGGCTGCGAAAACAATCAGCCGGATGCTTTCCGCGAATTTCTCGGAGAATACGATACCGAACGCATCCGTTTCATGGTTTGCCAGCAAGTAAAGGATGAACACGAAGAAGGAATGAACATCCTGCGGGAATTATACACAATCGCCTCGACCGATAAACGGACAGCCATTCCCATGAACGAACTGCGCGTCGGACTGAAATGCGGTGGCTCGGACGGTTTCTCCGGCATCACAGCCAATCCGTTGCTGGGTGTCTTCTCAGACTTTCTGGTTGCACAGGGAGGAACAACCGTCCTGACGGAAGTCCCCGAAATGTTCGGTGCGGAAACATTGTTGATGAACCGCTGCGCGACAGAAGAGTTGTTCAACAAAACCGTCCGTCTGATTAACGATTTCAAAGCCTATTTTCTGGAAAACAAGCAGCCGGTCTACGAGAACCCCTCACCGGGAAATAAAGCCGGAGGAATCTCCACACTGGAAGAAAAGTCATTGGGATGCACACAAAAGTCTGGTAAATCCGGAGTAAAAGATGTCCTCATGTACGGAGACCGGCTAACCACCCGCGGACTAAACTTGTTAAGCGCCCCGGGTAATGACCTGGTAGCCAGCACAGCACTGGCGGCTTCCGGTTGCCACATGGTACTCTTCACCACCGGACGCGGGACGCCTTTCGGCACGTTTATCCCCACTGTCAAGATGTCGACAAACACCGCTCTATCGGAAAACAAACCCGGCTGGATTGATTTTAATGCCGGAACGTTGGTGGAAGGTGAATCGATGGAAACCCTCAGCGAGCAGTTTATCCGATTCATATTGGAGGTCGCCGGAGGCCGTTTCGTAAACAACGAAAAGAAAGGATACCGGGAAATTGCCATCTTCAAATCCGGAGTCACTCTCTAAGTGGCTAGCAGATAAAAATTTTTCAGACAGCCTTTCCCATTTCGTATGCCTGCTTTAACGCGGGATGACTTTCGGTTTCGCCCGGTCCACCAACCCCACCGGCGAATACCGTTCCTGCAAGACGAGCCTTTTCGAAACAGTCGATCCATCCAGTGAGCCCTGCAACAGCACGTTTCGGTACATACTCCTCATTTTCCGCTGCGCTGGTCAGCATGTAAATATCACGGAAACGATAGTCGGAAGGATAAAGCGGATTGGCACGGTCAAGCAATGTTTTGAGCTGTCCGCACATTTCATAGTAATAAATGGGTGTTGCGAATGCGATTACATCGGCATCGTGCATTTTTTCCACGATGGCTGGAGCATCATCTTTGATGACACATTTTTGTGTTTTCTGACAGTTGAGACAGCCTTTACAGAAATGTATCTCCTTATCTTTTAGGGTTATTTTCTCAACTTCATTTCCCGCTTCGGCAGCCCCGCGGATAAATTCGTCCGCCAAGGCTTCCGAGTTACTCCGCAAACGGAGACTTGATGATATGACTAATACTTTTTTCATATTTTTCAAAAGTTCAATATTCTTCTTATTATTTGATGTTGTTTTTTGTAGATTTAATGAATCGTAAAGCCACCGTCTACCAGTAAAGCATGACCATGCACAAAACTGGAGGCCGGACTGCAGAGCCACAACACTGCATCTGCTATCTCTTCCGGCTTACCTAAACGTCCGGCCGGTATATCACGGACCAGTTCTTTTTCTAATTGCGGGTTTCTACGTATTAATTCTTCTGCCATCGGAGTAAGTATTACCCCCGGACAAACGGCATTGATCCGGATTCCTTTTGCTGCGTAGTCCATAGCTGCCGTACGTGTCATGCCAATAACACCATGTTTACAGGAAATATAGGCAGCCTGTCCGGCGAAAGCTGTTACTCCTCCTTGCGAAGAGGTATTGACAATAGCTCCACCTCCTTGTTTTAGCATCTGCCCGATTTCGAATTTCATACAGTTCCATACCCCTTTGAGGTCGACTGCAACAGTACGGTCAAACTCATCGTCCGTAATTTCCGCCATCGGGCGTTGCGGTGTTTGAATGCCTGCATTGTTAAGTGCTGCATCCAGGCGTCCGTATGTCGAGACTATCCAATCGATCATTTCCTTCACTGCCTGCACATCCGATACGTCACATTGATAAGCTACAGCATCATATCCGGCATCAATAAGTTTTCGAGCCTGCTCTTCCGGCTTTTGAATATCCGCCATTATAACGGTTGCCCCTTCACGGGCAAATGCTTCTGCACAAGCAAGTCCAATCCCCATTCCGGAGCCTGTAACCATGACAATTCTTTTTTCCATTGTTTTTCTGTTTTTATCTATGTTCAAAGATTTCTTTAATTTTACAGAGGCAAAGGTAAAGGCTTATGTTGCTTTGTTTTGTAGATAAATTACAGATGTTCTAACCTTGATTACAGATTTGTGGAGTAGATTACACTTCATCAATGCTTGAACAAGCAAAGGCAAAAGCCTCCGGAACGGGACTGGAGATTAATTTCATTGAAGCAGATATGCGAACATTAAAGAAACAGATATACATTTAGCATCGGATGAATAATCGGAGAAAGTCAAAAATAGACTTCCAATTAAAAAAACAGTCTCAGGCAGAGGGTATCAAATTAACAGGCAGGGCATTCATTACGCTCTGTTTTGCTTTGTACCGTTATGGACTGAATATTTTTTTCCATCAACTCTGTTATAAAAACACCTTTTCCCCGACTATATAATAAAGTTCAAACAAATGAAGTCAAACCAGAAAGAATTTCTAAAGATATTGTCTGCTTACCAAGGTATTATCCATAAGGTAAATCAGGTATATTTTAAGTCGAAAATAGACAAAGAGGATAATTTCCAGGAAGTCGTCTATCAGCTTTGGCGTTCTTTCCCATCGTTACAAAACAAAGAGAAACCAGCTTCATGGATTTATGCAGTAGCTATAAACACTTCTATTTCAAAGGTCAGACAAGACAGCCGGATTGAGTTCTGCGATGCTTCTGATTCTGCGCTCAATATAGAGGCGGCCACCCCCAATGAGCAACAAGAACAGAACGAGAACTACCAAAGGCTTATAAACGCTCTGTATAAACTGAATGAAATAGATAAATCGATCATGTTGCTTTACATGGAAGATTATAGTTATGAGGAAATTGCTGAAATAGTCGGAATGAGCAGTTCCAACATCGGAATGAAAATTCACAGGCTAAAGAACCGATTACAAAAACAATTAAAAAAGTAAGCCCTATGGAAACAAATGACATTAAAGATATTTGGAAAACAGAAACTGTAAAAGAGATGAAACCGTATTCCGAGGAAGAACTAAACGAAATAGTGGTTAAATCTGTAAGAAAATCAATCAAAACAGTATATCCCGGGACTATTTTTCGACTCGTTGTCATTGCTGTGATTGTGTATCTCATCGCAACATTATTTTTAAGGGAGCAGAGTATGGAAGGAATGCTCTTAGATGTCAGCGCTTTAGTTATATTATCTGTTTCTTATCTGCTTTGGGAACGCTCTGCTTACAAAATGCGGAAATATACCAATAGCAAGCCTGTAAAAGAATGGCTGGAATATCGAATAAAGGAATTTGAGAAAAATATAAAATTCAAAACCAAATATGATTTGGCCATATATGCATGTTCTTTTCTGTTTTCAATAGGTTTCTATGTCTTTTATCAAATAGCGGCAAATATTCCCCCGGGCATTTTGACTGTTATCATTATTCCGCTCGGACTTATCATTTACCTTTTGATAGCAAGACGTTCTATAAATCGAAATTATCAAAAAGCTCTTCATGAACTAAAAGAGCTCTATAAACAATTTGAAGAGTCAAACAAATAAAATATACGTATGAAACGAGTTATTATCAGCCTATTCGTATTTTTGCTAAGCAGTAATGCTTTTGCTTTTATTCCGGAAATCAAAACAATCCCGTTAAATGACGGAGAAGTAATTGAAGCCCGCCTGTGTTTACCGGATAATAAAGTGAAAACAATTGTCTTTTGTATTGCCGGAACGGGGCCGACTACCTATTTGACAAAGAGAACGACATTCAATTATTTTGATGAACTTGCGAACGGCTTTTGTGAAGAAGGAACGGCATTTTTTACCTATAACCGCCGGGGATGCAAAACAGGCGAAACTCCTCCTTTATTTGTAGAAGTGGATTCCGCAAAATATGCAAAATATACTCCTGTTCAGGAAGCTGAAGATGTGGAGACAATGATTTCATTCCTTCAAAAAGACCAACGCTTTACAGAATGCAAGATTCTACTTTATGGAATAAGTGAGGGTACTATTATTGCCGCGCTCGTTGCAGAACGAAAGGTCGTGCATATAGACGCTTTATTACTACACGGATATGCCCATGAAAATATGTATGATATCATCTTATGGCAAAATAAAGGACATGGAGTAATGATAATGGCAAACTCCGTTTTCGACAAAGACGGAGATAAAGCGATCAGTAAAGAAGAATATGAAACAGAGGAGGAAACAGTTATCCGGCATAAAACCTACATGTTTCAGAATATGCCATTTGATTCACTGGATATAGTAAAAAACGGCGTCATCGATATACATGACATTGAAAAAATGCGCATGCCGTTCCATGGAGAATTAATAAAAAGAATAACCAACAATGATTGGCTGTGGATTAGAAGTAATTACTTTAATATAACTCCCCAATGGTTTAAAAGCCATTTTAAACTTGAACCGAACAAAACAAGATTGTTACGACTACATATACCTATACATATTTTTCATGGTAAGGAAGATGCAAACGTGCCGGTAGAAGGTGTTTATGACTTACAGGAACGATTCGAAGTCTGTAATAAAACAAACCTGAACATACATCTTTTAGAAAACCACAATCATGATCTGAACTTTCAGGATTGGTTGATTCATAAAAAATGGTCTGAAGGATTTAGACTACTATTTAGTGTGGCAAAAGAATTATCTCTTTAAGGCCCCTCTTTAACCGGTCCAGACCGTCTATCAGCACCTGACGGGGGCAGGCTATATTCAGACGGATAAAACCTTCACCCGCCTCACCATACATGCTTCCTTCATTTACCCAAAGCTTTTCGTCTTCCAGAAGTATTTCCACTATCTCTTTCGAGCGCCGTTTCAGTATCGAGCAATCCACCCATACCAGGTATGTGCCTTCCAGTATCACTACAGGGAATTCCGGGAGGTACTCATTGAAGTAGGCTTTCAGATAATTGTAATTTATCGCCAGATAATGTTTCAATTCTTCCAGCCATTCCTCTCCGTCGTTGTAAGCGGCCATCAGTGCTTCCACTCCGAACGGATTCACATCACAAACTTCGTTGATATTGATGGCTTTGTCTATTTTCATACGCATATATTCATCCGCCGAGATAATATTGGCAATCTGTAGTCCTGCCAGGTTAAATGCTTTGCTTGGAGACGTGCATGTGACGGAATGCATCAGGAATTCTTCCGAGATAGAAGCGAAAGGAGTATAGGTATGTCCCGGATAAACCAGCTCACAATGAATCTCATCCGCTATAACAATCACATCGTTGCGGAGACAAATCTCACCGATACGTGTCAGTTCCTGCCGGGTCCAGACTCTCCCTGCCGGATTATGGGGGTTGCAAAGAAGTAACAGCTTTACTTTCGGATCAGAAGCTTTTTGCTCCAATCCGGCGAAATCGATACGGTAAGTTTCGTTTATATAAAGAAGGGGATTTTCCACTATTTCGCAACCATTATTGCGGATGGAAGAGAAAAAACAATTATAAACCGGGGGTTGTACCAGAATGCAGTCTCCCGGAACGGTGAGTGCCTTGATAACGGCTGACAATGCCGGTACGACGCCCGAAGTATAAATAATCCAGTCTTTTTCAATCTGCCAGCCGTGCCGCCGGGCAAACCAATCCGTTATTGCCTCATAATAAGCCGGAGGCACTTTTGTGTAACCGAAGATACCGTGTTCCACCCGTTTGCGCAGAGCCTCCACCACAGCGGGAGCCGTACGGAAATCCATATCGGCAACCCACATCGGTAGAACATCATCGTCGTGTGCCGTATCCCATTTGTAGGAATTGGTAGCACGCCGGGGAGTTATTTTATCGAAAACATATTTCATGCGCTGAAGCAAGTTCTGTTGTCCCATAATTTCAGTTCGCAGTCGGCAGGAGCTTTGATATTTCTATCAATGATGATCTCACCGTAACTCTCTGCCAGAATAATACCGGCACGCGGATTCTTCACGCTATGAACAGGACTGTTGATAGTGGCATCCACACTGCTATATTCAAAACACAGGTCGGCATCATCACCCATTATGCAATCCTCCATAATGAGATTATGGGCGTAACAGAGCGGTTGCGTACCAGAAATCTTACAGTTCACCAGCCGAAGATTGCGTGAATGCCAGCCTAGATACTCTCCATTCAGTTCTGAATCGTATACCGTTACATTTTCCGTATTCCAGAAAGCATCTTTCGAGTTGATAACGGCGTTGCGGATTTCCACATTTTTGCAGTACTGGAAAGAATAATTCCCATTCTGGCTATAGTTCTCGATACGGATATCCTCACTGTGCATGAATAGATAATCGGCCTTGTCTATCTGTACATTTTTCAGTGCCACGTTGCGGCAATGCCACAGAGTTTCCAGGGCATTGGGAAGTTGTACATTTTCCAACCTGATTCCGTCCATTTCACGGAACATCTTCGGGGCCTCTACTACCGTATCCGTCATTTGGAGATTTTGGGAATACCACAGGGCCGCCCGTGCTCCCTCCGTAAAAAGGCAATTCTTTACAATAAAGCCATTAGTATGCCAGAAAGGATATTTACCTTCAAACCGGCAGTTTACGGCAATGATATTACTGCATTCTTTCAGTGCGGACTCGCCTGTATGAATGGTTACATTTTCCAGTTGCAAGTCGTGTGTAGCGAATAGAGGACGTTCGCCTCCGAATTCTTTGTTTTTAATTATTTCCATGATATAATATTTAATTGTTTCGTTATTCATTTTATAATTCCAGTCCCATTCAATAGGCATTGTCAAGATGTTTTAGGAGGATTATCTAACTATATTGTTTCTACGTTGCAAAATTACGGGAAGAAAAAGACTTCCTTTGTAGATAAATTACAGACATCACTACCTCAATTACTGATTATCTCTTTATTCACGGAATGATATTCGCCTTTCACCCAATCCAAATCTTCCACAGTTACTTTTCACTGTCTTCTGAATTATTTTTCCGTTTCACATAAATAATCGTTCGACATATGTTCTTTATTCATTCGACAGTTATCGAATGATTATGCGACAGATGTTAAATGCATAAAGAATAATTGTCGAATGAAAAGTTATTTTAAACCAATAATAACCATACGATTAAAAAGAATATATATATATGTTTGCGACATTATTAGAGACACCTAATTTTGTTTTTTTGTAGGCTCTCATGTTCTTTTTGGTGTTCTTAACTAAAACAAACGCTTGAAAATCTGTAATTTAGCCAAAAGAAGGTTGTGTCCCTACGGTATCTCCTCCCTTTTACGTATCTTTGTTTAGGAAAAGGAGGTTATACGGAACGTAAAATCATACATATAGATATGGATGCATTCTATGCATCGGTCGAACAGCGGGATAATCCGGAGCTGCGGGGAAAAGCGCTGGCGGTCGGTTATTCGGAAGAGCGCGGCGTGGTTGCCGCGGCCAGTTATGAGGCACGTAAATACGGTGTCCGTTCCGCCATGTCGTCACAAAAAGCCAAGCGCTTATGTCCTCACCTGATTTTTGTACCGGGCAGAATGAGCGTATATAAAGAAGTTTCTTCACAAATCCACGAGATTTTCCATGAGTATACGGATATCATCGAACCGCTTTCGCTGGATGAAGCCTTCCTCGATGTGACGGAAAATAAAAAGCAAATCCCCCTGGCTGTCGACATTGCCAAAGAAATCAAACAACGGATAAGACAAGAACTGCATCTGGTCGCCTCCGCCGGTATTTCATACAATAAATTCCTGGCTAAAATCGCCTCCGATTACCGTAAGCCGGACGGCCTTTGCACCATCCATCCGGCTCAGGCACTCGACTTTATCGCCCGGCTACCTATTGAGTCATTCTGGGGTGTGGGTCCGGTCACTGCCAAAAAAATGCACACATTAGGCATTCATAACGGTGCCGAATTACGGGACTGTTCGCTGGAAATGCTGAGCCGCCAGTTCGGTAAAGCAGGCAGTCTGTATTACGAATGTGCCCGGGGAATAGACCTTCGCCCGGTAGAAGCCGTCCGTATCCGTAAATCCGTCGGGTGTGAGCATACATTGGAAAAGGATATTTCCCGTACCTCTTCCGTCATCATCGAGCTTTATCATGCTGCTACCGAATTAATCGGCCGCCTGCAACGGACAGGCTTCAAAGGGAACACACTGACATTAAAGATTAAATTCCATGATTTCACCCTGAAAACGAAAAGTATCACGCAACCCCATGAACTCATCACCCTGAATGATATTCTTCCCCTGGCTAAACAACTGCTCAGGGAAGTGGATTACGCAACCAACCCCATCCGGCTAATCGGCCTTTCCGTTTCAAATCCATTGGAAGAGCGTGAGGAAACAGAAAGAAAAGAACGGTGGGAACAGTTAAGTTTGGAGTTCAGCGATTGGAAAGTTTCATATTAAAGCTATATTTGCACAGAAATCTAAAAGGGATACTATTATATGCACAAGCGGTTCCTCTCCATATCCGGGCAAACCGATGACGAGTTACTTATTCTTTTGCAAAAAGGAAATGAGAGGGCTTTTACTGCTATTTACGAACGCTACCACAAGCTGCTCTATGTGTTGGCATACAAATATTTAAAAGATAATGACACCGCAAAAGACGCTGTCCAGCAGATATTTCTGAAACTCTGGGAATCGCGTTCCCTGTTCAGCATCCATATCAACCTGAGAAACTACCTGTACACCATGTTGAAAAACCATCTCCTGAACGAGATACGCAACAACTACACCGCTCTGGAGAAGAATTACGAACTGGCACAGGAAACAATCGAATATGAAAACGAAATATTATCGAAACTGGAAGAGAAGGAAATGACCGAGCAACTGTACCGGGCCATCGACGGCCTGCCGGAACAAAAGAAAGCAGTCTGCCTGTACAAACTGAAAGACAGTTTATCCAACCAGGAAATCGCAGAAAAAATGCAGATATCCATACCGACTGTCAAAACCCATTACTCGCAGGCTATCAAGCTGCTCCGTGAACATTTCGATAAGTTACTAATCCTATTGCTCTCCTCTCTTTTCTCCTGAAAAGAAAAAAAGAGTAGCAAACACTCATACCATCCGCCCAGTTATGTGTCAATTAAGAAAACAGGAATAAAATGAAAACACCAGATAAACATATCATCGACAGGGCCCTCAACAACACGGCCACCCCGGAGGAAGCCCGCCAGGTAATCCGCTGGTTCTCCACCCCTGAGGGTACAAAATATCTATCCTCCTTAATGGATGAGGACGCAGAAAAGATACAGCCGGGCAACGAAGAACTGTATGCTGAACGCAGCATCCCTTCCGATGAAATGTATCAGTATATCATGAAGAGAATCCAGCTCCGGAAAAGGAAACGGATGCTTTTCCGGGCAGCCGCCATTCTCATTCCATTGCTATTATTCCTCGGTCAATTCTGGTATATAGATAAACGTATCGACCTATTTGCCGATTCCGGCTACGAAGAGATATATGTTCCCAAAGGTGAACGTATGCAACTGATTTTCCAGGATGGTTCCAGGGCCATGCTCAATGCCGAGACACGCATCAAATACCCTCGAAAGTTCGGTTTCAACGAGCGTAAAGTCGAATTGGAGGGAGAAGCCTTCTTCGAAGTATCTCCCAACAAAGACCGCCCGTTTATCGTTGACCTGAAAGAAGTCAATGTGAAAGTACTGGGTACGACATTCGACGTAAAAGCATACGCAACCGATCCGGATATCTTCGTTTCGCTGGAAACCGGAAAAGTAGCCTTAGCCAATAATGCCCGCCCACTTGCTCATTTACAACCGGGGGAGAAAGCCACCTACAACCGTAAAACCGGTGTCTGCAAAATATCCCGGCCTGAAGATATCGGGCATAACTCTGCCTGGGAAAAAAATCAGATCGTATTCAATAATACGCCTTTATCCGAAGTCATCACGACCTTGTCCCGCTGGTACAACGTAGAGTTCGAAATGCAGGACTCCTCGCTGCTCTATTATAACTATACACTAACGTCCACAGATCAGAAGCTGGAACAGATACTGAAAGATCTTGAAAAAATAACACCTATACAATTCTCTGAAGAAGAGGGAATTATAAAGATAAGAAGAAAAAAATAAATAATTTTACATTCTCCACTCATACTTTTTTGTCCCTTGTGTGTCTACTATATAAAGACGAACAGGGACTAGTCGCCCTGTAAAGGATCGAGAAACTATCATATTGTTTAACCTATAAATAAAGACAAGCATGAACGACACAACATAACAGACTCAAAAAAATAACCGGAAATGTCCCCACATCCCCGGTTATTCGACGTACCGAAATTCAAATTAATTTCTAATACATAAATTCATTTCAAAAATATGAAAAAAAATAATCTGTGCCTTATCCCCAGGCACCTTTTAATATTAATTGAGAAAATCCCGAATGCAATGAAACTGACATTCTTATTTCTTGTCATCTCTTTGTTAACTTTTACAGCGGAGGCTTCCGCCCAAAGGGTATCCATCTCCCTCAATAACGTAAAAGTAGAAAAGATACTGTCTACTATTACCAAGCAGACAGGACTAAGCGTAGCATACAGCAAACAGATCGTCAACCTGGACAGAAGAATGAGTATTCAGGTGGAAGATGCCGATGTAGCCCAGGTATTGGAAAAACTCGTTGCCGATACCAATTTGAGTTATGAAATTAAAAACAATAAAATATACTTGTTTGAAAAGTCCCCCACTACAATACCCATTGTTGCACAACAAAAAAAGCACATAACCGGAATCGTTGTTGATCAAAACGGAGATCCGATAATCGGCGCAAATGTGGTAGAGAAAGGAACAACAAATGGGACAGTGACTAATCTCGATGGAGAATTCTCCCTTAATACCATATCAGATGCTACCTTATTAATAACTTATATCGGATATACAGAAAAAAATATTCCGATAAAAGGAGAAAACAACCTGAAAATCATCCTGAAAGAAGATGTAGAAGCATTGGAAGAGGTTGTTGTTGTAGGTTACGGTTCGGTAAAAAAAGGAAATCTGACGACAGCTGTCAGTTCTGTCAAATCCGAAGTGTTGGAAAACAGACCTCTACAAACAGTCACAGATGCCTTACAAGGCACAGTTGCCGGACTGAATATCGTGCAGTCAAGCAAGCCGGGCACCGCATCTTCCATTCAATTACGCGGTGCAACCTCACTCAATGATGCCGGCTCTCCTCTGTTATTAGTAGACGGGGTTCCTGGCGAGTTCAATTATCTAAACGTAGACGACATTGAAAGTGTAACAGTATTGAAAGATGCCGCATCTGCCGCTATTTATGGTTCACGTGCTGCACACGGTGTTATTCTGGTAACGACCAAACGTGGTAAAAGTGCAAAGCCGACTTTCAAATACAATGGATATATCGGAGTTAACACGCCTACTAATATGCCAAAAACCGTCAGCTCTGCAGAATATGCACGGGTAAGAAACGAATCCCAAAGAAATTTAGGTAAGGCAGACATTTTCACCGAAGATGATATCCGTAAGTTTGCAAGCGGAGAAGACCTAAACCGCTATCCGAATACCGACTGGATCGACTTAATGTTCAAAAACAGCATTACAACACGCCATTCGATTGCTGCAACAGGAGGTAACGAAGGGGTCAAATATTATTTAAGCGGAGGTTTTGATCATCAGACAGGAGTTATACCCGAAGTAAACCAGAATGTATTCAATGTCCGTTCAAACGTGGATGTGGCCATCAGCAAACGTTTCAATCTCTCATTTGATATGCGCTATATCCTGCGTGAAAAAGATGAAACCATGGGAACTTCGGACGGAACAGGTATTGATGGCATCATCATCGATACTTATAAAATGAATCCTACATACCTTGCTTATTATACCGACGGAAGCTATGCTTACAACTCCAACGGCATTGTAAACCCGTTGGCTTATTTATACGAAGCAGGAAACTGGCAGGATGATACTCACGACGCATCCGGTATTTTCAAATTAAGTTACGAATTTATAGACGGTTTGAAATTAACCGGATTGGCTAACGTAAACTACATTTTCAACAAAAGCTCCAAAATGAAACGCCAGTTCCAGATAACCGACTATAATTCGAAAGATAATGTGACTCTGGAGCAAAATTCATTAGACGAAAGTCGCAACTATTCAGCTTATTATAACCTTCAGGCATTATTGACTTACCAAAAACAGTTTGGTAAACATTCATTGGATGTCCTGGCCGGTTATCAACAGGAAAGCGAGAAGTCCGACTGGATCAGCGCTTACAGAGATGGTTACCCGACCGACCTCGTTCATGTCCTGACCGGAGGTTCGATGGACAACTGGAGCAACGACGGAAATGCAGACCATTGGGCTATTGCCTCTTTTTTAGGACGTATTAACTACGATTATGCAGGGAAGTATCTCCTGACATTCAATATTCGTTCTGATGCCTCCTCCCGATTTGCCAAAGGACACAGATGGGCTACATTCCCATCAGTTGCAGCCGCTTGGCGTATTACCGGTGAAGATTTTATGAGTAATGCAACTTTTATGGACGACTGGAAAATACGTGCTACATGGGGTAAAACCGGTTCTTCTTCCGGATTAGGCCTGTATCCGAGCTACACCACTATCGGCATCGGAAACACAGTCTTGAATAATACATGGATTCAAACCGGTTATTTACAAAACTTAGGAAATACAGAACTGAGATGGGAAACCACAACAATGCTGGATTTCGGAACAGACCTCCAATTATTAAAAAATAGGCTTGGGGTTACATTCGACTACTATATAAAGAACACCAATAACATTTTGATCGGACTGCCTGTCCCTATGGAATACGGTTTTAGCAATCCGAATGTAAATATCGGAAAAGTACAAAACCGCGGATGGGAACTGGAAGTAAACTGGAATGATAAAATAGGAAATGTAAGTTATGGCATCCAGGCCAATCTATCCAACAATAAAAATGAAGTAAAAGATTTAGGAGGAACAGGTCCTTGGAAAGATGGTTACACAGATGTCGGATTACCAATGAATTCTATTTACGGTTATGAGGCTTTAGGCTTTTTCCAATCGGAAGAAGAAATTGCCGAATCACCATTTCAGAATATCAAAAATAAGCCGGGAGATATAAAATATAAAGACCAGAACGGAGACAACAAGATCGACGGCGATGACAGAGTAATCTTAGGAGACCGTGCTCCTCATTACCTATACGGTTTACGTTTAAGTGCAGCTTGGAAAGGTTTCGATATCAGTGCTTTTTTCCAAGGGATCGGAAAAAAAGACTATATCATGGGAGGTCCGGGAGTACAACCATTAAGCGATGCCGGAAAAGGACCAGTATTTGAACATCAGCTGGATTATTGGACAGAAGATAACCGCAACGCCTCATACCCTAGGGTATTGGATAACGTTCAAGGATCTTTCAATTATGCTACTTCCGACTTTTGGAAAATCAATGCCGGATATCTGCGTATGAAAAACCTGCAATTAGGATATAATTTTTCAAACAGTCTGATTAAAAATACGAGATTCTCAAATCTGCGTATATTCTTCTCGGCCTCTAACTTATTTACAATAGACAACTTTGTTGCAGGATATGATCCGGAATCAGGAAATGCTTACAGTTATCCTTTATCCAGAACATACTCTTTTGGTTTGAATGTTCAATTTTAATGAAAGGAAAGTATAATGAAAAAGATAAATTTATTGATATGTTTGTTCGTTACAGTTCTGCTAAACAGTTGCGATAGCTTTTTAACAACACCTCCACTCGACCAGATTCCAGAATCCGAATGGTGGAAAAATGCAGAGCAATCACGCCTGATGGTAAATGAATGTTACGTCAAAATCTACAATAGTGGAATGGACCATATAGTCGCTTTCCGTGACGGATTTACCGATAATGCCATGTGGAGAGATAACTATCCCATGGCCGACGGCTCCTGGACGGCATACACCGGTAAAGTAAAAGAAGAATGGAGATACACTGAAATAGCCAATTTAAATTACGTTCTGGATGGTTTGGAGAAATCGAAAGAATATTTGACGGAAGAGGAATATGCTCATTTAACTGCCGAAGTTCGTTTTATTCGGGCATTCATATATTATGACATGCTGTTTTATTTCGGGGACATTCCTCTGATAAAAAAAGTACTGAGCATCGAAGAATCGAGAGAAACAAGCCGGCAACCAAGAAAAGAAGTCCTAAACTTTATCCTATCGGAATTAAACGATGTATTGACCGACATAAAAAAAGAACCGTCTGAAGAAAGCGGACGTGTTAACGAAGATGTTGTCAATGCTTATCTGGCCCGTATCTATTTACATGAAAAGCAATATGATAAAGTTTTAGAACATACCGCCGCAGTAATGAATACCGGTAAATACGAACTCTATCGTGCCTATGATAATGACCCGGCAAAAAATAGTTATGAAGAATTATTCCGTCCGGCAGCCGATGGCAATAATAAGGAAGTCATTTTCGAAAAACAATATTCATATCCGCTAAAGACAACAACGCTCAACCGCGACTTGTCACCTCAATCCAGCGTTTACAGAGGTTGGCTGCGTCTGTTACCTGTACAAAATCTGGTAGACGAATATGAATGTATAGGAGGACATCCTTACGATCAATGCCAGGATTTGAACTGCCAATATTGCAAATTACGTCAGGAAATCTCTGACAACGGAGGATATGGAGAATATGAATATCGGGACCCACGCCTCAAATCAACAATTATAACTCCCGGTTGGGAATGGAAAGTAAACGGAATCGTAAAATCTGTCTATGGCATAGAAGATCCCAACAGCCGTGATTATTTGGCCAAAGAACCTCACAGTACCGGTTTTTTAGTAACTAAATGGGTTGATCTTGAAGGTGAAGAAGTCGATGCTACACGAAGTCACAAAAACATGACTATCATCCGCTACGCAGATATCCTGTTAATGCGAGCAGAAGCGCTCATCGAAAAAGATGAAAACCTAGACGAAGCAGTCAAATTGATTAATGAAATTCGCGACAGGGGTGGTATGCCTGGCATCGAAATGGCTTCTCAAAATGTCTTAAGAGAAAAATTACGCCATGAACGGCGTGTCGAATTTGCATTCGAAGGCTTACGTTATTATGACATTGTCCGTTGGAGAATTTGTGATAAAGTCAAAAACGGAAATGTTTACGGATTTGCTAAAATGACCGATTCTGGTAAACGTGAAAACATCTTTCTGGAAAAAAGGGTATGGAAAGATCACATGTATCTGTGGCCTATTCCACAAGCTGCAATTGATTTAAATGAGAACCTCGAACAAAATCCCGAATGGTAAACATTCGTACACGTAAAATTTAAATTAGCGAGGCTGTTCATAAAAGATCTATTTATCTGAAAGGACAGCCTCTATTATTTCAAAATCGTCTTTTAAACATGAAAATAACAACATACATTTTCGCTTGTATAGCAAGCTTGTCATTCAACAGCTGTACATCGGAGAAAACAATCGACACATCCGTTTATATGGATATTAATCGTCCTGTAGAAGAGAGAGTTGAAGCACTGCTGAAACAAATGACCCTGACCGAAAAAATAGGCCAAATGGATATGGTCTCCGAATGGGATAAAGATGCAATTATAAAAAACGGATATTATGATTTCGGAGCATGGATTGCCGGAATGGAACCGGAAGAGACAAATAAAATTCAGGCGTTATCAGAAAAGACAAGACTAAAGATTCCTTACCTGATTGGCATGGACGCTGCCCATGGCTATGGCACATTATCCGGTAGAACCATATTTCCGACATCAATAAGTATGGCAGCCACTTTTAATCGCAATTTGGTAAAAAAAGCGGCAAAGACAGCGGCTGGTGAAATACGTTCGGCTGGTACACACTGGACTTTTGCTCCTTGTGTAGACATTGTTTACGACGCTCGGTGGGGAAGAACCGGAGAAACCTACGGAGAAGATCCTTACCTGTCAAGCGAACTGGTCAAACAAGCCATCAGAGGATTACAGGAAAATGCAGATCCACAAAAAAGAGTGGCTGCCTCAATGAAGCATCTGGCAGCCGGTGGAGCTTCCGTAGGGGGTGTCAATCATGCTTCGGCCGATATTTCAGAGCGTTCGTTACGTTCTTATATATTACCTCCATTTAAGGCGGGAATCGAAGCCGGTTGTATGACGATTATGCCCGGTCATAATGATATTGGAGGAATACCCGCCCATGCTTCCAAATGGTTGTTGACAGACATCGTAAAGAATGAATTTGGATTCAAGGGGTTTTACGTCAGTGACATGATGGATATGGACAATCTGAAGACGCTTCATTTTACCGCTGAAAATCAGAAAGACGCACTTCGCCAATCTGTTAATGCCGGAATGGATATGCACATGTACTCACCCGACACGACACAGTTTATAGTGCCATTGACACAGTTAGTGCAGGAAGGGATAGTCCCTATCAAAAGAATTGACGATGCAGTCAGAAGAATCTTAAAAATTAAATTCGAACTAGGATTGTTTGAAAACAGATACATTGATCCGGATAAAGATATTTATGCTACGGCAGAAAACCGTTCTTTATCTTTAGAAGCCGCCCGTGAATGTATTGTTCTTCTGAAAAATGAAAATAACTTGTTACCCATTGATGTTCAAAAATATAAACGAATCCTGGTAACTGGTCCCAATGCAGACAATCAATCTATCTTAGGTGACTGGTCCTTCTTTCAGCCAGACAGTAACGTAACCACTGTATTAAAAGGAATCCGGGAAGTTGTACCTGGCATAGAAGTCGTTTATAGCAACAGCGGCCGGATAAAAGCAAAAATTTCGAAAGAAAAAACCAATACGACTGACCCGGCTTTGCAGAAACAATTGCTTACCGAAGGTGGCGGTATTTCCGATTACAGCATATCCGATGCCGTAACAAAAGCTAAATCCTGCGATCTGGTTGTCGTCGTAATCGGAGGATACGGAATCCGATCGGATTGGGGACTACGAACTTACGGAGAGTCGGCTGACCGACCGTCTATTGATTTTTACGGCCGACAAGTCGAATTAGTCCAGGCTCTTCAAAAAACCGGAAAACCGGTTGTTGCCGTAATAGTAAATGGGAAACCTTTAAATAATGAATGGATCTCCCAGAATATCCCTTCAATCATTGATATCTGGGAACCGGGCATGTACGGGGGAAAAGCGCTGGCCGAAATTCTCTTCGGACAGGTTAATCCTTCCGGAAAACTTCCAATAACAATCCCTAAAAATGTCGGTCAGATTCCCATGTATTATTATCAGTCCTCTTCACGTTACTGGACCGGTTATGGCCTTGGAAGTTCTCGCTCGGACGATCAACCGGCATACTGTTTCGGACATGGATTAAGCTATACAACTTTTGAGTATAGCGATTTAAAACTCGATACGGTCTTCTCTCTGAAAGAAGATATTCAATTATCTTTCAAAGTAAAAAATACAGGAAACCGTACCGGAAAAGAGACACCTTTATTATTTGTACACGACTGTGTTTCAAGCGTTGTAACCCCTGTTGCCCTCCTAAAAGAATTTACAAAGGTTGAACTGGAAGCCGGGGAAGAGAAGACGGTCCATTTTACCGTTCCTTCTTCCAACCTGGGTTTATGGAATACTGAAATGAAATATACAGTAGAACCAGGTAAATTCATATTCAAAATAGGACGCTCGTTTAATGATATACGCCTGGAACAAGATATATTTATACAATAATAAGGTCTCCTTATCTCTTTTTATTAGACGTACCTTTAAACCAATTTAGAGGTACGTCTTCACATTTAGTTCCAGGTCTAAATAAAAAAAGACCTACCTCTTTCTCTAAATACTAACTGAGATTTATATAAATTCATGTATATTTGCGACAATACATCTTTCATGTAACAGGGAGAGCGGATTATTATGATGGAAAAAGAGGAAGAACTACATTTGATTCATTCCCTGAAATCGGGGGATAATCAAGCATACAAATACATATATGATCATCATTATACTTTGTTATGTAAGATTGCCTACGAATTTCTGAAGGATGACTTTCTTTCAGAGACTATTGTGGATGATGCCATTTTCCATCTTTGGGAAATCAGGGAAACAGTCAATATAACCACCTCCCTTCGTAGCTACCTGGTCCAGGCTGTGCGTAACCGCTGCATAAATTACCTAAATCTGGAAAGAGAAAAAAGGGAAGTTCGCTTTTCCGTTATCGACCAGCAAAACGAATGGATCAATTCTGTTTTCTCATCGGATGATTACCCGCTGGCAAGACTTCTGGAAAACGAACTCGAACAGGAAATAAAAAATGCTATCGAAAGATTACCGGATGAATGCAGGATCGTTTTTCAAAAAAGCCGGTTCGAAGAGAAACGTTATGAAGAAATTGCCAGAGAATTAGGTATTTCCGTCAATACCGTCAAGTACCATATTAAAAACGCAATATCCCGTCTGAATGCCGATTTAAACAGGTATTTGCTTATACTCCTCTGCTGTTTCTGTATTTAAAATAAAAAATTTGTCCGCCCACACTACCCTCCCATTCTTTTCAACTGTCATATAAGTAAGAACATAACAAATGAAGCCCACAAATACACATATCAAGATAGATGAACTGATCGCAACATACCTTTCGCAAGGTCTGGAAGCGGAAAAACTGGCAGAACTGGAGAATTGGCTCAAAGCATCCCCGGAAAATCAGAAACATTTCCAACAGATGCGTGAGATCTGGTTCTCAACAATCAGTGCAAGCGAAGAAGAACGATATAATAAAGAAGAAGCATACAGCCGGTTCCTCAGCAGAACCCGCCAAACACATCAAGAAGAGAAAACCGTCAAAAAGCTATCTTTACATAAATTCTTTTATGGGGCAGCTGCCGTCGCACTTCTCTGTCTTATTTCCTTCGCTTCCTACCGGACCGGTACCGAACAGGTAAAGAAACAATTTGCCGAAATGGTCGTCGAAGCTCCGTTAGGGTCAAAAACCAGATTATATCTTCCGGACGGAACCTTGGTATGGCTGAATGCCGGTTCGACAATCACCTATTCACAAGGCTTCGGTGTAGAAGAACGAAAACTGAAATTAAGTGGTGAAGGATATTTCGAAGTGACACGCAATAAACAATTACCTTTTGAAATCACGACAAAAGAATTGCAATTAAAAGTGTTGGGAACAAAATTCAATTTCAGGAATTATCCGGAAGACGAAGAAGTGTCCGTCAGCCTGCTGGAAGGAAAAGTGAGTTTAAGAAACTATCTGAAAAACGATGCCCTTTGTTATCTGGAACCCGATCAGAAAGCGATCCTGAACAAGAAAAACGGCAAACTGATGGTTTCCGCCTCCGAAGCACGGTATACAGCGGAATGGACCAACGGATTCCTGTTCTTCGACGAAGAATTGCTGCCGGATATTATCAAAGAACTGGAAAGAAGTTATAACGTAAAAATACACCTGGAAGACAATTCACTGGAAACATTCCGTTTCTACGGAAACTTCGTCAGAAAAGAACAGACTATCCAGGAAATATTAGAAATGTTAGCTTCGACTGGAAAACTAGAATACAGGATAAATGAAAAAGACATCTATTTATCCGCCAAATAAAAGTCTTTATTTAATACTTATTTATTAACTTAAAATTGAATTTATATGAAAAGAAGAGACCCTGGTTAGAACGTAAAAACCGAGTTCGATATAAAAAGAACCGGAGGATCTGCACAATCCTCCGATTCAGATATCCGGACTCCATTCACTGCGAATTCCGAAAGTATTGACAAATATAGTAAAACTTTACTTCCGGTATTAAAATTTCTTGTTTAAAACAATTAATTCTAATTACTTATGAATATCAGAAAGAAGGCCATATATATGGTCCTGGTGATGTTTTGCCTGAATTTAACAGTGTTTGCGCAAAACATAAGCCTGAATTTAAATAATGTGACGGTTAAAAAAGCCATTGAAACATTGAAAGAGACAAATGGCTATTCCTTTGTTTTCGCCTCCGGGGACATAGATACCCGAAAAACCATTTCAATTGCAGCAACTAATAAACCCATATCTGAAGTTGTAAAACAGATACTAAACGGTCAAACATTATCCTTTGAAATAAAAGGGAAAAATATCATTGTAAAAAAAGAAACCGATACAAATCTCCCGGATGATAAAAAACAAAGAATCTCCGGTGTTATCACTGATGCAAACGGCGAACCGGTAATAGGAGCGAACGTAATTGAAAGTGGAACCGTTAATGGTACGATTACAGACCTGAACGGCAAATACTCACTGGAAGTATCACCCAATTCAACCCTTCAAATCACTTACGTCGGCTACGACACGCAGGAAATTAAAATAGGAGGACGAACAACGATCAATATTGAACTGAAGGAAGATTCGCAAGCCCTGGAAGAAGTGATTGTTGTCGGCTATGGTGTTCAGAAAAAAGTCAACCTAACAGGAGCCGTATCGCAGGTATCCTCCAAAGTATTGGAGAATAGACCAATTACAAATCTGAGCCAGGGACTGCAAGGCGTTGTCCCTAACCTGAATATCAATAACTCCGATGGCAATCCGAATTCCACCGCAAAAATGAATATACGCGGGGCCGCCACCATCAGCAACGGTGACACATCTCCTCTCATCCTGGTAGACGGAGTACAAATGACACATTTCAATATGTTGAATCCGGAAGATATCGAGAGCATCTCCGTCTTAAAAGACGCTTCTTCGGCAGCTATTTACGGAGCAAGAGGGGCTTTCGGTGTTATTTTAATTACAACTAAAGGGGGGAAAGCAAATACAAAACCGGTCATTGAATACTCTGGAAGTATCCAGTTCAATACGCATACTTATCTACCCGATATGTTAAGTGCGGTAGATTATATGGATGCGTCCAACGAATCTTCATTCAACAATTCCGGTAAAAACAAATATACGGATGAGCAAGTACAATGGGTGAAAGATTATAATGCCGACCCGGTAAATAATCCGATCTATCATGTATTGGATAACGGTAAAATCTTTTGGAACGGAGGAAATGACAATTATGCACAGATGTTGAGTAAATGGTCGCCAACGCATAAACATACAGTCAGTGTAAACGGTGGTTCCGAAAAAATCAATTTTTACGCATCGGCTGGTATGATGCATCAGGACGGAATGTTCAAAGATTATACCGACGTATTCAAACGTTATAACTTCCTGACGAACGTCTCTGCAAAATTAGTTGAAAATTTCCGACTGGGATTTAAGGCTACTTATTCACAAACAATCTATGACGAACCTCATCGCTATACGACAAAAGGCTCCAGCTGGTGGGAACAAATGACTCGTGGCGAACCGCAAATTCTTTATCCGATATATACTCCGGAGGATTCTCCCGTGGGTGGAGGTGTTCCTACCGAACATTTTTATAATTTCCTGGCAAGCGGCTCAAGAAACAACACCAAACGTGAAGACGCGACCTTTCTGATTAACGGAGAATGGGATATCATAAAAGGATTGAAACTGAAAGGGGATTTTAGCTACCGTACAACGAATTACAGGAATAAAGATATTCAGAAAGAATTCTCTTATATCCGTGATTCGTGGACTACACAAAACAGCGCGACATATCCATCCTTCATTTCGGATGAGAACCGCCATACCGATTATTTCGCAGGAAACATCTTTATGGACTATACAACAAGTATCAACCAAAAGCATAATATTTACGCTTTGATCGGTTTCAACCAAGAATGGGAATTATACCGCATGTCGTCCATAAAAAAAGAAAATCTGGTATCAATGGAAGTTCCGTCCATCAATTTAGGGACAGGTAATATAATCGGGAAAGATTCCGAACAGGCCTGGGCTATCCGGGGTGCCTTCATGCGTTTTAAATATGATTATAAAGGTAAATATCTGTTTGAGATGAATGGACGTTACGACGGTACATCCAAATTCCCCCATAGTTCACGCTTCGGATTCTTCCCATCTTTTGCCGGTGGATGGAGAATATCAGAAGAGAATTTTATGTCCTCAACCCGTAACTGGTTAAATGACTTAAAAGTACGCGTTAATTACGGAAGTCTTGGTAACCAAAATGTTTCAGGCGTATATCCCTATATCTCCACATTCGACGTAACACAACAAACACAATATATATTAAACGGAAATCTTCCTATTTCGGTCACAGCCCCCGGCCTGGTTGCTTCCGACCTTACCTGGGAAACTGTAAAAACGTTGAATTTAGGTGTCGATATCACTTTATTGAATAAACTATCAGCCAGCTTTGACTGGTTCGACCGCCGTACCATCAACATGCTGACCGAAGGTGACAAACTACCGTCTATTTTAGGAACAGATTCACCACGCCGTAACAATGCAAACATGAAAACAAACGGTTGGGAAGTCTCTTTAAGATGGCAAGATGCATTAAATAACGGCATCAATTATGATGTAAGTCTGATCCTATCCGACTATGTCAGCAAAATTACTAAATACGACAACAACCCCAGTAAACTATATGAGACCTATTACGTAGGCAAAACGATCGGTGAAATATGGGGATATGAAACCGTAGGCATCTTCCAGTCGAAAGAAGAAGTCGCAGCATCTGCCGACCAAAGTCAATTAGGCAATGGTAGTAAATGGGGCCCCGGAGATGTGCATTATGCCGATCTAAATGGTGACAAAGTCATCAACTGGGGCGACAAAACCGTAGACAACCCAGGAGACACTAAAATTATCGGAAACACAACACCTCGTTATCAATTCGGTATCACAGGTAACATTGCCTGGAAAGGTTTCGATCTCAACATTTTCATTCAGGGGGTAGGAAAACGGGATTTCTTTCCGAGCGGAAATTTCTTTTGGGGACAAATCAACAATGCCGGAGCAGTCGGTACCTATGAAGTCTATAACAATGCATGGCGTGAAGATAACCCTAACGCTTTATATCCTATCTGGAAGGCCGGATCAGCCGGATATAATGCAAAAACTCAAACACGTTTCTTGCAAAGCGGTGCCTATGCCCGTTTAAAGAACCTGACATTGGGTTACACATTACCAAATGCTCTGACTTCTAAATTATACCTGAACAGGCTAAGAGTCTATTTTTCCGGACAGAATCTATGTGAAATCACAAATATTAAAGGTGGATTCGACCCGGAAATCATAGGGAATGTCGGAGAATATTATCCGCTACAACGTTCTATTTTGTTTGGTCTTCAAATAACACTATAAAGAAATATCAGTATGAAAAAGTATAAATATATAACAAACACACTTCTAGGAATCATACTTTTAGGAGTATGCTCCTGTAATAATGATTTCATGGACCGCTATCCTACTACCAGTATCAGCGACGAGAATTTCTGGAATTCTGAAAAAGATTTGGAAATTTACTGTAACGGACTCTACACCTTTATTGAAGGACACGCCTCGGGCCATACAAAAAGTCCTTTACTGACAGGAGATAACCAGAGTGATAATATGGCTCCCCAGGATTATAATATCATAGCTGCGGGAGAACATGTCGTCCCCGCCAAAAGTGGAGATTCAGACTGGAACTGGACCTTTACCAGAAAATGTAATTATTTCCTGAACCGCTACCAGAAAACCCCGATCAAAGAAAATGTGAAAGACGCGTATGCCGGAGAAGTAATGTTCTTTAAAGCATGGGATTATTTCAAAAAAGTCAAACGATACGGCGATGTACCCTGGATATCCAAAGATCTGAATGTAGACTCTGAAGAATTATATGGTCCGCGCGACTCCCGGATTATCGTCATGGACTCTGTCCTGCATTGTATAAACTGGGCGATAAGTAAATTACCAGCTTACGAGAAAGCCTCCCCCAACCGTATTAACCGCGACGTAGCCTTGGCTTTAAAAGCCAGAATATGCCTGCATGAAGGGACATTCAGAAAATATCATGGAATAGAAAACCATGAGAAATTCCTGAAAGAAGCCATGACTGCGGCAAATACGCTGATAACGGAAAAGCATTATTCCGTCTATAACACAGGCGATCCGGAATGGGACTATCGGACATTGTTTTGCTCTCTCGATTTGAAAGGAAACCCGGAAATGATTTACTATAAAGTATATGAACTTGGATTGCTGGGTAATCGAACGAGTAATTTTATTGAAGGCGGAGAAGCTAATTTAGGATTCAGTGTATCCAAATCTTTAATAGAATCTTATCTTTGCAAATGTGGAAAACCTATATCCTTATGTAAAGAACATTATCTGGGAGATGACAGCATACAAAGCGAACTTCTAAATCGTGACCCTCGACTAACACAAACGGTTTGTTATCCGGGAAAAGATTTACAACGTGAAACATTAAAACCGTCTATCCCGGGTTCTAACATTGCAACTGGTGTGATTCCCACAGGATATCAGATCATTAAATACTGGGTAGATGACCGTGAAGAATATCTCCGTTACCAAAACGGTATTCTGGATGCTCCGATTTTCCGTTATGCAGAGACATTGCTGATCTATGCAGAAGCAGCTGCCGAACTGAATCTATGTGACCAAAACGTTTTGGATAACACAATCAACCTGTTGCGAAAAAGAGCCGGAATGCCTGATATGAGAATCGAGACATTGGAAAAAGATCCTGCATCCGATTTCCCGGAACTCCCAGTTTTGATTGATGAAATCAGACGCGAACGGAGAGTTGAATTTGCACTCGAAGCAATGCGTTACGATGACTTGATGCGTTGGAAAGCGGGTAAGCTTTTGGAAAAAACGGTACGGGGAATGAAATTCGTACAGTCCCAATACCCGACAGTCGTAGTTGGTAAACATATCGACATAGATGAGAATGGTTATATTCTCCCCTATAAAAAGATTTTACCGAACGGACGTAAGTTTGACGAATCCAAACATTATTATTTCCCGTTACCGACTGAAGAGCTGGTACTGAACTCAAATCTGAAACAGAACCCAAATTGGTAATAAAATATGAGAAAAATCTTCATTCCAGTTTTCACACTGGCCTTATCAACGGCATGCTTGGCGCAATCTAAAAAGAAAGCGCCGAACGTCCTGTTCATCCTTGTCGATGACATGCAAAGTACGTGTATCCACGCCTATGGATGCGATCAGGTTCATTCACCCAATATCGACCGGATCGTAGATAATGGCATATCATTTACCCGGACATACACCAATGGTTCGTTAGGGGGTGCCCTGTCGATGCCCAGCCGAGCAATGATTATGACCGGAAGAGGGGTTTATCAAGTCATTCAGGACGGTGCCCGGATACCGGAGCAACATGTTACTCTTCCCGAGTTATTGAGGCAAAACGGGTACACCACGTTTGCCACCGGAAAATGGCATTCGGATCGTAAGTCTTTCAACCGCTCTTTCGAGAAGGGAGAAAATATTTTCTTCGGAGGAATGCATTCTTATCAGACAAACGGACATGTATCTCCACGCCTCTATCATTACGACCCGGCAGGCGACTATGCAGGCGAACCATTTACCGGAAAAAAATTCTCCTCCGAGATGTTTGCCGATGCGGCGGTAGAGTTCCTGCAAGGACGGAAAAAAGAGAAATCTCCATTCTTCGCTTATGTCGCTTTTACCTCGCCTCATGATCCGCGTATGCAACATCCGGATTATGCACAGAGTTATAAAGCTGATACATTGAATTTACCAATTAATTTCTTACCTCAGCATCCGTTTGATAACGGAGATATGAAAGTACGCGATGAAGTCTTATCTCCTATTCCACGAAACACTCAAACCATACAGAAAGAGTTAGCCGGATACTACGGTATGATTAGCGAAGTAGATACACAGATCGGACGGATTATACAGGCGCTAAAAGAAAGCGGGCAAATGGATAATACCATCCTTGTGTTTGCTTCGGATAACGGATTAGCAGTCGGACAGCACGGTTTGCTGGGTAAACAGAATTTATATGATCACAGCGTACGTGTTCCTTTAGTTATATCTGTTCCCGGCCTAGAGAAAGAAAAAGGAACAAAAAAAGATGTGAACTGTTATCTTTACGACGTATATCCAACACTTTGTGACTTGACAGGCACACAGCCGGCTCCGTCCGTCACCGGAAAATCTTTACTACCAGTTATCAAAGGGGCGGATAAACACAGAGACTGCCTGTTCCTTGCATACAACAGCATTCAACGCGGATTAGTGAAAGATGGCTGGAAATATATCATCTATAATGTCGGAGGCTTCAGAACTGAACAATTATTCGATCTGAAAAACGATCCCTGGGAAATGGTCAATCATGCCCAAGAACCGGCTTACGCCTTCAAACTTGCAGCCTACAAAAAGTTATTAAAAGAAGAAATGGAGAAAAATAACGATTTTTGTAATCTAGATGATTTTTTCTGGTGGGGAAAAGGAGAAATGCTCCCTTGGAACGAAGGGAAAAAGCTCTACACAGACCCGGATAAATAAACACAAATTGCTACATTAAAAGTTTGTTTATTATAAGCTGGCAAATCAAATACGGAGATAGAAAAATGCAGATAGTCTCCGTATTTGGTTAAGTATAAACATC
Source organism: Parabacteroides sp. AF17-3 (assembly GCF_003635445.1). NCBI lineage: Bacteria > Pseudomonadati > Bacteroidota > Bacteroidia > Bacteroidales > Tannerellaceae > Parabacteroides > Parabacteroides sp. AF17-3. The sequence goes on along the minus strand of NZ_QTMM01000001.1, from coordinate 612,333 downwards.
ATTCAATACAAAAAATCTTCTTGATCAAAAAATACACAAAACAATAACAGTACCTAAGCTATTAATATCACTTCTAGAAGAATAAAAAACACATATTTTAACACTAGCTCCAGATAAAAAGATCACAAACCTTCGTTTAGACCCCAATTGACATGCAGTTAAAACGAAAAAAATTCGTTTTAACTGAGATTGAAATTCGTTTAAACACAAAATTATATCAACTATAGTAGATTTTTCAGCAAAATCCATTTTCCAAGCATTGATTTTGTATGTTAAACAGCATATTTACAACTCTAGAAGAAGAAAAATATCAGAAGAAATCAAAATACCAAAACACACCAACAAAGCCCCCTTTTAAAGACAAACAAATCCGTTTTGCATATATATTCTTTCAGTTTAATCATCAAAAGCTTAATAATATTATCTATATGGACATGGACCAAACATTTAGAACGACTTCTATGAGAACCAACCCCATCCCTACCCTATACAGCCTCGGCAAATCTATGATAAATTATCATTTTGATAATTGTTTTTCAATTCGATTAAAGAATTCTGATAAAGATATCTGAAAATAATCACATAATACTTTTAAAGTACTGACAGTTATATTATTTTTTCCTTGTTCCAAACGTCCACAATGTATATCAGTATCAAGATAAACATCTTCCTGCGACAAATTCCGGGAAAGCCGAAGCTCTTTAATCTGCCGTGCTATTTCTTTTATTAACAAATCATTCTTAATGTTCTGCATGATTCAAATTACAGCAGCTTTTTTTACTTTTTCAATGACATATATGTCATATATCACAAAAAGCATTACCTTTGCTAAGAAATATTGATTATGGGAAGAAATATTGTAATCTTCAATTTTTATATATCTTTACCCTATCAATCATTCGATATGGAAAACATTTCAGAGATAAAGGAATTTAACAAACTGTTTTCGAACTATCAGGGAATTTTCATCCGTTTTGCTAACACTTATATTCAGGATGAAGATACTGCCGAAGATATAGTGGTCGACAGTCTGGTATATTATTGGGAAAACCGGCATTCTCTCAGCTCCAATTCGAATATCCCGGCTTATATCATGGAAGTTGTCAAACATAAAAGCCTCAACTATCTACGTAACCAACGAATCCGGGAAGATATCGAACAAAATCTCTGGACCCACATGGACAGAGTCAGGAAACTAAAAATCACGACACTGGAAGCCTGCGATCCGGAAGAGTTATTCAGTTCGGAAGCACAACGCCTGATAGACGAGACATTGGAAAGCCTCCCCGAAAAGACACGTACTATCTTTATTATGAGCCGGTATGAAAATAAAACTCATAAAGAGATTGCCGAACATCTCGATTTATCGACTAAAAGCATTGAATTTCATATAACCAAAGCCCTCAGCGTATTAAGAAAAAGATTAAAAGATTATCTCCCGTTCTTTCTTATCTTCCTGAATTAATTAGTAACGATCTTGTTTTTATTGAAAAAAGTAAGTTTTTCCATTAGGGATACATTTTAGTTATGTGCTTACTATATATGGAAAGAAAAATACTATATCGTTTTTTCGAAGGAAAAGCATCTCTTGAAGAAGAAAAAGAGGTTTGCGACTGGACGGAAGCATCTGAAGAAAACATGCAGGAATACATAAAGGAACGTAAATACTTTGACCTTCTGCTTATTCAGAACAAGAGAAACAGTACGCTGCATTCTTCTTCCGGAAAAGTGTTCCAACTGAACAGTCTAATCAAATATGCAGCAGTTGTCGCCCTGTTCATCATGTGTGGCTTACAAGCCTACCGGATAACAAAAACGGAGACAGACCAGGAAATGAACACGATCACAGTGCCAACGGGACAAAGAGTTAATCTTTTATTGTCGGACGGAACAAATGTATGGCTCAATTCCGGAACTAAAATGAGATATCCGGCCTCCTTTACAAAAGGGAAAAGCAAGCGAAAAGTGACATTGGATGGGGAAGGTTATTTTGAAGTTACCAAAGATGCCAAACGCCCGTTCGTTGTTCAAACCGGTAAATATGATATAGAAGTATTAGGTACTAAATTTAATGTGAATGCCTACAATAAAACCTCCTTTTTTTCTGCCGCATTAATGGAAGGTTCCATACAAATTTCAGATAAAACCGAACCATCCAATAAAATAGTGTTGCATCCACTGCAAAAAGCAGATTATATAAATGGTCAACTGAATGTTGTACAGATACAAAACTATGATATTTATCGCTGGAAAGAAGGTCTGCTCTGTTTTGAGAATATCACGTTCAACGATTTGATGAAAGAGTTCGAAAAGACCTACGATATACAGATTATCAATAAAAACAAAAAGCTGGAAAGTTATATTTGTAGTGGGAAATTCCGTATTTCGGATGGGTTAGACTTTATACTACATGTCCTCCAACGAGATGTCAGATTTAGTTTTACCAGGAATGAAAACAATACGATCATCTATATAAAATAACATGTCGAACCATTAAATCATATCGCCTATGAAATAGCACATAAAGAAAAAGCGATAAATGCGGGAACATCTATCGCTTCACGACTAACACAATTATCAACAACTGTATTAATCTCTAATAATTACAAAGTTATGAATAAAGTATCTTTGTCGGGACCTTATTATCAAAAAAAATCACGACATAAACATTTTTTCAGAATCATGAGAATAACCTCATTCCTTTTGTTTGTACTGATATTTTCATTACATGCAATCAATTTGAACTCGCAGAATACGAAGGTGACCGTCCGGGCCAGCAATACTTCTTTAAAAGAAGTATTGAATACTATAGAAAAACAAACGGATTATCTATTTGTATATAATATTAATGTAGATACGAGTCAGAAAGTGGCTTTAAACACGATCAATCAGCCGGTAAAGCAAGTATTGGATAATCTGTTTAAAAATATCGGATTAAACTACGTACAGGAAGGTTCCTATATTATCGTATCCAAATCAGAGGCAGAACAACAGAAAAAATTTGTAACCGGAACAGTCATCGATATGAACGGAGAACCGGTCATTGGAGCTAACATCGTGGAAAAAGGGACAACAAACGGTATAATCACAGACGTAAACGGGGAGTTTTCCCTACAGGTCTCTCCTGAAGCTGTGCTACAAATATCGTATATCGGATACAACACACGTGAAGTTGCCGTTAATAATCAATCTTCAATCACTATAAAACTAACGGAAGACACCCAGGCGATCGAAGAAGTCGTTGTCGTCGGTTACGGAGTTCAAAAAAGAGAAAACCTGACAGGAGCTGTCTCTGCCATTATGGGAGACGACCTGATGAAAAGACCTGTCGGACAAACATCCGTAGCTTTGCAGGGAATTGCCCCCGGAGTAACTATTACACAACAATCCGGACAACCGGGACAAGATGCCGGAACAATCCGGATCAGGGGAATAGGAACCCTTAATGACTCCAACCCTTTGGTTTTAGTAGACGGAACCGCAATGGACCTCAATAGCGTCGATCCCAATATCATTGAATCCGTTTCTGTTCTAAAAGACGCAGCCTCATCCTCTATCTATGGTTCACGTGCTGCCAATGGAGTGATCCTGATCACTACCAAAAGAGCTAAAAATAAAGAATTCTCCGTTTCATATAACGGATATGCCGGATGGCAAACACCAACCGACCTGCCGGATAAGGTGAATGCGATAGATCATATGGTCATGCTGAACGAAGCATACAGGAATGTCGGAAGAAGCCCGTTGTACACAGACCAGTATATTCAGGAATACAGAGAAAAAGGTCCTTCCGACCGTGATCATTATCCGGATGTAGACTGGCAGAAAGCTGTCTATAATCAATATGCATTCCAGCAAAACCATTTTTTCACACTTAACGGAGGTACAGAGAAGATGAAACTTCTTGCTGCAATCGGTTACTATGATCAGCAAGGCATAACTCCTAACACTGATTATAACAGATTCACGGTGAGATTAAATTCTGATATGCAGTTTACCCAACGTTTTTCTGCCAAATTAGACATGTATTTAAAATATAATACACAGAAAACTCCAGGCAGAGGTATATATGACGTTATTTACTGGATAAACCGAACTCCCTCCATTTATCCTGATGTCTTATCAAACGGAAAATATGCAGTCGGCTGGGATGGAGATAATGTACTGGCGTTTGCCAAAGACGGCGGATTTGCTAAAACCAAAACGCCTTCAGCTTCCATTAATATGGCTTTAAGTTATCAGTTTACAGATTTTCTGAAAGCAGATGTCAGTTATACGCCTATTTATAACAATAATATCACCAGCACTTACAATAAAAGTGTAAATACGTATTACGCCGATGGAGAACTAGCATACAGTAAACCCAGCAAAAGTGCACTATACGAGCACCGGAGTTGGGGATTATCGCATGACTTCAAAGCATTACTGAACTTCGACAAAGCATTCGGGCAACATAACCTGAAAGCATTGGCTGGTTTCCAATGGGAAAGTGGAACTGATGATTATATCGATGCTTCCCGCGATACTTTCATATTTCCTCAATATCCAAAATTGAATGCGGGAGGCAGTGACAATCAAAAAGCATCCGGTTCCGGATCTGAATATGCGCTGGCTTCTTTCTTCGGACGTATAAATTACGATTACCAGGGGAAATATTTATTTGAAGCAAATGTCCGTTATGATGGTTCCTCCCGTTTTGACCTGGGACATAAATGGGGTGTATTCCCTTCTTTTTCCGGTGGATGGAGAATTTCAGAAGAGAGTTTTTGGGAGCCTATACGTAATATTGTCGACAATGCTAAATTCAGAGTTTCCTGGGGACAACTGGGAAATCAGAATATAGGAAACTATGCTTTTGCCTCTGTCGTCAGCTACAGTTCCTATATTATCGGAGGACAACCTGTTACCAGCGGTGCGATCAACGACATGTCTAATTCTGCCATTTCATGGGAAAAAACGGAAATGCTTGACTTAGGGATTGACCTGCAGTTTTTCTCCAAACTTTCAGCCTCATTCGATTACTACAATAAAAAGACAAGTGATATCTTATGGAAACTCAATGTTCCGCTAATCATTGGTCTGAATCCTACATATCAAAATGCTGCAAAAGTTTCCAACAAAGGATGGGATCTGGAATTGAGATGGAATGACCAGATCAATGATTTCAGATATGGTGCCTCATTCATATTATCCGATGTAAAAAACAAAGTTGTCGACCTGAAAGGCATCAGTATGACTGGATTAACTGTAAACAGGGAAGGACACTCCATTAATTCAATCTATGGACTTGAAGCGATCGGTTACATATCCGAAGAAGACTACAATGCTGACGGTTCCTACAAACATGCCACTCAGTTTGGTGCATTTGCTCCCGGCGATATCAAATATAAAGATCAAAATAACGACGGGATAATAAATAACGAAGATGAAGTAATCATCGGTAATACCGTTCCACGTTTTACCTACGGATTAAATCTGGATGCAAGTTGGAAAGGTTTTGATTTTAGTATGTTTTGGCAAGGAGTTGGAAAAGCTGACGGATATTTAAACAAGCAGGCAACAATGCCATTCTATTGGGGAGCCTCTGCCCTGGAAATGCATAAAGATCATTGGACCGAGGATAATCCCAATGCCCGTTTTCCTCGTTTGGCATTCAATGAAACAAATAATGAACAGAATTCCAGTTTCTGGATGGCCAATGCTGCTTATTTAAGGCTGAAGAATGTAACCTTAGGATATACGCTTCCTAAAACGTTAAGTGAAAAAATAAAGTTCTCCCATGTCCGGCTTTATGTCAGTGGACAGAATCTTTTATCCATTGATAAATTCTGGGATGGATTTGATGCAGAAGCGCCTGTTGGAGACGGAGCTTACTACCCTCAGGTGAAAGTGTTCACGATTGGATTGGATGTAAAATTCTAAATGTAAAATTATTATGAAAAATCTTTTATACATATGCCTGGTAATAACAGGTCTATCTTTTTTCTCATGCGACAGTTCACTTGAAAAATATCCATTGGATAAACCCTCTTCAAGTACATATCCCAGTAATGAAACGGAGTTGGAAATGGCTTTGTGGGGATGCTACGGTTCTTTGTGGTTAAGCACTAACTATGGAATGGTCATGCCTGCTCTCTTAGATATAACAACAGATATAGCCTGGGAAAGAGCAGAAGTATCCATGCAATCAATCGGAAACGGTTCTCATGATGCCAATAACTCATGGTCCGAAGAGCTTTGGAAAAATTATTATATCAGCGTAGCACGATGTAACTATTTACTGGATAACATGGAACGGGCTAAAGCAGAAACAACTCCGGCTGTTTACGAAAGGATAAAAGGAGAGGTCCAATTCTTAAGAGCTTACTTTTATTTGATGCTGACCGAAACATGGGGAGATGTTCCGTTAGTAACAAAAACTCTTACTCTAGCAGAAGCCCAGATCCCCCAAACATCCAAATCTGCAATAGTCGATTTTATACTAAAAGAATTGGATGAAGCTATTCCGGTTCTCCCTGTACATATTGATGCCAATGAATGGGGGCGCATCAGCAAGGGAACCGCTCTTGCTATAAAAGCCAGGACCGCTTTGTATAATAATATGTACAATATTGCAGCCAAAGCGGCTAAGGAAGTTATTGACTCTGGTGAATATCAAATTGATGACAACTTTGAAAATTTATTCAAATCTGCCACCCAATCGAATAGTAAAGAAATGATGTTCTTCATTACTTATAAGGAAGGTTATCGAACCCCCGGAATAGTAAGAGGCTGTACATCAAGAATGGGCGGGGGCTACAGCAGTAAAATACCTGTCCAGGCCACAGTTGACTCATATGAATGCATTGATGGACTCCCTATAGATAAATCCTCTCTTTACAACCCTCAAAAACCATTTGAGAACCGAGATCCGCGTTTGGGATATACAATCGTCTTACCCGGTTCCGAATACATGGGATTTCAATTTGAGACTCACAAAGACAGTGTGGAATGCTGGAATTATAAAACTTCTCCAGCAAGCCGGGTCGCCAATCAGGATGCCTTAAATCCTTATGCAACTTTTTCGGGTTACATCTGGAGAAAATATAATGAAATATCAAAGCCTAGTGAATTAGACAATAGCGAAACGGCATTTATTATCATGCGTTATGCGGATGTTTTGCTCATGTATGCTGAAGCAAAAACCGAATTGGGAGAAATAGATAATTCCGTTTATCAGGCAATTAATGAAGTTCGGCAAAGAAAAAGCGTAAATATGCCTCCCATAACAAATAAAAATCAATCGGAACTACGTTCAATCATTAGAAAAGAACGAAAATGTGAGTTTGCATGGGAAGGATTACGATGGTCTGATATTCGCCGCTGGGGAATTGCGGAAAATGTCATGAATGAAGTTTTATATGGCAGACCTCCAAAAGACTATCTACATTCTGCTCCTAAAATCGATGAAAATGGAACGCCGGATTATAGTACAGTCTCCAATAAAAACGACATGCGCGTAATCGAACTCCGTTCGTTCAACAAAGACAGAGATTATGTACTCCCTATTCCAAGAATAGAAATAGAAACAAATACAGCATTAAAACAGAATCCTAATTACTAATGGGATTTACCGTTTTCCACTAATTCTACAGAGATAGCCCTTGCCTTTCACCTGGGCAAAGGCTACTCTTAAAAATCAATCGTATATGAAAGTAAAAAACTTACTCACAGTAGTCATAATGCTCTTTTTCCTGCCTGTCATATCTGCATCCGGACAAATATGGGTGGAAGCAGAACAATTTCAGGAAAAAGGAGGATGGATCGTTGACCCTCAATTTATAGATCAAATGGGATCCGCTTATCTTCTGGCTCATGGATTAGGAAAACCGGTCCAGCCAGCCAGAACAATCATACAAATAAAAAAATCCGGAAATTATCATCTATGGGTTCGTACCAAAGACTGGGCTCCCTACCCTACAGGTCCCGGAAAATTCACTATCGCAATCGATAACGACACATTACCAATAGTCTTAGGGCAAGATGGTAATTCCTCATGGCATTGGGTATATGCAGGTGTCTCTATGATCGAACAACCAAAGATTACCCTGTCAATAAACGATTTATCCGGATTTGAAGGCCGGGTAGATGCCATCTATCTAACCCAAAAGAAAAATGACCAGCCACCGGCATCCAAAGATGCTCTAAAGTTGTTCAGACGAAAAATGTTACATTTACCAAAGCAACCCAAAGAAGCCGGAACATACGATCTCGTAATTGCCGGAGGGGGAGTTGCCGGTACATGTGCAGCCATCCAGGCTGCCAGATTAGGACTAAAAGTTGCTCTTATACAAAACCGGCCGGTTTTAGGTGGTAATAACAGCTCAGAAGTCCGGCTTCCTATGTCCGGAGACATCTATCATAACCTCTATCCTAAATTAGGACGTATCGTAAGGGAACTGAATACAGGTACTACCAATGAAATAGCCTCTGCAGATCAATATGGAGATAAAAGAAAACTGGACATCGTTAAAAATGAGAAGAACATTACTTTATTTCTTTCTACCCACGTTTATAATGTAGAAAAAACAGGAGATCACATAGCAGCAGTTCTTGCTAAAAATGTAGAAAATAATCAAGAACTCCGCTTCATCTCTCCTCTTTTTGCTGATTGTACCGGAGATGCAACTCTCGGTGTTGTCGCAGGAGCAGACTATAGAAGTGGCAGAGAAAGTTTTTCTCTTACCAAGGAACCTAAGGCCCCACAGACAAGTGACAGTTTAACAATGGGTACAACCAACCATTGGTTTGCCCGCTTCGAAGAAAAATCTTCGGAATTTCCTTTATGCCCGTGGGCTGTTCAATTCAGTGATGACTATCATTTAGAAAACACAGCAAGTGCCTGGTTCTGGGAGTCTGGCTTTTATAAAGATAAAGTCGAACAGGCGGAAGAAGTAAGGGATTACAATTTCCGGGTTATTTATGGGCATTGGTCTTACCTTAAAAATCAGAAAAGAAAACAATATTCCAACTGGAGACTGGAATGGATGTCATTCATTGCCGGAAAAAGAGAATCCCGCCGGTTAATCGGTGATCTGATCCTCTCAGAACTGGATATAAACAATCGGATACAATACCCGGACGCATGCGTTACAACAACATGGGGAATCGATCTTCACTACCCGGATCCCAAAAACAGTCAATATTATCCGGGAAATGAGTTTCTAGGCATAGCAGATCATAACCGGGAGTTCGAGCCCTATCATATACCGTACAGATGCTTTTACTCAAAAGACATCAATAACCTATTTATGGCAGGTCGTAATATCAGTGTTACTCATATTGCCTTGGGAACAGTCAGAGTTATGCAAACTACAGGAATGATGGGAGAAGTGGTCGGGATGGCAGCTTTCTTATGCAAAAAATATAACTGTTCCCCCCGCGATATATATACACAACATCTGGAAAAACTGATCCAATTGTTAACCGAAGAGTATGATTAAAATCATACTAAACAGAATAACAAAAAAGCGAATTATCTAATAATTAGACAATTCGCTTCATTTTCGTGGTCCCACTTGGGCTTGAACCAAGGACTCCCTGATTATGAGTCAGGTGCTCTAACCAACTGAGCTATAGGACCGGTGTTTCAGAGGCTTACTCTGAAATCGGGTGCAATATTACGACTTTTAATCGGATTCTGCAAGTATTCTTGTAAAAACTTTACTTTTCAGCTGCTTCCTCACCGCCAAATTCCATCAGGTAAGCCTTGATAAATTCATCGATCTTGCCGTCCATGACACCATTTACGTCGGATGTCTGGTAGTTTGTACGATGGTCTTTGACACGACGATCATCGAAAACATAACTGCGGATCTGTGATCCCCATTCAATTTTCTTCTTACCGGCTTCGATCTTTGCCTGTTCTGCCAAACGATGTTTCAATTCCTTATCGTACAGGATAGAACGCAACTGACGCATCGCATTTTCACGGTTCTTCGGCTGGTCGCGCGTTTCAGTGTTTTCAATCAGGATCTCTTCCTCCTCACCTGTGTAAGGATCTTTGAATTGGTAACGCAAGCGTACCCCTGATTCCACCTTGTTCACATTCTGTCCACCGGCACCGCCTGAACGGAAAGTATCCCATGAAATAGCGGCTGTTTCAATCTTTACCTCAATCGTATCATCAACCAGCGGAGTAACGAATACAGATGCAAAAGATGTCATTCGTTTTCCCTGTGCATTGTAGGGAGAAACACGAACCAAGCGATGCACGCCATTCTCACTTTTCAGATACCCGAAAGCATAATCGCCTTCAATATTGATCGTGACAGTCTTGATACCCGCCTCGTCACCTTCCTGCAAATTTGCAATGGATACTTTATAATTATGAGATTCCGCATAACGCAAATACATACGCATCAGCATGGAAGCCCAGTCCTGACTTTCCGTACCACCGGCACCGGAATTGATCTTGAGTACGCAACTCATCTGGTCTGCCTCGTCACGAAGCATATTCCGGAACTCCAGATTCTCTACCAGATCCAAAGCCTTGGCATAAGCCGCATCGACTTCATCTTCGGTGATAATCTCTTCTTTTACATATTCATAAGCCAACTGCAACTCCTCTGCTGCCGCATTTACCTCGTTGTAAAGTTCGATCCACTTCTTCAGTTCTCTTACTTTCTTCATCTGAGCCTCTGCCCGTTTGGCATCTTCCCAGAAGCCGGGGTCCTGTGTACGCAGTTCTTCTTCTTCTAACTGGATGGTCTTACCATCTATGTCAAAGATACCCCCTCAGCGCGTTCTCGCGCTCCAACACATTCTGTAGTTGGTCTGATGTTATCATAATATTCTTCTTATTTTAAATTTTGTGCAAAGATAGGAAATTAATTGTCAGTTTACTCTGCATACATCGCTTCAATCTCATTCGCATATTTTTGCAAAACAACCGGACGACGTAATTTCAATGTATCCGTTAACTCACGCCCCTCCATCGTAAAAGGCTGGGGAAGAAGAGTGAACCGTTTGATCTTCTCGTAAGAAGCCATATTTTTCTGATGTTCCTCTATATGCGACTCTATCAGGCGGATGATTTCATTACTGGCCAAAAGTTCTTCACGACTACTATACGCGATACCCTTCTTTTCCGCATATTCTTCCAGCAAAGCATAAGCCGGCACGATCAGAGCACTGACAAATTTACGCTGGTCGCCGATAACAGCAATCTGTTCGATATACTTATCGCTCCCCATCTCTATTTCTATTGCTTGCGGAGCTATATATTTACCATTTGAGGTCTTATAAAGGTCCTTGATGCGTTCCGTAAAGAACAAAATGTTTCCTTCCATACGTCCGGCATCCCCGGTACGGAAAAAGCCGTCTTCAGTAAATGACCGCGCATTTTCTTCCGGTTTATTATAATAACCTGTAGTAACTGTTTTACCTTTGACAAGAATTTCTCCGTTACTCTCGTCTATTTTAACTTCTACTCCCGGCATTATTTCACCGATCGAACCGAATTGAAAACCTATTTCCGGATAGAAACAAACTGTCGCCGTCGTTTCACTCAATCCGTACCCATAGACAATAGGAATATTAACGGACTGAAGGAATTCATTCACCGTATCAGACAACGGAGCCCCTGCAACCGGAAATAAACGTCCTCTTTCAATACCCAGCACTTTTTTCAGTAGGGTAAAGACAGTCTTATCATAAAACTTAAATTTGGTTTTCAGGCAGAAAGGGGCTTCGATACCTTTATTCTTATATTCCAGATTATACAGACGTCCAGTCTCTATCGCATCCATAAAAATCTTCTTCATGAAAGGTGCCGAGGAATTGATTTTCTCATGTACTCCCACATATACTTTTTCCCAGAAACGCGGCACATTACACATCAGCGTCGGATGAACTTCCGGCAATGTTTTCTGGATCATCTTCGGATCCTGGTTAATCGCAATCTTCACCCCTTTATGCAGACAATAGCAAGTCCATGCCTTCTCAAAGATATGGGTCAGCGGAAGGAAACACATAGATGTATCCTTGTCATTGACCATCGGCAAACGGATATCATGGATACGCATCGCTTCCAGATAATTAAAATGATGAAGAACGACCCCCTTTGATTCACCGGTCGTGCCCGAAGTATACATAATAGTAGCCACATCATCAGCACTAGCCTCATTCATACGGATCTTTACAGTAGTCTCGGCATGTGCATTGTCGCCCAGACGCAGAAAGTCATCAAAATAAATAGAAGTCTTATCTTCCGGATTCAACTTAACGGCCGGATCAAAAATAATCAGACGTTTTAAGACGGCAGATTCTTTTTGTACCTTAAAGGCATTATTATATTGCAACTGTTCACCCACAAATAGCGTATGTATCTCCGCATCATTAATAATATATTCTATCTGAGCAGGAGAGTTAGTTGCATACATCGGGATAGAAATCACCCGGTTTCCGTATGCACCGAAATCTGTGAATAAACATTGCGGCATATTTTGAGAATAGATACCGATCTTTTCCTGTACTTCTATCCCAAACTCAGCCATAGCCTTTGCTGTAAGCATTACTTTCTCTGAGAATTCTCTCCATGAGATCTTTAACCATTTCCCGCTTTCATTATCACGGTATTTTAAAGCTGTACGTGAACCATACTTTTCAGCCTGTCTGTGAATTAACTCGGCATAGTGGTAATAAACCATAATTCTTCTTTTTGAATTGATACAACAAAAGTACGGGTTTCCTACTGAATAGCAACACTTTCGCTCCTTTTTTTACACACAATTGCACTTTTTGTGCAAAAATGGATTCAGAAATACAGGCAGACCGCCACCCGAAAGATGTTAAAATAGGATAATTACAGTAGCATGTATTGCATAGTACACAGGCAATACATATATTTGCAACATAAAACTATAAGCGATGAATGCAGAGAACGTAAAATCACAGATGAGAAAGGGGACACTGGAATATTGTATCCTGTTGCTTCTCAAAAAAGAGCCGGCTTACACCTCTGACATTATTCAGAAGTTACAAGAAGCAAAATTGATTGTAGTAGAAGGTACTTTATATCCGCTCTTGACCCGTTTAAAGAACAGTGAACTGTTAAGTTATCAGTGGATAGAGTCTACGCAGGGACCGCCCCGTAAGTATTACCAACTCACTTCGAAAGGGGAAGAATTCCTCGGTGAACTGGAAAACTCCTGGCAGGAACTAAATGATACAATAAACCACATCAGAAACAATTAAAATTAGAAAACAATGAAGAAGACACTTACAGTTAATTTGGGAGGAACTGTTTTCCACATTGACGAAGATGCATACCAGTTACTGGATAAATATCTTTCTAATTTACGTATACATTTCCGTAAAGAAGAAGGTTCCGAGGAGATCATGAACGATTTCGAAATGCGTATTTCGGAGTTGTTCGGTGAACGGGTACGCCTGGGACATGAGGTGATCACGATCGAACATGTAGAAGAGGTGATCAACCGCATGGGTAAACCGGAAGAGATATTCGAGGAAGAGACTGAAGAAGAAAAAGAGAATGCTAAGAAACGGACTTATCAGGAACAGGTCATTACCGGCAAGAAAAAGTTGATGCGTGACCCGGACAACCGGGTAATCGGTGGTGTAGCAGCCGGTATTGCAGCCTATATGGGATGGGACGCCACCGCTGTCAGACTGGCAATGATTCTGCTGTTATTCATTCCGGTCGTACATTGGATGGCTATATTATATATTGTTTTATGGATGGTCATGCCGTTGGCCAGGACTGCCGCAGACAGATTGATCATGAGAGGTAAAAGCGTAACGCTCGAAACCATCGGACAAACCGTTACTGATGGATTTGAAAAAGTCAGCAATAACGTAAACGATTATATAAGTTCAGATAAACCAAGAAGTTTTTTTCAGAAAATAGCTGATCTATTTGTCACAGTATTCGGCTTCCTCTTAAAATTCGGAGCAGTCTTGGTAGGTATCATTTTGCTCCCTCCTCTCTTACTGGTCGTATTTATACTGTTTGTTATAACAGTCGCCCTGATTGGAGGAGGTGCAGGCATATTATATCAGCTTTCTCCTTTCGGAATGGATCTTTACAACGGAATTCCCGTTTATATGGCAGTGATAGGCTGTATCGGTATCATCTTACTGATCGGAATACCTGCAATAGCATTACTTTTTGCCATATTCGGTCAATTATTCAATTTGAAACCATTACCTAATCCGGCAAAATGGACACTACTGGTCATTTGGATACTAGCACTTATTGGAAGTATCATTTACTTTGTAAACTTGGGATTACCGGCACTTAGTCCGTACTTATGGCATAACTCTAATTTTTCAATACATATATAGGGAGATAAAAAGATTTGTTTATAATTTGTGTGTTTAAAAAAGAAGGCCGCTCTGTCTCAGAGGGGCCTTTCTTCTAAGGTTAACAAATTTATGAGTAAAAACCACTAATGAATCATTAAAAAAACCACTATTTCTGCCGTTCTAAAACAATACAGTAATAGTGGTTACAAATATACGTATTATTTCCAATAAAAAAAGCCTTTGACCAATTATTTGTACGCTTTTTTTATCAAGGCAGCTACCGCTGCCAACTCATCCTGAGTTATTGTCATTTTCTCACCTCCAAAATACATATCCGATTCCTTTGTTATAGGGATTAAATGGATATGCGCATGAGGCACTTCCAATCCCATTACAGCTATCCCTACACGTTTGCAGGGAATAGCCGCTTCCTGAGCACGGGCCACACGCTTGGCAAAAGCCATCATTCGCCCTAACAATGCGTCTTCCAGATCAAAAATATAGTCAATTTCTTTCTTCGGAATCACTAAAGTATGCCCTTTTGCAACCGGATTAATATCCAGGAAGGCGAAGAATTCTTCGTCTTCCGCAACCTTATGGCAGGGTATCTCGCCAGCCACTATTCTACTGAATATTGTTGCCATATCTTATTGTATTAAATTGATATATCCATTATTTCAAAAGTCATCAATCCAGACGGAACTTTGATTTCCACCACGTCTCCGACTTTCTTTCCCATCAGTCCTTTTGCAATCGGTGTACTCACGGCAATCTTTCCTTCTTTCAGGTTTGCTTCCGAATCGGAGACCAATGTATATGTCATTACCATATTATTCTTCGTATTTTTGATCTTCACCTTATTCAGAATCTGAACTTCGTCAGTCTGAACACGTGATTCATCTATCAGACGTGCATTAGATATCAACCCCTTCAACTGGGCCAGTTTTGCTTCCATAATGCCTTGAGCCTCCTTTGCAGCGTCATATTCTGCATTTTCAGACAAGTCACCTTTATCCCTGGCTTCAGCAATCTGGGCAGAAATTTCAGGACGCTTCACGGTTTCCAAATAGTTGATTTCAGCTAAAATCTTATTGTAGCCGTCTTCTGTCATATAACTAACAGCCATACTAAATCCTCCTAATTATTGATTTAAAAATTAATATTTATTACTGCATAATAAAAAAAGAATCCCGACCAACAACCTGGCCGGAACTCCTTTTTCTCTTTATTTTAGACATTGCAAAGATAAGACATCTTTTCAAAATGCACAAACCCTCACAAGTGCTTTACAACATATAAATCTGATTGTTAGCTACTATATTAAAGTACAGCTTTTACATCTGCCGCCAGATTTTTCACGTCATCCACCCGTTTAACCAGATTACCTTTGCGGTCAAGGATGAAGATCGCCGGGAGTTGTTTCACATTATACAATCCGGCTATCTGAGAGTAGACAGACTGCGGATCACGAACAGCTACCCAAGGCAGGTTTGATGCCGCATTCTTCCAGAAGTGAGCATCAGAGTCCAGAGACACCTGATAAATATCCAAACCCTGACTATGATACTGCGTATATAATTCGCCCAAAGCCATATTCAATGCCGGAGACCATTCAGCCTGATAAGCTGTAAAATTAATAATAACCGGCTTTCCTTCTGCCACAGAAGATAGTTTAACCACCTCCCCTTTCAGGTTCGGCAATTCAATATCCAGAAAACTCACTTCTGTCGTTTTCACATCATCCAGATTTACCGGACGCTGTGCACGAAGCACCTTCATAGACTGCAAAGTCAGGTTGTAAAGATGTTTCGAACGCGGACTTCCCGGATAGAAATGATCGTAACTGGTAGCCACTGCTCCGTAAGCCTTTACATCATTTCTGTCATAGAGGTCAAAGAACAATAGTCCGTCGATCTGCTGAAACAAAGCAAAATAAGCTGCTGTCGACATCGGAGCTGCATAAATATATTTACGGGCTACATCCTTATAAGCCTCTGCTGTTTCCAGGATTCTTGCACGGTATGTCGTATCAGCAATATGCTTATCCTCATATTCTTTACGTAAACGACCGATCGCCTGGTTCGCATCCAACTGTGCCAGGGTGATCGCTTTGATCGCTTTACTGTTTTCAGATCCTTCAACGGAATAAGAAGTGGCAAACGTTCCGGCATCAGCAGCAAAAGTAACTGTCTCAACCGAGTCGATCGCAAAATTTATCAATTGATTATTCAGACGCAAACGATAAAAATCCGGAAATTCCGGACGTTTATGGGTAAACTTGAATTTACCGGCAGCAGTCAGTTTCACCGAATCCAACAATTCGATATTTGATATGCCCACATTCTCCAGATACATTGTCTGACCGTCGGCTCCGGATACAACTCCCTTCACTGTAAAATCCGATGCCTTGTTACATGCAGTAAACAACAGCATACAAATTCCGAAAATAACCAGTAATTGCTCAGATATTTGTTTCATCCTTTTTTCTTTACAATGTTCGTAATTCCGATGCAAATATACATTATTTTACAATTGTGGCACTATTATTCTCAAAATCTTCCTTTTATTTTTATAAAAAAGGGCTTTTCTGATGTTTTTTATTTTCATTTTCATGTGTTTACAGGTAAACTTTCATTACATTTGCACCAATTTTTACAGATAGAAAAATAAGAAAGAAGATTATGCTTAATCCAATTAACAAGACGATCGAGTTGGCTGATGGAAGAACCATCACCATCGAGACCGGGAAATTGGCAAAACAGGCGGACGGTGCGGTTACCGTACGTATGGGCAACACTGTGTTGCTGGCTACTGTTTGTGCCGCTAAAGATGCAAATCCCGGTGTTGACTTTATGCCGCTGCAAGTTGAATACAAAGAAAAGTACTCCGCATTTGGCCGTTTTCCCGGAGGTTTCACAAAAAGAGAAGGAAAGGCTTCCGATTATGAAATCCTGACATCGCGCCTCGTTGACCGCGCTTTGCGTCCGTTATTCCCGGACAATTACCACGCTGAAGTATATGTAAACGTTATATTGTTCTCTGCTGACGGCGAAGATATGCCGGATGCATTGGCTGGTTTAGCAGCTTCTGCTGCCCTGGCTGTTTCAGATATACCTTTCAACGGACCGATCTCTGAAGTTCGCGTAGCCCGTGTCGATGGTAAATTTATTATCAACCCGACATTCTCTGAATTGGATAAAGCAGACATCGATATGATGGTTGCTGCAACAATCGACAACATCATGATGGTTGAAGGTGAAATGTCTGAAGTACAGGAATCAGACATGCTGGATGCAATCAAGGTTGCACACGAAGCTATCAAAGTACAGTGCCAGGCTCAGCTTGAACTGTCGGAAGCTTGCGGCAAGCTCGTTAAACGCGAATACTGCCACGAAGAAAACGACGAAGAACTGCGCAAAGACGTACATGACAAATGTTTCGCAAAAGCATATGCCGTTGCAACATCGGGTACGGACAAACACCAGCGTTTCGATGCTTTCCAGGCAATCATAGAAGAATATAAAGCTAATTTCTCTGAAGAAGAACTGGAAGCTAAAGCCGAAATGATCGGCCGTTACTACCACGATGTAGAGAAAGAAGCCATGCGCCGCGCTATCCTTGACGAAGGAAAACGTCTGGACGGCCGTAAAACAACGGAGATCCGTCCGATCTGGATCGAAACGGATTACCTTCCGGGACCTCACGGATCAGCAGTTTTCACACGTGGCGAAACTCAGTCGCTGACAACTGTTACACTCGGTACCAAAGCCGACGAAAAGATGGTTGACGACGTACTGAACCACAGCAAAGAACGTTTCTTATTACATTATAACTTCCCTCCGTTCTCAACTGGTGAAGCAAAAGCATCACGTGGCGTAGGACGTCGTGAAGTCGGCCACGGAAATCTGGCTCACCGCGCTTTAAAACGCATGATTCCGGATGGCTACCCTTATGTTGTACGCGTAATCTCCGATATCCTCGAATCAAACGGTTCTTCTTCTATGGCAACTGTTTGTGCTGGTACACTGGCTCTGAGAGACGCCGGCGTTCCGATGAAGAAACCGGTATCAGGTATCGCAATGGGTCTTATCTCTGAAAACAAAGGTCAGAACTATGCCATCCTGTCGGATATCTTAGGTGACGAAGACCACCTGGGAGACATGGACTTCAAGGTAACAGGTACAGCAGACGGTATCACAGCTACCCAGATGGATATCAAGGTAGACGGTCTGTCATACGAAATCCTTGAAAACGCATTGGCTCAGGCAAGAGAAGGCCGTATGCACATTCTGGGTAAAATCATGGAAGCTCAGCCGGAAACACGTGCCGAACTGAAACCGCACGCTCCGCGCATCGAATCAATGACGATCGGCAAAGAATTTATCGGCGCAGTGATCGGCCCGGGTGGAAAGATTATCCAGGGTATCCAGGAAAAGACCGGCGCTGTTATCACAATTGAAGAAGTTGACGGTGTAGGTAAGATCGAAATCTCCGGAACAAACAAAGATACGATCGATGCTGCTATCAGAGCGATCAAAGGTATCGTTGCCGTTCCTGAAATCGGTGAAGTATACGAAGGAAAGATTTCTTCTATCATGCCTTACGGTGCATTCGTTGAATTCATGCCGGGTAAAGACGGTCTGCTTCACATCTCTGAAATCGACTGGAAACGTCTGGAAACAGTAGAACAGGCAGGTTTGAAAGAAGGTGATACAATTCAGGTTAAACTGGTAGACATCGACGCTAAAACAGGTAAGTTCAAACTGTCACGCAAAGTATTGCTTCCGAAACCAGAAGGTTACGAAGAACGTCCGCCAAGACCTGAAAGAGGTCCGAGACCGGAACGTGGGGACCGTGGCCCTCGCCAGGATCGCGGAGACCGCAACAACCGTAACGATCGTTAATAGACAACTTTCTTATACATTTATATATAAAGAGCTATCCTGCGAAGGGTAGCTCTTTTTTTGTACTATCCGGAAAGCTGATTGGTACATATCTTCGTGGAAAACTGTTACGGATATCGAAACCATTTGACAAAAAAAGGGGATTCTTTATAGAATCCCCCACCTAAAAATTATATTGAAAAAACGGACTGTTTACTTCGTAAAATTAACAATTGTAATCGTCCACTCCCGTTGCTCTCCATTAGCTGCTGTTACAAGATATTTATTGGGTTTAGACCAATCACCAGGAACACCTAAAGCAGGCGATCCTTCTTTAGGAGTAATTCTGGCAGCCGTAGACAAAGTGACCATCACACCTATATTATTTACTGAACATTTCTCCCACTCTGACGCCGGAAAAGATCCTTCATTGGCAGCAGGAACTGATACATCCAGACTAACTGTACTAGCCTCCTTATCAATAACAATATTAGATCGTCCAAGTTCGACTTTTTTCACGATCTGCTGTCCGCTTGCGTTCGAAACCTCATCGCTTATATAACGATACTCTACACGTTGTACCCCGCTAATCTCATTCTCTTCAAACTCAGGCAGATCTTCCAATCCTCCCGTAAGGCAAGAAGATAGAGTGAAAAGAATGGACAAGAATAACAAATAACTATATTTTTTCATACTCATATTCATTTTTAAATTTACCAACCCGGATTCTGTTCATCAGTAATTCCACTCGCTGCGCGTCTATCAATCGCAGATTGCGGAATAGGCATTAAATAACGTTTTGTTGTAAAATTTCTGTTCCAGGCTCTGTTTCTTACGATCTGTCCAATGAAATAACGCTTACGGTCTTTTGTTATCTGAATCTTATGGACAGGACGGTTTAACGCCTGAATAACACCATTAGCCTTTTCCCCTTCATTTGCATATCCGCCATATTTGCCCCAGCGCAAATAACTCCAGTATAAATTACCTTCATAAGCCATTTCAACACGACGTTCGCGAATATAATCCCGCCATGCCTCTTCCTCCGTTACAGCCATAGAAGGAGGTAATCCGCCATGTTGTGTACGTGTCACATTCAAATCTGCTACTGCTTTATCTATTTCGCCTTTCAGCAAGTAAGCTTCAGCACGGTTCATATACATCTCTCCTAAACGAGCCAATACAAAATGATAATCCGTATTATTCGAGACATAAAAACGAGGAGAAACTTCATAAACATTCTTCCTCCAATAATAACCAGATGCCGTAGTATACCAGGAATCCGCTTGGTCTTTACGTACACCGGCCCACAAATTACCCTGGCAACAAAGTGTCACTAGCTCGCCGCTTAACCAAGTACAAGAATCATACACTATCGTTCCGTAAAAACGTTTGTCACGATTATTATACATAATCTCATTGATACGGGAATCATCCGTTACACGTCCGTAACGTACAATCTTTTTCCCCTTTTCGGTAGAACCCATATCATCTTCATCCGGTACTACCCGCCCAGTCAATTCAACTTTGACAAAATCACCGACCTGCAACGCCGAGGGGTCTTCTTCCTTTACACTATTTTTGTACTGTGCCGTTTCATTCCAAGGTTTTGCCTTTCCATCCACTTCATCAATGACAAGATATTGGTCTACCATATCCTGTGTCGGGAAATAACTGGCCCAGCCTTCAAACGAACGTCCGCCAGCATCTTTAAATAATGGAGATGCATTTGAATTGGCTATTTCATCATTATTTACATTCGGCACACAACTAATCATTTCACTGAATGAACCGCAATTCGTGTTCTTCTCCAAACGGTAATAACCCAAAATAATCTCATTATCATAAGCTCCTGCCTTTTGGAACATCTCGCCATAATTACTGCTCAATGTATATTTACCAGAATTAATAACTGCATTCGCTGATTCAATGCACATATCCAGATAAGACGCATCTTTCGTATAAGCATAAGCTTGGAGCGCTGCACGACAACGAAAAGCATAAGCTACATACTTATTGACGCGTCCTGAAGCCGATTCTTCAGGAAGTCCTTCAATACCAGCATTCATATCGTCAATTACCAGTTTATAACTTTCTGCTACATTAGCAGTCAGCGGAGTCTTAAAATCTTCTGTAGACTCGGGGGTCAACACCTTCATGATTGGGACAAAACGACCTTCCCAAAGCGTCTGATAAAAATTCACTAACGAACGGAGGAAATGACCTTCGGCAATCAATTCCGACTTTTGTGCCTCTGTAAGTGCAGTGGCAGCAGCAGCTTTTTCGATAATCAAATTACAATTCCTTAAATTAGCGAAATAGCCGAATCCCATATTCGTTGTCCGGTCCATCCCCACTTCAGTAGGAAAAGCATCCAGGTTTGTCAAATCGCTATGGATTCCATTCGGTGTATATGATTCCAGATAAGCATACTCTCCGGCATATAGGGCTACCGAGGATTTATACACCTCTGTCACAAAAGCATCGGCGGTTTCTTTGGAAGACCACACCAAATCCTCATCATACGATTCCATCGGTTTTGTATCCATCACATCACAAGAAGTAGCGAGAACTCCACCAGTGAAACACAGCAAACCATATTTTAAATATTTATTCATATCAGTTCTGTTTTTATTTTCAATTAAAATCCTATACCAAAGTTGATCGCGAACACGCGCTCATTTGGATAATCATAACGGTTGGCTGATCCGTTTTCAGGGTCTATTCCGTACTTTGTAGCCTCCGAAATAGTAAAAATATTTTGTCCGCTCAAAGCCACATTCAACCGAGTGATCCACGAGGTCTTCTTCAATAGTATACGCTTGAAATCGTATCCGACCTGAATGTCCCTCATTCGCAAATATCCTCCGTTAATCAACCAGAAATCACTTCCGACTGTATTATTAGAACCATTATTTCCGGTAGAAGACAACAAACGCGGAAATTTGGCATCAGTATTCTCCGGTGTCCAATAGTCCGTTTGAAACTCATAGGTAGGACTTGAACCGGTATTGGCATCACTCATCATCAGCACACTACCTAAATACATATCAAAACGGGTTGCCCCCTGAAAGAGGGTACTGAAAGAAAATCCTTTATAAGATAAATTGATGTTCAATCCATAGTTGGCACGCGGGAAACTACTTTTACCCAAACGATGCTGGTCGGCCCCATCAATAACGCCATCCCCATTAAAGTCATAATATTTAAGATCACCTGCCGTTAGTGAGTGGGAACCTGTACGTTGCACACTGTTATATACATCATTTGCATCCTTATAAAAGCCCATATTCTCATAATAGACACCGGCATATCCCCGTTGCTGGGTTGTACGCTTGTAAGGATTTTTCTTATTTTCAAGTGACTCAGACGGGTTGTTAGCCCATAACTCATCAAATTTTGTAAAATTAAAGGCTACATCATAATGGAAATCACCAATATCATCGCGCCAACCCAATTGAAACTCCACACCGGCACGACGATGTTCCCCATCTGTCGATATTTTAGGAAGCGATACACCCAACGGATCGGTATAACCAACATCCAATGCATCCGGTGCATATAAGAAACCTTTGGTTGCATAATAGAAATAGTCGAAAGAGCCGTACAATCTATTATTCAACGAACTAAAATCGAATCCGGCATCAAACTGATCAGTGGTAAACCAAGTCAAATCAGGAGAAGGCAAGCTCCCTTCCCAAAAACCGGGTACATACTCACCATTCATTACATACTCCTGGCCGCCTAATCCGTAAGATGTCAGATAGGCAAAACGTCCGATGTGATACGTATCCCCGTCATTTCCCCAGTTATCCAAACCCACTTGTCCGTAAGAGGCACGTATTTTCAACATATCGAAAATATGTTTTTCGCGTATGGTTTCCATGAAAGCTTCATCTGCCAGCGACCAACCGATCGAACCAGAGTAAAAAGTACCCCAACGATGATCTTTCGGAAAATTATCCGACCCGTCATAACGCATACTGGCTTCTACAAAATAACGGTTATCATAATTATACTTGACCTGTCCGACCCAACCGGCCCGGCCATTTTCCCATTCACCGCCGGAGTTTTCCATCGTCGAAGAAGGTCCCGGGTTAATTTGATCAATCGGGAAATCATAATTCTTACGGACCAAGCCCATACTATGTCCAAAACCGCTTGTATATTCGTAACCTCCTAAGGCGCTTACCGAATGCTTGCCAAACGTACGGTTATATTCGGCAAAATACTGTAAGGTCCAGGAATTTCCCAATTCCCCATACTGGCTCAACTGTGGTTTTGAAGCATATGTAGGCTCTTGAGAATCCCATGCATACTGAGCTGCATCTTTTCTCCAGGACTTATTATCCTTTATATAATAGCGATAACTGCCCTTCGCCCGCAGTTTCAGGCCTTTTACCCAGGGAAGATCCCATTCAACCCCCAACAAGCCGTTGACTACATTCTCTTTTTCATCAATATAGCCACCATCATCAGAAATTTCAGCGATCGGATTATCTGTATTATTATACACCAATCCATATTTATTCCGACCAATTTCCATCGGTGATTTATTCTGGACATGGGAGAATACGTTCCCGTATCCGCTGGATGTGGAAGTATACGGATGTGTTTTAAACTGCATGTAACCATCCAACTGTGCCGTTGTTTTCAGGCCAATGGATTTAAAAGTTGAAGTTTGAGTCAATTGAAAATTCGTTCGTTTCATATAATGCGAATCGCTCTTATACAGCGATTGCTGGTTAATATGACCTATAGAAGCATAATAAGTATTGCTCGCACCACCACCACTAATCGTAATATTATGTTTCTGTTGCGGAGCAAAATTCTTCATTACCTCTTTTTGCCAATCTGTATTAGGGTGTCCGTACGGATCCGAACCATCGGCAAACATGCGTAAATCGTCGTCATTGTAAGGAATGGTCACTCCGTCATTCGCTGCCGCCACATTACGATGTATAGCACGCTCATACGAATTCAATTTATCAGGCCATACATTCGGTTGAGACCAGCTTTGGTTGAAGTTATAATCAATCTGAGGTTTTCCTTCTTTTCCCTGCTTGGTCGTTACCTGCAAAATACCGTTAGAAGCACGCGAACCGTACACAGCCGTAGCCGAGGCATCCTTTAAAATAGATAAATTCGCAATATTTTCGGGAGCTAAAGCAACAAAGTCTCCATAGTCCCGAATAACGCCATCAATAACAACGAGCGGAGTGCCACCACCGCGAATACTCACCGTACTCGTCTTATTAATACCACCACCGCTACCTTGTACAATCAAACCAGGTGAACGCCCGGCCAACCCCTGCGTGATATTTGTTACCGGAAGAGCAGCCATCTCTTCTGCATTTACTGTTGATACGGCTGCAATCATCGAACGTTTTGTTGTCGTACCATACCCCAGGACTATTACTTCGTCCAGCTTCTGAGTGTCTTCCTTCATAGATAAATTGACAGGACCGGCAGTCACCTTGTGCTCAATAGTGAGATACCCGACATAAGATATTACCAGAATATCTCCAGGCTTAGCCTCCAAAGAGAAATTCCCGTTCATGTCAGTTACAGTTCCGTTTGTAGTACCTTTAACATGAATACTGACACCAACCAATGGACCAAAATCATCTGAAACAGAACCCGAAACTTTCTGGGTTTGCTGCATTTCCACATACTTGGACTCCCGTACAGTCAACAAATCATTCGAATCAGCCGCAGCAAAAGCCGGCAAAACAAATGACAACAAACAAGCGACCTGTACTCCTTTCACAATTCTTTGCGGAATAGAAAATGACAGCGATTGAATTTGTACTGGCTTAATTTCCATCTACATTTTGATTTAGAGTTTTACATAATATTTCTATCTAATCCAAAACAGTACTTAATCAGCAACCTGTTTTTAGAATATTTTCATAATATCCCATAGTTCTCTCAGAACTATGTCGATAGAAACTTTCTTCAAATCGCTTATTTTGTAAAGGATCAGGAAATATCACAGAAAAAAGGGGGAAACATGTTGACTCCGCATCCAACTTTAATAGAACAAATTGAAAGCCTACGTGTATAATATCAATCATAATAACATGTAGGGATTTGTGTGAGATATAAAAAACGCATTTATCCTATTAAAATATCATTACTTAATTTACAATGACTTCATGCAATAAAACAATGGGGCTATGTAGAAGCAATCATACCGTACACAACTCAACAATATGTTATAAAATATATTTGTTAATCTTTTTTCAAAAAAGACGCATAATATTAAAATATATTCTAATTTTGCACATGTATTAAACTTAGTTCTGAGAGAACTATGCTACCATGAAAAGTTTATCCAACCAATACACAGCGATCCGGTTCTTTCATAAACAAATCAATATATCCTCCAAAAATTCAAAATCAATAAAAGAAGAATACTCTTTTAAGTCAACACACAAACATCCTATTTATCAAACAACTATCAGACATCGATCTGTCAATTAGCCTACCAATCCTCCTTTTCGTTAACAAATAGACAATAATCGTTGACTCTATATCCTCATTAGTATCCTATTAGTAAAAAAATACATCCCGAACAAAATGTTTCAATTCCCTTATGTATTTTGTTGCCGATAGCTATACGTAAGCTTATCGACAATTATAGGTAATCTTGTCGATATTTATCAGTAAGTCTGCGCATAGCTATCGGCAATAAAATACATAAGGAACTCAATCGGAAAAGATCACTATGAACAGGTAACAACAAGGCAGGGAAAAGAAGAAAACAGAAAGAAAAAGCCTGCCCCGAATAAACGGAACAGGCCTTTCACCTCTTATAATAAGTTGTTCTTATTTGCTACAGGAGCAACGCGGCTTCAATTGTTTGAAGAAATCGTTGCCTTTATCGTCCACCAGAATGAAAGCTGGGAAATTTTCTACTTCGATCTTCCAGATTGCTTCCATACCCAGTTCCGGATATTCCAGACATTCTACTTTCTTGATGCTTTCCTGTGCCAGGATAGCAGCCGGACCACCGATACTTCCCAGATAGAAACCGCCATGCTTCTTACAAGCATCTGTTACCTGCTGGCTACGGTTACCTTTGGCAATCATAATCATGCTACCGCCATTGTCCTGGAACAGATCGACATAGGAATCCATACGGCCGGCTGTTGTCGGACCGAATGAACCGGAAGCCATTCCGGCCGGAGTCTTGGCAGGACCTGCATAATAAATAGGATGATCCTTGATATACTGAGGCAGACCTTCGCCTTTATCGATACGTTCTTTCAGTTTTGCATGGGCGATATCACGACCAACTACGATCGTTCCACTCAGAGAAAGACGGGTGGATACCGGATATTTAGTCAGTTCTTTCAAGATATCGGCCATTGGCTGGTTCAGGTTGATCTTTACGGCATCACCTTCGCCGGCATTACGCAACTCTTCAGGAATCAGGCGACCTGGATTAGAATCCATCTTTTCAATCCAGATACCCTCCTTATTGATCTTACATTTGATATTACGGTCAGCAGAGCAGGAAACTCCCATACCTACCGGACAGGAAGCACCGTGACGCGGCAGACGAACGATACGTACGTCGTGTGCATAATATTTACCACCGAACTGAGCACCCAAACCAATGTTGTGAGCCGCTTCCAAAACTTCTTTTTCCAGTTCGACATCACGGAAAGCACGGCCATACTCGTTACCGCTTGTAGGCAGGTTGTCATAATAATGAGTAGAAGCCAGCTTCACAGTCAGCAGGTTCTTTTCTGCTGAAGTACCGCCGATAACGAATGCAATATGGTAAGGAGGACAGGCAGCTGTACCTAATGTTTTCATTTTTTCAACCAGGAACGGAACCAATGTTGCCGGATTCAGGATCGCTTTTGTTTCCTGGAACAGATAAGTCTTGTTGGCAGAACCACCACCTTTCGCTACACAAAGGAATTTATATTCCATACCTTCGGTTGCTTCGATGTCGATCTGTGCAGGCAGGTTACATTTTGTATTCACCTCGTCGTACATATTCAACGGTGCATTCTGTGAATAACGCAGGTTTTCTTCCGTATATGTTTTGTAAACACCCAGAGAAAGCGCTTCTTCATCACAATAGCCGGTCCATATATGCTGGCCTTTTTCACCGTGGATGATAGCCGTACCTGTATCCTGACAGAAAGGAAGTTGGCCTTTAGCTGAAACTTCGGCGTTACGAAGGAAAGTCAATGCAACGAATTTGTCATTGTCGCTTGCTTCCGGATCGCTCAGGATTTTAGCAACCTGTTCGTTGTGGGCCGGACGAAGCATAAAAGCCACATCACGGAAAGCAGCATTAGCCATCGCTGTTAATCCTTCTTTTGCAATCTTCAGAATCGGTTGTCCTTCAAACTCGGATACCGACACATAATCTTTTGTAAGCAGATAATACTCTGTTGTATCCGGTCCCAGTGGAAACGGTTCCTGATACTTGAAAGGAGGTGTTGCCATATCTTTATTATTTAATTATGTAATATTGGTTTTACAATTTCAGAATCATTCTTTTTCGCTTGGCAAACTTAGACAAAAATCACGAAATACGGGAGTGGTTTCACAAATTTGTTCGTAGTACAGGAAGAATTAATTAAAAGAAAAACATATATTTGCATGAATATGAAAAAGCTAGTCACTCTTTTTTTCCTCTGCCTGTTGGTATCCGCCCATTTAACAGGACAGATCAGTCACGGAGGCAGACCACTTCCGATGACGATACTCAGCACCCGCTCAGGAAGTATGTTTCAAGAAATGCCTGCTTTTGACATCGCTGAACAATTACGAATCGACTCACTCAACGAAAGCGATTTGCGCAGCAGTTTTCATTTTGCCTACAAATTCATGACCGATTTTACTCCGGATAACTCGGGCAGCTGGTTTACACAAGCCGACGGCACCCGCGTATGGCGACTGGGCATTCGATCGGCCGGAGCTTATTCGATCAATGTATTATTTTCTGAATACGAAATTCCGGAAGGAGCCCAGCTCTTCCTGTACAATCCGGACCAAACACATATATTAGGAGCATTCAACCATCTGAACAACTCCGAACTGGGCATACTTCCCGTCTCTCCGGTACAAGGTGACGAATTAATTATCGAATATCAGGAACCGGCTAATGTACCGTTTCATGGCAAGCTAAAAGTGGGTGAAGTAAACCATGACTATCGTAATATCAGAGGATACGAGCCGCAAGAATACAGCAGGACATATATCGGATGCATAAAAACACTGGCCTGCCTGCAGGAAAGTACGGATAAATATAATGAGATAGGTCGAAGCGTCGTCCTGCTCATTATCAATGGGACTGATTTTTGTACCGGTACATTAATTAATAATACATCAAACGACGGCACACCTTACCTGTTAACAGCATCCCATTGTTTGAACAAGCAGTTCAACATTGAGAATCCGGATTATGAAATGATTGCAGGCAATATCGTCACCTATTTCAATTACGAAAGTCCTCTATGCGAACCAGTCATGAGAGGTACGGAAGAAATGTCGATGGCCTCCACCCTCTTCAGGGCGACCAACGAACAGACCGACATGGCCTTACTGCAACTGATGGAAACACCACCGGCTTACTATCAGCCTTATTATGCCGGCTGGAATGCCAAGGACCAGGGCACTGCCCCATACGTAGGAATCCATCATCCGGAGGGCACCGTAAAGCGACTTAACACGACAGAAGAAGTCGAATTAACGACATTCAACTCTCTGGTAGGAAACTTTATAAAAAACGGGCACTGGCACATAAAGGAATGGTCAGACGGAAGCACGGCAGGAGGCTCTTCCGGTTCCGGGTTATTTGACAGCAACGGCCTAGTTATCGGAGGTCTGTCCGGAGGAGAGTCCGACTGTCCCCGTCCTTATAACGATTTCTATTTCGCCTTAAGCCAAAACTGGGAAATATCTCCGGATGCCGACAAACAATTAAAAATATGGCTCGACCCGGCAGGAACAAACTCCGAACGGACCTGCAAGGGACTTGATCCTTACAGTGCAACCCCATGCCTCCGCCTGAGCAATATAAAGGAAAGCGGAAAAGTCAACACGATAGAATCAACACCTCTCCCCTCACCCGGTACAGGCCCAGCTTTCGGCAACAACTCACTGGGGATGAACGAATTTGCCGAAGCCTATAAAATAACGGGCAACGCTAAAATATACGGCACATACATCGTAAATCCGGCTATAAGCAAGATGAGTGACCTTGAAGTAGAAATCACCGTCTACAATGGCTCGGATAAACCGGAAACACTATTACACAACGAATCATTCAGCCCTTCATTCGTAACGCTCAATGACAAAAGTGCTTTTATCGATTCTACCAAGCCGATGAACCGCGACCAAGAATCATTTATAACCTTCAAAGAGCCAATCGATGTGTCCGGCAATTTCTTCATCGGATACAAGATCAAATCGGCTGCCGGCAATACCTCTTTTTCGGCATTCAATCTCCCAAAAGGAGAAACAAGTAAAAATACCGTATGGATCAATTATAAAGGCCAATGGATAGAAGCTACCAGCCATCCGGCTTCCCCGATGAGTACTTCCTTATTCATCGACCCGGTCATCCAGTACAATACGGCATCGGCTAACACTTCCATTAACGAAAGTAATCCAATCCGCATATTTGTGGAAACAGCTTCCAAAGCAATTCATGTCCTGCTACCGGAAACAATCCGTCAGGCACGGTATTCAGTGCTGTCGATGGAGGGAAAAACTTTACAGAACGGCACTGTTCATTCGGGACAAAACATCATCACCGCTACAACAGCCACGTCAGGTATCTATCTGATACAAATCAGCTACGGAAACGAATGTTTTACTCAAAAGATTTTATTTTAATCAAAAATACACAATAAGAAAACAGCCGGCAGAAGCCGGTAAGATAAAGAGATGAAAGCGAAACACTATAAATTAACTAAATTAGTACCGGATGGAAGCTATTAAAGCGTTCATAAATCCTGTCATTTATACTCTTTTTAGCAAAAAAAGGAGCCTGGATTCATTAATAAGTATTAATTAGAAAGATTTTATCGTATCTTTGCTATTCATAACAAAAAAATGCTTTAGTTTTGCACTTTGATGGCTAAGGGACAATTGAAAGTGAATATATAAACATAGTAACATTTTAAACTTACATCAAATTATGAACAAAAAGTTTTTATTGTCATTCTTTGTAATGGCAGCAATCTTAACCCTTTCTTCTTGTTCAAACAAGTTGAAACCGCTAGCTGAAGAGTACATCAAAGCTGAGCCGCAGCCGCTTGAGGCTATCGGAGGCAAAGTACCCGTGACTATCAACGCGACTTTCCCTGCAAAATGGTTCAACAAGAAAGCCGTTGTAACTGTAACTCCGGTTCTCCGCTATGCCGGTGGTGAAGCATGGGGAACATCTTACACTTATCAAGGTGAAAAAGTAAAAGGTAACAATCAGGTTATCGCTCAAAAAGAAGGTGGTAACGTAACAATGAAATCTTCTTTCACTTACAAACCTGAAATGAAGAAATCTGAACTGTACCTGACTTTCGATGCAAAGATCAAGAACAAGACAGTTAAATTACCGGATGTAAAGATCGGTGAAGGTGTAATCGCAACTTCTGAACTGGCTGACGCTGCTACTGCAACTGCTGCTATCGCTGCTGACAAATTCCAGCGCATCATCAAAGAAGCTCACGATGCTAACATCATGTTCCTTATCCAGCAGGCTGAACTTCGTGCTAAAGAGTTGAACTCTGATGCAATCAAAGAATGGAAAGACCTGGTTAAAAACGCTGACGAAGCTCCTAACCAGAATGTAGCAATCGAAATCTCTGCTTACGCTTCTCCTGATGGTGGTGTTAAACTGAACACTGGTCTGGCTGAAAGACGTGAAGGTAACACTTCTAAATATCTGGACAAAGAATTGAAGAAAATGAAAGTTGATGCTCCGGTTGACGCTCGTTACACTGCTCAGGACTGGGAAGGCTTCAAAGAATTGGTATCTGCTTCCAACTTACAGGATAAAGACCTTGTATTAAGAGTTATCTCTATGTATCAGGATCCTGAAACAAGAGAAAAAGAAATCAAAAACATCTCTGCTGTTTATTCTGATCTGGCTGAAACTATCCTTCCGCAATTGCGTCGTTCTCGTTTGACTGCTAACATCGAAATCATCGGTAAGTCTGACGACGAAATCAGCGCATTGGCTAAGAGCAATCCTTCTGAACTGAATATCGAAGAAATTCTTTACGCTGCTACATTAACTAACAACGACAGCGAAAAGATGGCTATCTATACAAAAGCTTCTGAATTGTATCCTAACTGCTACCGCACTTGGAACAACATCGGTATGATGGCATTCAAGGCTGGTGACCTGGCTAAGGCTGAACAAATGTTCAACAAATCTAACTCTGTTAAGGCTAACAACGAAGCTAACATGAACTTAGGTTTGATCGCTCTGACTAAGGGTGACCAGGCAAAAGCTCAGCAATTGTTCGGTAACGCTGCAGGTGTTGCTGAATTAGGCGAAGCTCTGGGTGTTCTTTATCTGGAACAAGGCGAATATGCTAAAGCTGTTAACTCTTTCGGTTCTGTTAAGACTAACAACGCTGCTTTGGCTCAGCTTTTAGTAAAAGACTACAGCAAAGCTTCTCAGACTTTGAACGCTGTTGCTAAACCTGATGCAACTACTTCTTACCTGAAGGCTGTTGTTGCAGCACGCACAAACGATGTAAACGCAGTTATCAGCAACCTGAAAGCTGCTATCGCTGCTGACAAAGCTATGGCTAAAGAAGCTGCTATCGACCTGGAATTTGCAAAATATGCAACTAACAGCGATTTCGCTAGCTTGGTTAAGTAATTAGTATATTACACAATCCTATAATAGAAGCTGCCTCCGTAAAAAGAGGCGGCTTTTTTATTTCTACCAAAATCATAAGGAGATAACAATTTATTCATTTTTAGCCGTTTAATATTGCAATTTCAGTATTATTTTCCTATTCTTGCATATGCTAAGCTTAATCATAATATTATGAGTAGATTCATTATTATACTATTATTGGCTATTATCTCCGGAAGTAATAAGTTGGCTGCGCAAATCGACAGTGCACAATTCTTATTGCGTAACTTTGAAAACGGATATGTTTATTACAAGGATGGCCGGACATTCAATGTACCGCTAAACTATAGCCTGCTCATCAAAAAGTTCCTTTTTCAGGACCAGCACGACAATAACAATATCAAAGAATTCTCTGAACCGGAGATGGTGGCAACCATCAAGATAGGCGAAAGAATCTTTCTTCCAACGAAAGACGGGGCAACCGAAGTGCTGCAAAAAGACCCTCCTATTTTCGTCCAATACAGAGGTGCATTAAAATGGGAAGGCAAACAGGTCGGTTACGGAGGGCGCTCGGAAACATCGGCGGTCGACTCCTATTCCTCTTTCCAGTCAGGAAACACTACCCATAAGCTGGAAACAGAAAAGCTGATTCTCAGTCGTATCGACAAAATATTCCGGATAGAGCGTAACGGAAAACAATTCCGGTTCCTCAATGAAAAGCAATTCCTCAAAGCATTCCCCGACCATAAAGAGGAACTAAAGAAATATGCAGATGACAATAAAACGGATTTCAACGAGATTGAAGACGTACTGCAGATTTACAATCATGCAGTAACTTTATAAAAAAACCGGATACACAAATGCATATCCGGTTTCCCATTATATATTTCAACAGGTTCATCTACCCTGACGTTTGCGTTCGGTCTCATCCAGGATGACTTTACGCATACGCATATAGTTCGGTGTGATCTCCACATATTCGTCAGCCTTGATATATTCCAAAGCATCTTCCAGACTGAATACGACAGGAGGAGCCAATGATACTTTATCGTCAGAACCTGAAGCACGCATGTTCGTCAATTTCTTCGACTTCGTTACGTTTACAACCAGGTCGCCTTCTTTCGTGTGTTCACCAACTACCTGTCCGGCATATACTTCTTCCTGCGGAGCAATGAAGAAACGTCCGCGTGACTGCAAGTTGTTCAGGGCATAAGCGAAAGCTGTTCCCGTTTCCATTGCAATGATGGAACCGTTGTTACGGCGTTCGATATCTCCCTTCCACGGCTGATATTCCAGGAAGCGGTGAGCCATAATCGCTTCACCGGCAGAAGCTGTCAGAACGGCATTGTTCAGACCGATGATACCACGTGAAGGTATATTGAATTCAAGATGCATACGGTCGTTCTTGCTTTCCATCATTGTCATCTCACCTTTGCGCTTTGTCACCATATCGATGATACGGCTGGAAGACTCTTCCGGGAGATTGATAGTAAGCTGTTCAACCGGTTCGCATTTTACACCGTCAATTTCTTTAATGATTACCTGCGGCTGACCGACCTGCAATTCGTATCCTTCACGACGCATCGTTTCAATCAACACAGACAAGTGGAGCACGCCACGGCCATATACCAACCATGAATCGGCTGAATCGGTAGGAACCACACGCAAAGCCAGGTTCTTGTCCAACTCTTTCTGAAGACGTTCAAAGATATGGCGCGATGTAACGAACTTACCATCTTTACCGAAGAACGGAGAGTTGTTGATGGTAAAGAGCATAGACATCGTCGGCTCATCGATTGCAATCGTAGGCAGCGGTTCCGGCTCATTGATGTCGGCAATAGTCTCGCCAATCTCGAAACCATCGATACCAATCACGGCACAGATATCGCCGGATTGGACGGATTCTACTTTCGTACGGCCCAAACCTTCAAAGATATCCAACTCCTTAATTTTCGATTTTACCATCGAACCGTCACGTTTGCACAACATAACTTCCTGGCCTTCGCGCAACTCACCACGATGAACGCGGCCTACAGCGATACGACCTACATATTTGGAGAAGTCCAGCGATGTAATCAACATCTGGGGAGTTCCTTCCAATACCTCCGGTTCCGGAATATATTTGATGATAGCATCCAGCAATGCATAGATATCTTCGGTCGGCTTCTGCCAGTCTTCAGACATCCACCCCTGTTTAGCGGAACCGTAGATTGTCGGGAAATCCAACTGTTCTTCGGTTGCATCCAAGCTGAACATCAGGTCGAACACCATTTCCTGCACTTCCGACGGACGACAGTTCGGCTTGTCTACCTTATTAATAACTACGATAGGTTTTAATCCTAATTGAATTGCTTTTTGCAGCACGAAACGTGTCTGAGGCATCGGGCCTTCAAAAGCATCTACCAACAGCAGGCAACCGTCGGCCATGTTCAATACACGTTCTACTTCACCACCGAAGTCGGCGTGACCCGGGGTATCAATAATATTGATTTTGCAATCCTTATAATTAATAGATACATTCTTAGCTAGAATAGTGATACCTCGTTCACGTTCCAGGTCATTGTTATCCAGGAACTGGTCCGGCTCTGCCTGTCCTTCACGGAAAAGCTTACCGGCTAATAACATCTTATCCACGAGCGTCGTTTTGCCGTGGTCTACGTGCGCGATAATCGCGATGTTTCTGATTTTTTGCATCGAAGACTAATTTATTGGCTGCAAAAGTACGACATTTTTACGATATGTATGTGATATTCATGTTGCAAAATATAAAAAAGATACAGAAAAGAGTTGTCAGACAAAAAAGTTATGCATATCTTTGTCGCCGCTTAGATAATATAGTATCAATTTATTAAAGTAAAAAGAATCATGTATTTAGATTCAGCAAAGAAAAAAGAATTATTCGAAAAGTATGGCAAATCAGCTGCCGACACAGGTTCTGCAGAAAGCCAAATCGCACTGTTTACAGTTCGTATTGCACATTTAACAGAACACTTGAAAGCTAATCACAAAGATTACAGCACTGAAAGAGCTCTGAAAATGTTGGTTGGTAAACGTCGTCGTTTACTGGATTATCTGATTAAAGTTGATATCGAAAGATACCGTGCTATCATCAAAGAACTTGGTATCAGAAAATAAGAAACTACTTCGCAGGAAGTTACAAAAGGGCAACTCTCACAAGGGTTGTCCTTTTTTTCTTTCAGTAAATTACATGGTAAAATAAAATATTAATGTAAATTTGCGGCGTTCAGTTACAAATTAAAAGATAATCTAAAAATAAACATACTTATGGGAAACAACAAAATCATCGGAGCCAAAATTAAAAGTATCCGTGAATCAAAACAACTCACTGTTGAGGAAGTTGCCGAACGTTCCGGCCTG
The DNA here is from genome assembly GCF_003635445.1 of Parabacteroides sp. AF17-3. NCBI lineage: Bacteria > Pseudomonadati > Bacteroidota > Bacteroidia > Bacteroidales > Tannerellaceae > Parabacteroides > Parabacteroides sp. AF17-3. The sequence continues at coordinate 576,921 of NZ_QTMM01000001.1, read as the reverse complement.
AGCACAGAACAAATCGAACGTATAGAAGGTAATGTAGATTTTCCTTCACTGGCACCTCTTATCAAAATAGCACGGGTACTCGGTGTCCGCCTGGGTACATTCCTTGACGACCAATCCGAACTCGGTCCGGTTATCTGCCGCAAAAAAGACAGTAATGACTCCAATAGCATCGGTTTTACCAACAATTCGATGGAGAACCGGAAACATATGGAATACCATTCACTGTCGCAGGATAAATCAGGCCGCCATATGGAACCGTTCCTGATCGATGTTTCCCCTTCGGAAGATGGCGTTGATTTTATTCTTTCCACACATGAAGGTGAAGAATTCATTTATGTGCTGGAAGGCGTACTTGAAATAAACTACGGAAAGAATACCTATATATTGGAAGAAGGCGACAGCATCTATTATGATTCGATTGTTGCTCACCACGTTCATGCAGCCGCCGAAAGCACGGCTAAAATCCTTGGAGTTGTTTATACCCCCTATTAATGTTAAAGAAAAGATATGGAATTACAACTGCAAGATAAGACATTAGGCCAATGGCTGGAACATTGGGCCGAAACGACGCCGGACAAGGAATACCTGGTTTATTCCGACCGCGACCTGCGTTTTACATGGAAAGAATTCAACGAACGTGTCGACCGGATGGCAAAAGGTATGCTCTCTATCGGTATCGAACACGGCACCCATGTCGGTATCTGGGCAACGAATGTACCCGACTGGCTGACATTTCTTTATGCTGCCGCCAAAATCGGAGCCGTAGCCGTTACCGTCAACACGAACTATAAACAGAACGAGTTGGAGTTTCTGGTAGAGAATGCCGATATCCACACCATGTGTATCACCGAAGGCGTATTTGACGGTAGTTACATCGATATGATGTACACCATGCTTCCCGAACTAAAGGAATCGCAACGCGGCTATCTGAAAAGCCAACGCTTCCCGAGACTGAAAAATGTCGTTTATATCGGCCAGGAGAAATATCGAGGTATGTATAACACGCCGGAGTTGTTATTGCTGGGCGAAAATATAGAAGACGACAAACTGGAAGCCGCTAAAAAGCTCGTTGACTGCCACGATGTTGTCAATATGCAATATACCTCCGGCACGACAGGCTTCCCGAAAGGGGTTATGTTGACTCACCATAATATTGCGAACAACGGTTTGCTGACCGGCGAGCATATAAAATTCACCGCTGACGACAAGCTCTGTTGTTGCGTTCCTCTCTTCCATTGCTTCGGTGTGGTGCTGGCTTCCATGAACGTGCTGACACACGGTTGTACGCAGGTTATGGTCGAGAAGTTCGACCCGCTGGTAGTACTGGCCTCTATCCATAAGGAACGGTGCACGGCACTTTACGGCGTACCGACCATGTTTATTGCCGAACTGAACCATCCGATGTTCCCGATGTTCGACCTGACTTCGCTCCGTACCGGTATCATGGCAGGTTCGCTCTGCCCGGTGGAACTGATGCGCCAGGTGGAAGAGAAGATGTTTATGCGTGTAACCAGCGTTTATGGTCTGACGGAAACATCACCCGGTATGACCCATTCACGTATCGACGACCCGGCAGAAGAACGTTACAATACTGTCGGACGCGACTTTGAATTTACAGAGGTGCGTGTTATCGACCCCGAAACCGGCGAAGAATGTCCGGTTGGCGTACAGGGAGAAATGTGTAACCGTGGTTACAACAACATGAAAGGTTATTATAATAATCCTGCCGCCACAGCCGAAATCATCGACAAAGACGGTTTTCTGCATAGCGGCGACCTCGGCGTAAAAGACGAAAACGGCTTCTACCGTATTACCGGACGTATCAAGGATATGATTATCCGCGGCGGAGAAAATGTTTACCCGCGTGAAATAGAGGAATACCTTTATCACCTGGAAGGAGTGAAAGACGTTCAGGTAGCAGCCGTCCCGTCCAAGAAATACGGCGAAGAAGTCGGTGCTTTCATCATCCTGCACGAAGGAGTTACGATGACGGACGACGTAGTGAAAGACTTCTGCCGCGGCAAGATAGCCCGCCACAAGATTCCGAAATATATCTTCTTCGTCGATACCTTCCCGATGACCGGTAGCGGCAAAATTCAGAAGTTCAAGCTGAAAGACCTCAGCCTGAAGCTGCTGGCCGAACAAGGGATTACTCCGGTATAAAACGAAAACATATTAAAAGCACAAGGCTTTTGCCCGGTAAAATAGCCGTTGATTAGTATCAGCGGCTATTTTCATTATAACACTACGGCTCATCGATTACAGTCTCCTCGTAGTTTCCTCCTATGGAAACGCACGTTTCCTAAGCAGGAAATTATGAAGAGATAAGCAGACGGATATGTTTGTCCTTGCAAATCATCCGTACAACTCAATAATTTGTTATCTTTGCCACACATTCAAAATAATTATTATTTATGTCACAATTATTTCCAACTAATCTGCCTTATAAAGTGGCAGATATGAGTTTGGCAGAATTCGGTCGCAAAGAGATTGAAATCGCCGAACACGAAATGCCGGGACTGATGGCTCTTCGCCAGAAATATGCCGCTCAGAAACCTCTGAAAGGTGCCCGTATCACCGGCTCACTGCACATGACAATCCAGACAGCAGTGTTAATCGAAACATTAGTTGCGTTGGGAGCAGATGTACGCTGGGCAAGCTGTAACATCTTCTCTACCCAGGACCATGCCGCTGCGGCTATTGCTGCAACAGGTGTTCCCGTTTTTGCCTGGAAAGGTGAAACTCTGGAAGAGTACTGGTGGTGTACCGACATGGCACTCCGCTTCCCTGACGGAAAAGGTCCGCAGATGATTGTAGACGACGGAGGTGACGCTTCTCTTCTTGTTCACATGGGGTATCGTGCTGAAAACGATGCAGAAACCATCAATCGCAAAGGTGGTAACCACGAAGAACAGGTTATTCTGGATACATTAAACAGCATCCTGAAAGAAGATAACCAGCGTTGGCATCGTACAATTGCAGAGATGAAAGGCGTTTCCGAAGAAACAACGACCGGCGTACACCGTCTGTACCAGATGATGGAAAAAGGCGAATTGCTGGTTCCGGCCATCAATGTGAACGATTCGGTAACGAAATCCAAATTCGACAATCTGTATGGCTGCCGCGAATCGCTGGCCGACGGTATCAAACGTGCTACCGACGTGATGATTGCCGGTAAAGTCGTGGTAGTTGCCGGATACGGTGACGTAGGTAAAGGTTGTGCACACTCCATGCGTTCTTACGGAGCACGTGTGCTGGTTACTGAAATCGACCCGATTTGTGCTTTGCAGGCTGCTATGGAAGGATTCGAAGTTACAACGATGGAAGAAGCGGTTAAAGAAGGTAATATCTTCGTTACTACCACCGGTAACTGCGATATCATCACCATCGGCCACATGAGCCAGATGAAAGATCAGGCAATCGTTTGCAACATCGGTCACTTCGATAATGAAATACAGGTAGACAACCTGGTGAACTATCCGAACATCAAGCATACCAATATCAAACCGCAGGTTGACAAATATACGTTCCCGACAGGAAACTCTATCTTCCTGCTGGCAGAAGGACGTCTGGTGAACCTGGGTTGTGCAACCGGTCACCCTTCCTTTGTAATGAGCAACTCATTTACAAACCAGGTACTGGCACAGATGGATTTGTGGCAGATGGCTTACGAAGTGGGTGTTTACCGTCTTCCGAAACGTCTGGACGAAGAAGTTGCCCGCCTGCACCTTGAACGTATCGGTGTGAAACTGTCTACATTAAGCCCCAAACAGGCCGACTATATCGGAGTACCGGTAGAAGGTCCGTATAAGGCTGACCATTACAGATATTAAAAATAATTAGCCAATAAAAGAATGTGCCAATATGCCAATTTAGGAAATAATTGAATGAATTACTATTTCCATTGGCTTTTTGGCACATTCTCACATTAGCTAATTATTAATTGGCATATTGGCACATTAACTAATTGGCAAATTATTATGTTATACCGAAGCAAAGCACCTTTCAGACTGGGAATTGCCGGAGGAGGAACAGATGTTTCCCCCTATTCCAACCTCTATGGCGGTGCAATCCTCAACGTTACCGTCAATTTATATGCCCACGCCACCATCCGCCCGCTCGACAACGGGAAAATCAGGTTTGTCCATATCAATGAAAACATTACAGAAGAATTTGACGCTGTAAGCGAACTGCCTCTCGACGGCCCGTTAGTACTGCAACATGGCATATACAATTCAATCGCTTCGCGTTATAACAACGGAGAGCCTCTTTCCTTTGAACTGATTACCCAGATGGACGTCCCATCCGGTTCCGGCCTTGGCACCTCTTCCACTTTGGTTGTCGCCATCCTCGGAGCCTTCACCGAATGGTTGCGGTTACCACTGGGGAAATATGATATTGCCCATTACGCTTACGAAATCGAACGCATCGACCTGAATATGGCAGGAGGCAAACAGGACCAATATGCCGCTACCTTCGGAGGCGTTAACTTCATGGAGTTTCTGGAAGACGACAAAGTCATTGTCAATCCTCTCCGCATCGGCGATGATATCTTGCAGGAATGGGCCATGAACACCGTCCTCTTCTACACCGAACAACAACGTTGCTCCGGAAAGATTATCGAAGAACAGGCCGAAAACGTCAAAAACAATAAAAACGACTCGCTGGAAGCCATGCACAATGTCAAGCATGAAGCATTCCGCATGAAGAATTGCCTGCTGCGGGAAGAATTGCAGGAACTGGGAAAAGCGCTCAACACAAGCTGGACCAGTAAGAAGAAAATGGCCCGCAACATCTCCAACGAATTTATCGACCATATATACGAAACCGCCATGGCCAACGGTGCCCTGGGCGGTAAAATCTCCGGTGCCGGAGGAGGAGGATTCATGTTCTTCTACTGTCCCGGCAATAGCTGCTACAAAGTGTCCGAAGCATTGGACAAGATGCATATCGGACATATACAACAATTTGAATTTTGTAAGAAAGGATTGATTACATGGACAGTAAAGGAATAATCAGAAAACGGCTAGCGCAACACCGCGACATTATCGAACAGATACTGGCGGACGAGAAGCTGCAGGACACAATTGCACAGATTACCGACACGATTGTCACCTGTTTTAAATACGGTGGAAGGGTTTACTTCTGCGGAAACGGTGGAAGTGCCGCCGATGCACAGCACCTGGCTGCCGAGTTCTCCGGCAAGTTTTATCTGGAACGTGACATTCTGCCGTCTGAAGCATTACACTGTAACTCTTCTTACATCACGGCCGTATCCAATGACCTGAGTTTCGAGATCATCTACTCCCGGCTGATTTCGGGTATCGGAAAGGCAGGCGATGTCCTGGTCGGCTTATCCACTTCGGGCAACTCCGCCAACATCGTAAAGGCGTTCGAGACATGCCATGAAAAAGCAATTACAACGGTAGCTTTTACTGGTGCCGACGGTGGCCGCATGCGTGAACTGACGAAGCTCCTCATCAATGTGCCGTCTACCGATACTCCACGTATCCAGGAGGCACACATCACCATCGGGCATATCATCTGTGAATTGGTAGAAGAAGAAATATTCGGAAAGGAATAAGGAATGGAATGTATCATACTGGCGGGAGGAATGGGTACCCGGCTGCAAAGTGTAGTGTCTGACGTTCCCAAATGCATGGCTCCGGTAGCCGGGCATCCTTTCCTGCATTACCTGATTACAACGCTGATTGAAGCCGGTTTCAAACATATCATCCTTTCCTTAGGGTACAAACATGAGATTATCGAGGAATGGCTCGGGGCAAACCGCTTCTCCGCCGACATATCGACCGTAGTCGAAGAAGTCCCGCTCGGAACAGGAGGAGCAGTAAAGCTGGCACTTTCAAAAGCCCGCACAGAAAATGTGTTCGTCCTGAACGGCGATACATTCTTCGGAGTGAATTATCCGGAATTATTAAACCTCCACAGGCAAACCAGCGCATCAGCAACCCTCGCATTGAAAAGAATGGAGAAGTTCAGCAGATACGGGGTTGTCGACATCGAACAGGAATCCCGTCGTATCCTGCGTTTCAACGAAAAGCAATATTGCGAATCGGGCCTTATCAACGGAGGCATCTATCTGATTAACCGCAACGAACTGGACGCCTATCCGGCAAAGTTTTCACTCGAAAAGGATTTCTTTGAAGCAAAAGTCACCACCTCCATCCTTTCCGGATATATATCGGAAGGATATTTCATAGACATCGGTATCCCCGACGATTACGCACAAGCTCAAACAGATTTCAAAGATGGAAGATATAAAGCCTTATAACACATTATTCCTGGACCGCGACGGGGTTATCAACCAGCAACGTCCGCACGACTATGTCAAAACAACCGGGGAATTTATCTTTATCGACGGAGCACTGGAAGCCCTGAGGCTACTCTCCCCCCTGTTCAAACATATCATAATTGTCACTAACCAGCGCGGAGTCGGAAAAGGCATAATGACCCGGAAAGACCTGGAAGAGATACATGCTTATATGATAAATGAAGTCTCCGGACAGGGAGGAAGGATAGATAAGATATATGTTTGTACCGATACCAGCGATTACAGCAAGAACCGTAAACCCAACACAGGCATGGCACTTCAGGCCAAAGATGATTTTCCGGACATTGATTTCACGAAAAGTATAATGGCAGGAGATAGCATCAGTGACATGCTGTTTGCCCAAAATGCCGGGATGAGGGGAGTATTTATAGGAAACAAATATGGCCCGGGAGAAGTGTCAAAAACACTCTACCAGGCCCATTATGCGGATTTGCTGAGTTTTGCTCAGGCTTTCTTCTTATAATGCTTCTTCAGCTCTGCCTCAACGTCTACTTTCTGCTTTAAAATCACTTTGCGGACAAATGCACCGATAAATCCCATACCATAACCGCCTAATTGAATAAAGCTGGTCACGATGGAAAGTAAAGCGATCGACAGGCTTTTATTGACAAACAGAGATTCCAGGAACAGCGCCAGTATATAAACACCCAACGGCAGTAAAGCCCAGGGACAGATTAACGACGATAACAATAAAAACAACACTCCCAGTACAAAACAGGCAGGCAACAGATGAACCAGCTTCAACGAGTCCGGATGCATCTGATATAAATCCACACGCGCCATTCCAAAAACATACACCTGTCTGTAGAATGATTTCAGACTCACGCGGCGCTTATGATATACATAGGCTTCCGGAAACAGCTCTACAGTAAAACCGGCTTTACGGATACGGGTACTTAAATCAATATCCTCTCCGAACATATCCTTAAAGCCGCCTACCTTCTGATAAACTTCCCGCGAGAATCCCATATTGAATGTACGGGGCACGAACTTCTCCAGTCCTTTCTTACTTCCACGGATACCGCCGGTTGTCAGAAAAGAGGTCATCGAATAGCTAATAGCTTTCTGCATCAGGGAAAAAGAGGCATGTGCCCTGTCCGGCCCGCCGAAACAATCCGCATTCGTCTCTTTCAGATAGTTCGTAATCTTCTCGAAATAGTCTTCCGGAATAATACAATCCGAGTCGAAAAAGACCTGATATTTACCTTCGGCACGTTCCATACCATAATTCCGGGTCAGGCTTCTGCCCGAATTCGGTTTGAAAAAGTAACGTACATTCAGCTGGTCTTCATATTCTTTGACTACCTCGTCGCAACGAACCGCTGAACCATCTTCAATAATCAGCACTTCAAAATCCTTGCAAGTCTGATGCAATAAACTTTCAAGCAATTCCCGAACTTCAACCGGACGGTTATATACGGGGATTATGATTGAGTAAGATATCATAAATTTTACTTTTGTTTTTTTCTATAAGCTTGGTTTGGATGATTCGGGATGGTCGGATAAAGACGCTCTAAACGCTCCTGAGCCAAAAGGAGAGGCAATATTTTATTCTTCAAATAAGTTGGTGTACGAAGAATCACTGCTGCAATCTCATCAACGCTTTTAAATGTATCGCAACAAATCTCAACAACCAACGTCATTAGCTCTTCATTCCTCATCCATTTCTTTCCCCGAGGTGTCATCGTTTCTCCCGAGGTGTCATCATTTCTCACCGGAGGTGTCATCGTTTCTTCAAAAAGATTCTTTTGAACAGTTTTTTTCTCTTCGCGTAAATTCAAATGGTAGACAGTCCATCGTCCTTTATTCTCTGCGACCAGGTATCCCTCATTGCATAAATCTTTCAATAACTGAGATATTTCTGTTGAATGTTTATTTATCAGTTGCTGTAATCTGACATTAGACACACATCCTTCCATTTCGGCAGTCGTGAGTGCTATTAATCCGTCACCATATAAATGGGTGATTTCTTCCCCAAAAACAGAGATAAGTTTGTTTATACTTTTTTGAGGCAATAACTGCTCCATACTCAGGCACAACTCAACTCTATCCGGACGGGGCAACACATTTATCAGAGGCTTTCTCCAATGTGCTCCTTCCCAGGCATTCATAATCCGAGTGCTTCCGGAACCTGCCTTTTCTCCATACCCTAAAAGCAGAAACATTGTTTGGATACTATTATTACGCGGAACGCTAATGCCTCCTTTATAATATTGAGCGACAGATACTTCATCAAGATCTTCCAATGTATAGTTCTCCAAAATTCTGGAGTCCGGTTTGTCTGGCAAGCTATCGGCAAGCATTCTTTTTACTTCGTCCGGAGTACATTTATAATCTCCCGTATGACAACGCTTATAAGTACCTTTCATCGGATCTGAGCCGATATAAACAGGACGATTCCTATAATCAGCACAAGAAATACGGAAGATTAAAATAAATTGTCCTTCTTGTATCTCAAGCATCTGTACATCATTTTCCAACAATAGATTAAAGCTAACCTTTTCCCTATTATTAACCTGATTCCAAAAATCATCTTGAAACTTACGCATCACCATCTGTGGCAGACCATCATAGAAGCATTGGTCATCCTTTTCTGAAATACCTAGGATGATGATACCGCCTTCGGTATTTGCAAAAGAAGAATAAGTTTCCCAAAAGCTCTTAGGAAATCCACCTTTCGCACTTTTAAACTCCAGATCAAAAGATTCCGTCAGCAATCCTTTATTCTCCAGAAATTCCACTATGGAACTATAATTGTCTTTCATTCACGACTCTTCTGCCAATATTTCCAGCCGGACCATCCAACTGCAGCAATCAGCAATAACAAGATTAGGAAAGAGCTATAAGCTGACACGTTAGCAGCAAGCACATAAGCCTCCGGACGAAACTCAAAGACAATTGTATGTTCTCCCGCGGGTACCAGCATTCCACGTAAAATCCAGTCGGCACGGAAATGAGTCGCTTCTTTTCCGTCTATTGTAACTTTCCAACCCGGATAATAGATTTCGGAGAGAACTGCCAGTTGTTCCGAAGATGCTTTCGTTTTATATGTCAACCGATTAGGGCGATACTTTTCCAACACAATCGTTGCCGTGGAATCTACCTGCGGAGTAAAGCCTTCCAGGTCTTTCGCAAAACGCTTATCCACCACCGCTGTCTTCAACGGGTCAATCGTATTCAAGGCTTCAATCTCAGCATCCGCATTTTCTACAATATCCACCTTATCAACAAACCATGCATTTCCATAAGCATACGGATTTCGAATCGGCGCCTGGTCCGGATTATAAATAATATACCGTGTATTCAACATGTTCAAAGAAGGAGAGGCCGCCAGGACAGGCATTATATCCTGTATGCTCTGTGCCTTTTGCAAAGCACCGATAATATTACGGTATTCACCATCCAGACGATAATCAATCAATTCCTGATAACGGCGTAATTTAACGGCATGATATCCTCCAATCGAATGATGGAAATAAGAAACGTTTGTATCCTGCCACGGATTATTCAGTCCAAACACGCGGAAAGATTCATCCGTATCTTTAAATATCTCTTTATCGGCAACACTTTCCTTATAGGATTCTTCCGCTTTTTCCTTTACATAATTACTATCGTCCAGATAACGACGATCGACCGACCATAAATCAACCAATATCAATACGGCCATACCTGCACTCACAATCATAGAGGCAGTCGTCTTATTTTTCGCCTTCCAGTACCAAAGCAATAAACCGGCTCCCAACAAAATAAAAATCAAAGAACGCAATGCATCCGACGAAGCCAGCGAAGCACGGTCCATCAACAAAGCAGTGTAATACCATTCCGGAACCTGGTTCTGGAACTGTGCATCATAAGCAGAATGGAAATTCAACAATAATGAAGGTATCAGGAAAACAACCAGACAAATACCACCAGTTATGCCTAAAGACCATAAAAAGCCTTTTTTCATCGTTTTATCATCCACATTTCCCCTGAATATTTCCCGTAATCCCCAAATGGCAACAAGAGGAAATACCAATCCTGGAATCACCAGAGCCATTTCTACTGTTCTGAACTTATTATACAACGGCAGATAATGGAACATTATATCATTGAATGCATCAAAATTACGCCCCAAGGCCAGGAATGTAAGGAAAACAGCCCCGCCAAACAACCACCATTTCATCGGGTTACGCACCACGAACATCCCCAATACAAACAAGAAACATACCAATGCTCCAAAATAAACAGGTCCTGATGTAAATGGTTTATCCCCCCAATAAGTATAAGTCTGAACCTCTTTTCCTACCTGGGCACCATTTTTCTTCAATTCTTTATACAACTCGGAAGAACTGCCTAATGTACCTCCCGAACTACCTCCATATACATCCGGAATCATGACAGTCAATAACTCCTTCCAGCCATAACTCCATTGGAAAGCATAATCTTTATCCAAACCGGAAGAGGCTTTCTCCACTTTTCCCGTTTCGTCTGGTTTAGGCGTCAGTTCAGAGGCTCCACGGATAGAATGTTGTCCCAAATCCCAGTTGGAATACATATGTTTTGCATTGGGAAGGACTGCTAAAACTACACATGCCAACATAATCAAAGATGTTTTAAGCCAGTCGGCAGTCTGCTTTTCCTTAAGCATCTTAATAGAATATCCCAAATAAATGAAGAAACATAACAAAACCAGATAATAAGTTATCTGAACATGCCCGTTCAACAAAGAGAAAGCCACTCCTAAAAGGAACAGGACTGCTCCCCAAAGCCATTTTCGTTTAAACAGCAAGAACATACCCGCCAACGTTACAGGCATATACCCTATCACATAAGCCTTTACAATATGTCCCGCTTCAATAATGATTATATTATAAGAAGCAAAAGCAAAAGCAATCGCTCCCGCTATCGCCAGCCACCAGTTCACTCCCATGATGCACATCAACAGATAGAAACAGACCAATCCGGTAAAAACCATGGCAGCATGAGTATATCCCGGAGTCTTCAACCATCCGTCAACGATGCCATAAGAGGGCAATTCCGGAGCCGGACTTCCATATCCCGGTCCATAAGGCATCCCCGAAAACATAGCATCCGACCATACACTAAACTCACCCGGTTCAGCAGTCTTTGCATATTTATCGACCTGACTTCCTCCCATGCCGGCAGCTTTCACATTATCACCTTGTCTGATAACCTTTCCATCAAACACTGCGGGAGAGAAATAAGCCATCACCAACCCTAAAAACAAGACAAGGGCAGCCACATGCTTACCCACATTTTTCATCATACTATGCATAATATGTATCTTCTATATATTTTCGTTTACACTCTACCTTTGAACCACTTAGCAAAATAAAAGCGAATAGCAAACCAAACATGGAGTAAAGATGTTGATATTACTCCATAATACCGGCACATAATATCATATCTTTCTTTCAAAGAGGCTTTGCGCTGAGTCGTGCTAACCCCGCCATCCAGGAAGTTAGATAATGTCATTCGCGTATTATATATTCTACCTGCTTGTTTCATACATCTGATACACCAGTCGAAATCAGCAGAATAGCGGTATGTTAAATCATATAACGGAGCAATACTACGTTTTGTTATAAATGACTGATGACAAACTAACATGCCCATCCGGAAGCTTTTCCATGTAAGTTTGTTTGGGGCCTTCAATCTCCGTTGTCCTAACGATTTACCTTCTTCATCAACAATAACCGTTTCTCCATAAATAATATCAGGCAGAACTTTCTTCTTCTGGACTAAAGAGGCAACCCGTTGTACGATATCGGAGGTAAATAAAGAATCCCCGGCATTAATAAACCATACATAGTCGCCCGTAGCCTTCTGAAGACCTTTATTCATTGCATCATAAATACCTTTATCCGGCTCACTTATCCAATAAGAAATTCCGGAAGCATATTGCTTTATAATATCCACCGTCCCATCCGTCGAACCTCCGTCAATAACGATATATTCAATATTCGGATACGATTGGCTCAGCACCCCAAGAATAGTCTGCTCTAACCAACGGGAAGCATTATAGGTGATTGTTATGATTGAAAAAACTGGTTGTTGCATTAATTAGACTTTCCTATTTGTATTTACATTAAAAAATTTACGGCTTACTTTAGTTTCGCCTTAACAAAATTAACCACCATCTTCGGATTATTGATTGCCTTTTTTATACCTTTTAAACGGGCATTCAGAATATCCTTCGATAATAACCATTTTAAATCATACCAGAAACCTGAATGGTGAACTTTATTCTTATCTAATATATATTTAAAGATAGAGTATTTTGAACGCCCTTGAAAATGAAGACAGTAAAAACGGATTAACGAGTTATCACTCGTTAATCTTCCATATGGAAGATTGTCTATCCAATAGACTTTCTTTTTACCATTTTTCATTTCAAAACCAGCAGACCATGTAATACAACCATCAAAGCAAGAACCTTCTATTGGAGTTGCAATATCTATAACATTACATTTAACATTCTCCTGGTACCAAACAAATGCAGTCATATCACAAATCCCACCTAATTTTTTTTCAGACTTCAAGTTTTCATAAATCCCATCCATTTTATTTATATAAGAAGGAGATGTGTACATCAACATCATATAATCGCAGAAACTTTTAATTGAATGAGCATTAAACAAAGAACAGCCTGGCCCCAGTTTATTGCAAATAGTAAAATCACAGCCTAAATACTGATTAAAGACATCATCAACATTACAATAGAACAACACATCAGAATCCATACACAAAAAATCCTGCAAGCCATTTTCTTTAACAAAGTCGTTAATGACAAACCACCTTTGAAAACAAAAGAGCTCATAATCATATGGATTAGATGATCTATGCTTATAAATTTCTCCAAAATGTATAAGGCCCTCTGAATAGTTCTTTATATCATAATGCTCTACAAAATCATAGCACTTTGTACTTTCATCACTAATCAGACAAATCCGGCTATTAGGATTAAACAATCGTAACTGCCTCAGTACTATAGGTAAATAGAAAGTATTACCCTTGTGAACTATTAAAATCGGTATATTCATAAGCTACTATAACTCCCCCAATAATATCAAAATGCATATTTATTATAAACTTCACAAGTATTTTTCACCATCAAATCTATTGAAAAGTCTTTCAGCCTTATCCTTCCTGCATCCCTTAAATCATCAGCAAGAGACTTATTTTCAAGGACTTTACGTACAGCCTCTGTTATTGAATCCAAATCAGATGGGTCAAAATAAACAGCCGCATTTTCGGCTATTTCAGGGAAACAACTTGCTTTGCTCAAACAAACCGGACAATCATTTTGAAATGCTTCCAATATAGGAATGCCAAATCCCTCATAAATAGATGGGTAAACAAAAGCTAACGCATATCTGTAGAGAGAAGCCAGCTCACTATCTGAAACTGATTTTTGAATAACCCGGTCTATTAATTTGATTTGATTTAATTGTTCCAATTCTTCTCGGCTAAAGGGATTCCCTGTACATACGATTTTTAAATCCTTATATTTGTTCAAGAGAGGAACCATCGCCTTTATAAAGTTCCAGAAATTTTTATAGCCTTTACGTTCTCCCACAAACAAAAGATAATTCTCAAAAAGAGCCTCCGCTGATTTACAATGCTGCTTATAGCCATGATATACGACTGTAATTTTATCAGGGCTAATGCCAAACAGTTCAACCAAATCCTTTTTAGTATTCTGGCTAACAGCTATGATATGTGCAGCTTCTTTTGCCAATAAACGTTTATTTTCAGATGTATTATCATATGCCAAAAATAAATCAGGAAACTTCTCATGATTCATATCATGGACAGTAATGACAAAAGGCTTCTTGATTTTTTTTATAAAATATGGATCATAATAAGTAGGATGAAACAGATTAAATTCATTCTTCTTTATTGCCTGATTAGACAATATTGTATTTCTATGATAGTAATATAATCTTTTTAATCTAAAAGGAAGTATATCTGAAAACTTCCTTATTACGACATCCTCTTTTTCTCTTAAATAATGGTTTTCACTGTATAAGATAGGTAATTCGCCCTCATATCCAAGAGGTAAATCGAATATCAAGTCAGAAAAATATCGGGTAATTCCTCCATATTTTTGCATTGAAAACATTTGATGGTCATACAAAACCTTCATAGAGTACCTATTATTTATTCTTAATATTTATATTTCGCATATATTACACCTTTTCTAAAAATAGAGGAAATATCTATTGAATCATAATCTACATCCGAATAAACATCCAACATATATCCTTTAGAAATAGATAACAAGTAATTATCTCCCAACATTTCGGAAATCATTTTCTCATCATTTGGACGATGGTAGGAACATACTATTATTTTTTTCAGTACTCCATTTTGAATCATTTTCTCTGCTCCTTTTAACATAACTTCTTCTGCCCCCTCAATATCAGCTTTTATAGTAGAAAGGTTTATGCCCTTTTCATAAAAATAATCATCCAGCCGAATCATACACCCTTCCGAGTTATCCGATACATATTTATTTATAATACGAACCTTCTCTTTCCAAGGAGAAAAAGTTAAATTAAGAGCTTCTATCCACCCTTCATCGCATTCAAACAAATATAGGGTCTTTACACTTTCAATAAGACTTAATCCCCATATACCTTCAGCTGCACCTATATCCGCTACAATTTCATTTTGAAAAGACATCTCCCCAAATGAATAACTATGAGGAGAATCTTTATCTTGTTCTATACATAAACACCGATACAAATCCTTTATTGCTCTTTTTGATAATTCTCGTTTAAAATAAAGCCTTTTCCCTTTATGATTTACATAGAAGAGTCCATTACTTTTATCTTTTGTCAATTTGATTTTTTGTGTCAAATACTTATTTCTAAAAGAATAGTTTATCTGTGAAATCAAAGAATATCTTAAATATTCCATAATCTCTTTTTTATCTTGTAAGGGCAATTTACAACTTGCCGACTCCAAATACAATTTAGTTTTTCTAGTTAACCGATACCTTTTGGTGTTGAGAAAAGATTCAATCACATATTTGAAGAACAGTAAAAATCGGATGTACATAAAGCTCATGATATTTAATACATACCTAAAAAATAACGCACCAGTCTTTTATAAGAAAAAAATTGGTGGGCAATAGTAAAATCATCAATTTCCACATTTGCCTTTATATAAACCGGATGTTTTAAAGGGAATTTCATTTCCTCAGAAAGAACGAATAAATCATCATTCCGGGCAGTAGTATGTGTAGCCTCAATTGAATGCAGACCAATATTTGTAACTAAGTTAACCATAGGATAAATCGATAATCTATTCTGGAGTCTATGCATAAAAAAATATTGAGTATCCCAGGTATTAATACCCCTATTACCTCCTAACACATCTGAAAGAAAAGTTGAAAAATATATTTCTTCCTTCAAATTTCGGAATAAACCTTTCCGCTTGTACTTGTCGTCTCGAATCTCATTCCAATAAGGAAAATTCACATCATAATCCTTCCAGACCCTCCGCCAGGAAGCCCATCCCCAAATATGGGATACAGAGCAAAAATCATAACTATACTCACTCTTTACATCATTTCGCAAAAAGTTATTTCCCCCAATGTGTCCAATACGCTCATCATCCTTATATTTCAACAATAATTCTTCGCAGAAAGGGAAAAATGACAAATCCGGTAAACAATCATCTTCTAAGATTACACCATATTCTTCACATTCAAAAAACCATGAAATAGCAGTCGAAACAGCCATTTTACAACCTAAGTTAGTATCACGAAATAGAGTATGAACTTCACAAGGCCAATCAATTAAATCAATAATATGACGGGTTTCCTGACTTCGTTTGATTTCATCCGGGCGATTCTCACGTGGAGCATCTGCTGCTATATACAACTTTGTTGGCTGAATTTGCTTAATGCGTTCAAATACTCTTCGTGTTGTATCCGGACGTGCAAATATTAAAAATAAAATAGGGGTCCGATACATATTTACTTTTTTAGTCCGTTAGCCAAAGCCTCTAAATAACCTCTACCATTCTTCAAATCTGGTTCCATATAATTACCTTCGGCCCATTCATTCCATGATTTCAATATGACAATTTTGTGTTCATCCGATTTATCAGATATTGACTTAACCACAGTCTCCACATGCTTCTGAAACAAAACTGGGGTTGAATTTTTCAGTATAGAACCATATTTACCAGTTCTTGGAGAATGATCCCAATTAGGAACTAAAGTAGGATACACATTCTCTCTTTTATCTTCCAGACCAGAGAAATATTTCATTGCATCTTTATATTCATACCAAAATCCATGTTTAAATATCTCTCTATTAATTTTATTAATTGCCATTCTTAACAAAGACAACCCTACTCTTTGATATTCAAACAATCGGACAACATTAACAGCATTATATCCTAGTGCCAACAAAGTATCTATATAATCAGGTCGGTAAGTATGAGCTACAAAATGGATTCCAAGAAGTCCATTTTGTTTGGCAAGTTCTTGCCAACAATCTATAAACTCTTTGGAATCAGGAATTTCCTGCGGTGAAAAAACTAAAAAGAACGGTTTACCATCAACCGTCACATAACGTTTATCCTTAAAAGCAGGCAACACATCATAAAAATGTTTTTTGTAATCTTCTATTCCATTATAAGTTTGTCTCATTACTGGCTCTTTAGTTTTCAAGCCACAATAAATACCATGCCAACTATGATTAGCCCATGCAAGACAAAAAGGGAAATCAGGCTTTCCCGAAGATAATACTTCATTAAATGGGCGTTCTAACAATCTGCGTCCATTACCAAACCAATAATGCCAATAGCAAAAACCTTCAACACCATATTCTCTAGCCATCTCTGCCTGAGCTTCTCTTGTTTCAGAAACTCTAAGATCATAATAGCCCAAATCCGCAGGTATCTGAGGTTGATAATGCCCTCTAAATAATGGTTTAGCTTTACCTACATTTGTCCATTCTGTAAAACCTTTACCATACCACTTGTCATTTTCCGGTATAGGGTGATATTGAGGTAGATAGAAAGCTAATACTCTTGCTTTATTATTTTGTTTCATTAAAAAATCGTTTGTTCTCCTGTTTTTCCAATCATACCATGATAAAAACCATACAATAGGCCTTTTATCTTAGCGAACTTATTATCTTCGTAACATATAACAAAAAATAATCTTTTATAGAACCAATAGTACAGAAATCCTTTCCAATTAGCCCATGGATATAAGCGTTTTGTTATTATACCATTTCTCACAATATAATAAGATCTTACTGGCGAATATTCATTGGGAAAGAATGTTTTCCACAAAAATTTATGTTTTGTCTTTTGGTATCCGGCACCATGAACTAAGTATACTTGTGGCATCACACGGGTAGTGATGCCACTTTTCTTTGCACGCAAAGAAAACTCAGTGTCTATCGCATCAATGAAAAAGTCATCCCGAAACAAGCCGATTTTAGAAAAAACTTCTACAGGATATACACTTCCAGATGTCATCGTTGTTTCTACTTCAATAAAGCCGTCATCTATAGATGTATACAATGCTTTGTCATGAAGCAAATAGTTCGGGGAGAAAATAGACCTGATATTTGATTCCTTGATCGCTTTCAAATACAGCTTGAAATCTTCTTTCACAAAATGACTATCCTGATCCATCGTCAATAAATAGTCATATTGATTTTCTTTCGCATATAAGATAGCTCTATTTAAAGCTTTTCCTATTCCTAGATTTTTACCTACTCCCATCAAAACGATTTTCTCTTCCCAAGTTGGTGAATGCAAATCTAATTGATTTCCAGGGGTATTATTCCAAATAATCAACTTATCAAGTAAATCTATATATGATGCGATATTTTTCCAAACTTCATCAGTTGGGTAATAAAATATCACGATTCCAAGCGTTTTCATATTATTTCAACTTACGCCCTAGTATATAAATATTATCCCAGCCTTCCTGAGAATATATAATCTCCAAATTAAAGTATGAGAAAATCTCTTCCAATAGCTTAACAGTAAAAATATGATGATGAAAACAACGATTTTCATCATTTTTCATAGAACGTCCTATGAAAACATCTTTGTTATTACCCACAACATCCTTATCCAGATCATGCAATTCTATTATTTCATCGAAATGCGTCATATCGTTTTCATTCACATCATTTGCATAGTCCTCCAACAAATGAGAAAAGGAAGTATCGGGTCTTCTATGATCAAAATTAGAAATTTTATTAGGTAAAATAAGAAGGATATATCCACCTGCATTCAATACGTTCAACCAACTTTTAACGGCTTTGAGTGGATTAGCGACATGCTCTAAGCAATTTGATGAAATGATAAAATCATACATTTTACCGACAATCATTTCTATTTCTGTTGCTTCTCCTATGAATTGAGTTCCTAAATTTACACCTTTGTATTTGTATGTACCTTGACTCAAATTACCCTCCCAAACCGTTTGATAAGAGTAGTTACATCCATCTACCCTATTAGCCACAGAATAGATCGGCAAATTACCTTCTTTACTAAAAATATGAGATCCCCCGCCTACTTCCAAGCCGTTCTTATTCTTAAACAACGGTAAAAATTCTATCAGCTTCCGTTTAATCAGAGGTTCCTTGAAACAATATTTAAGAGCCTGTGGATTACGGATATAATTTAATATGGTTCCTAAAAAACAATTATAAATTATCAACCTGAATCCTACAGGAAGTTTTCTATACAATTTTACAATCATACAATATGCTATTTCTATTTATTTTTTTAATATAAAAGAAATACTCTCTCTCAATACAACAGACCTCGTTAGCCACAATATCAAAATATACAGTACCGCTACAATAACAATTTTGGCAGTAAGCAAATAATACAAATTATTAATACCTATTGTTGCAAACCAAGATATAGAAAAACAGAAAAAAACGAGTAATAAATAAGGAGAAATATCCCGCAATAACTCAATTGTTTGAATACCAATATATTTTTTACCACAAAAATGCCATCCAAAATTTAATAAAAGAGTAAGAGCGGAACATCCTATTATCATTGGGAAAATCCCATAAGAAGCTAAAAATAAAGCCAATAATAAATTAAGACCATAAAAAGTAGAACTTACATAAAGTATAATGTTCGACTTGCCATGAGAAAATAGTATTGCCCAATATAAATTAGTAATAAAACTAAATGAATACGCAATAGTCAGAATTTGAAGATAAGGAACACTATTGAGCCACTTTTCTCCAACTGTTAGTAATATAAACTCTTTGGCGACAAAAGCCAGTCCCAATAATACAGGAAAAGAAATAAAAGCACCAAATCGTAACATTTTTCTAAAAACTTTCTTCTGTCGTTCTTTATCATCCGCGACCTCAACCAAAACAGGTTGTGCCACCCCCTGTATCATATTGCTTATTGTCATATTCCCTAAGACCATCCATTTATTCCCTTGTGAATAGTAACCCGTATCTGTATCTGTATAGAATTTACCCAACAGTACAGAAAAAATATTCATATTCACTTGCCCTAAAATATTATTAAATAATATTTTAGAACTAAATCCAAACATTTCTTTGATTGGAGAAAGATCAAAAGAAAGGGTTGGTCTCCACCCAGAAAAATACCAACGCAATAAAGTAGCAACCAAGCATTGAGAAACTAATTGTATAGCTAATCCCCAATAGGCAAAACCCAGCAATGCAAATATTAAGCCAACTCCTCCTGAAACAGATACAGCTACGACATCAATAATACCGCGTTGCTTGACCTTTAACTTCTTAAATAAAATAGCATTATGTGCTATCCCAAAACTTGAAATCAAGAAACTTAAAAATAGTACACGGGAAAGATTAAGAAGAACCGGTTTATTATAAAATTGGGCAATCAGAGGAGCTGCAAGAAATAAAATCATATAAATAACGATTCCACAAAACGCACTAAACCAAAAGACAGCATTATAGTCCTCATGCCGAATAGTCTTTTTATTAATCAACGCCGTAGTAAAGCCGCTATCCATAATCGTATTGGCAATAGCACTAAAAATAGCAAGCATAGCCACCAATCCATAGTCATCCGGACTAAGTATACGGGCTATCACAATCCCAAATACCATACCTATTATTTGTTGGAAGAATGTACTAATCCCTCCCCAAAAAAGGCCTTTAGCCGTTTTATCTTTCAAAGTTTCCTCAGCCATTTATTCTTTCCTATCATCACCTTTATCCAATCTCAACCCAGTTTTTGCATTAAGCGGAGAAATGACCAATGGATTGAATCAAACGAAATAGTTGCTCGGTAGTAACTACATTAGTTTTGTAATATTTACCGGCAGCAGACGGAAATTTCAGTTGGTGACAATTTGTCACCAATTCACTTCCTTCAGCTTTCAGTCTCTGTTTGAGCTTATTCCAGTACTTCCGACCATCTACACTCTCTGTCAATACACTCACCACATCTACTATGGAGAAATACCATTCTTCCGTTTCGTCGTCCCAAAGAGTACGAACTTTCTTCTCCTCGAAAATTTTAATAGCTTCTTTCCTAGTCATTGTCTTGGTTTTTATTTATTCTTAATTTATTTTGCAAAACAACTGTCATACTATCATCAACATCATTACACCGATTGTAAATCAATTATTACAACAAATGACAGTATACATGATAGAAACAAATTACCCTCTCATACTATCATAAAAACAGCTATCTTTTTTCAAACAGTATATTGCTTATTTTCAAAGATATAACTATATAAACTCATTGACACCCGGGTCTTAACCATCTCCACACCCGGGTGTCAGCATCACTCAGACCGGGGTATAAAAACTGTCGAAATAGGGGTCCCGGGAAAATTTTCTCCCTGTTTTAGCTAAAAAAGATAACTACTTTGACAAATTAAATGCCATACTTAACACAAAACAAACGAAGAGTAGGACGGTAATGACAGTTTATGATAGTTCTATGATAGATAAATTCATCAACCATCATAGTTATACATCCCGTAAATCAAAGAGTACAAACAAAATATGATAGTATGATAGTTATTTTTCAAAAAACTTCTTTATGACCAACCACTCTTATCTTCTTTTCACCGTATGCTTAAACTTTAAAACAGCCAGATTCAATTCTATTTTCGTTTCCGAATCTGTTACTTTCGGTTCATCATCTAATAAGTCAGCCATTAACTCACTCGTGCGCTGCATAAGTGTTTTCTGCTGTGCTTCATCGGCGGTAGGTAACTGTAAAACAGTTCTGGACAATTCCTTGATTCTTGCAAAAGCTTCAACGATTGCGATTGTTGTCTGCGTTGCCTTATTACTTTTCAGGATTGTTGCCAACATGTAAAGTCCTTTTTCAGTAAAAGCTGTCGGAAGAGCTGTTGAATGTTTTAAAGGATTGAACCGGTCAAAATTTTTGACCAGTTCGGCTTTCTCAACTTTATTACATTCGATTAAATATCCGGCAGGAAATTTATCCGGATTATTTTTGACTGCCTGATTTATTTCTTTTGTTTCTACATCATAAAGCATAGCGACATCCCTGTCAAGCAGAACTCTTTGATCCCGTAATTCAATTATGCAACTTTCTACATCACTGAATCTAATCACATTTTCTTTCATAGTTAATTAATTTTAGTTTACAATATGTATTCTACCTCCCTATGCAATGATAAACAAACCCGTTCTCCTCCATCTCCTTGATATCATAAATATTACGGCCATCAAGAACCAACGGGGTAGCCATCAGTTTCTTTATAGCAGACCAGGAAGGCATACGGAACTCTTTCCATTCCGTTACAAGCATCAGGGCATCGGCATCCACTACTGCATCATAAATATCTTTTGCATAATGAATCGCATCTCCGATACGACGTTTTGATTCTTCTACTGCTACAGGATCGTAAGCATATACTTCACAACCTGCCGCCAACAGTTTTTCTATCAAAACCAAAGAAGGGGCTTCACGCATATCGTCTGTTTCAGGCTTAAAGGCCAGTCCCCAGATAGCGATACGTTTACCTTTCAGGTCTCCATTAAAATGCTTTTCGAGTTTATGGAACAAAAGAGATTTCTGTTCATCATTTACTTCCTCGACTGCCTGGAGGATACGCATCGGATAATTATTTTGCTTGGCTGTATTAATCAAAGCTTTCACATCTTTAGGAAAACATGAACCGCCATAACCGATACCGGCATACAGGAAACGGTTACCGATACGATTGTCGGAACCGATACCTTTACGTACCATATTTACATCCGCACCGATAATCTCACACAAGTTGGCAATATCGTTCATAAAACTGATACGGGTAGCCAACATGGCGTTCGCAGCATATTTAGTCATCTCGGCAGATGGCACATCCATAAAAATCACACGGAAATTGTTTAAAAGGAAAGGACGGTACAGACGAGTCATCAGCTCTTCTGCACGCTCAGATTCTACACCAACAACAACACGATCCGGACTCATAAAGTCGCTGATCGCTGCTCCTTCCTTCAGAAATTCAGGATTAGAAGCGACATCGAACTCGATCTCTACTCCACGTTTATCCAGTTCTTCCTGGATAGCCCGGCGTACTTTCTTTGCCGTGCCGACGGGAACCGTACTCTTTGTTACGACCAGAATATGTTTCTTCATATTCCGACCGACAGTACGGGCTACCTCAAGCACGTATTTCAAATCGGCGCTACCATCCTCATCGGGAGGCGTACCTACGGCACTGAACAAAACTTCCACTTCGTCCAAGCATTCAGTAAGATCGGTTGTAAAGTGTAATCTTCCGGCCTGCTGGTTACGATGGACCATATCTTCCAGACCGGGTTCATAGATAGGGATTATCCCCTTTTTAAGGTTTTCAATTTTTTCGGTGTTAACATCTACACAAAAAACTTCGGTCCCCATTTCTGCAAAACAGGTTCCGGTAACCAGGCCGACATAGCCTGTTCCTACTATCGCTATTTTCATAATTTATAATCAAAATGCAAAATTAAAGGCTCTTGAAATATTTAATTGTATCTATCAAACCTTCTTCCAAACGGATTTTAGGTTCCCAGCCATTCAGTTTTTCTTTTGCTAAAGTAATATCCGGTTTACGCTGTTTCGGATCATCAGAAGGAAGAGGGGTAAATATTATTTTTGATTTCGAATTAGTCATCTTCAATACTAACTCGGCCAACTCCAGCATGGTAAATTCTCTCGGATTTCCCAAATTGACAGGTCCGGTAAAGTTTTCGGAAGCCATCATACGAATCATACCTTCCACCAGGTCGTCGACATACTGGAAGCTACGGGTTTGCTTTCCATCTCCGTAAATAGTAATATCTTCGCCTTTCAACGCCTGCATGATAAAGTTGGAAACAACCCGGCCGTCATCCGGACGCATACGGGGACCATAGGTATTGAAAATACGGATAATCTTGACATCTACCTTATTCTGACGATGATAATCCATGAATAAAGTTTCCGCACAACGTTTGCCCTCATCATAACAACTGCGCAAACCGATCGGATTCACGTTTCCCCAATAACTTTCTTCCTGGGGATGGACGATCGGATCACCATAAACTTCACTGGTAGAAGCCTGAAGAATACGTGCTTTGGTACGTTTAGCCAACCCAAGCATATTGATGGCACCGATAACAGATGTTTTAGTCGTACTCACCGGATCGAACTGGTAATGTATCGGAGATGCCGGACAAGCCAGATTATAAATCTCATCGACCTCTACATAATACGGGAATGTCACATCATGGCGAACCAGCTCAAAATAGGGATTGTCCAGTAAATGAACAATGTTTTGTTTCAGACCTGTAAAATAATTATCCATACAAATCACATTGTTCCCGTCTTTCAGCAGGCGTTCGCAAAGATGAGAGCCGATAAAACCGGCTCCTCCGGTAACTAAAATCTGTTTCATGCTATCTGTTCAATTTGAGTTTTTCTATATATCTCAGTCCTTTTCATAAGAATGAGAGCACAACAATGTTGGTCAGTCCCATGCCGGAAATGACAAAACTTCCACAAAGATAGGAATTTGAAGGGATTCTTTCCCTTCTAAAATCGTTATTTATATAAAATGGAAATTACCGATCATTATTTCTTATTCAGAATCGTTACTTTTGAGCATAGATACGTTGTATTATATCTACGACTTTCATACCTTCTAATACATTCGTTGTAATACATTCCGAACCGGAGCCGGAAAGGACACGGACCACATTGCGGATCACGAAATTATGATTCTGAGCCGATCCCTTGTAAGGGCCGTAATCATTACCCGGATTGGTTGGAGCCAGTTCAGGCATTTCATACTCCTTCACATGGCAATATTCCACTTCGTTCATATATTGTCCGCCGATCTTTACGCTGCCATTCTCTGCCACGATCAGCATGCTGCTTTCCATATTCTTGTCCCACACAGAAGTCGAATAGCTCAGACTTCCCATTCCTCCGTTCACGAAATTGAAGTTCACAAAGCCGGAGTCTTCAAAAGCGGTCAGTTTCTCATGATTGAAATCGGCAAAACGGGCCTGGATATTACAGATATCCCCGAACAACCAATACATGATATCGATAAAATGGGAGAACTGGGTGAAAAGCGTTCCGCCGTCCAGCGCAGCATCACCATGCCAGCCACCGGGTTTATAATAACGTTCGTCACGGTTCCAATAGCAGTTCAACTGAACCATGTATATTTCACCCAACTTGCCAGAGTCGATCATATCCTTAATCCACACGGAAGGAGGGGAATAGCGGTTCTGCATGACGCAAAATACCTGTTTACGGTATTTCAAAGAAGCATATACTACCTTCTCCGCATCAGCCAATGTCAACGCCATCGGTTTTTCTATCACCACATTACAACCGGCTTCGATGGCTTGTACCGCCATAGACGCATGCAAACCGTTCGGAGTACAGATATTAATGACATCTATCTGAATACCACTCTGCAATAACTCTTGCAAACCGGCAAAAAAAGGAACTTCATACCCCTCTATTCCCAATTCTTCGCGAGGACGGATATCGCATAAAGCTACTAATTCGGCATCTTGATCACGGGTTACCATCTCGGCATGGCGCTTTCCGATATGACCACAACCGACTACAGCGAATTTTATCTTATTTTCTTTCATCTATATTGTTACTTTCCACTAAATTCGAATAGAAATCAAGTATAGCATCAATTATATACTCCTGCTCTCCCTTTGTCATCTCCGTATGGATCGGTAATGATAAAACACACTGGCTCAGACGGGCCGCCTCATTCATATTTCCCGGCGTACGTGCCATCCACTTATAGGCATCCTGGGCCTGTAAAGGCAACGGATAATACACCATGGAAGGAATGCCTTTCTCTTTAAGAAAAGACTGTAAAGATTCCCGGAGTTTTGCCGTATCGGTATAATCACCGACCGGTTTCAACTGAACCGTATATTGATGATAGACATGTGTAGAAAAATCACTCTTCTTCGGAAGAATCAACTGCTCGCATGAAGCCAAACCTTCGTCATATCTTCCGGCAACAACTTGCCGGGCTTTCGTAAACTCGTCGATATACTTCAGCTTCACATCCAAAACAGCGGCATGCAGGGTATCCAGACGAGAGTTACATCCTATCAACTTATGATGATATTTAACTTCCTGACCATGATTTGCGATCATACGGATACGCTTTGCCAGACTCTCATCAGAAGTTATTAAAGCGCCTCCGTCACCAAAACAGGCCAGCGGCTTGGATGGGAAAAACGAAGTTGTACCGATAACGCCCATTGTCCCTGTTTTCTTCACCTGCCCATCCGGGAAAGTATACTCCGCACCAACAGACTGCGCATTATCTTCTATCACATGAAGATGATACATGCCGGCTATTCTCAGGATCGGAGCCATATCGCAGGACTGTCCGAACAGGTGAACTACAATGATTGCCTTGGTATTACGGGAAATAGATTCTTCTATTTTACGGGGATCGATATTATAGGTTCGCGGATCTACATCCACCAGCACAGGAGTCAATCCCAGCAAAGCGATCACCTCGGCAGCCGCCACATAGGTAAATGCCGGAACAATCACCTCATCCCCCGGCTGCAACTGCAACGCCATCAAAGCGATCTGAAGAGCATCCGTACCGTTCCCGCAAGGAACCACATAGGGAATATCCAAATAATCAGCCAGATGATCACCAAAAGCCTTCACCTGAGGACCGTTGATAAAGGCACTGCTTTCAATAACAGTTTGCATGGCGGTATCTATCTCCTCTTTCAGGCGATGATACTGACCTTGCAAGTCAACCATTTGTATATGTCTTTCAAGCATCTTTCCTATTGTATACCACTGTTTATCTTATGAAGATTAAAACGTTTCAAATAATCTTTTATTGCATAAAAGACCTTTAACATTCTTTTCTATGATAAGTGAGAGCTTAGGGGCTCTTACCTATAAGAGAGCCGGGACTCTTACAGATAAGAATACCGGCTCTATTATCATTCATACTCCCGGCACTCTTACGTTCCATAGCACCGGAGATCTTATGTTATTTTACTTCGCTACCCGGTTTCACTTCCTTTTCCGGAGTGATGACAGACAACTTGCCGTCGAAGTTTTCAGCAGAGAGGATCATACCTTCCGATACGATGCCTTTTAACTTACGCGGAGCAAGGTTGGCAATAAAACAAACCTGTTTTCCGACCAACTCTTCGGGGGCATAATGCTGGGCGATACCGGAAACGATCGTACGTTTCTCCAGACCGTCATCGATACGGAACTGCAACAACTTATCGGCCTTAGGCACCTTTGTACATTCCAGGATCGTTCCCACACGGATATCCAGTTTTGTGAAATCATCGAACGCGATGTTTTCGCGTATCGGTTTCGCTTTATAGTTGGCTTCTTCGTTCGCTTTCTTTGTATCCAGCAACTTCTGAACCTGCGCTTCGATCACACTGTCTTCGATCTTTTCAAAGAGCAGTTCGGATTTGCCAAGCTGATGTCCGGCTTCCAACAAATCGGTTGCGCCCAGACGGCTCCAGCCTAACGGTTCTACATTCAACATCTTGTTGAGTTTCTCCATACTGAACGGCAAGAAGGGTTCGAAAGCAATAGCCAGGTTGGCTGTGATCTGCAAAGCGATGTTCATGATTGTTGCCACACGAGTCATATCTGACTTTGCCAGCTTCCAGGGTTCCGTATCTGCTAGGTATTTGTTACCGATACGGGCCAGGTTCATGGCTTCTTTCTGGGCATCACGGAAATGATAGGTGTCGAGCAGACGTTCCACATTTGCTTTTACATCTTCGAAATCTTTCAAAGTCTGACGGTCATAGTCAGTCAGTTCGCTTACTGCCGGCACTTTTCCTTCGAAATATTTCTCAGTCAGCACCAGAGCACGGTTTACGAAGTTACCCAGGATGGCAACCAACTCGTTGTTATTGCGTGCCTGGAAGTCTTTCCAGGTAAAGTCGTTATCTTTTGTTTCCGGAGCATTGGCGGTCAGGACATAACGTAACACGTCCTGTTTTCCCGGCATATCCACCAGATATTCGTTCAACCATACCGCCCAGTTGCGGGAAGTAGAGATCTTGTCGCCTTCCAGGTTCAGAAATTCATTGGCTGGCACATTCTCCGGCAGATTGAAAGTACCTTCCGCCTTCAACATGGCTGGGAATACGATGCAATGGAACACGATATTATCCTTTCCGATGAAATGTACCATCTTGGTTTCAGGATCTTTCCACCAGGTCTCCCAACTGTCGGGAAGTAATTCTTTTGTATTGGAGATATAACCGATCGGGGCATCGAACCATACGTAAAGCACTTTGCCTTCCGCTCCTTCTACCGGAACAGGGATACCCCAGTCCAGGTCGCGGCTTACGGCACGCGGTTGCAATCCCATGTCCAGCCAGCTCTTGCACTGTCCGTACACATTCGGTTTCCATTCTTTATGATCTTCCAGAATCCATTTGCGCAGGAACGGTTCATGCTTATCCAAGGGCAGATACCAGTGTTTGGTCTCCTTCATCACCGGTTCGCTACCACTAATGGCAGACTTCGGGTTGATCAGGTCTGTAGCATTCAACGATGTACCGCAGGCTTCGCACTGGTCGCCATAAGCCTTTTCGTTACCGCAATGCGGACATGTACCGGTTATATAACGGTCGGCAAGGAATTGTTTGGCTTCCTCGTCGTAATATTGTTCGCTGGTCTTCTCGATAAACTCTCCTTTTTCATACAGGGTACGGAAAAAGTCCGACGCTACCTGACGATGAGTAGGCGAAGTTGTACGTGAGTAGATATCGAACGAGATGCCGAACTCCTCGAAAGACTTCTTGATAATGCCATGAAAACGGTCCACCACATCCTGCGGTGTAACACCTTCTTTCTTAGCACGGAGGGTAATAGGCACACCATGTTCGTCCGATCCCCCGATCATCAATACCTCTTCCCCCTTCAGACGAAGGTAGCGGGCATAAATATCGGCCGGTACATACACCCCGGCCAGATGTCCGATATGTACCGGTCCGTTCGCATACGGCAACGCCGTAGTTATCAGCGTTCTCTTAAAATGTTTTTCCATACCTTGTGTTCTCTTTTTGAGGGGCAAAGGTACGGAATAATTTTTACAATCCCCAGCTCTCCCTGTCCAGATTCCGGTAATTAATGGCTTCGGCAAGATGGCGTGTTTCTATCTTTTCAGAGGCATCAAGGTCGGCAATGGTACGGGCTACTTTCAGGATACGGTCGTAAGCACGGGCGGAAAGGCTCAGACGTTGCATGGCCGTTTTAAGAAGAGACAGGCAAGCGGCGTCGGGTACGGCATATTTATGCAGAAGTTGCGTGGTCATCTGTGCATTGCAATATACACCTTCGTTGTCGGCAAAACGTTTTTCCTGAATTGCACGGGCATTAACAACCCGTTCACGAACAGCAGCACTGGGTTCAGACGGACGTTGTTCGGATATCTTTTCAAAAGGAACAGGTACAATCTCCACCTGTATGTCGATACGGTCGAGCAACGGGCCGGATACACGGTTCATATATTTCTGCACTGCCCCCGGAGGGCAAAGGCAAGCCCTGTCCGGATGGTTGTAATAACCACAGGGACAAGGATTCATCGAGGCAACCAGCATAAAGCTGGCCGGATAATCGACCGAGAAACGGGCACGAGAAACAGTAATCTTTCGATCTTCCAACGGTTGTCGCATCACCTCCAAAACACTCCGGTTGAATTCCGGTAATTCATCGAGGAACAATACGCCGTTATGAGCCAGACTCACTTCACCTGGTTGAGGATAGGCACCGCCTCCCACCATTGCTACATTTGAAATGGTATGATGCGGCGAACGGAAGGGGCGTTGCACCATCAGGGAAGTCTCCATCCCTATCTTTCCGGCCACGGAATGTATCTTAGTAGTCTCCAACGATTCGTGTAAAGTGAATGGCGGAAGAATCGTGGACAGTCGTTTGGCCAACATTGATTTTCCGCTTCCCGGCGGACCAATCATAATCAGATTATGGCCTCCTGCCGCTGCGACTTCCAAAGCTCGTTTTACATTTTCCTGGCCGCGTACATCTGAAAAATCAAACTCGAATTGCTCCTGACGGGCATAAAACTCTTTCCTCGTATCAACAACAGTCTGTTCCAGTTCGCATTTTCCGCCCATAAATTCGATCACCTCTTTGATGTTATCGGCCCCATAGACCTCCAGGTTATTGACAACAGCGGCCTCACGGGCATTCTGCCTGGGCAGTATGAAACCCTTAAAGCCTTCCTCTCTCGCTTTGATAGCAATAGGGAGCACGCCTTTTACCGGTTGCAGGCTTCCGTCCAACGATAGTTCGCCCATCAGGATAAACTTATCCAGCCGCGAAGCATCCAATTCCTCGGCGGCTGCCAGTATCCCGACAGCCAGTGGCAGATCATAAGCAGAACCTTCCTTCCGAATATCGGCAGGTGCCATATTAATCACAATTCGATTACGGGGGAATTTATATCCACTCACCTGAAGCGCAGAAATGATACGTTCGTGGCTTTCACGCACAGCAACATCGGGAAGACCTACCAGAAAGAATTGGATTCCCTTTGTACAATTTACTTCAATGGTGACAATGGTTGCAGAGATGCCCTGCACCGCGGCGGCATAAGATTTTACTAACATAATTAATGATTTTGGTTGGAAGTTTATAATTCGTTATCTCATTTTTCTACCAGTTTTTCAAGTGTTTGTTCTATTTCTACACCGTTGTCCGTTTTCATGATGATCTTTCCTTCCTCATCGATCAGAAAACAGCGAGGAAGTGCATTCACATTATACAGATCAACCAGCATTGTTGCTTGTCCGGCAGAATCGGTTACCAAATTCCAGTTGATACTATCCTTTGCCAACAACTTGCGTACCTCCTGCGGGTCGTCATCGAGACTGATCAACAGCATATCGACTTTCTCTTTCGGGTACTTCATCGCAACCTTATCCAAAAACAGATCTTCTGTCTGGCACATATCGCACCAAGGAGCCGTAAAAGCAAGTAACAAATATCGCTGCGGGAACGAATCCAGACTCACAGTATGTCCATATACATTCTTTACATTAAAACCCGGAGCTTCCGCGCCCAAAGAAGTTCGCTGTGCTTTCATACTGTAATCCTGCATTTTACGAATCAGATAAAAATCTTTCAATTTCGGACTTAACACAGCCAGCAATTCATCCATTTTGCGGGTATCATCCGGATTCATAAAATAATATTGCAATAAAACAGCCGAAGCTTCTTCATCCGGATGTTCTTGTATATATTCCATCGCCCGTTCACTCAGGGTATGGTTTACATTCGTCAGACGGGAAGGAATATCAGTTTCTTCCGTTGTATTTGTATGACTGCTTTTATTCGTTAATATCTTGATCAGGTCTGCCTGCTCCTTCAGTAGGGGAGTAACACTTTTACGAAAAGAATTCAACTGGTCGTTGACACGTCCGCCTTTCACCTGAAGCAAAGCCGGATAAAGAGCATCGCCGGTTATGGTGACTTTCTCTCCTTTCATCAGGTAAGCCGTGGTCCAGCTTTTTTTATTATCGAAGAAAATCGTTACGGTATTGAAGTCTCCTTCGTTCCGTTTCAGGGAGAATTGTCCGGGTTTCTCGCAAGTGATGGTATCAACAACTTTATAATTGTCATTCTCAAAAACAGCATATAGCGTCTCATCTTCCAAATTAGACAACTTGCCTTCAATTCGGTAAGAGACGTCCTTGCCGCACGACGACAAAAACAATGCGACTCCTAAAATCAGTAATAAACGTTTTATCATTATACCTTAAACCCACACATTAACGGATAATACGCGGTAAAGATAACAATAGATTTTAAAACAAACTAACATTTATGATAAAATTAATGTAGATATACAAAAAAAAGCGCAGAACGGTATGTTCCACGCTTTTTGATGATATTATTCTTAACCTTTGGTAAGATTTACCTCCGGCGTTTGAATTACAATTTCGGACCGGCAGAAACCAAAGCCTTACCAGCTTCGTTACCTGTGAACTTAGCGAAGTTCTTCTGGAAGCGAGCAGCCAAATCTTTAGCTTTTTCATCCCACTGAGCAGCATCAGCGTAAGTGTCACGAGGATCAAGGATTTTCGGATCAACACCCGGAAGTTCTGTCGGAACAACGAAGTCGAAGTAAGGAATAACCTTAGTCGGAGCTTTGTCGATAGAGCCATCCAGGATAGCATCGATGATACCTCTTGTATCTTTGATAGAGATACGCTTACCGCTACCATTCCATCCAGTGTTAACCAGATAAGCCTTAGCACCAGTCATTTCCATTTTCTTAACCAGTTCTTCACCGTATTTAGTCGGGTGTAATGACAAGAATGCAGCACCGAAACAAGCAGAGAATGTAGGAGTCGGTTCAGTGATACCACGTTCTGTACCTGCCAATTTAGCTGTAAAACCAGAAAGGAAGTAGTACTGAGTTTGTTCCGGAGTCAGGATAGATACCGGAGGCAATACACCGAATGCATCAGCAGACAGGAAAATAACCTGTTTTGCGTGCGGACCTTTAGATACCGGCTTAACGATGTTTTCAATGTGATAGATAGGATAAGAAACGCGAGTATTTTCTGTTACGCTCTTATCTGCGAAGTCAATAGTACCGTCAGCAGCAACTGTTACGTTTTCCAACAGAGCATCGCGTTTGATAGCGTTGTAGATATCCGGTTCGCTTTCTTTGTCCAGGTTGATAACCTTAGCATAGCAACCACCTTCGTAGTTAAATACACCTTCGTTATCCCATCCGTGTTCGTCATCACCGATCAACAGACGTTTCGGGTCAGTTGACAAAGTAGTCTTACCTGTACCAGACAGACCGAAGAAGATAGCTGAACTAGTTCCTTCTTTATCCGTGTTAGCAGAGCAGTGCATAGAAGCGATACCACGAAGCGGGTTCATGTAGTTCATGATAGAGAACATACCTTTCTTCATTTCACCACCGTACCAAGTGTTCAGGATAACCTGTTCTTTAGTCTTCAAGTTGAAAACTGTAGCAGTTTCAGAGTTCAGACCCAGTTCTTTGAAGTTGTCAACTTTTGCTTTAGAAGCGTTGAAACATACGAAATCAGGTTCACCGTAGTTAGCCAGTTCTTCAGCTGTCGGACGGATGAACATGTTAGTTACGAAATGTGCCTGCCAAGCTACTTCCATGATGAAACGCACTTTCATACGAGTTGCTTCGTTTGCACCGCAGAATGTATCGACAACGAACAGACGTTTGCCTGACAATTGTTTTACAGCTTTAGCTTTCAGATCAGCCCATGCTTCTTCAGTACAAGGCTTGTTATCATTTTTATATTCTTCAGAAGTCCACCATACTGAGTCTTCGCTGGCTTCATTCTTTACAAAGAATTTATCCTTAGGTGAACGACCTGTGTAAACACCTGTCATTACGTTTACAGCACCCAGTTCTGTTACCTGACCTTTTTCAAAACCTTCCAAAGATGGTTTTGTTTCTTCTGCGAACAGAACATCATAAGACGGATTGTGTAAAATTTCTGTTACACCGGTAATTCCGTACTTGCTTAAATCTAAATTAGCCATTCTTGATAATAATTTAAATGATTGACTTTATATAACTTTTCTCTCTCGCGAAATTAAAATAACAGGGCTCCAATACCTACATCTAACTTGCTATTATCGCGCCTTGTTAAGACCGGTACAAAAGTAATACATTTTTTTATAGCTGGTACTCTATTAAGGAAATTTTTCAGTAATAATTGCTCTTTTCCATGCAATTAACAAATCGGATAATCAATTTGCAAACTGCACTTTACAATCTAGAACAAAAATGTCAAAATATGACTCTTGTAAAAAAAACATTTTTTTCAATGAGAGTGAGTAGATTTTTTTAATATTTGTGTTCTGTTACTGAAATAAGGAATCTAACCAGTAATATTTTTATGCAAAAAAACACAAAGATTACAGTAGATACAACCACAACAGAATATTCCGATCAAATGATCTGGGAACAATTCCTTCATGGAGATGACGAAGCTTATACATATATTTATAGACAATATTCTCAGGCATTGTATGCTTACGGTATGCACTTTACACCTGATAGCGGATTAGTAGAAGATTGTATACAAGAAGTATTTGTAAAAATATATCAGAATCGTAAACATCTTCAAACGACCGACAATATCAAACTATATCTTTTTATTGCACTGAAAAATAATTTGTTCAATGTATTCCGGAAGGATATAACCTACAGTCAAATAGATACAATCGAACCGGTCTTTGCTGCAGAATACACGATCGAAGATGAAATTATTAATAATGAAAAGAAGCAATTCCTGAATGAAAAGATGGTCCGCATGCTCGAAATCCTTTCTCCACGACAAAGAGAGGTCATCTATTACCGCTTTGTCGAAGGACTGTCGTATGAAGACATCTGTCAAATCATGAACATGAACTACCAGTCTACTCAAAACCTAATTCAAAGGTCTTTAAAAAAACTGCGTAGCACCTTCTCTAAAGTAGAATTGCAATTCGTATTATTACTGTTAGTCAATATTAGATTGGGTTGCTCATAAAGTAAACATAACTTCTCAAGTCTATTTACTTTATAAGCAACTACTCTAACTTCAAATTTTTCCTGAAGTTCGCTGTTCACGGGAGTTACCCGGATAAATTTTCAGAAGAAATACTCCATGAAGGTTCACAACGGTTTTGCATAAATTTACGGTATTACAACTCCTGTATTTCCTCCTCCTCTCAGAGTCAAGTCGACCGGCTTATTAGTTATCCATGCACCACAAGTAAAGTCAGGGACATCGATCGAGTTCGAACGATTAGCAACCGACCAGTAACTCAGTGGAGTAATACTACACCATGTTGCAGCATCATACACATCCATATCTAGTGGTAAACCGTTACGCAAACAATCGATCATACGCCAATCCATAATGAAGTCCATACCGCCATGGCCACCGATTACTTTTGCAACATCCGCAATATGTTTTACCATTTCCGGAGTATACTGTACTTCCAATTCACGCATCTTTTCTTCACTGACAAAGTTATCGCCAAAAGCAATCTTTCCCGGCTCGGGAAACTTACGGCAAG
This sequence comes from Parabacteroides sp. AF17-3, assembly GCF_003635445.1. Taxonomy (NCBI): domain Bacteria; kingdom Pseudomonadati; phylum Bacteroidota; class Bacteroidia; order Bacteroidales; family Tannerellaceae; genus Parabacteroides; species Parabacteroides sp. AF17-3. The sequence continues at coordinate 541,952 of NZ_QTMM01000001.1, read as the reverse complement.
AACCTTTAGTACCGGTCAAAACATGTAAACGATCGTAAGGATGTGGAGTACTCACATCATGTTGTATCATAATCGTTTTACCTTTTGCTGTACGAACCGTCGATGTATTCATATTTCCACGGTACTTCATCGCAGCCATCGGTTTATAATAATCGTTCTGAACTGCCAGTTCTTTTGCTTTAGCTTCCATCAAAAAATCATCGGTAGACATAGATGTCATATATTCCATCTTATCCCCTCTGTTGATGTTCATAGCCCAACATACCGGTCCCAAACCATGGGTGGGATAAGGGTTTCCGCTTTTATGGTTTTCATCCCACCGCCAGGTCGGCCATTGCGGTTCACCGAACATACCGCTCAACAGTTCATGGATATAAGCACCCTCACCGTGAATTACTTCACCGAACAAACCTTTCTGTACCATGTTCACTGTCAGGATCTCAAAGAAATCGTAACAGCAATTTTCCAACTGCATGCAATGTTTCTTTGTTCGCTCCGAAGTCTCTACCAGTTGCCAGCAATCTTCCAGTGTTCCAGCTGCCGGAACTTCCACTGCCACATGCTTTCCGCATTCCATGGCATAGACAGCGATCGGTGTATGCCATTTCCAGGGAGTGGCTATATAAACCAAATCGATATCATCCTGTTCACACAATTGTTTCCAGCTGTAATCATCTCCGAAATATTCTTTTGCAGGACGGCGGTTAAAGCGCTGAAGTGTTTCCTGATTTCTTTTTACAGCACCTTCATTCAGATCACATAAAGCCGTTACTTCAACATCTTTCACATTCATCATACGTGTCACGGCCCAACTGCCACGACTACCAATCCCTACATAACCAATCCGGACAGTAGGAATCGCCGGAGCTGCATATCCGCACATATTAAATAACTGCTTCCTACTTTTACCTTTCTCTACAGCTTTACTCACTGTTTCTTCTGCTTCTTTTACGGAAGTACAGGCAGTTCCAGCCACACCTGTTAACAAGGCACCAAACCCTAAGGTGGAACCTTTTATAAAATCACGACGTTGCATATTAATCTTAGTTTGTTTTATTTCTCTTCTCCAATTCTCTAATATGTTCAATTATTTTTTTAAAAGCCAAAGCAGCTCCACTTTCCAAATCGGTCGGTTGTCCATAATAAGTTTTAATAAAACGATATGCAGGTTCCCAGGCTGTTCCGCAAAATCCTCTCAAACGAGAAGAGAGAACACATGAATAATCTTGCCTTTTTCCATTTTGTCGGACCATATTCAACATATCCATTTGAGCTATACCCACATCCGCTTTAACACACGTACAAACTATCACATTAAATCCTTTTATCGCAAAATATTCGGGCGTTGGAGGAGCATCCTCGTATTTCCAGTCACAAATAACAATATCTTTTGGTATCATATCAATAGCTCGATGCGTTTCATTCATACAAGCTTGCCAAGCCCCTAATCCTGTAGTGTATCCATCTATCAACCGGTCACTCCACATCCACATTTCACAATTTTTCTTCTTAAGATGCATATGTAAAGCCTTTATATGATTAGCGAAAACAACCGCCGGATCTGCACCGAAACAACGTGAACAGCTCTCATGTGCTACTATCCAAGCTTCATCTAAACCTACATGAAACGCATCTGCCTGACATACATTAATTAATTCGTCTATAAGAGGAAATATTACTTTATATAAATCCGGATGTTGAGGACAAAGACATTTACTATAAAAGCCTCCTCGCGCACTCGGCTCTATCCATGGACTAGGAGGATCAAATCCCGGGGATTCATCGAATTCCGGATAATGAATTAATAATTTTCCTATTTGTGTCTGCTCCGATTGATGGGCTAACAAATTTATTTTAGGTATTAATCTTACTCCCGCATCCAAACATGCTTGGGTTATCTGTTGAACCTCTTCCTTAGATAAAGCATACATATCAATCAATTCCGGATGACTTTCAAATTTATATCCGTAATTAAAACGAAGTATTAAAGTATTTATCCCTTCTCTAGGCAAAGCGTCTTTAACAAAATGACAAAACTCATCTATACCACCGGGGCGCGGAGGAGCTAAAAAAAGAGCTTTAACCGGAATTTTATCCCAATCTTCTGTTACTTTTTGGGATGATAATCCCTGGCAACCCAGAATCAATACCATGACCAGTGTTGCTATCCTTATTACATACCGATGTTCCATGATAATCTTTTTAAGAAACCGGGGATATAGAAACATATCCCCAAGCCACTATATTCATTATAAATCAATCAATACCTTTCACCAAGATTTCAGCAATACTGGCGTGAGGAGGATTGTTGCTTTCATGTACGATACATTTTATATACCGCGCTTTTTTAGGAACAATCGTTTTTTCCATTGAAGATACATAATTATCGGCATTTCCAAAATCCATATCACACACCTGTTCGAATGTCTCTCCATCTGTACTTAACTCGAATGTCACATACTTAGTATTCGAATTGTTCTTACGCCTGATCAATTCAATAGCCATCACATCCCGCTCTTTTTTCATATCGATTACCAAATAATGTGGTAAACTTGCATCTGGCTCCCACATGCTATGCCAATAAGTATCCAAATTCCCGTCCAATACAGTATTCACGCCACCGCCATCATCATCTCTTACACTAGACCAATCAATTACTTCCCAGGTAGCACGATCAAATGTTATCGGCTGGAAAGAGACTGGTAAAATCAAAGTTGCTTTATCCGGATTTATTCCATGCATAGAAACGGATTCAATTCGTACAGGAATAGCATATTCTCCAAATTTATAAGAACCATCTGTTCCTTGCAGCTTATTCTTGTGAAGGACATACTCAAAATCTTTTTCATTTGCTTTTGCCGGAATTTTCCACGTATCTTCTACCAAAGTATAAGCATCAGCCGGTAATAATTCAACAGGTTTCATATCTTTTGATACCCTATCTTCATTATAAGGGATCAAAGCATCCGGATCAATACCCAATATATATGTCAGATCCCATTTATTATTATAATTCGTTTGTATATTAGCGATAAACTTTTCTTCATTAGAAGATGTAGGATCAATTGTTGCCACATTCAATGACGAAGAGTTCGCAAATTCAATATAAGGCATTTTCACAGAAGGAGCTATAATCGTATACATTCGATCCTGATCAGACGAAATTGCATTTAAAGGGATGATGCGGCAAGGCAATACAAATTCAATATTCCCATCATCCTGCAATTCTAGAATCTTCTTTGAATCGAAAACGAATTCAAAAGCTTTAGATGATTCCTTTTCTGAAATTACAAGTTTAGAATTTTTCAGAGTATAACAATTTTCCGGTAAGACCTTATAGGTTGTTCCTTGCTTTATATTATAGGTATCCAGTACTTCCTGATCAACAACTAATTCCAACTCGGCATTTTGTTGACCTACTCCACTTTTTATAACACATAAATCATAATCAAAATTTCCCCATTGGAAAACGTTGATTTGATTATAATCCGGCTTCAACAAATAAACTGTATCATCCACCATATTATGAGACCTATAGTCCTCACAGGCAATTATGCCCACAAACAGGAATGAAAAGACAATGAATTGTGATATATATTTTCTTAGTTTCATTTTATATGATTCTTTAAATTTGTATTACCAACCATAATTCTGAGTCATATTAACCATCTCTTTCCTTTGATTATCATGAATTGGTTGAAAATAATGCTTATTTTCGAAAACCATTTCATAATTAAAAATTTGATCTGTACGTGTCCATGACCCTTCATAAGTTTTAGACAATACATTGCGTGTATAATATGGACCGTTAAACTCTTTCGGAGCAATCATCCATGTACGAATATCATGGAAACGATGCCCTTCAAAAGCCAGCTCAACCATGCGTTCTTTCAGAATTAATTCTCTAAGTAACAATTTGTTTCCCTTGACTTCCGGATAAGCAACTTCAAGATTATTCAATCCAACTCTGTTTCTCACTTTATTAATATATCTCAAAGCCTCCGCCTCGTCCCTAGAAGTTTTTTCATTACATGCTTCAGCATAATTTAAATAAATCTCGGCTAAACGGTACGTTGGAAAACAAAATTCCCCCCACCTGTTTTCTTCTATATTATTTTCCGGATTATTCATTCTTCTCCACAAATACCCAACTTTCACCACATCGCCTGAAGATTGATAAGAAGAGGTTCCTCCATCATAAAACGTAACCAATTTTTGTCCTTTAAATGTATTAATCCAATACATACCATTGGCCAAAACAGAGGCATAAAAACGAGCATCGCGTCCTACACAACTATTATGAGCATTAATCGTTACGAATGTATCCAAAGGATGTCTATATGGAGAAGTAAAACCGGTCTCCTGATATCCTGACTTCGGATCAATAATTGGATTACCGTTAGCTTCGTAACCTGTAACAGGATAACGACCGGACTCTGCCATCGGATAAGTATCAACCAATTTTAAAGAAGGGCAAAAACCCCCATAACCTTCCTTAACAACACGAGGAGGAGCACATCTTACCTGCCAATCCCACGCACTAGACCAACGTCCCCAAATAACCTCTGAATTCCAGTTTTTAAACATTACTCCCATATAAGATTTGATATATTTGCGAAATTGATCATTCTCTTCCGTGTCTTCATATAAAGCATACAAATTCAAATCAATTACATCCTTTGCTGCTTTTGCTGCAACATCCCATTTTGCAGGATCTTCTGATTGAGGAAATAAAAAATCTCCATACATATTTTTCATACCCTTATACAATTCGCAACCATTAAATAACGGACGAGCCATGTACAATGTCAACCGGGATTTCGCGGCCATCGCAGCTCCTTTTGTTATACGCCCTTTCCACTGAGGCGATTCAATTTCAAGTGGTAATACAGCTATTGCTTTTTCCCATTCGGATAAAATAAATTCCACATTCTGATCTAACGAATGCCTATCAATTGTTTCTGGCTTGATTGCCTGATCAGGATCCTGATCACCCCAAATAAAAACCGGACCGTATCTTCGTAAAAGTAATGAATACATATAAGCTCTGATAAAACGAGCCTCTGCATGCATTATATCTTTTTGTTCCGTTGAAAGTTCTGTACAACGATGCACATTATTCATGAAAATAGTAGCTTGTGCTATTCCTTTATAATAATCCGCCCAAACTTGATACGCCCAATAATCCGTTCCGTAAGTACCATTATTCATTGGCGTATAATCCAAATTTGGCCAGGAAAAAGTAGCTTCATCACTACGCGGTATACCACTACCTTCATTTCCCAATGGGTATCCTTCATCCGGAAGAAAACCATAAACTTGTGCCAGATAAGCTTCCGTAGTACTACGTTTATCAAAAACCTCATCTATTGAAATCTGATTGTTAAGCTCTACCTCCATATATTTTTCACAAGAAGGAAAAAATGGAGCCAATAACAATAACAAATATAATTTTAATCGCTTCATCAAACCTATATATTTAAAGATTAACATTCAAACCAAAGTTCACAACTGTCATATTTGGATACGCCATTCCTGAATTAGTATCCAGTTCCGGGTCCCACATTTTAAACTTACTAAGAGTCAACAAATTAAGACCTTGTATATACAAGCGCATTGTTGAAAGACCGATCTTCTTTGTTAAATTTTTAGGAATCGTATAGCCGAATTCAGCGTTTTTCAATCGTAAAAAGCTCATATCTCGTTGAAAAAATGTTGACGGTTGAGTATTATTTTGACTTGGGGCCATATACATTCTCGGATATTTTGCATTAGGATCCGGATTATCCGGCCTCCATCTATTTTCTGCAACCTCAGCAAAAAAACCACCTAAAGCCTCTATATTACCTCCAACTCCCCAAATAGCACCACCTTGTATAATACGAGTGACATTTCCTACTCCTGAAAAGAAGAATGATAAATCAAAACCACGCCATCCCATACTGAGACCAAAACCATAATTAATTTCAGGGATATGTGTTCTACCTATAGCAATTTCATCATTCGTATCAATAATTCCATCACCATTTATATCTTTATATTTAATATCACCCGGTTTCGCTCCTCCAAACTGTCTGGGACTGTTATTCACCTCTTCCTCTGATTCAAATAATCCCATAGCAACCAATCCGCGCTGTTGATATAAAGGAACCCCAACATCTTCACGATAAGCCCACACTGGAGTAGGTTTATCATCATATAATTTTTTATTACGATTAAACGTAAAATTAGCACGTCCCTGAATCATAAAATCATTAATATTCTGAGTATACTCTAAAGATGCATCAACTCCTCCATTTTGCATTTTTCCTAAATTGATCCATTGACGAATATTATTTCCAACAACAGAAGGAACACTTTCTTGTTCTATATAAATGCCTTCTCTTTTCTCATGAAAAAAGTCAATTTGGGCTTTTAACTTATTAAAAAATCCCATCTCCAGACCTACATTCAATTTTTTTGCAGTTTCCCATGAAATACTAGGATTTCCAATCCGACCCGTAGCAATACCGCTAATCCAATTCTCTTTCATTTCTCCAAACTGATATCCTCCTGTCCAACTCATTTCAGAATTAAACGCAAAACGTTGTCCTCCAATTTCGTCACTACCAATCAACCCATAAGATCCTTTTATTTTCAACAGGTCAACAACAGAATTCAATCCCGAAAAATAATTTTCATTACTAATCAAATATCCTGCAGCGATAGAAGGGAAAAAACCAAATTTATGTCCCGGAGAAAAGTTCTCTGAACCATTATAACCAAAATTTCCTTCAATGAAATAGGTATCTCTGAACGAATATGTAGCACGTGCTGCAATACCCTGATTTTTATGGGCAAACGCAGCGATATAACTTCCTGGAACATTATCATTATATTCCCTCATATTATAAAGAAATAATCCGCCTACACGATGTACATCATTAAAAACACGATCATAAGTAAGAGATGCTTCTAAGGCCCAAGATCTATTTCCGGAATAGCCTTTATTTGTCAAATCAATATAATCACTACCATCTGAATTCTTGTGAAAAATCAAATTACCCTCCTCATCACGTCCTGTTGCGTAAAAGGTTGCTGGTGATTTTTTTCTATCCAATGTTGCCCCATTATATGCATCCCAAGCAAATTTCACATTTGCCTTCAGCCCCTTTGTTATCAACTCTGAAAAATCCTGAGTTAATCCAATCAATGACTGTGTATTGTTCCAAAAATCGGTTGAGTATCCCGAATTATTCAACATATTATAAGGATTGTTACTTGCCGGATAACAAGATATTGTTCCGTCAGAATACACCGTAGGCATAGTTATTGGAGGAACATCTATACATCTTATCCAGAAATCTCCCAATCCTGTTCCCGGTCTATTCTTTGTTTCATATTGATTAGACAAATTCAAATTCAACACAGTCGAAGAAGATAAATCTACATCTAAATTCGACCGAAAGCTAAATTTGTTATAACGGAGAGATGCATCATATTGAGAATTTTTCTGTACATTAAAAATACCGCCTTCCGAATAATAAGAACCTGATATGTAATAACGAATTCTCTTTCCCCCACCAGATATATTTAAATTTACGCGCTGTGAATTAGACATGTTTTTAAATATCTCCTTCATCCAATTCACATTCGGATATAAATCAGGATCCGTTCCATTCAAGAACATTTCTTTTTGTTGCGGAGTATAAGCCGGACGACCATACGCATCCAAAGAAATATCATTATAATAATCAATCCACTGTCCCGCATCGGCAGTTTTAGGCATAACTGTCGGAGTAGACAAACCATATTCTACATTTGCTCTGATAGAAGGCTTTCCTTCTTTTCCCCTTTTCGTTGTAATCAATACAATGCCATTTGCACCACGCACGCCATATACCGCAGTAGCTGTCGCATCTTTCAAAATCGACAAAGATTCAATATCTTCAGCATCTACTAAATCCAAAGAACGCTCTATACCATCTACTAAAACCAGAGGTCTGTCATTTGCACCAAACGTACTAATACCACGAATCCAAAAATTAGCACCAGCCCCTGGTTCACCGGAAGTTTGTGTAACAACAAGGCCTGCCAATTGACCAGCCAAACTAGTAGAAATCTTCCCTACCGGCATTTTTATATTATCCGTCGAAAGTGTTGTAATTGCACCAATGACACTCTCCTTTTTTTGTTTACCAAAAGCGACGATTGTAACCTCCTCCAGTTCATCTGCTTTCGGTTTCATCTTAACAACGATATCGTTTTGGTTACCTACCACTATTTCTTGATCTTCCATTCCAAGGAATGAAATAATCAATCGATCCGATTTACTTACTTCCAGTTCAAAAGACCCATCCAAATCAGTTGTTACCCCACGAGTACTACCCTTAACCTGAATGGCAGCTCCAGGTAACGGTTCACCGAACTCATCTAAGACCTTGCCTCTGAAAGTATTTCTATTCTGATTTTTTACTGGTAAGGGACCAACCAAACTATCGGAATTTTTCTTAGAAATAAAGATCTGACGATCTTTTATTACAAAAGTGTTATTCGTACCAGCAAACAACTGTTTTAATACAACATCCACTGTTTGGTTGGATACATCTACTTTTACTTTTCGATTAACATCCAATACCCCGTCATAATAAAAGAAAACATACTCACTCTGTTTCTCTATTTCAGAAAAAACTTCTGTCACTGTCTTATTGTTTACTTTCAAAGACAGCATTGTTGACTGCGAATATGTATTGTTAGCCAAACTTACATTTATCCCTATAATGAGGAACACTGTAGCCAATTTCATAATTCGATATTTAATACTCCAAAAATTGGAGAATTGCTTATTTACCATATCTTTGTAATGATTTTAATGGTTAATTTTTAACTCGTTAATCTAGAAATCTTGCCGGATAACATGGCAGTGTTATCCGGCTTCTTTGTAAGTACGTACTTACACGTTAATTTTTATAATCTATTCATCACACATTCTTCATAGGCATCGCTGATTTAAGTTGTTAACACTATTCTATCAAAATGCAAGATAACCACAAACACAACCTCTATTCACCTTTTTTGACTAATACATATTCTTCATCTATTTTTTTACATACAACCGGAGCTGTCTTTGTCAATCCGTCTAACACAACATCCAAATCTTCCTGCATATCCAGCTTTCCCGAACATTTCAATGTAGCTACATCCGGTTGATAACTAATCTTTTTTCCATAATATCGAGATAAACGGTCTAAAATGACAGACAGGCTTTCGCTTCTATAAGTATAAAGCCCATCTTTCCATAAAATATAATCTTCGACATTTACTTGTTTCACTTCACCTCGGCCTCCAGAGAAAGACAACATATCACTCGGTTTTAAACGAAAATCTCCTTCATTCTTTATATTAACCTGCACCGATCCTGTCACCAGAACAACAGCAGTCGACAGATCTTTTTCATAAGCCATTACATTAAAAGAGGTACCTAATACTTGAACACTCATATTATTGGTTTTCACAATAAAGGGTTTATTTTTATCCGGAGTCACCTCCAAAAAGACTTCACCATTCACATAAATTTCTCTTTTCTTTTTCGCAAATGTAACCGGATACACAACACGACTTCCGGCATTCACCCAAACCTTTGTTCCATCTTCAAATACCAATGTCGAACGTTTCCCATTCGGAACGATCAACTGATTAAATTCTTCCGACCGTTTGTCTGACTTATCAATAACTTCCGCTATTTTTTCCGAATTAACAACAACTGTACCTTTTTTATCATGTTCGATTTTGGAATCTTGTCCACTGATGGGGATTTGCTTATCGGGCATTACCAATTGTATTTCATCTGTTTCGGGAATAACTGGCATTATCTGTGCGATCGATTCTACATCCAGGACATTTTCTGTATTAATATATATATATGAAATTGAGAATATAACCAAAACTGCAATACAAGCAACAGAATACATAAATGCATGGAATCGACGATTACGAATCAATTCCTGCTTTTTATTCAACTGCATAATATTTTCCCATAGCTGTCCCTGTCTTTCTTCGCTCATCTGTGACTTTTTCACTCTTACCGAATTAAGGAAAAATACCGCCAATTGGTATTCATGTTCATCCAATCCGGAAGCAATCTGCTTTTTCCAAAAGTGAATCGTTTCCAAAGAGGGAGAAAGATTAGACTGGACGAAAAAGTCATCCTCTAATAGCTCCTCTGATCTATATTTTGTATAATCTTTATTCATTCTATGTTTACTGCTTTTTTATCAGAACACAGAAATCTTTATTTTATACTCACTTTTATCCTAAAAAATTATTTCATTCATAACGGAACCATGCAATACTCTATAAATCAATACATATATTGATTAAATTAAGATATACAAAAAGGGATGACCATATGATCACCCCCCCTATTCCAGTTATTATAATAAAATCTTATTTCACTTCCCAAACTTCACCCTTCATTAAGAAGTCTTTCAGTTTACGGGTAGGATTCTTTGCCTGTACCTCTTCGATCTGTTGATGAACGGCTTCATCATATACCGGAGCATCCACATCGCGGATAATACCCAAGGCAATAGGCATATCATCTTTCATCATAGCCAGCATCATATGAAGTGTCGTATCTTTTTCATGGGCATCATGAACCAGCACATCATCCATTGTGTAGCCACCTTCACCGATCGTAACGGCTTTCAGTTTAAGACCATCCAACACAAGACCTTTGTTACCTTCTTTTCCGAAAATCATCTTTTCGCCGTGGCGAAGGAAGATGGTACGGTCTGCACGATATTCCTTATCAACGATACTCTTATGAATGCCGTCATTGAAAATTACACAGTTTACCAGCACTTCCGTGACAGAAGCACCTTTATGGCGTGCAGAAGCAGCCAATACTTCAGTTGTATTCTTCAAATCCACATCGATCACCCGGGCAAAGAAGTTTCCGCGTGCTCCCAAAGCCAGTTCAGCCGGGATAAACGGGTCTTCCACTGTTCCGTAAGGAGAACTTTTAGAAACGAAGCCACGTTCGGAAGTCGGAGAGTATTGTCCTTTGGTCAGACCATAAATTTTATTGTTGAAAAGAACTATGTTCAGGTCGACATTACGACGTACGGCATGGATAAAATGGTTACCACCGATAGCCAGACAGTCGCCGTCGCCGGTGATCAGCCAGACACTCAGGTCGGGACGGGCAGTCTTCACACCTGTTGCTATTGCAGCACCACGTCCGTGGATGGTATGGAAACCGTATGTATTCATATAATAAGGTAAGCGGGAAGAACACCCGATACCCGAGATAACGGCCATATTATGAGGAGCCACTCCTACTTCCGCCATCGCTTTGTGTAAGCAGTTCAATACGGCATGGTCTCCACAACCCGGACACCAACGTACATACTGGTCGCTTTTATAATCTTTCGGTTCGAATTTTATATCTGTCATTTTTTAAGCCTCCAATATTTTAGTGAATTCCTCAACTAATCTCGCAACAACGAAAGGCTGTCCTTTCACGCGGTTGAATCTGTACGGATTGAATCCGGGAACTTTACCACGCAGGTAGTTGGCAAACTGTCCGTTATTCTGTTCAGCAACAACCACTTTCTTATATTTGGAAAGTACCTCTGCCGTATTCTTCGGAAGCGGACTGATAAATTTGAAGTGGGCCAAAGCCACTTTCTTGCCTTGTTCATGCATTGTTTCCATTGCTTCATACAGATGACCGTATGTACCGCCCCAGCCTACCAGCAACAGGTCGGCATCGGGATCTCCGAGCACTTCCAGTTCCGGGATAAAATCAGCAATTTTGTCGATCTTTGCCTGGCGGGTGGTAACCATCTTCTGATGGTTGATAGGATCGGTCGAGATAGCACTTGTATCGTAATCTTTCTCCAGACCACCCAAACGGTGTGCAAATCCTTCCATACCCGGGATAGCCCAGTAACGAACCTGTGTATCTTTATCACGACGATATGCCTTCCAGGGCTTTTCTCCCTGATAGTTGGACACGTAGTTCGGTTTGATTTCCGGATAGTTGTCCAGATCAGGTAATTTCCAGGCAGACGAACCGTTTGCAATGAAAGCATCCGTCATCAGGATAACCGGAGTCATATGTTCTACAGCCAGCTTACCAGCCCAGTAAGCTGCATCGAAACAGTCTGTCGGAGTAGAAGCGGCAATCACTACCAGCGGACTTTCACCGTTACGTCCGTAAAGCGCCTGCATCAGGTCGGTCTGCTCACTCTTTGTCGGCATACCTGTTGATGGACCTCCACGCTGTACGTCGATGATAACCAGCGGCAATTCTGCTATTACAGCCAGACCGATCGCTTCACTCTTCAACGCCAAACCCGGACCGGAAGTCGATGTAGCAGCCAGACAACCGGCAAAACTACCACCGATAGCCGTACAAATACCGGCAATTTCATCTTCAGCCTGAACGGTAATTACGCCCAAATCTTTCCGTTTAGATAATTCATGCAAAATATCAGTCGCCGGAGTAATAGGATAACTACCCAGGAAAAGTTGCAGGCCGGCTTTTTCGGCAGCAGCAATCAGACCGTAGGAAGTAGCCTTATTTCCATTTACATCCGTATAGAATCCCGGTTCAGCTTTCTTACTTTCAATACGATAAGTAGAAACTGACGCATGGATATTGTGACCATAGTTATAACCGTCTGTCAACGCCTTGATATTAGCCTGTGCGATCACCGGCTTCTTGGCGAATTTATTCTGAAGCATGTTCATGGCTTCTTCCAGAGGACGGTCAAACAACCAGCAAACAAGGCCCAGGGCAAACATATTCTTTGAACGGAGCGCAGACTTGTTATCCAAGCCAAACTCTGCCAAACCGTCTTTCACCATCGTAGAGATCGGGGCAGCGACAACCTGCACACTGTTCAGACCCAGTTCTTTGAACGGATCGTCCGTTGTGTACAAAGCCTTATCCAGATCACTCTTCTTGAATGAATCGGTATCGATAATAACAATTGCATTTGGCTTGATATTCTTCACATTCACTTTCAGAGCGGCGGGATTCATAGCGACTAAAACGTCCGCCTTATCACCAGGAGTAAAAATTTTACGTGATCCCAGATGCACCTGGAATCCTGATACACCACTCAGTGTTCCCTGAGGAGCACGTACTTCCGCCGGATAGTCGGGAAATGTAGAAATCTCATTTCCAAAAATAGCCGACAGATTAGAAAAGATCGTTCCGGTTAACTGCATACCGTCTCCGGAGTCACCCGAAAAACGGATCACAACCTTCTCCAACGTTGTTACTTTTGTTTGTTCTGCCATAATTATTTATATTAGCTTAATCGCTTGTTTGTAGTTAGATTTCCGCAAAGTAAAGAATAAACTTGGCTTGTTCAAAACTTTTGAGGCTTAAAAAGCAGAAAGATATAGATCCAGGTTATTTGATGATAAATTAAAATGATTAGACACGTAATTGTTTACAGGTTTCCCACAATACATGTAAACACCTGAACGAAAGCCATCATCCGACTTTATCATATTCTGGACTGTCCCGGCATCTCCCAAAGCAAGAAAGATGGGTACAAATATATTACTGAAAGCCATCGAGGTGGTACGTGCCACCCGATTACTTATATTAGGTATACAATAATGTAATACACCGTATTGCTCAAAAACGGTCGGATCGGATTTAGCCAGACAGCAGGTTGTCTCGAAACAACCACCCTGACTGATACGCAGATCAATCACCAGAGAACCCCGTTTCATAGTCCTGACCAATTCTTCCGCAATCACATAACGGTAACGTGTATTGATATACCGCATAGCTCCGATCACTACATCCGCCGTACGGAAAGCATTATGCAATACATTCGGATGAAAAGTCGAAGTAAACAAACCTTGCCCCAATACTTGCTGAATCGTGCGCAGCTTGTTGATATCATCATCGAAAACCTTAACGGATGCACCTAGCGCCAAAGCAGCACGGGCAGCCACGGTTCCTGCATTTCCTGCACCGACGATCACAATCTCAGTCGGTGACACTCCGGGGATTCCTCCCAGCAAAATACCTTTTCCTCCCTGGGTATTACTCAGCAATTCGGAAGCAATGGTAATAGAAGCTGTCCCTTCTATCTCTGAAATAACATTCAGGATAGGACACCTTTTCTGATCGTCCGACATCAGTTCATAAGCGATTGCCGTAATACGTTTGGCCATCATCAGTTCAAAAGCTTCCTGAGCAAACAGATTGAGTTGCACCATGGAAAAGACAGTAGAACGAGGTTTCATCAACAGGATTTCCTGAGGTAAAGGAGGAAGTATCTTCAAAATAATATCCGCCTGAAAAACTTCCGCCGGAGTAGCGACAATCTCGGCACCAGCCTCGGAATAGTGATTATCGGAGTAATTGATCCCCAACCCGGCACCCGACTCTACCAATACACGATGTCCGCGATCGGTCAACATGTCAACAGCCTCAGGAGTAAGCGCAAGCCGCTTTTCCCCCTCTTTCCGTTCACAAGGGATACCAATCAGTAAACGATTACCTACCTTATTCAATTCCTTCAACAGTTCCTGGGTAATATATGAACCCTGAAGCTGTTTGTCTCCTGTTGCTTCCATAATACGATTCCACGGCCGGCAATTCCTAACTGCCTTACATTATATATTATACTATTTTTTCCAATGCTTCCGAAATCTCATGCACATCCGTTTCCGTCAACATCACTTCGGCATCAAACACGATTGAAGCTTTCATATAATGGGGAGTTCTTTTCTCCAGGCTTTCGGCAATAAATGCAACCAACTCATCACCGGAACGTCCTTTCAGTACGGGGCGAGTCGATTTACAGATTTCAAGACGTTTAGCCAACTCTTCCACCGACACCTTCAGATAAACGGTTGAGCCTGTTTCGTTCATAAACTCCATATTGTCAAAAAAGCAGGGAGCACCACCGCCAGTGGAGATCAGTACATCTTCAAACATGGCCACTTCGTGGAGCATCCGCCGTTCAATATCACGGAAAGCCTCCTCCCCTTTTTCAGCAAATATCTGCCCGACCGTTCTATGGTAGCGGGCTTCTATGTAACAGTCCAGGTCAATAAAAGAAAGCCCCATTCGTTTGGCCAGGTCTTTGCCGACCGTCGTCTTTCCGGCTCCCATATAACCTATCAAAAAAATACGCTTCATCTCGTATATGATTGTTTACCGCAAATGTAAAGTTTTTTTTCTTCATTACTTTTCTTTCAATAGAAAAGTAACAAAATATTACCTTTGCAAATCATATCCGAAGAATACAGAAGATGGCGAAGAACAAATATTATGTCGTGTGGAAAGGACTTAACCCAGGTGTTTACGACAACTGGGCAGAGTGTAAAATGCAGGTGGAAGGACAAGAAGGAGCGAAATACAAATCGTTCGAAACCCGCGAAGAGGCCGTTGAAGCCTTTGAGAA
Organism: Parabacteroides sp. AF17-3; assembly: GCF_003635445.1. NCBI lineage: Bacteria > Pseudomonadati > Bacteroidota > Bacteroidia > Bacteroidales > Tannerellaceae > Parabacteroides > Parabacteroides sp. AF17-3. Next base: position 526,527 of record NZ_QTMM01000001.1, on the reverse strand, counting down.
AGGATATACGCATTACCTGAAAACTGCTTCGTCAGCCAAAGCTGCCGCCAATCTGGCACCGAAAGCACCTGTCGGAAAACCGATCAACGAAAGCCTGGCAGTAGACGCCGCCTGTAGCGGAAATCCGGGGGATATGGAATACCGGGGTGTTTACACAGCCACCGGACAAGAGATTTTCCATATCGGACCTTTGAAAAAAGGGACAAACAACGTCGGCGAGTTTCTGGCACTCGTTCATGGTCTGGCACTGTTAAAGCAGAAAGGAAGCAACCTGCCTATTTATTCGGATAGCCGTAATGCGATCAGTTGGGTCAAAAAGAAGAAATGCAAGACTCTGCTGGAACGTGAACCTGTCAACGAGCAAATCTTCGATCTGATCGAACGTGCCGAGAAATGGCTGAATACAAACACCTATACTACAACGATCCTGAAATGGGAGACTTCGGTGTGGGGGGAAATTCCGGCTGATTTCGGACGGAAATAACAGAAAAATCCTCCTTCAAGGTGGTTTTCAGAAACAGCGGATATAGGCCAACGAAAAACTATCGTAAAGATAATCTTGTATACCGTGTTTATAACCGAAAGAGATAATGTTCTTTTTTATCTCATAATTGAGTTTTGAGCGGACAATCATCGGTTTGTCCCCGTCTCCTCTGTACCCCTTTATGCCTGTATAGTCACAATTCAATGTAAAACCACGATAAGTAGCCTGTGCCCCGATCGCATATGTCAAAGCATCATTCTGCCGATGTATCAGATCGTTCGTCATCCAGCAGTAAAAACCGGCCATTCCCTGTAAACGGACAGACGCATTTTTTTCCGGATTCTGCCACAACGTCCGTCCAATATTACAATCGAACCAATAAGCAGCCGCATCTGTATAACGGGCATCACACAAACGTCCCCCACTGGCTGTTCTCAGAGTTGCATTTACCACGATATCCACCCATTTCTCACTTTTCAGCACCTGATAATGGCAACTCAATATAAAATCCCCATGACAAGGGATCGGAGATTTCACATCGACAGCATTACGCTCGTCACGCACTTCCGGTGATGTTTCGTACCATTCCTGAATCACCCCGTAAAGCGATACACCGGCACGTCCTTTGGCTATAGGGATATACAAACGGGCAAAAACGTCTTTCGTCTTATCCCCGGTCATTTTATGATATTCACCTCTTAATTCGACCTCCCAGCGCGGAGATAACTTCCCGCCCATCAATTCCGGAAAAGGGAAAGCATTCGCACCAAAATAACGGGGAGAATACTTTAACAAGGGTATTTTATCCCTCCAATCTGCATTGGCAGGAAAGATTGTAAAAAAGCTACAGCAAAAAACAAGGAGGGAAAAAAGTATGTTTGTTTTCATTCTATAATGTTGTGGATTTATATTTACAACCGATCGTCCACCCATTCCGGATTCAGACAACCTTTTACATCATATACTACGTGATTTTCACTGACAAGCGACGGGATGTCAAGTTCCAGAAATTCTTTATGAGCCACAGCCAGTACAATCACATCATACTTCCTGCCTTCGGATAAAGACCCGGTCAACTCTATTCCGTATTCATCCCGGACTTCTTCCGCACGAGCCCAAGGATCATACACAGAGACATTGATGCCGTAATCTTTCAATACACGGACAACATCCCCTACTTTTGTATTCCTCACATCCGGACAATTTTCCTTGAAGGTAAAACCCAACACCAGCACTTCCGCATTCTTAACCGGTACATCCTTTTTAATCATACATTTCACCACACGGTTGGCTATGTATTCGCCCATCGTATCATTGATACGACGCCCATACAGGATCAGGCCGGGATGATATCCGTAATCCTGCGCTTTCCGGATCAGGTAATAAGGGTCGACACCAATGCAGTGACCTCCAACCAACCCCGGTCTGAACGGCAGAAAGTTCCATTTCGTTCCGGCAGCAGCCAACACTTCGTTTGTATCTATATCCAACAGATGGAAAATTTTAGACAACTCGTTTACAAAAGCAATATTAATATCCCTCTGCGTATTTTCAATCACTTTAGATGCTTCTGCCACGCGGATACTGGATACCGGAAATGTTCCGGCAGTAATTACAGAACGGTATAGCGCATCTACCTTCTCCGCCGCATCCGGTGTGGAGCCGGAGGTTACTTTCATAATTTTCTCTACCGTATGTTCCTTATCCCCCGGATTGATACGCTCAGGAGAATAACCGGCAAAAAAGTCTTCATTATATACCAATCCTGAAGTCTTTGCAAGAATCGGAACGCATTCCTCTTCTGTAATGCCCGGACAAACAGTTGATTCATAGATAACAATATCCCCTTTTGATAATGCACACCCAACTGTTTCACTGGCCTTATATAAAGGTGTCAAATCCGGACTATGATGACTATCTACAGGAGTAGGCACAGCTACTATAAAATAATTACATGACTGAAGATCAGAAGGAGCAGATGTAAAATAGAGCCCTGTTTCATCAAATTCCGGTAAGTGAGACAATAAAACAGATTTCAGTTTTCCGTCAGAGACTTCCATCGTTATATCCTGCCCTTTCTTTAAGGCCTCAACCCGATCCTGCTTAATGTCGAAACCAACAACCGGATATCTGGTTGCGAACAAATGCGCTAACGGTAACCCGACATATCCCAGGCCAATAATTGCAACCTTTATATTTTCCATTTATTTTATTCTTCTTTTCCGTTCTGAAATGATAGGCAAAGATACAACTTATTTCTGTATATTTATTTATACGCCAACACTGTAAACGTCTGTCAATATCCGTACAAATTAGTTTAAACATCAATACAAGTAATTTAATATCATATCTTTGCATCAGATATTTACGTAGAGCATCTGTTTACCTATAGAGTTGATTAAAGAAATAGAAGATGAATTGCAGAGCTGATATTGATCTTATTTTACCTTGCTATAACCCACCTTCCGGCTGGGAGCAAAAGGTTATCAGGAAATTCAAAGAGATACAATCCTTGTTTAATCCTGTAAATTTTCACTTGCTTATTGTTAGTGACGGTTCTAAACGCGGATACGAACCGGAAGTAGTTGCCGCATTAAAAAACGGAATCCCCGGAGTCCAAGTAATTGACTATCGTCCCAACAGAGGGAAAGGATACGCTCTGCGTGAAGCCGTGCGACATTGTCAATCGGAATATATCATATATACCGACTATGACTTCCCCTACACAGATAGTTCTTTCAGACAGGTAATCAACACATTACTCAACGGAGCAGATATCGTTGTTGCCATAAGGGACAGGAATTACCAAAAAAATTTACCGCCTTTCCGGAGGTTTCTTTCCGAATCGTCCCATATATGCAACGCTGTTTTCCTTCGTTTAAAAATACATGATACTCAAGGCGGACTCAAAGGATTCAACCGCTCAGGCAAAAGGATTTTTTTATCAACAAAAGTTAATAGCTTCTTGTTTGATACTGAGTTCATATACAAGGCTCAACGGAAAAAAATGAACATACAGGCCGTACAGTCACGTATCAGGGATGGCTTAACAGTATCCGACATGGGATTCAAAGTGCTAAAACGTGAAATGGTAAACTTTTTTTCAATTTTACTCAGCAATGATCTTACTCAGTTTTGATATTGAAGAATTCGATGTTCCCCTGGAACATGGGATAGAAGTGCCATTTGAACAACAAATGGCTGTGTCTATCGAAGGGACCAGAAAGATATTGGCTTGCCTTAAAAGACACCAGATACATGCCACTTTCTTCTGCACGGCCAATTTCGCTGCTCACGCTCCCGAAATCATCGTGAACATCCTACAGGACGGTCATGAGATCGCCTCACACGGATACTATCATTCTTCATTTGAAATGGAAGATTTGAAACGCTCCCGCGAATTTCTTGAGCAACAAACCGGGCAGCCTGTAAAAGGATTCCGTATGGCACGTATGATGCCGATTGATGAAAAAGAAATAAAAAAAGCAGGATATACATATAATTCTTCATTAAACCCGACATGTATTCCAGGAAGATACAACCACCTGGATAAACCCCGCACGTGGTTTTACAAAGATGACGTCCTGCAACTTCCTGCATCTGTTTCTCCTGTTTTCCGTTTTCCTCTATTCTGGCTGGCCTACCATAACCTCCCGGCTAAAGTCTATCGGTGGTTATTTCAGAGAACGTTGAAACACGATGGCTACATTGTTACTTATTTTCACCCCTGGGAATTTACCAATCTGAAAAAATGGAATTTACCATTTATCATAACCAATCATTCGGGAGAAGGTATGATAAAACGATTGGACGATTTGATATCCTTCTCTATAAAAAAGGACTATACTTTTATGACCTTTTCTTCATTTCAACAAAACATAATACAAAATGGGAATAGTAAGTAGCAGACCTCAAATAAACAGTAAACTCAAATTTGTAACCTCCTTTCTACATAATCCTAAACTGAAAGAAAACAAAACGATTCTTGCGATATGGCTGGTTACAGCAGCAATTACAGTCATAGCCAAGTTGATTATCGGAAAGTTCAACAATTACAAGATATTTGAAGGTGTTTACAATCACGCGATACACGGACTCACATTATACGGTCCTTATCCTGAAGAATATGGCGACGTCAATCTTTACGGAATCATATTCAGTTTTATCATTTCACCTTTTGCCATTCTCCCCCAGTGGTTGGGAATGATATTATGGGTAATGGCCAATACAGCCCTGCTATTTTACGCCATACAGCAACTGCCCCTGTCAAAAAATCAAAAAGCGATAATATGCTGGACTGCTTATATCGAATTGATAACAGCCCAGTTAGTCCAGCAATTCAATATATCTGTCGCTGCCTTTATCCTGTTGGCTTTTGCTTTTATCGAAAAGAAAAAAGATTTTTGGGCAGCATTTGTCATATTGCTCGGTACATTTGTAAAAATATATTCAATTGTCGGACTGGCTTTCTTCTTTTTCTCAAAACACAAGATAAAATTCTTACTATCTTGTTTATTCTGGACGATCCTTTTATTCATATTCCCGATTCCTTTCTTTGGATTGGAATATACGATAAGCCAGTATCAGGATTGGTTTATAGCCATCACTGAGAAAAACTCACATAATATGTTCGCCATTTCACAGAATGTATCTTTACTGGGATTAGTCAGGAGAGTATCCGGAAATCCCGATTACAGCGACTTATGGCTGATAGTTCCCGGACTCATTTTATTTTTTATTCCATATCTGCGTATCAGGCAATACAAAAGTCTCTCTTTCCGTTTCCTGCTACTAGCCAATGTACTGCTTTTCACAGTCTTGTTCAGTTCCGGAAGCGAGGCTAGTTCTTATGTAACGGCCATGCTCGGAGTTGGAATCTGGTATGTCAACTCACCTGCTTCAAATAAAAAACTGAACTATTGGTTGCTTATACTAACCATTATCGTCGTCGCTATTTCTACAACGGAATTAACACCTCCCTTTTTCCGAAGGGCTATAGTTCATCCATATGTAGTAAAGTCATGGTTCTGTATTCTAGTCTGGTTAAAGATTTGTTATGAAATGATTTTTCTTACATTCGATCAGAAATCACTCAACCATGATTAGATCAAATTATTTAGTTTTAGTTATCTTTGGACGCAATAACAAGTTATAGTAGTAAATTGTGGAGTTAGTAAAAGTAATCATACCCATCTATAAAAATACGTTCACTGCGACGGAAAAACGTTCGTTGATGCAGGCATACGATATTTTAAAGGCTTATCCGCTGGTTGTAATAAAGCCCGAGTCTTTGGACCTTTCGGAACTACAGGCTGAATTTCCCAGATTGACATTTACGTCATTCGATGATGCTTATTTTAAAGGGATCAGTGGTTACAACCGGTTAATGCTTGCTTCCGGTTTTTACGAACGGTTCCTTGACAGCACTTATATACTGATCTACCAACTGGATGCCTTTGTTTTCCGGGATGAGTTAAAGGAATGGTGCAGCAAAGGCTATGATTACATCGGTGCTCCCTGGCTGCAAAAACCGGTATATCGCTTTCCCATTATCTCCGCCATTATGCATCTGGCACATATGTACCACCGGCAAAAAGGAGAGCCATCCAAACAAGACCTCTACAACAAAATCGGGAACGGAGGATTATCATTACGCAAAACCGACAGCCACTACCGGGTAACCCGCGAACAGGCAGACCGTATCAATTTCTACCTGGCGCAAGACCGGCATCACCTCTATAATGAAGACGTGTTCTGGGCAACAGAAGCAACAGGGTTCATTTATCCGGAAGCTATGGAAGCAATCCGATTCGCCTTCGATAAATATCCGGCTTACTGTTATAAGCTGACAGGCGGACAGTTACCTTTCGGATGCCATTCATGGTATAAACGGAAAATGAAAAAGTTCTGGCAACCGATTATCCACTTTTAGATATCCCAAGCCGATAAGAGTCTTTTCAGACTCTCCGTATCCAATTTTTTTCTACCGTTTGAATAATGCAAAACGAACCACAAGGCATATATGCTTTAAAAATCGCTCAATTTTTCTACCGAAGCGACGTTTTCGCCAACTGCCATACACCTGATGGCAGGCAAAAGCCTCAGGATATCTGATTGTTTTACACGGAGAAACGTAGCAACTTGGATAGATAATTATATCATCTCCCAAACGCTGCTCGACATCTTCCCGCTTATATCCTTTTTTCTCAGCAATCATCGTCATAATCTTGGGTGAGATCAACATATCGAAAGATCCGTCAGGCAATAGAAAATGACGTTGGTTGTAATATTCAAAAACCTCCTTACAATAAGCATTTCCCTGTTCTCCAATCAGGAAAGCAGCCTGTAAAAAAAGCGTACCCCACAGCTCATTAAACGTTGCAAAACCATGCTGAGGTATAAAAGAATCGAAACGTTTCTCTACAAGCATATCGCTATCCATGTATATTCCTCCCTCTTTATAAATCGCATAAAAACGTACAGCATCTGCCGCAAAAGCCCATTTCTTAGCACGCAATGCCTCCGCTATAAAATCACAGCCAATAGCCATCGCATCAGCATAGGTCCAGCGCCTTACCGTATAATCCGGCAATATTCGTTTCCAACTTGCCAAACAGATTTTTATTTCAACAGGAAAAGGATCATCACTAAACCAGCACAAATGAATTACTTTCGGAATCATACATATATAGTTTATAATATGAAAAGAATGCCTATCTCTTCTCTCTTTTACCCCACAAAGGTAGAGAATGGATTCTTAGTTGCAAAATATTCAGTAAGAATATGCATGCCTTCCAACCTACCATACAAAAGAAAATCATTATCTTTGTCCGGATATTATGTACAGACAGAATTCATCTCATTCCAAGAATAAATATAATAAACCTATCAAAACAGATCAATCATGTTCGCTTTATCTTCTTTTTACAAATGTCGGATTTTACCCCACGGCCTCCGCAGAAAATTATTCAGAAAAGTCATCCTGTCTTATTTCGATTCTCTTCCGCAAAATTCATTATCCAATGAGCAGAAAGAAGCAATCGGATACTTAAGATCACATCCTATAACAACATTTCTTTCATCATTTACGGAGCAGTACAAAGCGAAAGACATTCAGGTTTTCACGGATGACGACTCTCAGCTAAAATACGTCCTGCACGAAGAGAAAAGACTTTATTTCAAACGTAAATGGTCCGTAAAGCGGATACAGCGTGCCTACAACGCCCTGCAAGCAGAACAAGACATAGCTTCTCCTCACCGTTATACCGATGGAAATTTCAATGTTAAAGACAATGATATTCTATCAGACATCGGAGCTGCGGAAGGGAACTTTTCGCTCAGTGTAATAGATAAAGTACAACATGTTTATCTTTTTGAAACAGATAACGACTGGATAGAGGCTCTGGAAAAAACATTTGAACCCTGGAAAGAGAAAGTATCCATTATTCACAAATTTGTCGGAAATAAAGATACCGATACCTGCATAACTCTCGATTCGTTTTTCTCTGACGACTCCTCTGTGAATTTTATAAAAGCCGATGTTGAAGGAGCAGAACGAGATCTATTGTACGGGGCAAAACGTCTGATAAATGAAAATAAATCCATGCAAATTGCGTTATGTACTTATCACCGGCATGATGATGAAGTTGTATTAACGGACATATTGCAGGGTAACGGATTCAAAACAAGTTTTTCAAAAGGCTACATGATCTACACACACAATCATGACATGCAGCCCCCTTATTTACGCAGAGGATTAATCAGAGCATCTAAATAAATTATTACTCTATATGCTAAAGAAACTGACTACAGCCATCGCGAATTATTATTATTTCCTCAAAGGAAAGATAATACCATCCCACATATCAAACGGGAAGGACATCCCTATTATCATCAATAACTTCAACCGGTTGACAACACTCATCCAATTGACGGACAGTCTGACTTCAAGAGGATATACGCGTATTTATATATTGGATAACGCTTCAACCTACCCGCCTCTGCTGGAATATTACCAGACATGCCCCTTTACCGTATTCCGGCTTAAAGAGAACCTCGGATTCAAGGCTTTGTGGAAATCAGAGTTGAAGAAGAAATTTTGTAATGACTATTATATCTATACGGATTCAGATGTCATCCCCATAGCTGATTGTCCGGACGATTTCATCGATTATTTCCTGAAAGAACTGAAAGCGCATCCGTTTGCCCGCAAAATCGGTTTTTCATTACGGATCGATAATCTGCCGGATCAGTACGAGCATAAGCAAAAAGTAATTGACTGGGAAAAACAATACTATGCCCGTCCGACCGAAAACGGTTTATTCCGGGCTCCCATCGATACGACTTTCGCCCTTTACCGACCGCATGTCGGACTGAGCAGAAGCCGGTCGGTTGAGGCATACCGCACGGCATACCCTTATCAGGCTGAACATAAGCCATGGTATAACGATTCTAAAAATCTGTCGGAAGAAGAATCATATTATATCAGCCACTGCTCACAGATAACAGGCTGGACCTCCCAATCACAAAAAAAAGAGGATCAATCCTCCTGAGAGCTTTCAGGAAAGACTTTACGGAAATCAAACGGCAATATGCAAGAGGTATAAATCCGGATACGTTTTTTATGGAAACGATCTCGCACAGCCTTCGTGAAAAGAGGACAATGACTGAACAGATTCGCCATGACGTACTGGAAATAAGGTTGGGTAAACCAATTTCCACCCTCTTTCCTCCAGGCTTTACATGCCAGATGGGAAGCGTACTTTTTATAAACACGATCACTGTATTGATTAGTCTGCCGTACAAAAGAGTCCTCATCCAACCCGCGAATCCGTGCATATTCACAGGTGACACATGACAATGCTTCACAGGAAATGGCCAACCGTGAAAAGTTCCTGATCGCATCCTGTACTGTTATTTTCTTAAATTGCATCCGGTTGATATCTACCAGAGTGAAACGAAAAGTTTCCTGTTCCTTATAATACAGGATATTTCCCGGTGATAAATCTATATGAAAAATTCCAGCCTGATGCAGACTGGCTATAAAAACACCTAATGCAGTCAACAAGGTTTTATCCTTCAGCTGTCCGTTCATGTATTCCCGGATATCGGAAGCTCCGCTATACGCAGAAACACTATAGCTATGATTCAACAGGCCATGTTTATATTCTTCTATGTATCCAAGAGGTTCCGGCGTGTTGCTCCCCCGCTTCAATATCTCGAAAGCATATTCATACGAACGCCTGGCCTTTGATTTCCGGAATAACGTATAAATAACCCGATTGACAAAGAACGGGACCTTGAAACTCTTCACCACCAGTTCACATCCTTCGATATTAAACCGCTTCAACACGTTTCGTCCCTCATATATCGTGGTTCCTTCCGTCTCAAAACGGTCGGATAAATGACAAAAAAAATCTGCCAGGAAAGGATATGCCGGATTCGTTACTACTTTCATTTCTGCAAGGTGGAATTTATCTTATCCACAATCATCTCCGGTGTAATCTGTGTCATACAGGCCCAATCCCCCCTGAAACAAAGCTTCTGGCCGAAGACTGAACAGGGACGACAAGGAAGATCGAGTTGAACGGCATTTTTCGGGTCCTGATGATAACCGTAAAATCCGGCATAGGGATGCGTTGCTCCCCAGACCGAAATCACTTTTGTATCGACCAGAGAAGCGAAATGCATATTGGCTGAGTCCATGCAAAGCAATACGTCCAACCGGCTGATCAAGGCAAGTTCATTATCCAGCGAATAACGGCCGACGACACTTTTTACACGCGGATACTGGAATGCCCATTGCTCCAAAACAGCTTCTTCATAACCACGACCTCCCAACAGAAAGATCGTATAATCTTCATTTTCCGACAAGCGGGCAACAACCTGTTCCATATCGTCCACCGGATAGATTTTTCCGCGATGCTTGGCAAACGGGGCAATTCCAATCCATTTACCGGTCTTTGTTCCGGCCACGGCTTCCATAGCCGACAGATCGGCCGGCTTCGATTCATAAAGGGATGTGAAAGTTTCCGTATAGTTCAGACCGGCAGCACGGAATACATCGGCATAGCGTTCTATCACCGGACGCAAGGGTTTCAGTTCCTTATGATTACGCTCGGTCAGCCGTTTCCGTTCCTTCCTTGCTTTATCAACAACATAAACCTTTTTCCCTTTTATCCGGAACATACCTCGGATAATCATGGTACGGATCACATTATGCAAATCCAATACGACATCATACTCATACTTGACCAACGCAGAAGCAAACCGGAGCAATCCGCCCAATGTCTTTTCTGCCGCCTTCGTATTGATACCGATCACGTCCACATTTGCCGGACGGTTCATAAAAACAGGTATCAGGAAAGCCTGCGTAAGTACAGTAAACGTATGTTGGGGGTTTGCTTTGGCGGCAGAGTAGATCACTGGAACCGTCATAGCAACATCGCCAATAGCAGAAAGTCTTATAACAAGTATTTTTGCCATGTAATGAATTTAATACATTTTCATGATTCGTAACTTCTATCAATACTGTTCACAAAGATATAAATTATTTCCGGAATAAGTTATCTGAATTCATTACATGCCGTTGTCATATTGTCACGGCAATCATTGTTACGACAGGATATCGTCGTATTTATCAAAATGTCAAATTACCCCTATCGCCAATAAGCTGTATGTAGTCCTGACCAGACACAGCGCTTTTTATCTCGCCCAGAAGAAGATAGCAAATATCCTTATTCAGGCTTTCACTATATAAATACAGCTTTTTGATCCATCAATAGTCTATACCCATAAATGATGATATAAAAGATTAAATAAATATATGAATTAGATATTTAAATCCAATACAACTTTTCGTTACATCTGAAATCTAAATCTGCTGTACAGCATAGTTTTTAAAGGGAAAAAGGCTCATCAAAAAAGTTTCACCGACTGAATTTAACAAATATTTCGTCTTAAATAAACTCTCATCTCATTTAAAATGAAAAAAAATTCGTTTTAAACGAGATGATAATTTGTTTAAAACGGTGATTGGAAATTCATAGAAACAGGCACGATGTTAAATATTGTATATTCAACTCTCCTGTTTCAATTATTCTGACAGACATCACAGTCACAGCAACCGCTTAAAACAAGACAATAAGACACCTTATTCCTAAAAACAACATCAATTTGCCATCAAGATCATTCAGTATAATTCGCTTTTGCGACAGAGAAAATTATCGAAACCGGGCAAAATACCTCATGCAGAGAGTCGCATAACAAGTATTTTTGCAATGAGTTAATTAAATGTTCCGCTATAATAACATCGGGTTAAATAATAGGAAGGTTCATAATAAGCACTTCCATTATAATTATCTATCGTACGGCATATTTTATCATTATATACACGTAAAATAGCATCTGCATAATCCTCCCAGGAATAGAGAGTTGACAACACGAGGCGCATATAAACTTTTCCCATATCCTGCTCGGTCGGAATATGATCGACCAATGCCGGATTGACATTTGTCACATCATAATTACCTTCCTGCAACCGGAATTCATCAATCAAACGTTCAACGACAGCCTGCTGGTTTTCGCTGTGCATAACATTTGCCAGGGATAATTTCTCGGCCAGCGCCTGTTTCCCCATACAATTCACGACATACCGGTTCGGCTGTTTCAAACGACGTGCAATACGTTCAATCAGGCTACAGACATAGAAAACATCCTCTTTCGTTATTACTTCATCCGGAAAGAATACATTTTTCATAACTCGTAACTCCTTTCATATATTAACGACTCCAGTGCTGCTGCCATGATATACTTTCATTCCGTTTTATTTTTTCCCGTACAACACAGGGTTTAATGCCGGGTCATTGTACATTTTCATTTGTTTATACACCTTCATGTACTTACGTCCGGCTTTAATATCAGCCAGTAACTGGTCCAAAGCCGTTGACAGGTCAACCTTCTGTTCCAGCAACACGTTCAGCTTTTCTTCACATTTCGTTTTATGCTCGGGAGTTGCATCGGGACGGCTAACCTCTTCGGCCATATGATAAATCTTCAATGTCAGGATAGACAACCGGTCGACCGCCCATGCCGGACTTTCCGTATTGATCGTCGCATCCGGCAATACTTTCACTTCTTTGTATTTATCCAGAAAGAAACTGTCGATCAATTCCACCAAGTCGGTACGATCCTGATTAGACTTGTCTATACGGCGTTTGATAGCCACTGCCTCCACCGGATCGATTGCCGGATTACGGATGATATCTTCCAGATGCCACTGTACCGCATCAATCCAGTTTTTCAAATAAAGATAAAACTCTATACTTTTTACCTCATACGGATTATGCATGGTTGCATCCACATCATCAGAAACATGATACGCTTTCGTAGCCTGTTCAAATATCCGGTAACACTGTTCGCTGAAATTCATAAATAATCGTTTTGCTTTCTGTAAATACTGTTGACAAAGGTAGAAAATCTTTTTCGATAATCTATCAATGGATATGCTGATTTCAAGCCATCACCTACCAGTCTATTCCGCAAATAATCTCTATCTTTGCCCTGCAAAAAGCATATAAAATGAAAATAGTAGCTGACAACACGGTCCCATACCTAAAAGGCGTAGCCGAACCAATCGCAGAAATAAAATACCTCAACTCAAACGAGTTTACTCCTTCAACCATCCACGACGCAGATGCTCTCATTGTACGAAGCATCGACAAATGTACGCGCGAATTGCTCCAAGGTAGCCGTGTCAAACTGATCACTACAGCGACTATCGGCTTCGATCATATCGACATAAAATATTGTGATGAAGCAGGTATCACCTGGAAAAATGCACCTGGCTGCAATGCTGTCTCGGTTGCACAATACTTATTGGCTTCACTTATCACGATAGCCCTTCGCAGAGGAGAAACGCTTCAAGGAAAAACGATCGGGATAGTCGGTGTAGGGCATGTCGGGAAAGAACTGGAAAAACTGTGTACGGCTTACGGTTTACATATCTTGCGTAATGACCCGCCACGAGCAGAAGAAGAGGGAGCGGCAGGATTCGTTTCGCTGGATACGATCGCAGAAGAAGCTGATATCATCACCTTCCATACACCGTTGACAAAAGAAGGACCTTTTGCAACCCGTCACCTTGCCAACGAAGTTTTTTTCAACAAAACACGTAAAAAGCCCTGGTTTGTAAATGCTTCAAGAGGAGCTGTACACGATACGACGGCATTGATAAAAGCTCTGAAATCAGGAAAAATCAGCGAAGCAGTGATAGATTGCTGGGAAAACGAACCGGCGATCGACCGGGAACTGTTAAGTCTTACAGCCGTTGCCACCCCCCATATTGCCGGCTTCTCCGCTGATGGCAAAGCCAACGGGACTCGTACCTGCCTGGAAAATATCGAACGTTTCTTCGGTGTGAAAATAGAGAAATTAAGAGAAGTTATGCCGCCAGAGCCTGCCGATCCTGTTATCGATCTCGCCGGAGTGACGGAACATCGTATCGAACACGCAATACTTAAAAGTTTTAGTCCGCTTGGTGTAGACAGAGCACTGAGGGAAACGCCGGAAAAGTTCGAATGGTTCCGGGCAAATTATCATCATCCCCGGGAGTTTGCCGCTTATACGGTAAAGAACGCGACAACAGAAGAGCGGGAACTTTTTGATAAGTTAGGTTTCAAATAATACCATTCTACTATTCACTGCTATGGCGAAAGACAAGTTATTATCACCCGGTTTTTGCTACATATTAACGGCTAATTTTCTGCTGTTTTTTGCATTTTACCTGATACTGCCAATCCTGCCCTTCTATTTACAGGAACGGTTTATGACAGATAAGTCGATGATCGGATTTATTCTGTCCTGTTATACGATAGCCTGTCTTTGTATCCGTCCGTTTTCCGGATATCTGCTGGATACCTTTGCCCGTCGCCCGTTATATCTGCTGGCGTATGCCATATTCATGGTTATCTTCGCCGGATATATGATTGCCAGCGTCTTGTGTATTTTCATTGTGCTGCGTATTCTTCACGGATTCGCATTCGGGATGGTCACGGTATCGGGTAATACGATCGTGATCGACATTCTTCCTTCTTCACGTCGTGGCGAAGGAATTGGATATTACGGGATGGCGAATAATCTGGCAATGAGTTTCGGTCCGATGATCGGATTGTTCATGCATAACAGTTTCAGTTATGAAGTGATTTTCAGTTGCTCACTGGTTTCCTGCTTCTTGGGATTTATCATGGCTTATCTGGTTAAAACGCCTTACAAGCAACCGGTAAAGAAAGAACCGATTTCGCTCGACCGCTTTTTCCTGGTCAAAGGAACTTGGGCTGGAATTTCACTGCTAATGCTTTCCATTCCTTACGGGATGACAACCACCTATGTGGCAATGTATGCCGACGAGATCGGTATATCTGTCAATTCAGGACTTTATTTCACCTTTATGGCGATCGGACTCGCGACTTCCAGGCTGTTTTCCGGCCGGCAAGTAGATAAAGGGCGTATCACACTGGTTATTACACTGGGGATGTATCTGGCATGTGCCAGTTTCTTTGCGCTCGCTTCCCTCGATGCATTGATGAAATGGAATCCGACGTTCACTTCCTATTTATATATAGCCATCGCTTTATCACAAGGTGTTGCTTTCGGAACCATGTTCCCGGCATTCAACACCCTGTTTGTCAATCTGGCACCCAACAGCCAGCGCGGAACGGCAACTTCCACCTACCTCACTAGCTGGGATGTCGGTATCGGAATCGGATTAATGATCGGCGGAAGTATCGCACAGGAATTCGGTGGATTCAACCACGCTTATCTGCTTGGAGCCTGCCTGACAGTTTTATCCACTTTCTTTTTTATCTTCAAGGCTGGACCGCATTTCAACAGGAACAAATTGCGGTAAAAAAGGGTTATCGTGCCAAAGATTCTATATAATTACAGATGTTTTCGATTCCTTTTTCACTTTCAATTTGCTCACTGAGCATCGCTGCATTCTTTTTATATTCGGGATTGCTGATCAAGTCACCCATTTTTTGCTCCAGTTCACTTTCCGATACCTTTGCGATCTTCACTCTTTCCGGGCCGACTCCGAGCACCTGGACCCGATACCCCCAATAAGGCTGATCCAGAAGTAAAGGAGTGATCAGCTGAGGTTTCCCGGCACGTGCCACACTATGCGTCGTTCCGCTCCCACCATGATGAATCACGGCGTCGCAATGAGGGAAAATCAGATGATGCGGAATCGGCTTTTGCATCAGGAACAATTGTTCATTCCCCTGCAACGTCTCTCCGGTCTTTGCCCAACCTGAACCGACCACCAGCCGGTATTGCTTCCGTTTGCAGATACGGGCCAGCATACCGCAAAAGCGCTCCCGGTCGTTCGATGTACAGCTACCTAACGTAAAAAAGAGAACCGGTGTCTGTTCCTTTTTGATAAAAGCCATCAATTCCTGATAAGCCTCTTCATCATATTCAAAGGTATCATTGAAACAATACCCGCCTATATTCCAGCGAAAACGTTTGTCCCAGACGGGATCGGTATGTCCCAGATATCGACTGTACAATAAGAAGTTATCACTATTCTTTGCGGCATCCTCCCCAAAGTTACTGATTGGAGCCAATCCGTATTTCCGACGGTTCTTGTTTATCGTATCCTTCACCATATAGTTGGATACCCGGTTCATCATCAGCCAAAGCAATTTAGGTGTAATGATCGGATTGGGTTTCGGATAAGGAAAAGCAGGAGGCGGCATTTTCTCGCCCGGAAGAAAAGGAGCAAAAGAAGTGCGGACGAACGGCTTCTTGCAATACGCGGCAATCCCCGTAGCGGCAAATTCAGTATTAGCAGCTACAAGAACATCGTTCTGTTCCAAAAGCGGAATTACCTGCACAAACTGTTTGTCTATCGCCTCGCGCGTCCACTCGACAATCCTTTTAAAACTCTGTTTATTCTCGGCTGCGTCGGCCATCATCCCGCCAATATTATCAAAATCCTGCAAAACGACTTTTACAGGATATTTCTTTGCCATTTCCTCAAAAACATGGGGAATATTTACCGTTACCTCATGACCCCGTTTAACCAACTCGCGGGCTACAGCCAGATAAGGCAGTACATCACCTTGCGATCCTCTTGTTACAAGCAGTATTTTCATTCTTCAATATTTTACACGTAGTTTTTTCATCACAAATCAGACTTCTTTGCCTTCTTTGCTATCCGGGAGACATTGTTCTTTTACCTCACAAGCCTCACTTACCTTTTTACCTGCTACCTTCCTTTTAAAAAGCATCCGGACCAAAAAGGCTAAAAATCCTAACAATATACTCATTAACATAATGAGAGCAAAGAAAGGAGATATAAACATATCCGTCAATGTCTATTTTTCACATTCGATATTCTATTATTAATAATGTCATTTTACCATACACTAATATACAGATAGTTATTACACCTCCGAAATGTCGATTCTTAATAATGGAATATTGATTCTGAAAGATAGCTATTGTTTGGTACAAAGTTATATCAGTACTTTGTATCATCAAAATTAAACAATAAAAAGAAAAGTAAATGAACAAGTATTTATTGCGCAACTTTCTTTATGTTATCTGCATGGTCCCCTTCCTGTTTGCCTGCGATGACAATGATGATGAGGGCGGTTCCGAATTAAACGGAATCTATTCCAATAAGTTGAGCACACCGGAAGGTGGCAATACACTGAACCTGACTTACAGTGGACGTGAGTTCATCGGTAAGGACGTCTCTTTCAAACTAACCGGTAACAATGCGGCAACCATTACACTGCATTACATCCTCCCCGGGGAAGCCGCAACATTGCTGGAGAACGTAGCAGTTACTTCCGGAAGCAACAGTTACTCTTTTTCAGGAAACGGAACCGGAAACAACGGCACTACTTTCGCTTACAGAGGGAATGTTGAAAAAGGCAAGATGACATTCGATCTGACCGATGTAAAAATCGCATCGAACCAACTGACTTCAAATGGGACATGGTATCCGGTGCAAGGTGGGGAATCTATTGAAACAGACCCTGTTTTGGGAGAATATACTTTGATGCGCCATGCCTTTCATATGGTAACTGACAATGCTCTTCTGGGACAGGTAGTTCCCATACTGGAGCCTATTGCAGGAAACCTGATCTGCTGGTTTATCAATGAAGTCTCTTTCAATCCGGATGGCAATATCACAGCCCGCTACGCCACCATGCCGGAAGGCAAAGCTATCGGAGATTTGATAAGCATTCCCCCGGACAGAAAAGACAGCGAATGGCTCACTTCGCCGATCAATCTGGCTTCTTATTATGTAAAAGACGACTCGGAACTTTATATAGTCCCCAACATCGATAT
The DNA here is from genome assembly GCF_003635445.1 of Parabacteroides sp. AF17-3. NCBI lineage: Bacteria > Pseudomonadati > Bacteroidota > Bacteroidia > Bacteroidales > Tannerellaceae > Parabacteroides > Parabacteroides sp. AF17-3. The sequence continues at coordinate 508,682 of NZ_QTMM01000001.1, read as the reverse complement.
GATTCTTTACCAGATTCAACAGAATAAGACTAAGGCAGACGGCGGCCTCGACGCTTCCGTTATCGCAGCCATTTACCAGCAGCTTAATAAATGGAGTACTACCGGTATCCGGATGAATATCCGCAAAAATTCGGAAGCCCCTTACAGCAGCATGGGCGGACAAATCGCTTATAAGGGAGATATATTCCTATATCTGGATAAAGATGAAATTGCAGCTTTCCTTCCGCTGTTACCCTTAATAAAAGATCTTCTTCCGGAAGAAATAATTGGCGGACCAATGGGACCGATGATAACATCTTTGCTTGAAATGCTTGCCAGTAGCCTGCAACAAACAAAAACACTGGAACTAGGCATGATGCTAAGCAAACAAAAGGAGATACAATAATAAATAAAGAGTACAGACATGAAAAAATATACAATACTATTTTTACTTGCCTTCCTGACCGGTCCTGCTTTCGGACAGATCATGAAAGGATTCGTATATGACAAGGAGACCAATGAGCCATTGGCGGGAGTCAATATTACCTATAAAAGGATCACGGGAGAAACAAACGGTACAATTTCCGAAGCAGACGGTTCTTATCAGATCAACCTTCCGGAAGGGGGTGTCGACCTGCTGTTCAGTTACATCGGTTATGAGAACGAACAGGTCCCGGTAGTAATCAACCGGAATGAAACGAAGACAAGAAATATATTCATGCAGGTAAAAGCCAACCTGTTGGGAGATGTGGTAGTCAGTGCCGGACGTTTTGAACAAAAACTAAGCAATGTCACCGTCTCCATGGATTTACTGAAGGCCGAAGATATTACCAAGCAAGCGCCAACCGACCTGAGTGCCACACTGAATACAATGCCGGGAGTCGATATCAACGACAAACAGCCTTCTATCCGTGGTGGTAACGGCTGGACCTACGGCGTCGGTTCACGAAGCCTTGTGCTGATCGACGGAATGAGTGCGCTTACTTCGGGTACAGGAATCATTAACTGGAATATCGTTCCGCTGGAAAATATCGAACAGGTAGAAGTTATGAAAGGGGCCTCTTCTGTACTGTACGGTTCGTCTGCCCTGAACGGTGTAATCAACATCCGGACCAAACGGCCAAGCCTGACACCGGTAACGACCTTGCGTGCTTATTTAGGTATTTACGGCGATCCCGACAACGAGGAATACCGGTGGAGCGACAAATCTTTTTGGAAAGAAGATAAATATGAGGTAGAGCCATTCCTGCGTAAAAACGTATTCTCCGGTATCCGCAACCCGATTTATGAAGGGATAGACTTCTCACATGCCCGCCGCATCGGAAACTTCGACGTATCGGCCGGACTGAATATGTTTACCGACGAAGGATATAAAAAACAAGGTTACAACAAACGGTTTCGTGCCGGCGGTAACCTGACTTACCATCAGCCGATGAAAGACGGCAATTTGCTGAACTATGGTTTCAACGTAAACTTCATGAGTGACAAATATGCCGATTTCTTCCTCTGGCGTTCGCCGAAAGATGTTTATGAACCGTCTCCCATTGCCAATATGGGACGCGAAGCAAATACTTTCTACATCGACCCGTTCTTTAATTTTACAAACCCGAATAATAATACCTCCCACAAGGTAAAGGCCCGCTTCTATTACCGCGGTGACAATATTGCAGACGGCTCGAACAGCGGGAAGTCGATCACGGACATTTTGGGAAATATGGGTACTGATGTCAATGCCATTACCGGTATTGTGCAAAACGTACAAAACGGCGATTACAGCATGCTCTATCCAATCATCCAGCCGGCTTTGCAAGGCGACCTTAACGGACTGGTAAACGGAACAACCAATCTGCTGGGTAGTATTTTCCCGACAGCGACTACAGCCGATTACTGCGACCTGCTTTCATGGGTGATGAAACGTGGTATTCCTAGCAGTACCTCCGACCTGATCCCTTGGTTGTCCAATGCGATCAACCCGAAAGCTGACCCGGTAACCATCGACAAGAATTATACGTATTATCTGGATTACCAGTTCAACAAAAAATGGGACAACGGTACACAGATCACAGCCGGAGCCACTTACGAACATATGCGAAGCACCTCTGTAACGACAGGCAATCACGATAGCGACAATGCAGCCCTGTTCTTCCAGTATGACCAACGCTTTTTCGACCGTCTGAGCGTGTCTGCCGGTATGCGTGCCGAATATTATCGTGTGGATGATTTTCTTCGTGAAGCCGACACAAAGATATTCGGAGCTAAAGTACCTGTCAAACCTATCTTCCGTGCAGGTTTGAATTACCAACTGGCTGATTACAGCTTTATCCGGGCCAGTTTCGGACAAGGCTATCGTTATCCTTCTCTGACCGAGAAATATGCCCGCAAGGATATCGGTGGAGTCGGTGTATTCCCGAACAATGAAGTAAAGGCAGAAAAAGGGGTAAATGCAGAACTGGGTTTCAAACAAGGATATAAATTCGGTAATCTGATGGGATTCTTCGATGTGGCCGGTTTCTATACGCAATATACGGACATGATCGAATTCCGTTTCGGCTTCTTCGACCCCAACTCTTATGCCTATGCCAACAGCACACAGGAAATCCTGGGTATCATTGCCAAAGGTCAGATGCCGGGTATCGGTGCACAATTCTACAATGTATCCAAAGCACGCATCTATGGGGCAGAGATAAGTACAAACGGTTTCTACAACTTCAATCCCGACACCAAGTTATCTTATAACCTGGGATATGTTTTCATCGAACCCGAGGATATCGATTACAAGGAAAAGAACGAAATCGAAGCACAATATAACGACCCTCTCCGTGCCAAGGAAAAATCCAACGACTCCAAATATCTGAAATATCGTCAGAAACACACGGTGAAAGGTGTGCTTGATCTCCAGTGGAAACGCCTGAACCTGGGTATGAATGTGACTTGGAAAAGTAAGATGCTGGCAGTCGATTATCTGATGGTAGACGAGCGCGAAAAAGAACAGCCGGATGCCATGGAGTATATCCGTCAGCTGCTGTATGGAAATATCGGCGGAGAAACGCTTAATACATACTGGAAAGAAAAGAATACGGACTATTGTGTAGTCGACCTGCGTGCCGGCGTAAAGATAACGAAAGACGTATCATTCCAGTTTATGATCAACAATCTCTTTAATAAAGAATATTGCACACGCCCGATGCTGGTATCGGCACCACGTACTTATGTGATGCAATTGAACATGACATTCTGATTAAACCACTAATAGATGAAAAGCCCTGCCGGATCAAGAAATTACCGGTAGGGCTTAATTTTTTATACCTTTTTCTTACTATTTCAATAAGTCATCAATCACATGCGGATAATGAGCATATTCCAATGCATGCACTTTAGTAGCCACTTCTTCAGGGGTATCGGCAGGCAACACCTCACATTTAGCCTGGAAAATGATATCACCTTCATCGTAATTCTCATTTATATAATGTATCGTTATGCCTGACTCTTTCTCGCCGGCAGCAACGACAGCCTCATGCACATGCATCCCATACATTCCCTTTCCGCCATGTTTAGGTAACAGAGCCGGATGAATATTGATGATTTTACCCGGATAAGCTGTCAGTAACGCATCTGAAATCTTATTCATAAAACCAGCCAGAACAATCAAATCGATCTGATATTCCGCCAGTTTCGCCAAAATGGGGGTTCCTTCCACAAATTCGTCGCGGGAAAACACAAAAGACGGAATTCCCAGATTATTGACGCGTGCATGAACGCCCACATTCTTATTATTGGACAAAACAACCGCGACTTTAACGGTTTCACTTTTAGAGAAGTACCGGGCGATATTTTCCGCGTTTGTACCCGAACCGGAGGCAAAAATTGCTACGTTTTTCATATTTTTCTATGTTTTAGTGCACACGAAAAGAAAAAATGTGCAGTTTTCCGCATTTTTAGTGCATTAAATTTGTTTTGTAACATAAAAAATTCTTTTCTTTGCACTGCAAATTTAAAAAGTATATTCGTATTTATTAATCTAAATTGAAAAAGTTATGTCTGAAGTTGCATCTAGAGTAAAGGCTATCATCGTTGACAAATTAAGTGTTGAAGAAACAGAAGTTACAAACGAAGCGAGCTTTACTAATGATTTAGGAGCAGACTCTCTTGACACTGTAGAATTGATTATGGAATTCGAAAAAGAATTCGGTATCTCAATTCCTGATGATCAGGCAGAAAAGATTACAACAGTAGGCGATGCAGTCGCTTATATCGAAGCTAACGCGAAGTAATCAATCCTTTTAATTAAAGGTATGGAATTAAAAAGAGTTGTAGTAACAGGTCTTGGAGCCATTACTCCTCTTGGTAATACCCTCGCAGAAACCTGGGAGGGCCTTATCAACGGGAAGAGTGGAGCGGGACCTATTACTCATTTTGATGCATCAAAATTTAAAACGCACTTTGCCTGCGAAGTTAAAGGTTTTGATCCGTTAGAGGTGATGGACCGTAAGGAAGCTCGCAAATGCGACCGCTATAGTTTATTGGCTATCAGCGCAGCCAAACAGGCTGTTGCAGATGCAGCTATGGACTTGGAGAATGAGAATAAAGATCGTATCGGTGTTATTTTCGCTGCCGGAATCGGTGGTATCAGGACTTTTGAAGAAGAAGTTGCCGGTTATGAAAAAACAAAAGACACCATCGGTCCGAAATTCAACCCATTCTTCATTCCTAAAATGATTGCAGATATTGCAGCAGGACATATTTCAATGATGTACGGTTTCCGTGGTCCGAACTTTGCGACTGTTTCAGCATGTGCATCTTCAACCAATGCTATTGCCGATGCTTTCAATTACATTCGCTTAGGAAAAGCAAATGCAATTGTTACAGGTGGTGCAGAAGCTGCTATTGCGGCTCCCGGTCTTGGCGGTTTTAATGCGATGAACGCCCTTTCAACCCGAAACGAATCACCGGAAACAGCTTCGCGCCCATTCAGCGCAAGTCGTGACGGATTTGTAATGGGTGAAGGTGCAGCCTGTCTGATTCTTGAAGAGATGGAACATGCATTGGCCAGAGGCGCTAAGATCTATGGTGAAATTGTTGGTGCAGGTATGTCGGCAGACGCTTACCACCTGACAGCTTCTCATCCGGAAGGTCTGGGTGCAAAACTGGTGATGAAGAATGCTCTTGAAGACGCAGAGATGAAACCGGAAGAGATAGACTATATCAATGTTCACGGCACTTCTACCCCGGTAGGAGACATCTCGGAAGCGAAAGCTATTCTGGATGTATTCGGCGAACATGCCTATAAGCTGAACATCAGTTCAACGAAGTCTATGACTGGACACTTACTGGGTGCAGCCGGAGCATTGGAAGCAATTGCTTGTATTATGGCTGTTAATGAAGATATTGTTCCTCCGACTATCAATCATGAAGAAGGAGACAATGATCCTGAAATCGATTACAATCTGAACTTCACGTTCAATAAAGCACAAAAAAGAACGGTTAACGCAGCACTGTCCAATACCTTCGGGTTCGGTGGCCACAATGCCAGCATGATTGTAAAAAAATTTGTGAAGTAAAGTGTTTACACAATTATACAAAAAGATAAGGCTCCTCAAACATAAGAATAAGGAGCCTTATTCTTCTTTATATAAAATACTGGGATTTTACCCCGATAACATCCACGTTTACGAACAGGCTTTCCTGCACAAATCTTCCTCTGTGGAAGCCAGCGATGGAAAATGGCTGAACAACGAACGACTGGAGTTCTTGGGTGATGCCGTATTGGATGCCGTCGTGGCAGACATTGTATACAAACATTTTCAAAATAAACGGGAAGGTTTCCTGACTAATACCCGTTCCAAAATCGTTCAACGCGAAACACTCAATCGCGTAGCCGTTGAACTGGGACTCGACAAAATGGTTGTCTACTCAGCCAAACTGAGTTCTCACAATAATCATATGTATGGCAATGCATTGGAAGCACTGATCGGAGCAATCTATCTGGATCAGGGATACCGTATGTGTTATCATTTTGTAGAAGATGTAATCATCAATAAATACATTGACCTGGATAATATCGCCCGTAAAGAAGTAAACTTCAAATCCAGTCTGATAGAATGGAGCCAGAAAAACAAACTGGAAATTACATTCGAATTGATAGAATCGTTCACCGACAATGACGGCAATCCGGTCTTCCAAACGGGCGTCACACTGGCCGACACACAAATAGGCGTCGGTATCGGTTATTCCAAAAAAGAGTCACAGCAGAACGCTGCTAAGATGGCAATCAAGAAATTGCGTACGGATAAAGTATTCCAGCAATTCATTTCCGAACTGAAAAAGAAACAGACCGGCGAAACAACTGCCGAACATGAGTTTGAAGATCTTCCGGAGGAAGATTCGGCAACGGAGCAGGAACAGGCTCCGGTCAAGCAAGTGACCAATAACAGCCCGCAGTGTATCGATGCCACAATCAATGAAGAAGTTCGGTAATTAATTACTTACCGAACGAAATCCCCATTCTTTCTCCCTGAACGATCAGGTCGTGCTCCGGAGTGACCAGTTTTAATTTACCAGCCACTTCCGACAAGGCTATTGATTCCACATTATTTCCTTTCATGCAGACCATACGCCCGAATTGACGGTTGGCAATCAATTCCGTCGCATGTCCTCCCAGACGGGTAGCCAGGTTACGGTCGAAAGGGGAAGGATTACCGCCACGCTGGATATATCCCAGCACCGTATCACGAGATTCTATTCCGGTTGCCGCCTCAATTGCACGGGTGATATAATCGGAAGGACGCTTCTTATCGGGCGTTTCCACTCCTTCGGCAACAACAACAATCGAATAGGGTTTGCCACGATGGGCACGGTCGAGAATCGTCTGGTTTACTTTGTCCATATCATATCCCAGCTCGGGAAGCAGTATCACATCCGCTCCTCCCGCCATTCCGGCATAAAGAGCAATCCATCCGGCATGATGCCCCATAACTTCCACTACCATGACCCGTTTATGCGAACTGGCAGTAGAATGCAAACGATCGATCGCATCCGTCGCAATATTGACAGCCGTATCGAAACCGAACGTTATATCCGTTCCCCACACATCATTATCGATTGTTTTAGGAACACCAATGATGTTCAGACCGAGGGCCGAGAGCATTCCGGCTGTCTTCTGTGTACCGTTTCCACCGATACAGACCAGACAGTCTAATCCTAATTCTTCATAATTCTGTATAATAACCTGAGGTTTTTCACTTTCACCGGAGGCAAGTAATTTACGGAATGGTTTCTCGCGGGAAGTACCCAGGATCGTTCCGCCCAGGTTCAGGATACCGGAAAGACTACGTTCGTCGAACGATTGAATATCTTTGTTCAACAAGCCAACAAAACCACTATGAATTCCGATCACTTCCATACCATAATGCATTATGGCAGTTTTACCGACACCACGAATCGTTGCGTTTATACCGGGACAATCACCTCCCGAAGAAAGGATACCTATTTTCATTGTTTTGTTAATTATGTATACGACAAAGATATAAATAAAAAGAGAATGCCTACATTTGCAACCGATACAAATAAAAAGAGCATGGATATTTTAACAAATACAATATCACTACTCTTCCGCCCCCGTCAAAAGGAGATAGAAAAATATGGGCAGGAGACCGACCGGTTGCAACGCAAGCAGCTACGGTCGTTATTATCGGCAGCCCGCAACACGGAATGGGGGTTGAAATATGATTATAAAAGTATCAAAAGATATGAAGATTTCTGCCAGCGTGTCCCGTTGCAGATATATGACGACATAAAGCCTTACGTCACACGGATGATTAATGGAGAAAGGAACATACTCTGGCCTTCGGTAGTCAAGTGGTACGCCAAAAGCAGTGGCACCACGAACGACAAGAGTAAATTCCTTCCCGTCACTCCGGAAATATTGCAGGGCTGTCACTACAAAGGTGGTTTCGACACGGTTGCCCTCTATCTGAGAAATAATCCGGAAAGTCATTTTTTCTCCAAAAAAGGATTGATTCTGGGCGGTAGCCACAGTCCTTCTCCTCTAAATCAAAAATCCCATTGCGGCGACCTGTCCGCAGTTCTGCTACAGAACCTGAATCCGCTGGTCAACCTGATGCGTGTTCCGGCTAAACGGATCATTCTGATGGATGAATGGGAAAGCAAAATAAAAGCGATCGTAGACAGTACGTGGAATAAGGATGTAAACAGTCTTTCCGGTGTTCCTTCATGGATGTTGGTATTAATCAAGTCTGTTCTGAAAAAGACCGGACGGGACTATCTGACCGAAGTCTGGCCCAATATGGAAGTATTTTTCCATGGAGGTATCAGCTTCGAACCTTACCGGGAACAATATAAAGCCCTCATTCCTTCGGACAAGATGCATTATATGGAAACGTACAATGCTTCAGAAGGATTTTTCGGCATACAGGATGATCCGGCGGATCAGAGTTTGCTGTTGATGCAAGATTACAGTGTATTCTACGAGTTTATCCCTATGTCGGAAGTCGGTATGCCCAATCCGACCATTCTGCCGCTGGAAGCAGTGGAGACAGGAAAAAACTACGCGATGGTCATCACGACCTCCGGCGGACTATGGCGTTATCAGATTGGAGATACGGTGCGTTTTACCTCTCTTTTCCCGCATAAATTCGTCATTTCGGGAAGAACTAAGCATTATATCAATGCTTTCGGAGAGGAGTTGATGGTAGATAATGCCGACAAAGCGATCAGTAAGGTCAGCCGGCAGACCGGAGCTATCGTCAAAGAATATACAGCAGCCCCTCTTTTTATGCTCGACAAGGCGAAAGGCTGTCATCAATGGTTTATCGAATTTGAAAAGATGCCTCCTTCCATGGAAGAGTTCGCTTCATTACTGGATAAAACATTACAGGAATTAAACTCGGACTATGAGGCCAAACGTTACAAGGAAATATCTCTTCAACCGCTGGAAATCACAATCGCTCATGAAGGTGCCTTCTACGAATGGCTCAAAGAAAAAGGTAAATTAGGCGGCCAGCACAAAATTCCACGCCTCAGCAACGACCGGACACATATCGAACAATTACTGGCTATCAATAAGCAGTTATCCTGATTATCAAAACGAATAAGAGAAATAAACTCCTCCTCCCTGCTCATTAAAGGTCGGAGCAATCACCATATTTTGAGCTGCTTTGCGGTTTATCTTACGGGCAATGGCGTTACGAATAGGAAAATAGGTGAGATAAGCCAGTTCGACGGACAAAATACCGAATCCGGCCCCAGCGACGACATCGGCTACCCAATGCCGGTTATTATATAATCTGGAACCCGCAACAAAAAGGGCCAGGGCATATCCTGAATAAGCCAATACAGGACTGCTATCCTTAAACTCCTTATAGGCCATATGCGCCCCTAAAAAAGCATTCGCCGTATGTCCGGAAGGAAAAGAATAAGGGCCTCCGTCCGGGCGTATTTCTTTTACCGTATATTTTAAGGTGCGTGTCATAACGGCATTCATCCCTTCCGCCAGAGTGACAAGGAAAAGCTGATCCACCCAGTTATGCTTTTCTTTCCCCATCAGGTCGCAGACAAATACCCAACCCAGCATCCCCCACTCCATATAATCATCGAGATGAATTTTCTTCACATCGCTTTTCCGCGAAAAAAGATGAAAATCATTCATACCGTCAATAGCCGTACCCACTGCCCCGACTGTAATCAGCGAAGCCGGAAGTATCAGATGTTTCGCATTGAATTTGTACTCGATAACAGGCATCTTCTGTTTTAAACTGTCAGACAACACTGTTTCATTCTGCGCACAGAGAGGCGACAAATATGCTATTATCAGAAAAATTACAGTAAAAAGAGCTGTTCTCATTCCTTGCAGGCTTTATCTTTTATTCAAGCCACAAAGGAACAAAAAATAACTTATCTTTGTTTCTTATAGTGTAACGATATCCGTTTATAAACAAATTAAAAACATTCATTCTGATGAAAAGAACAAACAACGGGCCTATCCTATCCGCCCTTATCCTTTGCACAGGCCTTCTTTTTTCCTGTGGACAACAGAAAGCGAAACAAGAATCCCTGGCTGAAAACGAAGCTAACGAAATGGTTGGAAATGATAAAGATGAACACGGTTGCATTGCTTCTGCCGGTTATACCTGGTCGGAAGTGCAACAAAATTGCATCCGCCTTTTTGAATCGGGAATACGACTGGAAGCCACCGATGGTAAATCATCCGCTTATATCGTTTTCAGCCCGGACTCATTAAAGGCTGAGTTATTTTTCTCAAACGGTACACCGAATGAAATACTCGACCGCCGCTCACTTCCCGCCGGCGGTTATGCCTGGAATATAGAAGACGATGACACTAAGAATATACGTCTCGAAGATGGTATATGGACAATCAGCCAGCGCCAAAAAGAAATATACCGGCAAGACAAGGCGGAAAGCGATGACTCCCTGGGTAAAATGCAAACGCTCACTTATGAAGGTGAGTTGCCTTGCGCCGACTGTCCGGGCATCCGTTACGACCTGACAATCCGTAGTCGTGAACATAGCGGCGATGGTACATTCTCTCTTTCACAGACTTACCTGGAAGCCGAAGACGGTAAAGATGCAACATTCGTCACTACCGGCAAACGGCTTACATTACGTGGAATACCCGGAGACGACAATGCCACCGTCTGGCAGTTAATTTCCGATAATGGCGATGAAAGGATGAATTTCCTTTGCGAGAATGATTCTACAATCACTTTGATTGGAGATGATTTCAAAAAAGCAGAATCCGGACTGAACTATAGTTTAAAACGAATAAAGAAGTAATTCTCCCGTACGCACTAAAAGTTGTGAATTTCATCGGGTTTTAATATATTCTATTCTATTTTTTTAATCAGAGAGAAATATATTCAGTAACTTTGCCGACCGGTCAACCTCCGAAATTTATAGGCTATGGCGAATGATGAAAACTCTCTGACAGGCATGAAGCAGTTCCTGGAACTCCTTCCTGATACAGTTTTAATAGTTAATAAAGAAGGTTTTATTGAAGACCTGCTTAATTATCAGCCCGAAATATCTTTGTTCCTTACGCCTCAACAGCAAAAAGGGCAAACTATCCGGGAGCTGTTCTGCTACAAGAATTTAAGAGGTGATTCCGGAAACGAACTCCTGAATGCATTTCTGGATACGATGGAAACGCGTAAATCGAATATAATTCATTACGAAGTTGAAAATGAAGGTCATATTGGTTATGCCGAAGGATATATAATTCCTTTCGAAGATTATACTTTCGGCATATTCCGAAACATGACCAAACGGGTAGAAGCCCAGCTAGAGACTATCAATGAAAAGAACAAACTGACAATGGCCTTAAAAGCCGGAAACCTGTCGGTATGGTCTTATCTCCCCGAAAGCGACACCTTCGATTTATCTGATGAAAATACGGTGCCACAGCCGGGAATGAAACTATGGGATGTCACCAAACAACTGGTTCCCGAGGACAGAGAACGTCATGTCAAACTGGTCACTGACATTGTTGAAGAGAAACACAAACAAAGCATCGAACAATTCCGCCTGTTAACACCGGAAGGAGAAATACGCTGGTATGAGATTTATTCAATGGGCATACGTGGAGAGAACGGGAAGATAGACCGTCTAATCGGTACCCAAAAAGATATCACAGACCAGAAAAATAAGGTACAGGAACTGATAGAGAATCGTCAGCAGCGTGATTTACTCCTGCAAATCACAAATATGATTATCTGGGAATATGATAATCAGACCGGCATATTTTCTTCTGCCGGAGAATCCGTATTTTTCAATCAGGATACGACAACAAGAGATATTTATAAAGCAATTGCCCCCGAACATCAGGAAACCTATTTAAAAGCATTCGACGACATTCTGAATAAACGTTCCGAATTTTTGAATATTCAATTCTGCATAAAAGATCTTAACAGTTCATACCGATGGGTCAGGCTGATCGCCAAAGTATCCAAATATGATAAGAATGGAAATGTTCATAAACTGATCGGGACACGCGAAGATATAACGGAAGAGATAGAGCGGGAACAAAAGCTGCGCAACTATATACAACGTAGCGAACTGGCAATCCAGGCCGCTAATATTATCCAATGGGATCTGGATATCAAGACACAGGAATATACCCGGCTGTATCCTGATCCGGTCGCTCCCGGAAACTTCATCCGGGGATCATTCAATTTCACGGTTCACCCGGACGACCGTCTTATTTTACAACAGGAACAGGATAAACGTATCCGCGAATGTAAAGGATACAGCAACCTGCATTTACGGATCATGCTGGACGGAGACACGGATTACCGCTGGACAAATACCTTCTCCGTTCCGCTTGAATATTATCCTGACGGAAGTATTAAAAGCGTAACGGGTCTTCTGATCGATATCACACATATTGAAAAAGTAGAAGAAGGCAACCGGATGAAAATGGCTTTCCTTGCTAATATGAGCCATGAAATACGGACACCGTTGAATGCCATTGTCGGCTTCTCCCAGCTTCTCGCCCAGACAGATGATCATGAGGATAAAGATGAATTTATCCGGATTATCGAAGAAAACAACGATTTGTTACTACAGATTATCAACGACATACTCGACATATCCAAAATCGATGCGGGGAAAATGACCTTTAACTACAGTGATTTTGATATTACAGAAGTCATTGCTGATTTGAAGCAGGTCTATGATTCGCACTTACCATCACAGGTAAAACTTATCTGTAACCTGCCTTATAAAAGGTACATTATCCATTCCGAAAAGAACAGGCTGATACAGGTAATCACCAACTTACTGAACAATGCAGCCAAATTCACCTCGGAAGGCTCGATTACAATCGGTTATGAAGTCATTCCAAACGGATTATCTTTCTATGTTTCCGATACAGGAAAAGGGATAGACAAAGAGAATTTAAACCATGTATTTGAACGGTTTGCCAAATTCGACAAGTTCGTCCCCGGAACCGGGCTCGGCTTATCTATCTGCCAAATGATTGTCAACAAGCTGGGCGGAGAAATGTCTGTTGAATCGGAATTAGGGAAAGGAAGTACGTTCCGGTTTACAATAGCATGTGATATAAAATCATCAGACCTTCTCAAAAAATAGATTTTGAAAAGGTCTGACAATGCTATTCAAAAGGCAGATTAATTCTCTACCTTCACATCGCGCTTCTCGTCGAAGCCGCCGTCAAACTGATTATCCTTGATTTCTGAATGAATCACACGCTGGAAGAAGAAACGGTGTTTGTTCCAGTGGAAAGCCGGATATTGATTATTCTGTTTGATTGTGTTGTTACGAAAAATCAGACCGTCTACCGATTTAGCATACAGGATCGGGGCATCGAATGTTTCAAACTCGTTATTCTCAATGACTATATTACTATGGAAATACTTTTTCTGGTCTTTCAGGTCGGGTATTTCCGGATAGATGGAAATAACGGCATTCGTGAACTGGAACATATTCGTCAATGAATTGATGAATTTATTGTTACGAATCTCCACATCATGGCAGGCACCGGTCTCAAACCAACCATTACAGTCACCACAGAGCAGAATGGCCGTACCGGATGTATGGTCGAATACATTCTTTTCAACAATCGTCTTCTTCGGCGTGCTGAACAGGGAACCACGGGCACGGTTATTACGGATTACGTTGTCTGCAAAATAAACTTCAGGAGTCCACTCCAAATTCTCGACACCGAATGTTCCTTTCTCACTGATAGCCGGATCAATCGGTTTCTCAAAAACAATCTCAAACACTTTAGCTCCGTGGGCACTTGGCTTATCCAACGCTTTGATGGCTGTAACCTTATTCGGGTCGCCGATTATTTCCATTGTTTTCGAGTCGATAAACTGTACGGCATTCCCCGGGAATCCCCATTCAAAGCCATAGCTTTGCGGATGCATATATTCACCTACCAGCGTTTTATCATCTACACGTTTCTGGATTTTCAGATAAGTTCCGTGTACATTGATGGCGTCGTCCATCATACCTTCGTACAAGCCGCCTACAGAAACGATTTTTCCTTTACAACCGGAGAAATGAGTGGCATCTGCCTGCGTCGTGAAGTAACGGGAATCGTTATCACCACGAAGACATACGGAGAATTTATCCAGTGTGATATTCTCACTCATCTGCGCCAGTAATCCCATACCTTCCGCATAATGAACCCGGATGTTTTCAAGTGTTGTATTCGTATCATAAGAAACAAAGATACCCGGTGTCGGACGTCCCCAGCCGCGCATGGCAACAACTGTTCCCGGAATCAGTTTCTTGTTATTCCATTTGGTTGATTTAAGCACGCGGGGAGAAACTTCCGATACGCCTTTAGAACCGACAGCAATATCGCTGGTTGTATAAACAAGGCGTTTGGTATCTCCTTCAAAAGCGATACCCCAGGCCGGAGCATGCTCCCAACCTTCACCTTTGGCATAAAATACACTGTCACGGATTTCATATTCCACCCAGGGAGCCACCTCATAGGTAATGGCACCGGCAACCGTATCGTTCTCCAATATCTTCACCTGGCTGATATGCGGATTCTCAAAGTCGATACTAAAATTCTTCAAAGTACAGTTTTCCGAATTAATCAATGAAACAGGTAACATACGGCCATGAAAAATCAATTCCGAACCTTGTGCATCGAAAATGACATTCTTCATGTTCTCAAAAGGCAGTCCCACCAGCTTCGGATTATCCTGGTCGTGGTTGGAGATAAAATACTCCTTTTGCGCTGCACCTTCGGGATAGAAATCATAGCGACCTTTAGGGAGTACGATTGTTATCGTATCATCGCCTGTATGGGAAGCGGCTATCTGTTCCAAAGCCTTCGCCATCAAAGGAGAAGCATTATCTTTCTTGTCGGGAGTCAGGCCAAAGTTCGACAAGTCATACTGATTCTTTGTCTGGGAGCAGGAACAGAGCATGGCCAGACAGCATAAAATACCAATAAGAGTACGAGAGTTTTTCATATTATTCATTTTCTAAACATTAACCCGACAAATATACGGATTCTTTGCAACTTTGTTGCACCTCATAACACCTACCTTTGTATCAGGAAAATAAATAAAACATGACAGATATGGGACATTGCAGTTGTAATCATTGCCATACGGAACGTAAAAGAAAAATTTCGCCTTATCTTCTTCCGGCAATTTCCTTCGGGATGCTACTGGGAGGAATTGCGATGCAGATAGCGGAGGCCGGATTCTTCGACCAGACCGCTCGATTTATATGGTATGCACTCGCTTATCTGCCGGTCGGGCTTCCGGTGATGAAAGAGGCGGTTGAAAGTATTCGCGAAAAAGAAATATTCAGTGAATTCACGCTTATGTGTATCGCTACACTCGGCGCATTCTATATCGGGGAATACCCGGAAGGCGTGGCTGTTATGTTATTCTATTCCGTCGGCGAACTGTTTCAGGAAAATGCATTGTCGAAGGCCCGTAAAAATATCAGTGCGCTGCTCGACGTCCGGCCCGAAACAGCAGTTGTTATTCGTGATAACGAACGTGTCCCGTTAGCTCCGGCCGATGTAATTCCGGGAGAAATCATAGAGGTGAAAGCCGGAGAAAGAGTTCCTCTCGATGGTAAATTACTTAGCGGAGCCGCTTCCTTCAACACCGCAGCACTTACGGGGGAAAGCGTTCCGCGTACGATTAGTCCGAATGAAAATGTCTTGGCCGGAATGATTGTGACCGATAAGGTAATCCGGCTGGAAGTAACCAAACCATATAACCAAAGTGCCCTGGCACGTATTCTTGAACTGGTGCAGAATGCATCCGAACGGAAAGCGCCGGCCGAATTGTTTATCCGGAAATTTGCCCGCATTTATACACCAATCGTAACCGGACTGGCTTTTCTGATTGTCCTTATACCTTATCTTTATTCACTGGTACAGCCGGACTTCCTGTTCATCTTTAACGAATGGTTATACCGTGCGCTGGTATTTCTTGTTATCTCTTGTCCCTGTGCATTGGTTATCAGCATTCCATTGGGATATTTCGGAGGGATCGGGGCGGCTTCGCGGCAGGGAATCTTGTTTAAAGGAGGTAACTATCTCGACGCCATCACCAAGATAAATACGGTCGTATTCGACAAGACAGGTACGCTCACCAAAGGAGTCTTTGAAGTACGGAGCCTCTCTACGGAAAATAACATTCCTGAAAAAGAACTGCTCCGAATCATTGCTTCCGTCGAAAGCCGGAGCAACCACCCTATTGCCAAAGCGATCCTGGCATACGCCCAAGAGCAGCAGGTAACAATCGACACAACCATCGATACGACCGAACTGGCAGGTTACGGATTAAAAGCAATAGTCGACGGAAAGGAAGTATTAGTAGGTAACCCCCGTCTGCTGGACTCGGAAGGTGTTTTGTTTCCTCCTAATGAAACAAGTGTTTCACCATATAGAAACAACTGTTTCATTAGGAAGAAACAAAATCCGGATACCGTGGTTGTCTGTGCAATCGACCGGCAATACGCCGGTTATATCCTGCTTGCCGATACGCCCAAAGAAGATGCAGTGGAAGCTATCAAACAATTAAAAGACTTAAATATTAATAACCTGGAAATATTATCAGGCGATAAACAAATTATTGTTTCTAAATTAGCTACACAATTGGGGATTCCCCAGGCCTACGGCGACCTGCTGCCGGAAGGAAAGGTCGCCCACCTGGAAGCATTGAAGCAGGACAAAACAAACAAAATCGCTTTCGTCGGCGACGGGATAAACGATGCGCCAGTCCTTGCATTAAGCGACATAGGCATTGCCATGGGAGGCCTCGGAAGCGATGCCGCCATCGAAACGGCCGACGTCGTAATACAGACCGACCAGCCCAGCAAAGTGGCAACGGCGATCCGCATCGGAAAGTTTACACGTACTATCGTGTGGCAAAACATAGCATTGGCCTTCGGTGTCAAGCTGATTGTTCTGATGCTGGGAGCCGGAGGGATTGCTACCATGTGGGAAGCGGTTTTTGCCGATGTCGGTGTTGCTTTGCTGGCAATCCTCAATGCCGTACGAATATTAAAGACGACTAAAACAGATTGATATGGATGCTTATTTAGATATATTGAAACAAAGAGAAATCAGACCGACAGCCATCCGCCTGCTTATCCTGAAAGCGATGATGCGGTTTGAAAGGGCTTTCAGCCTGCTCGATCTGGAGAATGAGTTGGACACGGTAGACAAATCGACCGTATCGAGAACTATCAACCTTTTCCTGGATCATCACCTTATCCATTGTATCGACGACGGTTCGGGTTCTTTGAAATATTCGGTTTGCGGTAACGGTTGCAATTGTTCCGTCAGTGAACTTCATGCGCATTTTTATTGTTTGAAATGCCACAGGACATTCTGCCTGCGGAATATTCCGGTGCCGATGGTCGAATTACCCCGTAATTTTACGCTGGAAAGTATCAACTATGTATTAAAAGGTTGCTGCGAAGATTGCTCAAAATAGACAAAGGCATTATCTTTGCATTCTGTCTTCCTCAGTATTACGATGATACAGGCAAAGACAAAGCAACTTTTAAAGTATGAACAGATATGGAACATCCATTAAGTATTTACAACACGCTCACAAGAAAGAAGGAACAATTTATCCCGTTGCATGAACCCCACGTAGGCATGTATGTCTGTGGTCCGACGGTCTATGGCGATGCGCATCTGGGACACGCCCGCCCGGCTATCACATTCGACCTGTTGTTCCGTTATCTTACACATATAGGATACAAAGTACGTTATGTACGCAACATTACCGACGTAGGCCATCTGGAGCACGATGCCGATGAAGGCGAAGACAAAATTGCCAAGAAAGCCCGCTTGGAACAGTTGGAGCCGATGGAAGTGGTGCAGTTCTACCTGAACCGTTACCACAAGGCGATGGAGGCCCTCAACGTGCTTCCTCCCAGCATCGAACCGCATGCTTCGGGCCATATCATCGAGCAAATCGAACTGGTAAAGAAGATTCTTGACAACGGATATGCTTATGAAAGCGAAGGTTCCGTTTATTTTGACGTAGAGAAATACAACAAAGACCATAATTACGGTATCCTTTCGGGCCGTAATATCGAAGATATGCTGAATACGACCCGTGCGCTGGACGGCCAGGACGAGAAGCATAACCCGATCGACTTCGCCCTCTGGAAATGTGCGCAACCCGAACATATCATGCGCTGGCCTTCTCCGTGGAGCGACGGTTTCCCCGGATGGCACTGCGAATGTACGGCGATGGGCAAGAAATACCTGGGACAGCATTTCGATATCCACGGGGGTGGCATGGACCTGATCTTCCCGCACCATGAATGCGAGATTGCACAGGCTGTCGCTTCACAAGGGGATGATATGGTTCACTACTGGATGCATAACAATATGATTACCATCAACGGACAGAAGATGGGTAAATCGCTCGGTAACTTTATCACGCTGGATGAGTTCTTCACCGGCGACCACAAAATGCTGAGCCAGGCTTATTCGGCCATGACAATCCGCTTCTTCATCCTCCAGGCGCATTACCGCAGTACGGTGGATTTCAGCAACGAAGCCCTGCAAGCCGCAGAAAAAGGATTGAGCCGTCTGATGGATGCTTACAACCACCTGCAAAAGCTGACAGCTTCGGATGCTTCGACAGTAGATGTGAAAGACCTTCGCAAGAAATGTTATGACGCTTTAAATGACGACCTGAACTCTCCGATTGTCATCTCTCATCTGTTCGATGCCTCCCGCGCCATCAATTCCGTAAAGGATGGCAAAGCGACTATCTCGGCTGAAGACCTGAAAGAGTTGAAAGAAGTATTCCACACTTTCGTATTCGATATCCTGGGAATGAAAGACGAAGCATCTGCCGGAGGTGACAATTATGAGACATTCGGTAAAGCTGTAGACCTCTTGTTGACTATCCGCCAGCAGGCAAAAGCCAATAAGGATTGGGCTACTTCCGACAAGATTCGTAACGAACTGACTGCCATGGGATTCGAGATTAAGGATACCAAAGACGGAGCAGAATGGAAGCTAAATAAATAATCAATCAATCGGTCAATGTGCCAATATGCCAATCGGAATATACTTTATTGGCACATTGGCATATTTTCAAATTAGCATATTATCGTAATGACAATAAACGAATTTCTTCAAGGCGACAAATTTGCCTTATTTGCCGGGGTAGAATTACTGGAAACGGGCAATGGTTATGCCAAAGCCCGTATGGAGATAAAACCGATGCACCTGAACGGTGGCGGTGTCTGCCAGGGAGGTGCCATCTTTACGCTGGCCGACCTGGCGTTTGCGGCAGCTACCAACAGTCATGCCCGGCTGACATTGTCCATCACTTCCAATATCAACTTCTTCAAAGCCGAAAGCAAAGGATTCCTATATGCTGAAGCACGGGAAGTATTCAGCCATAAACGGCTTGCCAACTGCGAAGTAAATATCACGAATGAAGCCGGAGAACTGATTGCAACGTTCAGCGGCTCCGGATACAGGAAAGACACGGAACTTCCGTTTGCACCGATAGAATAAAACGAAATGTCAATCGACAAACAGGTATAAAATACATTATCTACCTGAATAGTAGACGTGAAACAATGTGCCAATATGAGGAATGCTATTTCCATTGGCATATTGGCACATTATTTTACTCGTACCGCAACGACCGGGCAGGTTTGCTAAGGATTGTTTTAGCAGTCTGCCAGCCTATGGTCAACAGGGAAATCACACACAACAAAATCACCGGAACCAGGAAGAACCAGGCTTTCCAGTCGGTGCGGAACGAATAATTGCTCAGCCAGCCGTCCATGACCCACCAGGAGAGAGGAAGAGCTATCACTATCGCAATGCCGATCAGGACAAAGAACTCACGTCCCAGTTCATAGAACAGCTGTATTTTGGAAGCACCCAAGACTTTACGTATACCCATTTCACGAACACGGGTCGAACAGGAGAACATCACCAGCACCCAAAGTCCCATGCAGGAGATGAAAATCGCCAGTATCGCAAAGAGAGCTACAATCAACCCGAACACCTCATCCTGCCGGTATTGCTGGTCGAAGAACTGGTCGAGGAAGAAGTAATCATAGCTGGAATCCGGGAAATAACGGTTCCAGACCGTCTCCGCCTGCTTCACCAACTCACGGGGATTGGCATTCTCCATCACCACGGAGATATAACGCTGCTTCATCCAGCTCAGTTTGTCGTGAAGGGCGAACAGGATAGGTGTATAGCCTTTATTCAGGGACTGCTGATGATAATCTTTCACCACACCGATAATCTTCATCGGCTGGTCTACCGTCTCCACGGAAAGACGTTCGCCAATCGCGGCATCGGCCGAGGCAAAGCCCAATGTACGGACGGCTGCTTCATTCAGGACGATATTATATACATCACCACCGAAATCCTCCCCGAAACCACGGCCGGCAACAAACTTCAGGTCGTAGGCATCCAGATAATAGTAATCGCAACTGAGCATTTCCAGCAGGCGGGTTTGCTTTGTGGCATCACTCAAACGGACAATAGACAGGAAATCAGCCACCTCCGTCCCGGGAACGGCACCGGAAACCGTCACATTCTTTACGGAAGGCAACGCCTTTAACTCCCTTTTCATCGCTGTCAGCTTCGTAGACAGTTCCTCGCAATGCGCCGGAAATTTCAACACCAACGTCTGGTCCACACGGACACCCAGCGAGGCCTGACGCATAAACTGCAACTGTGCATACACGATCAGCGTCCCGCAGAGCAAAGCCATCGACGCCGTATATTGCAAAACAACCAGTACCTTACGAGTCGTCGCCGCATTCTTCGTATGCGTGAACTTCCCTTTCAGCATCCGGATTGGCTTAATACCCGACAAAATCGTCGCCAGATAGAAACCGGACAGGAACACGCCCAAGGCGAAAATCAACAACAGCATCCACCCCAACGAGGTCGTCACCCACACAGAGAATCCCAGGTCACGCCCGGTCAGGCTGTTAAAAGCAGGCATCAACGCCTCCATCAACCCGATAGCCAGGATAAAGGCAATCCCGTTCGTTATCAGCGATTCGAACAGGAACTGCGCCACGATTTGCCGGCGGCTCGCCCCCGAAGCCCTTCGAATGCCGATCTCTTTGGCCCGTTCCATCGAGCGGGCAACCGTCATATTGATATAATTGATCCAGGCAATGCACAGGATCGCCAACGCCGTACATATCAGCACCAGCATGGAAGAACTGTTCCCCTTCGTCTCCGGCTCATACGCCTTCTGCGGATTCAGGTGGATATCGCGCAGGTTGGTCAATTCGATTGCCCAGGTCTTATTCTTCAGCGCCTCTTCCGTCTTGTATTTCTCCGCCATTGCGGGGAAGGCTTCTTCCACCTGTTTCTTCAGGGCGGGCGACTTCAGAAGGACGTATGAGTACACTTCGTGGCGATACCAGTATTCATCCATCCATTTCGGAAGAGTTTCGTAGGAGATCATCATACTGTAACGCACATGCGAATTGACGGGCATATCTTTCATGATGCCGGTCACTTCGCACGCCTCTTCGCCGATATTGCTGCGGAAAATCAGTATCTTCCCAATCGGGTCGGCCCCTTTGAAGTATTTATTGGCGATGCGCTCGGTTATCACCACCTTGTTCGGCCCGTCGAGGCAGGTATTCTTATCCCCTTTCAGTAATTCATAATCGAAGAAGTTGAAATAATTCTTCTCGGCATACCCGATGCCAGTCTCACGGTAGAGCAGTTCGTTGTATTTCACGACCTGCTCCGGATAGTACTGGCTGCCGACGCGGGTATAATCCTCCACGCCCGCCAGGTTACGTTTCATAGCGGTGGCGTAGCCGGCCGAACTGCTCGCCCAGTTATCCGTCAGTTCGCCGTTTTCGTAGAAACGTGCTTCCACGCGGAAGATGCGGTCGGCACGGCTGTGCATATCGTCGTAGCTATATTCGAAAGCCACGTAGGTCAGAATCAGCAGGGCGGCCGCCATACCGATTGCCAGGCCGATTATATTGATTGCACTGAAGCCTTTCTTTTTCGTCAGGCTGCGCAGGGCACTGTTCCAATAGTTTGAAATAATCATAGTATTCTGAATCTGTCAATAAAATATTAGTACTTCACTTTATCCTGTCTGTGATGACGGTCATCGTCAACTCTCATTGACGACAGTCGTCAACGGTAACTGACGGTAATCATCAACCTCCGTTGATGATTACCGTCATCGTTTCTCCTCCGATACAATCCGCCCGTCCAGCAAATGAATGACCCGGTGGGCAAACTTCGCGTCCCGCTGGGAGTGGGTGACGATAACGACCGTCGTTCCCTGCCGGTTCAGTTCGCTGAGCAGTTCCATTACTTCGAGGCCGTTTGTCGAATCCAGGTTACCCGTCGGCTCATCCGCCAGAATCAGGGGACAGTCGGTTACCACTGCACGGGCAATAGCCACACGTTGCTGCTGGCCACCGGATAATTGCTGCGGGAAATGGCCGGCACGATGGGCGATATTCATACGTTCAAGCACCTCCATCACCTTCTTTTTGCGTTCGGACTTCTTGCTGTTCAGATAGACAAGGGGCAGTTCTACATTTTCATAGACCGTCAGTTCGTCAATCAGGTTGAAGTTCTGGAATACAAAGCCGATATTCCCCTTACGGAAAGAAGTCAGTTGGCTCTCGCTCATCTTATCGATCTCCTTTCCATCGAAGAAGTATTTGCCCGAAGTTGACGAATCAAGCGTTCCCAGGATATTCAGCAAGGTGGACTTGCCACAACCCGAAGGCCCCATGATAGCCACAAACTCGCCTTTCTTTATCTCCAGGCTTACTTCATTCAATGCTTTGGTCTGTACGTCTTCCGTGGTGAAGAGCATAGACAGATTCTCTGTTTTAATCATATGTTCCTATTTATAAATTATTCACTCCTTAAAATATACATCGGTTTCAGGCGGATGATGCGCCATACCTGCCGGGCAATCGTCCCGAAAGCGATACACATCAGTAGCACGAACGCCACCGCATAACTCCACCAGGGCAACGGGATATGAAACGCATAGCTTTCAAGCCAGCTATTCATCAGGAAAGCGGACACGGGAATACCTATCACGGACGCAAGTACCGTAAGGAGCAATAATTCACGCGTCAAAACTACAAAAAGATTCCTTTTACCCGCTCCCAGCACCTTACGTATTCCCACTTCCTTCACCCGCGAGAGGGTCGAGAAAAGCGTGATTACCCACAATCCCAGGCAGGCGACAAAGACGGCCAGCAAAGACGATGCGGCAAATATCCATCCGAAATTCCGGTCTTCCTTATACTGGTTCCTGTTGAAATCGTCGAGGAAGAAATAAGAGAACAACGAAGTCGGGAAGAAATCGCGATAGATTTGTTCTATCTCCGCCAGACGGGCCGGACCGGCCACACCGTCCATGCGGATGGAAATATAGGGTGTCCCGATAATCGGAACGCGGTCTTTCAGGAAGAAGATGATTGGCTTATAAGGGACGGCCAGCGACTGCTGGTAATAGTTCCTCGCCACCCCTATCACCTGGAGAGGGTCTTGCAGCACTTCCATCGTCAGTTGTTTGCCTAAAGCCGCTTCCGCAGAAGGGAAACCCAGGAGGCGGACGGCCTCTTCGTTCAGCACGACCTTATTCAGTTCATCTCCATACTCTTCCGAGAATCCCCTGCCGCAGACCATCTCCGGCGAATAGGTGGCCAGGTAATCGTAATCGACAGCGAACATCTGAATCAGTTTCACCTCGGACGGGTCGCTGCCGAACGGACGGTTGGCAAAATAATTGGCGACCTCCACCCCCGGCACGGCACCGGAAACAGTCACCTGGCGGACATACGTCTTCCGCTTCAGTTCTTTCTTGAAGCTTTCCATCCTGACGGACAGTTCATCTGTAAAAGAGGGATATTTCAATACGATGATCCGGTCTGTCCCGGGAGAAGCGGCCTCCTTCTGCATGTAGCGAACCTGGGAGATAACGACAAACGTGCCCGTTATCAAGATAAAGGAGGCGACAAACTGCACGACAATCAATGTTTTCCGCATCTTATTGCCTTTCCGGCTATGCAATAACTTCCCGCGTATAATATCCGACGGACGGATGCGTGTCAGCAGATAGGAAGGATATAAGCCGGTGAAGAGCGTCCCCAGCCCGGCAATAACTGCTACGGCCAGCCAAAACTGCGGTTGTACTAATATATCGGCACCAAAATCATGTTCCGCCCAGGTATAGACAAGCGGCAGCAATACCTCCAACCAACCGAGCGCAATCAAGGTTGCCAGCAGGTTGACGATGCCGGCCTCCGTCAGTCCCTGCAACAGCATCTGCCGGCGGGAAGCACCGAAGGCTTTACGCACTCCGAACTCTTTTCCCCGTTCCAGGAAACGCGCCACCATCAGGTTCAACGCATTGACCCAGCCTGTCAGCAACAGGGCAATCGCCATCACCGAAAGGATATACACGGCGGTACGGCTGCCTTTCGTCTCCTTCTCATACGACTTCTGCGGAGTCAGGTGAATATCTTTCAATGGGATTAACTCCACCTTCCAGTCCTTATGCTTCAAAGCTGCGGTTTTGTATTTATCTGAAATAGCGGCAAAGGCGTTTTCTATATCTTCCGGTTTTTTCCCCGGTTCCAGGCGGACATACGTATAGACGCCGTGAATATACCAAATATCCTGCCGTTCCTTCGGTATCGTGGAATAAGACAGCAGGAAATCATAATGCAGATGCGAATTGGCCGGCATATCGGCAATAATGCCTGTCACTTCGAAATGTTGTTCGGCTGTCGACGTGCGGAAGGTCAGGATTTTGCCCAACGGCTCCGCCTCGCCGAAATAACGGTGGGCGGCACTTTCCGTCAGCACGGCGGTATTGGGACGGGTCAGCTGGCCGTCTCTCTCCCCTTTCAGAATAGGGAAACGGAAGAGGTCGAAAAAGGTTGGTTCGGCAAAACAATAGCGGCTTTCGGCGAACTGCTTATCCTGGTAGGTAACCACCTGTTCCCGGTCCTGGGCGGTCAGCCGGACGAACTTTTCGATGCCCGGTATCTCCCGGCTCATCACCGGACCGTGGCCGAATGCGGTCGTCGCCCAATTATCCGTCAGCGTTGCTCCCTCATACAAACGGCTTTCGACACGGTACACGCGGTCGCCGTCATGGAAAGAGTCGTAGCTCAGTTCGAAACGGACATAGAGCAAAATCAGCAGGGCGGCAGAGATACACACCGACAGGCCGAAGATATTAATGACCGAAAGTGACTTGCGGGCGCGCTGGCTTTTTATGACTTGAGAGAGATAATCCATCTTTATCCTTTCTGTTATCTGATAATCAATCGTTCGTTTTCACCGAACAGTTCATAGCCGGAGATAATCACTTTCTCTCCCGGTTTCACTCCTTCGGTCACTTCATAATACTGCGGATTCTGGCGGCCTATCTTCACCGGACGGCGACGGGCGACAGTCTCGTCCTCATCCACGACATATACATACAGGCCGCCGCTTGCCTGGTAGAAGCTGCCACGGGGAATCAGGATGGCCTGTACGGGATCACCCAGTTGCAGGTTCAGGTGATAGGTCTGCCCGGCACGGATATTCTCCGGACGTCCTCCGGTAAAATGAAGGTCGGTACGGAACTGGCCGTCGCGCACTTCAGGGTAGACTTTCGTCACTTCCATGTCGTAGGTCTTTCCTTCACGCTCGAAGCTGGCGGGGAGGCCGGGCATCACCCGCTCCACATAATGTTCGTCAATCTTGGCCTCCACCTTCAGTTCGGGGGTGATGACCTGCCCGATACGTTCCCCCTGGGCGATAGACTGCCCTATCTGTGCTTCGAGATTACCCAGCTGGCCGCTGACGGGCGCTTTCACCTTCAGGTTCTCCAACCGTTCGCGGACAAGGGAGAGGCTCCGTTTCATGTTCCGGATATTCTCATCCAGGCTCTCCAACTGGCTGCTGCGGAAAAGGTCGTCCTGGCGGATACGCTGGTCCAACACGACAAGCTGGTCGCGGGCGCTTTCGTAGTCCTCCTTTGCCAGCAGGAAATCTTCACGCGCCAAGAGTTGTTTGTTATACAGGCGTTCGTATTGCCGGTAACGGCGGTCCTTCTGTACCAGTTCTTTGTTGAGGCTGATACGGTCCTGTTGCAGGCGCAGATGTTCCTGTTCCATGCTGATGCGGGTGTTACGGAGTTCGTTCTCCTGATAAGCAAGGTCTGCCTCGCTTTGCAGGATACCGATATTCAGCAGCGGGTTACTCAGGCGGAGGATTACATCGCCGGCCTTGACCTGCGCCCCTTCTTCTATCAGGCGTTCTTCCACCCGGCCACCCTCGATGGCATCAAGGTAGATGATACGGTCCGGGAGCACCTGCCCTATCACACGGATATAATCATTAAACTCACCCTGGACGATGGTGGAGATGGTCAGCCGTTCCTTGTCCACTTTCATGGAGGAAGAGGTATCGCGGAAAATAAAGTAAAGCAGGCAGACCAGGAGGAAAGTGCCTCCTGCCATCGCATACAGATGTTTCTTCTTCAAACGGGATTTCCGTTCGATAGGGGTGTCCATGTTGTTATTCATATCTGTTCTTTGTTGTTATTTTACTAAAAATGAACCGGTACGGTAGAACTCGACCATCCGGTGTTTCAGGTCATATTGCAGCCGGGTACGGGCCAGTTCTGCTTTGGCCTGGATATACAGGTTACGCTTCTCCATCAGTTCGAAGACGGAAACCATCCCTTCCTCCCACTTCTCCTCGTTCTCTTTGAGGGTGGTTGCAGCTGCCTGCAATTGCAGTTTCGCCTGGTGATGTTCCTCTGCCGAAGCCTGTAAGGAAAGGCAGGCATCTTCTATCTCCTTATATAAGGATATTCGTTGCTGGTCGTTGTTATTCCTTATCTGTTGCAGGCGGAAACGCTCTTTCCTGACTGCCGTAAAGCGGGACAAACCGCTGAATATAGGGAAAGATACCCGCAGACCGATATATTTGTTCCAATTGTTTTTCATCTGCTGCCCGAACGAGGAGATATGTCCGTCCGCATCGCGTTCCGTGTCATAGTAACTCGAATAAAGACTGAAATCCGCCCGGATGGAAGGCGAGAAAGCTCCCGACGCGATGGCAAGCGACTTTCGCGACGCCTGTTCCCGCAAATCCATCATCCGGAACTCGGGAAGCGTAGTCTCCGACTCTGCATACACTTCCGGAGCCGAATAACCGGCAAGAAGCGGCAACTCACCGTCATCCCCCTCTCTGTCACTAACGGATAAAGAGTCCGAATCGCGCATCTGCAACAACTCTTTTAGTGCAAGAAAAGAAAGACGCTCCGTCTTCTTCTTCACCGTCTCCTGATAAATATCGCTCTGCAAACGGGCTTTCACCTCCTGAAGGTCAGAGGGTGAACGAAGGCCGAGGTCCACATATTCAAGCATCTGCTCATGGTAACGCTCGCTTAGCTTACGTTGTTCGGCAGCCAGGGCACTCATCTTTCTGTCAAAGATATATACATAATAAGCATCCATCACCTCGAAAGCCACCCGGTTCTCCTCCGCTTTCCCGGCAACGCTGCTCAGTTGCCTGTTCAGCCGGGAGAACTGTGCCCGGTTGATACGTTTGAACCCGTCGAAAACAGGCAATGATATATCGACTCCCAGCGTACTTTCCACGAAAGAAGAGGTGGTATACAAATTCGTTTTCGGGTCAACCGAACGTCCCATCCGTTTCCCGAAAGCCCCGCTGGTACTGACCGAAGGCAGGAAATCTCCTATCGCCGCCGTAAAGTCTTCGCGAGCGATACGGGTATCCAACCGGCTGTTTTTCAGTGCCAGGTTCCTCTCCAGCGCATAGCGCATGCAAGAGTCGACACTCCAGGATTCCTGTGCACCTGCTCCCACTACCGAACCAAACAGCAACAGGCAGGCTAACCTCCATCCATATTTAATTGTTATTTGCATTTTCATCATGTACATGTAAAAGCAAAAGGCGTGCCACATTTCATACTGACTGATTATCATATTCCACAAAAGAAACAGCCTCGCAAAGTGTAAAATATATGGACGCCCGATTGTCAAAAATATGGACGCTGATGTGTCAATCATAAAAAAACAGGCCCTGCTTCTGTGCCGGATACGGGGCCAGCACAGTAGTGTTACCCTCACCAGCACTACTGTGCTGACTGCCTTAGCATACGAGTGCTAATCGGATTAGGACTATAGTGTTATATTATCCTGTTATTAGTGTCAAATATTTTGACGCTCATTTGCAAAGTACCCCGGAAGCCGATACCTTTACGGAAAAATTAATCGTATGCAAACCGGAACAGTTCTCATTGTAGATGATAATAAAAGTGTACTGACTTCGCTCGAATTATTATTGGAAGATGAATTCGAACGGGTAGAGACCGCCTCCAACCCGAACAGCATCTTATCCGTGCTGGATACGATGCCGGTCGACCTTGTCATTCTAGATATGAATTTCTCCGCAGGCGTAAACACCGGAAACGAAGGCCTGTTCTGGCTACGCCGTATCCAGGAAATAGCCCCCGAACTGCCGGTCATCATGCTTACCGCCTACGGAGATGTGGAACTGGCTGTCAAAGCCTTGAAAAGCGGAGCCGTTGATTTTATACTCAAACCCTGGGACAACGAAGTCCTGCTCGAAAAGATACACGCCGCCTTACAAGCCGTAGAACGGGAAAAGGTCAAACAGAAGACCGATCGTAACCGACCCGACCGCCCTGTGGAGCCAGCCATGATCATCGGCCACTCCGCCGTTATGATGAAACTGATCAAGGTCGTGACCAAGGTTGCCAAAACGGATGCGAACATCCTTATCACCGGCGAGAACGGTACGGGTAAAGAAATGCTCGCCCGCGAAATACACCGCCTGTCACTCCGCAGCCGCCGGGAAATGATCAACGTGGACATGGGAGCCGTCAGTGAATCCCTTTTCGAAAGCGAACTGTTCGGACATGAAAAAGGTGCCTTTACCGATGCCCGCGAAAGCCGGCCGGGTAAATTCGAGGCTGCCAGCGGAAGCACCCTGTTTCTGGATGAAATAGGCAACCTCCCGGTCGGCCTGCAAGCCAAACTGCTCGCCGCCCTGCAGAACCGCGAAGTCACCCGATTGGGAAGCAACCGTAAAATCCCGATCGACATACGTCTGATCGCCGCCACCAACCGCGACCTGCCGGAACTGGTGAAGCAATCTCTTTTCCGGGAGGATCTCTACTATCGCATCAACACCATACAAATAGAGATACCGCCTCTCAGGAACCGCCGGGAAGATATTCCCCTTTTCATCGACTACTTCCTGAAAAAGTATACGGCCCTGTACAACCAGCCTGGTCTGACTATCCATCCACAGGCAGCCGCCAAACTGGAACGTTACGACTGGCCGGGCAACATACGCGAACTGCAACATACCATCGAGAAAGCAGTGATCCTGGCCGAGAAAAATGTAATCCGTGCCGCCGACCTCTTTATCCGTCCCGGAAAATCCGTCTCGTTCTCCGATGCCCCCAACCTGGGAGAAGTGGAACGCAAGACGATCGAGGCGGCTATTACCCAGAACGACGGCAACCTGACCGCTGCCGCCGAGCAACTGGGGGTAAGCCGGCAGACCTTATATAACAAACTAAAACGGTTCAACCTGTGAAACGAATGTTCAGCACACGCATCTATCTGAAGATAGTCTTCCAGGTCGCGCTCATCCTCCTTGTTACCGGCGTGGGACTAACGGGTATTATCACCGGTAAAGCCATCATACTGGGATGCGTCACCCTACTGATCGCCTTATGGCTGGTCGGGATCCTCGTCTATTTCCTCAATACATCGAACCGCCGTATCCAACTGTTCCTCGATGCCATCGAAGACAATGAGTCGATGCTTTACTTCCCCGAAAACAGCGGACCGGAAGAACAACGCCGCCTGCATACGGCATTCAACCGCATCCACCGCCTGATGACGGAGAGCAAGCAGAAAGAGTTCGAACGCGAACTGTTACGGAAAGAATACGAGGCATACGACAAGTTGATGCACGTCCTGACCCACGAGATCATGAACTCGATCGCTCCGATCGTCTCCCTCTCAGGCACGCTCCTCTCCTATTACCGGAGCAACGACACGACGAAAAGCTGCGACGAGATCAACGACGCCACCATCCGGAAGACGGTCCGCGGACTGGATACGATCAAGAGCCAGGGACAGAGCCTTATGAACTTCACCAATTCATACCGCCAACTGGCACGGTTGCAGGCTCCCAATCCCAATCCGTTCTCCCTCTCCCGCCAGGTACGCAACATCGAACTGCTGTTCCAGTCGGACCTGCAACGTTTACAGATCGGTCTGACTGTTTACCTCTGCCAGGACGAAATAACAGTCAATGCCGATGAAGAACTGCTCTCACAGGTCTTGATCAACTTGTTGAAAAATGCGATGGAAGCATTGGAAGGACAGGATAACGGTGAAATCTCACTCACGGTAAAACAACCCGGCACCACGACCCTGATCGAAGTAACGGATAACGGGCCGGGCATCCCCCACGATATGCTGGAAGACATTTTCATTCCTTTCTTCACCACCAAGAACAAAGGTACGGGTATCGGCCTGAGCCTTTCACGCCAGATCGTACGGATGCATGGCGGCGAACTCCTGGTCAGTTCACAACCTTACTCCGAAACACGTTTCACTCTCTCACTGCCTAACGCCGGGGAATTTCCACCCGCGAAGTAAGCGGGTAACGCAATCCTTTGGATGATTTGTAATAGACCTCGGCCGCTCCTATCTTCAGCTTGGCACGAATCTTGACCGGGATATGGTTTTCATCGTCCCCGATCCATATTTCGGCGGCCGCCTTGCTTTGGGTGAAAGCGTCGTCAAAAATATCGATATAGAAATGTCGGGTACGGTATTTCAGTGTCTCGTTGCGTTCCACGATCTGCTGCCCGGTATAGCGGAAACTGATGTTGATCCGGTCCCGTCCGATCACCACATGAAACGGAAATTCATCGCCCTGTTTCATGTTATCCCAGTCCAGCGAGCGGAGATACATGGTGGCACCCAGCATATCGAACATACATTGTTCAGAAACGATCATCGTGTCGATCTTCGTCCGTGAAGGCGTATAGCGATGGGAATGGGCCGAAGTCTTCCCTTTACTATAAGAGAATTTCAGGTCGTCGATCAGATAGTAGTCATTCTCATTCACCCGTTTCTCGCTACGGAGCAACAGCATCTCGGGGGTGAAATAACAGTCGATCGTATCGCGCATGGAGAATATCTTCTCAAACATGCCGGAAGTTCGGAATAACAGGTTATAATGATAAGCCGGATTATCCTCATAGCGGGTATCTTTAATGGATAAGGTTGCCTGTCCGGCGCGTGGCATCAGAATACCCCATTTGAAGTACAATTCATATTGCACCTCCTCACCGGCATTGAACCGCTCTTTCACCGGAATAGTCTGCGCACCGGCCACTCCGGAAAGGAGCAACAACAGGACCGGCAGACATAAACCGGTTCCTTTAGAACGGCATGCCCATGCTGCCGCCCATACCGCTATTGCGCGAAGAAGACTTCTGTTGTCCTTCATCTTTGTAATTTCTTTTCTTCTTGGTTGCCTCTTTCGGCTTATTCTTTGTAATCTCGATAGGTTTCTGTTTTGCCCATGGGGTTGCCTTGACATTCCAAGTCTCTTCTACCTGCCAGTTCTGCAATACGTTGTACTGAACTGGCGAATAAAAGACTTCTTCCGGCTGGCGTTTATCGGCATAATTGCCGGTATCCCATTTGCCGTTGTCATTCAGGTCGACCACCAGGCGTGCGTAATACTTGTCCGGTTTCAGGTCCATGAAAAGGACACCGCCGTTCTTCACCTTCGCCTTCCGCACCGGGGCATCACTACCGTTCAGCAATTCCACATAAGCGGTCGTATCAATTCCTTCTACATTAATATATAAGTGTCCGTATTCATCCTCTTTCTTGATCTTGAACTCAGCCGAATACGGTTCGTTCCACTTGCCATAAAGACTGAAGATCGTTGCGGAGTCCACCGACAGGCGATACTCCTCGGCATATTTCCACGGACGGCGAATGAAGTAATTCAGGCTGTTGGCAGAGTCCGGGAAAAGCTCGAAATCAACCGGAGTCCATACCGTATCGACCTTCTGGTCCAGATAGAAGACTTCCTTCGGCAGTTCGAGGATCGGTTCATTGAACGTAACGGATACGGTATCGAACAAGTCCATCGAACCGGGTGCGTCGATCTGCATACCCAGGAAGACGATCGGTTCCGGCTCGTCATCTTTCTTCTTTTTCTTCTTTTCGGGACGACGGCGCATCACAAACTGAAGCGTATCGGTTTGCGGTCGGAGAACATTCAGCGAGTCGCTCTTCGGATACGACAGTTCCACCTGCAACGTATCTTGTTTCCATACCAGCGAATCGGTCAGCCAAAAATTAACGCCTTTTCCCGCCTCCGTTTCCTGTGTAAAGAACCAGTCAGGATTCTCCGGCGTAAAGTTAAGTGGCTTCGGAAGCGGTACGGTATCGAGCGGAGCGTTGAACCGTATGGTCAGCAAGTTTTCCTGCTGCCGCTCCGGTTTCAGCAGATACTGGCGCACGAAGTTTTCCTTGAACAGACGCAATTCGATATCATCCGGGAAATAACGCGTATAGGCAACCGTACGGATCGTATCGATAGTCAGGCTGTCTTTCCAAAGCGTATCCTGCCGGGTGGTCAACTCCAGCGAAGGGATGATAATGGAGTCGTTAAACGCAATCTCCTCGCCCGGCTGGTCGAATTTATAGTCGCGGTTGACATCGTTCAGACCGAAAATACGGTAACTGCCTGGAGAGATATTGCGAATGGTGAACTGTCCTTTATCGTTCGTGCGCGAAGTACGGTCGAAAGGCAGTTTCACAAATGCCGAATCCTCCAGGTTCTTATGCAGACCGATCGTGATACCGGGCATAGGTTCCAGGTTTTCGGCATTCAGCAAGATACCCGATACCT
Organism: Parabacteroides sp. AF17-3; assembly: GCF_003635445.1. Lineage (NCBI taxonomy): Bacteria > Pseudomonadati > Bacteroidota > Bacteroidia > Bacteroidales > Tannerellaceae > Parabacteroides > Parabacteroides sp. AF17-3. Next base: position 475,690 of record NZ_QTMM01000001.1, on the reverse strand, counting down.
CCAGCGTATCGATCACATCACCGGTAGAGAAGGCAAAGGAGAAATTCTCGAATACATTCTTCTCGTTATTATCGGAGATCGAGTTGGTGAAGTCGATCGTATAAGTCGTATTTTCTTTCAGTGTATCTTTCAGTTCGACCACGACCTTCTTTCCCGCGGCACGGATCACAGGTAATTGCATCTGCGGCGGCGTGATGATTACATTCTCCGACGGCTTGTCCAGCTGAACCAGTTCATCAAACAGAATCTCCACCTTCTTCCCCTTATAATTCGTCTGATTAGGGGCAGGCAGACTGCTTATGAATTTAGGGGGGGTCTCGTCGTAAGGTCCCCCGTTCGGAGAAGCCATATTGGCACACGAATACATGGTTACCAACAGAAACACTCCGCACAGTACCAGCAATAAATCTTTTATATATCTGTTACCCATTCAATCGCTTTTTAATCAGATGGCAAAAATAGGGAAAAATCCGGTGACTAATAGTGATATATACGCTAAATAAGAAATCTTTGCATTCTATAAAGAGGGAATACCCCGTTTCAGATACCTGTACCCGATCCGGCAATACAAACATTTCTTCTTCTCGCAATACTCCCGTTTCAATTGAATCAGCGCCTGACTGTCGCCTGCATGGCAGACTTTTATCCCTGCCCGGCTAAAACCCGAAACAATCGTATTCTTCTCCGGAGGAAGATTTTCAAGGATACGGATTGCACGCTCGCAGTATTCGGGTTGCTTATTCCTGACTCCGTAAGCGAAAAGAATGGGAACTACCGTATTTATCAACAATATACACAAAGAATTCTCCCCGACTGTTTTCTCTTTTATAGCGGAAGCGCTCCGGAAATGATAATGCGTCTCCCAATAAGCGGAAGGTGTGACATGCAGACATTGCTTAATCTCACCGATACTGCCTGCCGTCAGGATAACAGAAAACAAGGTATCGTATTGCATCCAGACAGCCGCCAGTTGCGCCAACTTCAGACAGGGGAAATTGATGGGCCGGGTACGAAGGTTCCTGAATTGAGAACAGTCCAGCGGAGTCAATCCGAATTTATAGCGAAGAAACTGATACTCGCGTTGCAGCAAACGATAATAAGGGCAATCGATTGCTTCATTCAGCATCCCGGCCTGTCCGAACAGCATCGCTTCGACCTGCGAACTGCTGCCGCGTTGCTTCTGAATATACCTGAGCGGTAAGCTCTTGGCAAGACGCTCGAAGATGTCGTTATTCACACCGAAACCGAAATTGCGGGTTAAAGTAATATAAAAGACTTCGTTCCAGTCACCGGCATACTGGTCCAGCAAACGGAATATATCGGCCGTTTTCCGTTCCAGCCGTTCGCCGAGCAGAGCCCCCAGCCACGATGTAATGTGAACGGGCTCCATTTGAGGGATATATCCGGCACAGGGAAGAGAGTTGTCATGATGGAGCAACCAGTCGATATTCCGCACAACCGACTCCGGCACTGCCAGTTCCATTTGCGGAATAACCTCTCCGTTCATCCGGTAAACGATACAGTCCGACACCTCCACAATATGGAGAACAACGGCATCATAAGCCTTGTCCTTATCATGGCGATGAAGCAGCCAGTCGGAGGCTTTGTCATGGATTTCAACACACCCAGCCCACAAAGTACCGTCTATTTTCATCTTTGCATTGAAGAAGTCCGGGCCCGCGTCGGTATTGGGTGTTCCGGGGTCAATGACCGATACTGTACGTCCGTCAGTAGTAAGAAGCGAAGTCGTTGGATACAGTCTGTATTTCCAAACATAATGTAATAAACGTTCCATATTCTTTTCAGAGTTAAGATTTATGCCACAAATCTAATTCATTTTCTTTATATTTGCACCCCTGAAGGCTAAGTTATTAGCTTATTTATTCATTTTATTCTGAAAAGATTATGAAGATTGCACTTATCGGTTACGGAAAGATGGGTAAAACCATCGAGCAGATTGCATTGAACAGAGGACACCAAATCGTCTCTATCGTAGATATAAACAACCCGGAAGAATTTCAGTCAGCTAATTTCAAGAGCGCAGATGTAGCCATCGAGTTCACGACTCCGGCCACGGCATTCGACAATTATATGAAGAGTTTCGCTGCCGGCGTTCCCGTTGTTTCCGGCACAACCGGCTGGCTGGACCGTATCGGCGAAATAAAAGAGAAATGTGAAAAGGAAGGCAAGACATTCTTCTACGCTTCCAATTTCAGCATCGGAGTAAATATCTTTTTCGCCCTCAACAAGTACCTGGCGAAAATCATGAATAATTTTCCTTCCTACAATATCAGCATGACGGAAACGCACCATATCCACAAACTGGATGCTCCGAGCGGTACCGCTATCACACTGGCAGAAGGAATCATTGAAAACGTAGACCGAAAAGACCGTTGGACACTGGAAACAGCCGAACAGCCAACCGACCTGCCAATCCACGCCATCCGCGAAGGCGAAGTGCCGGGCATCCACGAGGTGACCTATGAGTCGGATGTCGACTATATCAGTATCAAACATGACGCCAAGAGCCGCGCAGGTTTCGCACTCGGCGCTGTCGTTGCCGCTGAATTTACCGCCGGGAAGAAAGGCTTTCTGGGTATGGACGATATGCTTAAATTTTAATTCCACATTAGTCAGCAAATGAAACAAATTTCCAAGAAACAATGGATTAAGTTCGGCATCTCTGCCGTGCTGTATATACTCTTTTCAATCTGGATGCAGAACCTCTGGTTGTTGCTCGGGTTGATTGTACTCGTAGATATTTTCCTGACCAAATATATTCCCTGGGGAGCCTGGAAACGGTCAAAGAACCCAGCAGTACGAAATGCGTTGGAATGGGTGGACGATATCCTGTTCGCACTGATTGCCGTCTATTTCATTAATCTGTTCATCTTCCAGAATTATCAGATTCCGAGTTCTTCGTTGGAGAAATCTTTATTGGTAGGCGATTATCTGTTTGTAAGCAAGCTGAGTTACGGTCCGCGTGTCCCGAACACGCCGCTGTCGTTCCCGCTGGTACAGAACACGCTGCCGTTCTTCAACTGTAAATCATATCTGGACTGGCCGGAATGGGGTTACAAACGGGTGAAAGGTTTCGGTCATGTAAAACGCAATGATATCGTGGTGTTCAACTTTCCTGCCGGCGACACAGTCGCCCTGAAACAGCAGAATCCGAGCTATGACGAACTGGTTATGCAGCACGGACGCGAACGTATCTGGATGGATAAAAACACCTTCGGGGATGTAGTCTACCGTCCTGTAGACAAACGTGAAAACTATGTGAAACGTTGCATCGGTATGCCGGGCGACACCATAGAAATACGCGACAACCAGGTATATATCGATGGTAAAGCAGCAGAGAATCCGGAGAATATGCAGTTCTGTTACTATGTCGAAACGGATGGTTCCCCTATCACGGAAGAACAGTTCCGCCTGATGAACGTAAGCAAAGAAGACCGGATACTGGTTTCCAACAACGGATATTACCAGGATTTAATGTCTTTCCTCGGTTTCGAATCGATTGCCCCCGGACAGTACAATCCGGTCTATCGCATGCCGCTGACCAAGAAGGCACTGGCGATAGCCGAGAAACTGCCTATTGTAAAAAAGATTGTAATCGAACCGGATGCATTTTCGGGGTTGACTTATCCGGCATGGTATGAAACAGGTTGGACACGCGACAACTACGGTCCTCTGTGGATTCCGAAGAAAGGGGCGACAATACCGCTGAACGAACGCAACATAGCTCTATACGGCCGTTGCATCAAAAACTACGAAAACAATACACTGGAAGAAAAAGACGGTACATATTATATCAACGGAAAGCCGGAAACAGACTATACATTTAAATATGATTATTACTGGATGATGGGCGACAACCGTCACAACAGTGCCGACAGCCGCTCCTGGGGATTTGTTCCGGAAGACCATATCGTAGGAAAGCCTATCCTTATCTGGTTGTCACTGGATAAAGACCGCAGCCTGTTCGACGGTGGTATCCGCTGGAACCGTCTGTTCCGCATGGTGCATCCGAATTAAGAATAATGACAAAGCGCTCCTTCATATCCGCAGTAAAATGGCTGGTGACAATCGTGTTGCTGGTGGGGGGCGTTATGGTAATCCGTTATTTCTGTATGGAGTCGTATCGCGTATCGACCGACTCCATGGAAGTTGCCCTGCATAAAGGCGATTATATGCTGGTGAACAAGCTCCCGCAAAAAGACAACCCGGGGCGCAACCGGGTAGTTCTATTTACCAGTCCGCTGCTGAAAGATACGACATCGAGCCCATTATTTCTGAGCCGTTGTATCGGTATGCCGGGCGACACAATCCGGATTAGTAATGACGGATACCGGGTAAACGGAAGGCTGATTCCTCATTCCCCCCGGTCACTCAATACTTATATCGTGACACAGGCGGCACAGGAGGAAGTACTGGCAGCACAGAAGAAACTGAATATCCCGCTCAGGGAGATGAAAGAAGAATCGTTCGGCATCTCCTTCAACCTGACTTCCTTTGAGGAATATCAGATACGAGAAGAATTATCGGAAGATGCCAACATCCGTTTCCTTAAAAACCCGATGGATACGTACGAACTGGTTGTTCCCCAAAAAGGCAGAGCCTACCGCCTCAATGCAGCTGCACTCACCGCCTGCCGTGAAGCCATCCGGGCCGAAGCCGGCGACAAGGCCGTGTTCCGTGACGGGAAGTTATTCCTGGACGGTCGGGAAACAGATTTCTTCTTCTTCAATCAGGATTATTACTGGATGCTTTCCGACAATGCCAACGAAGCGGTGGATTCGCGTCACCTAGGATTCATCCCACGCAACCATATCATTGGAAACGCCTGGTTCTGCTGGTACAGCAAAGACCGGCAACGAATTTTTAAACCCGTAAACTAATCATGCAACCTGTATATATTTCTTCAGCCTACCTGGGCCCGGTACAACAATACTGCAAACTCTACCAATTTGAAGAGGTACGGATAGAAACAGCCGAAAACTATCTGAAGCAAACCTACCGCAACCGCTGTACAATCGCGGCTGCCAATGGTCCGCTGTCACTCTCCGTCCCCATCGTCAAGCCCGACACGCTGAAATGCCCGACTAAGGATATCCGCATATCCGACCACGGGAACTGGCGCCACCTGCATTGGAATGCACTGGTCTCGGCTTATAATATGAGTCCGTTCTTTGAATATTATGAGGAAGATTTCGCACCGTTCTACGAGAAGAAATATGAGTTCCTGTTTGATTTCAACGAGGAGCTGCGCATGCTGGTCTGCCGGTTGCTGGACCTGCAACCGAACGTTGTCTATACGGAAGCTTACATGCCGGAAGTACCGAACGATTTCCGGGAAATCATCCGCCCGAAACACGAAGGGGAAGATTCCGCCTTTCTCCCGCAACCCTATTATCAGGTATTTCGGGATAAATTCGGATTCCTCCCCAACTTAAGTATCGTAGACTTACTATTCAATATGGGACCGGAAGGAATACTCGTCCTGCGGGATTCCATCGCCCACCGATAGCAGTTACTTGTTCAGGTCTTCAAAAAGGAACTTACCAACGCTGAACTTCACACTCAGACGTTTCGGGATAATAACAACCTCACCTGTCTTGGGATTGCGGGCCGGACGACTGTTCTGCTCTCTTGGAGAAAGAGTACCAAAGCCTTTCAGCACTATTGGGTCCCTCTGGCGAAGTGCATTAGTCGCAACAGAACAAAATGCTTCAAGCATTGCATCTACATCTTTCTTACTACAACCACTTTCAGCAGCTATAGCTGCAATTAAATCTGACCGTTTCATTTGCTTTTATTATTAAATTACTACCATCCATCAACTAAATAGGCACTGATGAATCAATTTCGAACAATCTCCTGAATAACTTGATTTTTAATGGGAGCAAACGTACTCAAAATTATTATCATATACAATATAAAAGCAATTATCGGTTCATTATTCTTGCATTTTTTTCAGATTGGGCTAATTATAACCGGAAGTGAACGGCAACATCCGGTTATAATATAGTATATCAACCGTTTTCAGAGTTATATTCTATTTGTAGTCAGTATCCCGGATTGCCTCCAGCAACTTCTCCATATCTTCCGGAAACACATCGCCGATATTACCGATACGGAAAGTATCCGCATCGGATATTTTACCCGGATAAATCACAAATCCTTTCTGCTTCAGAGCAGCATAGAATGCATTAAAATCAAAGCCTGCATGCGGATAAAGGAAAGAAGTGATAATCGGACCCTGGGAAGCATCGGGAAGCAAGGTCTTGAAACCTTGTGCACGCATTCCGTCAACCAATGTACGGTGGTTCTTTTTATAACGTTCGTAACGGGCGGCAATACCTCCTTCTTCGTTCAGCTCTTTCATAGCCTGGTAAAAGGCACGGACTACATGTGTGGGAGACGTGAAACGCCATTTACCTCCACCCTTCTCCATCGTTTCCCACTGGTCATAGATATCCAGTGACAATGAACGGGCCACACCCTTGCAAGCCATCAGCTTTTCCCTCTTTGCAATGATAAAACCGAAACCGGGAACTCCCTGGATACATTTATTGGCACTACTCACCAGGAAGTCGATATCCAGCTTCTTCATGTCGATCGGTACACCGCCAAAGCTGCTCATGGCATCGACAATAAAAGTGATGCCCTTGCCGCGAATGACTTCCGCCACCTCTTCAATCGGGTTCAGCAGGCCGGTCGTCGTTTCGCTGTGTACCATCGAAAGATGAGTAATGCCCGGATTCTCTTCAAGGGCACGGCGGGCAACTTCGCCTGTTATCAGTTCCGTTTCGTGCAAAGAGACCAGGACATGGTCGATATGGTAATATCCGGCAATCTGCGCCATACGTTTTCCGTAAGCGCCGTTGGCAAGGATAAGCAATTTGTCGGTCGGTTTCACGGCGGCTCCGATGGTTGCTTCCACACAGTAGGTTCCGCTGCCTTGCAGGAGCACATCGGTATATTCGTTTTCATCCAGTCCGGCGATAGCCAGCAGACCTTTACGGATTGGGGTTACGATTCCTCCATTATAATCTTTATCCCAGGTACACCAATCCTGGAGCATGGCTTCGCGCACGGTCTGTGACGTACTTAATGGGCCGGGTGTCAGCAAAAGATAATTTCTCATATTTAATGATAGCTATTATGTCCTTATTTTATCTGTTAATTTTCTCAATGCAAGCAGGAAGTTCCGTGATGTTGTCCAATACGAAATGGGCACCGGCAGCCAACATGCGTTCACGCACTTCGTGTTTCAGTCCGGCCAGTTCGTCGGCAGAGCGGCGGTTGTATTCTTCTTCCGAAAGCCCCATCTCGTTGCTTCCCGTTATAAGACCGACAGTCCATACTTTCGCATTCACTCCCTCTTTAATATCGGCAATCGTATCACCCACCTTCACCACATTATCCACCGACGGGATAGCCAGGTCAATCATATTCTTATAAATCATATAGGGAGCCGGACGGCCTGCGGGGACATCATCGGGAGTCACCAGGTTGTCCACCACATAACCTTTTGCGGCGGCACCCGGACGGACCACGTCCATCATAGCTTGCGTATAGCCGGTTGTCGAACCAATCTTCAGTCCGTCTTCACGTAACAGTCGGATAGTATCCAGTACACCGGGTATCGGAGTCGTAAAGTTTTTCAGGGAAGCGAACAGATGCTTTTCGAAACTCTGATACATCTCGTTCACGTCGTCCATATTCCAGTCGCGGCCATAACGTGCACGGAATTTATCATTCACCTCCGGCATATTCAGAATAGCCTTGATATGGTCTATTTTAAGAAGTCCCATCGGCTCACGTGCCTGACGGTAAGTAATGTCTATTCCTTTTTCTTCCGAAAAGACTTTCAGGAAGGCGTTCAAAGGAGCGAAACAACCAAAATCGACGGCCGTTCCGGCCCAGTCCATAATTACACACGAAATCTTCTTCATAACTTTATATACTAGTTTTTATTATTTCTCTCAGGCTACGGTGATGGCATTCTGCGGAGTGGCTTCAAGTGTCTCTTCCCTGGCGGCTGTCATACCCGTTTCTTTACGGAAACGTTGATGCAAATATACGAAAGAACAGATGAAAGTGATACAACAAAAGATGCCAACATAACCGGCTAGTTGATTATAAAATACCGCCCAATTAATATGGGGGTTACAAAACTCTTTCAGGATAAGAACCAATACGGTTCCGGTGTATCCCAGGAAGTCTGTCGTCACGATAAAGAACCCTACATTTCCACGTATCTTGAAACAGGCGATGAACCGGTCGAAAAAGATAGTCTGGAAAGTCAGATAGGCAATATACAGGCACAGGCTCTGAATAAACAGCCATGTCACAGGCGACAGACGGAACCGGTCCTGCCCGAAAGAAACGACCGACATTGCAATCATTCCCACGATGATAAGACCGAACAGGACGGATAATGCTTTCAGATTGTCTTTCACAAAGACCATCAAACCAAATATCCCCAGGATAATCAATGTCACCACACTGTCAATCTGGGCAAAAAGCCAGGGAGAATAAGCAGTGACATCTATGATATTCACCAGGAAGTCTTCTTTTATATCCCGCAGGACTACAATGGCTATGTTTGCCACGAAAAGCATACTGAGGAAAGGCATAAAGCTCTTAAACAACTCCCAGCGCTGCTGTCCGTTCAACGTTTCGCGTTCAGACTTCATGGCGATGTCTTCTTTGTTAGGCTCCGGAAGTTTGTTCAGCGCACAACCGAGCAACAACAAAAGGGGAAGCGCAACGCCACCAATCAGGGCCGGCATCCAGAACTCGTTCACATGGAGATGGTTCATGACATACAACCCGACAGACTTGGCCGTACCCGAACTAATCACCATACTGACTCCCAGCAGGCTTGCCAGAATATCCGTCACCCGGCGTCCTTCGATAAAACTGAAAATGACTCCCCACATACATCCCAGCGACAACCCGTTCAGAAACATGGCAGCCACATTGAACGGCGTGGAAAGCAATCCGAATAAAATAAGCGAAGACTCCGCCAGCAGCACAGAAGTGAGGATAAACTTAAACCGTTCTTCCGGTTTCAACTCGGAAATCAGCTTAATCCCTATGAATTTGGAAATAACATATCCCAGTATCTGTGAGATTGTCACCACCACTTTATAATCCAAATCGAAGAATTCCGCATTTTCAAAGGAGGCAGCCGTAAAAGGTTTGCGTAATGCATATACTAATGAATAGGATAACAAGGCGGCACCTCCGGCCCAAAGGATAAAAAGGAAATCGGAAAGACGTTTCCGGGTTGTTTCGTTGATATGTAACAAATTATTCATCATGCTGTCGTTTTGTTTTCGACGGCAAAAGTATCCCGGAGATGTTACAGGAATATTACTGAACACATGAATATGTATTATTAATATATAACTAAATATCAATAAATTATAAAGAAATATTTATGTAACATTCATGTAACGGAAATGCAACAAACGGGGCGTTATTTTGTATTGTATTAAAGAAAATGTTACATGATGAATGACTTCTCAGAACTCTACAAAAGGATTGAATATTTAAGGAACAACGGTACGAAGATGAAAGAAATAGCCGATTGGGTGGGAATGGCTCCGAGCGTATTGTCATCGCTCTATACGACCGTCTTGCCCGCCTATTTTGAATCGGCCAAAACAATGCCGCAGGAAGAGGCGCTCGACCAGGCGCTATCGCTGGTTAATAACGTATCCAAAAGAAAACTGCTTTCAGGACTGGAAAACACGCTGAACCGACTCGACGAACTGGAACCGGCGGCATTGCACACACAGAAAGGGATTCCTTTCATCGAGTCGCTCAACGAGGAATTATCTCTTTCCGCCCGGAAGACGACCAACATCTGCGGGTTATATACCAGCTATAGTCTCTCTTCCTCCAGCGATTGCCTGAAATGCGAACCTTATATAATCACATTGTCCGACAATAAAGACCATATCCGTATCGGCCGGCTCAATGCATACGATGAAGTGCAATGGGGCATCGGGGTAAACGGGGACCCTCAAAACTTCTATTGCATGTTCAGTGAAAATCCGGTTCCCCCGTTAACGCTGGTTACTGTCTATCTGCAAATTCCCATGTTCAAGAATCCCCGCCAGCTGCGCGGTTTATATCTGGGACTGGATTACAACCGCAATCCGGTCGCCCGCCGTATCGTCCTCATAAAGGAATCGGAAAGTACGGACATCGAAGAGTTTCTGGCAATGAAAAACGGCCTGATAGCCAAAGAAGACTTCACGCCCGAACAACAATCCTATTACGACTACACCTGCCAGACCGGCGATTACATCAAAATGTGCACCGTCCCTTCTCTCCGCATGGACGAAAGCGACCTGATAAAAGAAAAGAAGATGCTGGCATTATAAAGCCGGCATCTTCTTCCCTGACAGTTCCTTTATAAACTCCGTATAGTTTCCTTACAATTTCCTTATTAGGAAACTGTAGTTTCCTGCCTTGGAAACTCGCGTTCCCTGCCTAGGAAATTACAGTTCCCTGCCCGGGGAACTACAGTTTCCTGAAACAGAAACTACGAGGAAAATGTAATCGGCTAGCGGATAACATTATAAGACATTTTGCCCGGGTACCGTTTTTCATCCTTATTCCTTTTGGAATTTACGGCTTACTTTCACCAGATTTGCAGTAAACGATACAACGTTCTGCGCTTCCTGCACCATATTCAGATAGACCATGCTTACCTTCGTACTTCCGCTCTGTCCCTGTATACGTTTCAATTCACCTTTCTTCAGGGCGGTGAGCTGGTTGGTCAAGGAGACGGATTCGACTATGACATCGTCCAGACGATGATAATCGTTCGTTTCAATCATGACAGCGCAACGTTTCAGATAAGTAATGATGCTCTCCGTCATTTTGCTGAAATCTTCTTTCTGAATATCGTTGAGCGGACTGAAGTTATTATCCACATGCTCCTTGCTGGGTTCTGTCAGACGGCGGACACTGAAGATAATCTCGCTGGCGAAATCATTCCCCTGATAATAATACAATCCCTTTTCGACGGCAATATCGTGTTCCAGATGCGTTACGCCCAGCGTACCGACACGTTTTACTTGCTTCAGATGTATCTTTTTCTCTTCTATTTCATTCAGGACTTTACGCAGCTCCCGGAGATTCTCATTCATGAAACCATGGACGGAGCGGTCGAGTGCATCCGCAGTAAACAGCAATACCGACTGTAATTCTTCGCGGCTATGTTCACGAAACAAAGAAAGGGCTTCACGGCTGTCTGTCGTATCACGCAGTTTGGCAACTGTCGTGTTCACTTCTTCCTTCAGGGCTTCTTTCTTCATCTTTTTCTTATAAGCAATCTGGCTACGTATCAACATATAAACTGCCAGGCCGACCATCGCTGCCATCGCTGCAATGCCTCCGAAATGAATAACGATAGCAACCAGGAAGCAAATCGTAAAAGCAGCTCCCGCCGTAATAAACCATCCGCCTATAACCGACAGCACACCGGTAATACGGTAAACCGCACTTTCCCGTCCCCAGGCACGGTCGGCCAACGAACTACCCATTGCCACCATAAAAGCCACGTAAGTCGTTGAAAGCGGCAGCTTCAGAGAAGTACCCAACGCAATCAGCAATCCCGAAAGTACCACATTAACCGAAGCACGGACCAGGTCAAAGCTGGCTTTGTCTTCCAGAATAATTTCATCATTATTAAAACGGCTGTCAATCCAGTCCTTTACTTTCGGCGGAACCACACTCAGAATCGTACTGGAAGCATTATTGCAAGTGCGGACCAGCATACGTGCCACCGGTGATGTTCCGAAACTCTCGTTTCCTTCCGACTGGCGGGATAAATCCAGCGAAGTCTTCACCACATTATGCGCTTTCTTGGAAGTAGCCAGTGCAATCACCATCACCAGCCCCGAACCGACCAGGAAATACCAGGGTGTCTGAGCCGGAGCAAGCAGCGAACCCATCAGGAATGTATCCGTCGTCGTCGTTCCCCCCTGCGCCATCAAATCCATATAGGAAGAATAGCCAACCAGAGGAACACCGATAAAGTTCACCAGGTCATTTCCGGCAAAAGCCAATGCCAAGGCAAAAGTACCCAGCATCACAATAATCTTGAATACATTCACCTTCAGCCAGTGAAGGATTTGCATCAGGATAGTAAAGAAAATAAAAGCACCCCACACCACCATGCTGGTATTGCCGTAAATAAGCTCTTTCAGATTGCCGGTCATAAAAGAACTTTCCTTCAACCCTTTTATCAGCATAAAATAAAGGATGGAAGTAGCCGCCAGGCCGCCAAACAGCGCTATAAAGTATTTTGTATGTTTCTTATAATTAAATGTAAAGATGAGACGTGAAATATACTGTACCACGCTTCCGAAGAAGAAAGCAATCGCTACAGAAAGGAAGATGGCGAGAATCACGGTAAAAGCCTTATCGGTATTCAGCAAATCCCCCAACTGCAAAGCACCGTTGGAATTGGCTATCTTGACCAGTGACAGGGCCACCGTACCTCCCAGCAATTCAAACACAAGCGAAACGGTCGTCGATGTCGGCATCCCCAATGAATTAAAGATATCGAGCAGTACGACATCGGTCAGCATAACAGCCAGCAGGATACACATAATCTCAGAGAAAAAGAAGTGTTGCGGCTGATAAATCCCATGCCGGGCAATATCCATCATACCGTTAGACAAAGAAGCGCCGACAAAAATACCGATTGCGGCGATGACCATAATAGTTTTAAACGATGCGGCCCTCGAACCGATTGCAGAATTCAAAAAGTTTACTGCGTCATTACTGACTCCGACCGACAGGTCAAATACCGCCAGCACGAAAAGAAAAATTACGAGGAACAGATAGAATGTTTCCATAAATGAGTGTTACATATTCGACAACAAAGGTCTGAAACAATTATTTCACATGTGTTACACAGATATTACAAACATGTTACAATTGTTAAAACGCCCTTATTATTAAAACAAGGGAGAAAAAAGAAAGTTATCACACTAAGGGTTTTTCTTCTAAAATGCGACTACAATATCATAGTTATTAACTTTCAATCATTGACCGACCATAAAGATGACATACTGCAATGGCTCTGTGAAATGGCATTGACCGATTCCCAAGCTGCTTTTAAATCGTTATACCTGACTTACTTCCAAAGGTTAATACGATTTACGAGACTCTATGTTTCCTCCACAGTGGAAGCAGAAGAAATTGTTTCCGATACTTTCCTGGCAGTATGGAATAATAGAAAATCTCTACTGAAAGTAACGAATTTCGATTCTTACATTTATTCTATCGCCAGACATAAAGCTATCAGCTATTACCGTTCCATACACATGGAACAAATAGAATTGAACGAACTTTCAATAGACCTTTTCATCCATACGGAAACAACTCCGGAAGACGACCTCATTTCCAAAGAAAAAATCAACCAACTAAATAATGCCATTGAAGCATTGCCGGCAAAATGCAAAACGGCATTCAAGTTAGTCCGTGAAGATAAGCTCAAATATAAAGAGGTAGCAGCTATATTGGAAATTTCCGTAAAAACACTTGAAGCCCACCTTGCTACTGCTATCAAAAAACTACGCGAATTTCTTAGAAAAGAAGAATAAATAAAAAAGTCACCGCTATCCCTCAATACTCCCGAACCGAAACAAACATCAACAGCCTGTTGTTCTTTTCAAAACAACAATATATAGAAATCATCCTTTTATCGGCCAAAAGATAAAGTGGCAGAAAACAAAATGAAATTTGTCTGACCTTTAATACCAATTGCTTGAATTACGAAACAAATCATTGTCACAAATCACATACATTTGTAATATAAAACTTATTGGGAAATAAGGGGGTCGGTTAAGTTAGAGAGGGAAACGCCCGGAGTCAAATCCGGACTTTCCCTTTCGTTTTTTTGTCTCTTTCAAACTACAATATTTCTTTCCATACCAGTAGGGGTATTTTCAAAATTCCTGTCTTAGTAATAAACGATATAACTCGGTCTATAACCAATATCTTTACAATATCACTTCGATTTTTTCCATTTTTTTCGTTCCTTTACAGTTTCAATACTGTAAAGGAACATTTTTCATGAGACGGATAACACCCTTATTTCTACTTATTCTATTTGCTTTTTCAGTTTTTGCAACGCCGGATTCTTCACCTATCGACTGGAAATTATCAGGCCGTTTATTCCTGGATGGCGGTGTTTATATTCATTCTCCCAAAGAGTTACATGCCGGAGCGCATATCGCAGATGTCCGGCTGGCAGCTAAAGTCCGTATCTATTCGAACTGGTATACCAAAATAGATGTAGGCTTTGCAAACAATAAGATAACACTGAAAGATGCATTCACCGAATATGGCAAAGACGGAAATTATTTCCGTGCCGGTTATATGCTCGGCTATTACAGTATAGACCAGTCCACCAGCACAAATGATTTAATTTTCAACACAGCCTCCAATGTGGCGGAAACTTTCTATCCGGATCGCAGAATAGGCATATCCTACACACGTTCCCTTCCTTCTTATTATTTATCAGCCGGTGCTTTTTGCGGTGACGGACTCAGCTTCTCCGAGACAACCAAACCCGGTTATAACTTTTCCGGACGTGTCGTCTGGCGCCCAATAAATTCTCCGGGACAATTATTCCATATAGGCACAGGAGCTTTATTCAAAGTCCCTGATGAAAATACGGAAACCGGTGAACAACAAATCCGGTTAAAGACAAAAGGCGTTACTTATATTCCATCCCCCCGAACGTTAGATTTGACATTCAAACATGCCAAAAATCAGGTTCAGTCGAACGTAGAATGCCTGTTGTTTCAAAAAAAATGGCTGTTACAAACAGAGTTTCTTTACACGAAAATCAAACAAAATTCTTCCCAACCCTCCTATTCCGCCCACGGAGGATATATATTGGGCGGATTCCTCCTAAAAGGGAGCAAATATGCTTACGATGCACTCGATGCAATACCGGTAATGCCTGAAGACCCACATTCTATTCTGCTTGCCTGCCGTTACAACTATACGAACCTGAATGATTTCAGCAGCCATATCACAGGAGGAAGCCAGCACGACGTATCCATCGGCATCAATTATTATTTCAACAAATACATTTCTTCCCGCCTGAACTACGCACATCTTTGGATGGACAAGTATTCTGCATTGGGTAAATGCGAAATCAATATGATGCAGGTTCGATTGCAGGTACGGTTTTAATTATAAAATTAATACTATTTTTTCAATTTACAACTAAGGGTTTTTCCATATACGTTACGACTATAATACTAGAAGTAACAAAGATGGAAAATAAAATAGATCATATTATAGCACGAGTTTTAGCCGGAGAAGCGTCGGCTGAAGATATTCTGTTCATCAGCAACTGGATGAATGAAAAAGAAGAAAATCATAAAACATTCAGTCTGCTAAAAAGTTACTGGAGTGCAGATATTGCATCTAATCAATACGTAAACCCATCTGTTTCATTAGAAAAACTACAGGATAAAATAAACAGACATCAAACTCCCGGGAAACAGTATCTGATTCCGATCCTCCTGTCAGTTGTCGCTTCAATTGTTCTGATTATCACGATCTCATCTTTTTTCAGTATAACCAGTACAAACGGGAAAAGCAAAGAGTATTACACTTATCTCACCAATAACAACAAATCAGAATTCACACTCCGTGACGGAACAAAAGTTACACTAAATAAAAATAGCACACTTACCTATTCAGATGCTTTCGGAAAAAACAACCGGTCAGTAAAACTGGAGGGGGAAGCTTTTTTTGAAGTAACTAAAAATCCTGATAGCCCGTTCGAAGTTTCCCTTGAAGTGGAAAATAAAAACAGGGGAACCATTAAAGTGCTGGGAACAGTGTTTAATGCAAAGATTGACAAAGGATCTGATAAAATCATTACCACACTGATAGAAGGATGTGTATCTTTCGAGGGATCCGGGCAAAAAATAAAATTATATCCCAATCAACAAGCTGCATTCGATTATACAACCGGTAACATTGATGTACACGAAGTTGATATAGAAAAAGAAATCTCTTGGAAAGAAGGTCTGATAAAATATAAAATGATCATGTTCACAGATTTGGCAAAAGAACTTGAAAAAAGATACAAGGTACAGATCATTATTGGGAATAAGAAATTAACGAAACCATCAATGACGGTATCCGGTGGTTTCAGCGAAGAACAAACCTTGGATGAAATCCTGAAAGTAATTTCACGAAGTCTACCTATGAAATGGGAAAATAAGAATAATACATACTATATCAGATAAACTTTTATTAATAAAAACAGAATGCCTATGAAATAGTACCAACATTAACCTAAAAACCGGTCATACCTGAAAGTACAACCGGTTTTCAAATCTTCAATTTTAATTCTCCGCTTCCTCCCCTCCGTGGCCAAACATTGTGGATGAAGCGAATTATCAATCTTTAAATCAGTACAAAAATATGGAAAATGTTTCGTATTACAGGTCTTTCTTAGCCAAAGACTTAAAAAAACTTTTCTCAATTATGAAAATCACGGTCATCTTACTTTTCGTCGCTCTGTTTCAGGCAGTAGCAATAGAATCATCCTATTCTCAATCTGTAACCGTTTCAATCAAAGCAGAGCGAATATCCCTCACTGAACTGTTTTCCCTGATAGAGAAACAGAGCGAGTTTCTATTCTTCTATGTCGATGAAGAAGTGAAAAACATCGATGTCAATGTAAAAGCAACTAACCTGCAGATCGATGATGTTCTGAGACAGGCTTTAATTGGAACAAACCTGACTTATACAATCAACGATCGGAACATTAACATTATCCGCAAAGCCTATGCTGTCCGGCAACAACAGACCAAGCATATTACAGGTAAAGTCATTGATGCAGATGGTGAACCGGTCATTGGTGCAAATGTGGTTGAAAAAGGTACCTCCAACGGTAGCATTACAGATCTCGAAGGATACTTCTCCCTTCATGTTGCACAAAACGCGACACTAAAAGTTTCTTATATCGGATATAATACGCAAGAGATAGTTATAGATGGCAAGAACCAATTCATAATTAAACTGACGGAAGACCTGCAGAATCTAGATGAAGTAGTAGTGATCGGTTACGGTACGGCCCGCAAAATTGACCTGACCGGTTCAACTTCCTCTCTGGGTGGTGACAAACTTCAGATGAAAAACACCCCGCAACTTTCTAATCAGCTGCAGGGACAGATGGCCGGTGTACAGATCACACGCTCAAGCGGTGATCCTACTTCCGGAGCTACCATCCGTGTACGTGGTGTCACAACACTATCAACCAATGACCCGCTGGTAATCGTGGACGGTATCCCGGGTGATATTAACGACATTGCGCCCGAAGACGTAAAAGACATTCAGGTATTGAAAGACGCAGCTTCAGCAGCCATATACGGTTCACGCGCGGCTGCCGGTGTCATCCTGATCACAACAAAACGCGCCAAGGATAAGAACTTCCATCTTTCCTACAGCGTGGAATACGGCATTGATGCACCAACAGCCAAACCAAGGTTTGCCAATGCTGTACAATGGATGCAAGGATACAACGAACTCGCCTATAACGATGGTGCTTCTTCCCTCCACTCGGCCTATTCGGAAGATTTGATCAACAACTATGCACAACTGCGGGCTGAAGATCCTGACCGTTATCCAGATACAGATTTTATGGGAATGGGTATTAAAAGTTCTACGCATCATCAGCGGCACTCCTTCTCCCTCAGCGGAGGTACCGAAAAACTGAAAACGAATTTCAGCCTCAATTACTACAATGCCGATGCCCTTTACGACAAAAAGAACTATGAGCGTTTTAATGTACGTTCAAACAACGACTACAATATCAACAATTGGATCCATGCGAATGTGGACGTGAACCTACTTTACTCCAGCACAGTTACACCACACAGTGCAGAAGGCAGTATTATCAAAGACTTCATGGCCCGTTCTCCGCTCTACAACTCTTATTGGGTCGACGGTAGCTATGCCGATGGTAAGGATGGCGACAACCCTTTTGCGCTACATGATCTGGGGGGAACTGTCAAAGGTCAGAACTATCGTATCAACGGTAAGATTCAGTTGGATCTCACACCGATAGAAGGACTGACCCTGACAGCAATCGCGGCACCCCAATATACTTTCTACAAAGGGAAAGACCATAAAAAGAAATATGACGTGTTCCGGATCAGTGGAGATGCCATTCCCGGATCAGGCTATGCAACAACCAGCCTGAACGAAACACGCAACGACACACATAGTCTGACTATGCAGTTCTATGCCAACTACAAGTTACAATTGAAACGCCACTCCATCGGACTCATGGCCGGTTACGAAGACTACTCCTATAACTGGGAAAATGAAGGTGCATCACGCACAAATTATAGCTTAGTGAACTTTCCCTACCTGAACTTAGGTCCGGAGGATTATCAATACAATAGTGGAAATGCCGGACACAATGCCTACCGTTCTTTCTTCGGACGTATCATGTACTCATGGGCTGACCGTTATATGCTGCAGGCAAATATCCGTTCTGACGGTTCGTCACGTTTTGCCGATGGCCACCGCTGGGGTACATTTCCCTCTGTCAGTGCTGGTTGGGTCATTTCAGAGGAACCCTGGTTCAACAAAAGTGTTATTAACTATCTGAAACTTCGCGGCTCAATCGGACAACTGGGTAACGAACGTATCGGTTCAGAATTCCCCTACCAGGCCAAACTGACTTTCGGAACCGGCTTCATTCCCAACGCCTCCACCGGATCGTCAGACGTAGTGCAAACCGCCTATCAGACAGACTATGCATTCAACACCATCACTTGGGAAACAACTACGACCTACGGTATCGGTGCAGACATCACCCTATTAAACAACAGGCTGCGCGCTTCGGCCGACTACTATTATAAAAAGACGACCGATATGTTGATGGAAGTAGGATTCCCTTCTTATTTCGGCTACAACGCACCACAGAACAATGCTGCCGATATGAACACGAAAGGTTGGGATCTTGAACTCTCCTGGAGCGACCAGATCAACGACTTCCGCTACGGTGCCAGCTTTAATATCTCAGACTACCGCTCAAAAATGGGTTATATGGCCAACCGCCAAAAAATCGATGGAACCAAGATTACCGAAGAGGGTTCATATTATAATGAATGGTATGGCTACAAAAACCTGGGGATCATACTGAATGATGCAGCTATGTATGACGAGGACGGTAACCCGATAGCTGTCCTGACCAACAACGATAAGGCAGGAAACATCCGTTATCTGGATATTGACAAGGATGGTAAAATCACAGCATCCAACGACCGCGTACGTTTAGGTAACTCGTTACCGGAACTGCAATACGGAGGTTCACTCTGGGCTGAATGGAAAAACTTCGATTTCAACCTATCATTCCAGGGTATCGGTCACCAGCTTGTTTACTGGTCATGGCCCGGTACACCGTTCAACTATCAAGCCTATGCCTGTCCATTGAATCTGATCGAAAACCATTGGAGTCCGACAGCTACAGATGCCGAGAACGCAAAGGCGAAATATCCCAAGTTGACGACCAACAATACCAATATTTATGCCAACAGCGACTTCTATCTCTTTAACGGAGCCTATATGCGTATAAAAAATATCACTTTAGGCTACACCATTCCGTCAGAAATCACGAAAAAGTTCTTCGTCAATAAACTGAGAGTCTATTTCAGTGCAAACGATTTGCCTGCTTTTTCAAAGTATCCCGACGGATACGATCCGGAATGGGATCGCAGCAGCGACCTCATTATGTCTTCCTATATTTTTGGTCTGAATGTTTCATTTTAATTAGAGAATCCAGTATGAATAAAATAAGTAAATATCTATTTACCGGAATAATGGCACTAAGCATGGCTGCTTGTGCCGACCTCGACCTGAATCCACTATCAGAAGGTGCAAGTGAGAATTGGTATCATGATGAAACCGAAATTGAGATGTCGCTCAACGATCTGTGGCGTCCGGACTTCTTCCCCATCGATAACCTTGACTGGGACGATGACCTTTTGAACCGCAATGGATCCAACGATATCACTCTAGGGACAGTGACTGCTCAGTGGGGTACTGCTTCAACCCGCTGGACCTCACTCTACAAGTCCATTGCACGTGCCACGAAAGTAATCCAATCCCTGGACAACGGAACGGCAAGCGGCCTAAGTGATAACAAAGTCAACCAATATAAAGGAGAGGCATACTTCATGCTCGGATTCGCCTATTGCGAATTGGCAACCTATTGGGGAGATTGTGTCCTGAACAAAGGTATGACCCTGGACGAAGCCTATGTAGCTGTTCGTTCCCCTAAAAGCGAAGTACTAGCTTATGCCTATGAATGTTTAGACAAGGCCATAGAATATCTGCCCGATTCCTACGCAACTCAACAAAGACCGACCAAAGGGGCAGCTCTCGGTTTCAAAGCTCGTTTCGCGCTCTTCCACGGCGATTGGCAGACCGCAGCCTCGGCTGCAGAAAAATGTATGAATTTAGGCATTTATAAACTGCATGACAATTACGCCGAACTATTCAAAGCCAACAGTTCATCAGAGTTAATGTTTTACTTCAAAGGTGATTTGACACTAAAGAAAGGGTATGGTCTTTTTGGAAGTGTCAAAGACTACGTTATTCGTAAGTTAGGCGGTTTCGCCAATCAAGGTCCTTCGCTGGAGTTGCTTTGTTCTTATACTTGTATCGATGGCCTTCCCATCGACAAGTCGCCACTCTATAATCCGAAGGATCCCTTTGCCAACCGTGATCCACGTCTTGCGATGACAATCCAGCCATTCAAGACAAAATACTCTGCTGATTATGCCGAATATGAGCTGTCGAAAGTAGACGGGACTTTTCCCGAAAAGTATCCGGACTACATTACACTTGGTTATGAATATAACCCCAGTCCTTATGCAAACAAAGTGTATGAAGTCTCAACCGGCCAAATGGTGCTCAACAATGATGCCAAAGCCTCTAACCAGCACTCCGCCTACAACGGGCTGATGCTCCGCAAATTCGTGAAAGATAACTGGAAAGATTACAACAGTTACGGTGGTGTTTCAGACAACTGTTATCCCTACCTGCGCTACGCCGAGATACTGATGACTTACATAGAAGCGAAGAACGAGATGGGACAATGTACACAGGAGGATTTGGACAAAAGCATCAATCTGGTGCGTGAACGAGCCTATCGCGGAGCTACCGGAGCTTATCCACATGTAGAAGTTACATCCCAAGCCGCATTACGGAAAATCATCCGTATGGAACGACGTTCAGAATTTGCGTTTGAAGGACTTCGTTACCGTGACTTAATACGCTGGCGTATTGCCGATAAATCACATAACAAGCCGATGTATTACCTGCCACGCGCCTGGTCCGGTTCTGCGAGCTGGAACGGTCTGACCGGTAGTGAATCCAATCTGGAATTGTCTTCAGACTTCAAAATTTTACTGAAGAACTGGGATGAAGGCAACTATCCTATCGGTGGTATACCGACGATTGACGAAAACGGTCTGCCCAACCTCTCTCCGATGGAAACAGCCGGATATATCACTACATTCTATAAAATGTCTTTCGATGCGCGGAAAAATTATTTGTGGCCCATCCCGGCCAACGACATTTTAGTCAACAATAATTTGACACAAAACGACGGTTATTAATTCTTCAGACCAATATGCACCCCGGTTGTAACACATGTTTTCCTAAAGGATTTTCAGATTACAGCCGGGGTATTTTTCTTTCATTTTTAAATGTAATACAATGAATCTAAAGTATATTGTTATAATATTGGCCTTCTGCATAAGTCTCTTCTCCTGCCAGTCGGGAGATCATGTAGGAAGTGAATTTGTAAAAGAAGTGGATGTCTGTGTGTATGGCGGTACCTCAGCTGGCGTAGTTGCTGCTTACTCTGCCAAAAAGATGGGGAAATCCGTTCTCCTGATAGAACCCGGCAAATATCTGGGAGGCATGACAACCGGTGGTCTCGGAATGACTGATATCGGGAATAAATATGCCGTTACCGGGTTAGCCCGTCTTTTCTATCGCCGTATAGGAGAGCATTACAATAAATTCGAACAATGGACTTTTCCGCCAAGTCTTGCGACTGCAACTATGAATCGCTTCATAGAGGATGCAGAGTTAGATGTACTGTATTATCGCCGTATAACAGACGCACAAGTTCAAAATAAAAGAATAAAAAACATCACCCTGGAAGATTCCAAACAGCCTGACAAAAAAACTCTGATACAAGTTAAGGCCAAACAATTCATCGATTGCTCGTATGAAGGAGATTTGATGGCAAAGGCCGGAGTTTCCTATTTTGTCGGGCGTGAAGGGAATGAGAATCAGGATGAAACGCTTAATGGGGTTCAAATGTCTGTTTACCACCAATTCCCGGATGGAATCGACCCTTATTTGAAGGAAGGAGATCCAACCAGTGGCTTATGTTGGGGAATCCAACCAAATACATTAAAAGAAAGAGGAAGTGGAGATAAACTTGTCCAGGCATACAATTTCCGTTTATGCCTCACCGATAATAAAGAAAATCAACGCCCATTTGAGAAACCTGAAAATTATGATCCGGATAAATACGAGTTATTGGCACGTGCTATCCGCAAAATGGATTTACACATAGACAATTATCTGTTATTCAATTGGGGCATTATGCCGGATAATAAATATGATGTAAATAACCGTGGACCGTTATCGACCGACATGATCGGAATGAATTACGAATATCCGGACGGTGACTATGCAACCCGGGAAAGAATCTGGCAGGAACATGTGGACTATACAAAAGGACTGCTCTATTTTCTTACACACGACGATAGAGTTCCCTCCGAACTACGCGACCAGGTTTCCAGATTTGGATGGGCAAAAGACGAATTTGTAGATAATGACAACTTTCCGACACAATTATATGTGCGCGAAGCTCGCCGCCTGAATGGCGAATATATTATGACACAAAAGAATTGCCAGGGTGAAGAAACTGTCAGCGATGCCATTGGGATGGCAGCCTATGGAATGGATTCACACAACTGTCAGCGAATTGTTACAAACGGTATGGTAAAAAATGAAGGAGATGTCCAATATCATGGTTTCCCACCCTACCCTATTTCCTATAAAAGCATTACTCCCAAGCAAAGTGAGTGCACAAATTTGTTGGTTCCGGTTTGCGTATCTTCCACTCATATCGCTTTCGGTTCAATACGCATGGAACCTGTTTTCATGGTATTGGGACAATCTGCAGCAATTGCATCCGCACTTGCTATTGACAGCAACACAAGTGTACAGAATATTAATATTTCCGAACTTCGTCGCATCCTGAAAGAAGATCCTTATTTGGATGGTTCTACACCGGAGATTCTGGTTGATGACAGTGATATTGATAAGATCAGCCGGAGAGGACGCTGGAATAAAGGTTTTGGAGCTCATTACAAAAACAGTTACTTGCTGAGTTCAAATGAAAATAACAACAGCTCTTTTTCATTTATGCCTGTTATTAAAAAAAATGACACCTACGAAATATTTTTCTACTGTACACACCTTCCCGACTCCAGCATGCCGGATCTAATGGCATTTGAAGTATCATATAAAGGAGGAACTGAAAAAATAAGTATTACACCTAAAGAGAAAAAAGGCTCGTGGGTTAGCTTGGGAACCTTTACATTCGAAAAAGGGGAAGCTGTTGCAATCACTATTGACGGAAGCCAATCAAAAGGCGCATTATTTAGTGATGCAATTCTATTAGTACCAAAGAAATAAATATTTACTTTTATATACTGCTTACACAGACCAATATTAAAAAGATACATTATGATTACACGACGAGATTTTTTGAAAATAACAGTTGCCGGAGGAGCACTAGCTTCACTAAACAACCTCGAAGAGGCAAAAGCAACTATCTATCAAGTTGTACCTGACACAGAGTTTTGTTATGAAGGTCAACGTAAAATACCCATAATAGCAAAAACGTCCATTATAGTAGTTGGAGGTAGTTCACGCGCAATTGCTGCAGCCGTTGCTGCGGCAAAAACAGGTTGCGATGTATTCTTAATCGGATATATGCCTTATTTGGGAGATGATATATGCGGCAGTTTTCTTTTTGAACACAACAAAGATGAGAAACTTCAAACAGATCTTTCCCGGAAAATTTTCCCCGGAAAAGAATATCCGACTCCGCTCAGCGTAAAGACTGTACTGGAAAATGAACTGATAGATAACAATGTCCGGTTTCTTTACAGTAGTTATGTGACCAATGTATTGACAGATCCGGCAGGATTACCTGGCGGAGTCGTTATAGCCAACCGTTCGGGAAGGCAAGCCATACTTTGCAAAGCGATCATCGACACAACCCACCATGCAACTGTCGCCAACTTACTCGGAGCTGAACAAACACCTTTTAAACCAGAAACATTAGAGTTTCAATACACAGTTGTCGGCAACGCAAAAAAAGAAGCTTCCGAGATCAGCAATGCGGAAGTTCTCCCTCTGCCTTTTAAAGTGAACAACAAAAGTTATCCAATTACACGTTACACGTTCCGAATGTCCCTCGACAATAACTCTTATGGCTCCCTGATGAAAATCGAACAAATAGCTCGTTCGGTTACATGGGATCCGGAGCAGGTAGATAGCTCGGATTTACTTTGGTATATCCCAAAGCATACAATCATAGGAAAAGAAAGTTACCGAGAAAGCTCATTGTCTATCCGTAAACTCCCGGAAAAAACATTCAAATCCCAGAATATAGAAAACCTCTGGGTTCTTGGCCCTTGCGCTGATATCCCCAGGGAAACGGCTGCATATGTGATGCGCCCGGTCAATGCCATGTTTTTAGGAGAATTACTTGGAGAACAAATTGCCGAACAAATTAAAAATTCACCGATGCCTGAGAAAATTGCCGTCCGTCAACCGAAAGTAAATGCAACAAATTACGGACAAATCGGGGAAATCCTGAAACCTCTCCGCCCCTCCATGCAGAAAGGCTTTGCCGACTCTCCCGCCGGGGCTCTGCCGGTATTGGGGAATTATGATGTGATCGTTTTAGGTGGAGGTACAGCCGGAGCTTCCGCAGGGATATCGGCAGCCAGACAAGGAGCAAAAACTCTTGTACTGGAATATCTACACGGACTGGGTGGATTAGGAACAATAGGACTGATCGGCTGTTATTGGGATGGTTTCCGGGAAGGTTTTACAGCAACTATTGATAATGGTGTCCATAATATGGCCCCCGCAGACCACCCAAGACAACTAAAAAACTGGAAAGAACAATCGGTATCCGACTGGAAAATGGAATGGTATCGCAGAGAATTACTCAAAGCAAATGGTGAACTGTGGTTTGGCGTATTGGGATGTGGAGCACTAGTAGAAAACAATAAAGTAAAAGGACTTGTTGTCGCAACTCCTTTCGGACGTGGGGTTTTCCTTTCAGAAGTATTGATCGACAGTACAGGGAGTGCAGATATAGCTATTGCTGCCGGATCACCTTTCGATTATACCGGAAAAAATACGCTCGCTGTACAAGGAGCCGGAGCTGGAAAACGCGATCCGGGTGATTTTTATAATAACAATGACTGGCTTTTTGTCGATGATACCGATATTCTTGATGTATCACGTACATTCATACAGGCAAAAAATAAAATGAAAGGATTTTTTGATATCGTAAAAATGCCCCAGACACGCGAACGTCGCAGGATTATCGGAGAGCATATCATTTCCGTCTACGATGTGATAAATCAACGCCGTTATTCAGACACCATATCTTTCCATAAAAGTTCTTTCGATACTCATGGAATGATCATAGATCCTTATTTTATTCTGAATCCACCGGAAAAACGACATAAAATATATGATGCTGATGTTCCTCTACGCAGCTTATTGCCCAAAGGATTGGAGGGCATATTGACAACCGGTCTCGGAGCCAGTGCCCACCGTGATGCCATGCCCGTTATTCGCATGCAACCTTGCTTGCAGAATCAGGGATATGCAGTAGGTTATTTAGCTGCTTTGTGTGCAAAAGAAAAAAAACCGCTCCGTAAAGTCGACATCAAAAAAGTCCAAAAACATCTGGTTAAAATAGGAAATCTCCCGGAACGGGTATTAACGGATAAAGAATTTAAAGGTTTCAGTAATTCGGCAATGAAAAAAGCAGCTATCAATGTAACCGAGAATTACAAAGGACTTGAAATTTTACTGACTGATCCTGATCGTTGTCTTGAAGTGGTAAGCAAACAACTCAGTCAGGCAACCATACCTAAAGAAAAAATGATCCTTGCCAGTATTCTTGGTATTCTTGGAAATAACAAAGGAAGCTCAATTCTGACTGATACCGTCCATCAACATACTACATGGGATGAAGGATGGCATTATACTGGTATGGGACAGTTCGGAATGTGCCTGAGTCCATTGGATGCACTGGTTACAGCCTTAGGCAACTCGAAAGATTCTTCTGCTCTTCCAACTATTTTGGAAAAAGCAAAACAACTGGAGCCGGAAGATTATTTTTCTCATTTCCGGGCTATTGCTATGGCAACAGAAGCAATCGGCAGCAAAGAGGCAATACCTATTCTTGCTATGATGTTGTCTAAACCAGGTGTTCGTAATCACGCAATCCTGTCGTATACAGAAGCAAGAGCCAGAACCGTTCCCGGACAAAATGATACTTCCACCAGAAATCTGGCTCTGAAAGAGCTACATCTTGCCAGGGCTCTGTATCTATGTGGTGACCATAACGGTATGGGGGAAGCAGTGCTTCGCAGGTACGCAAACGGTTTACAGGGGCATTATGCACGTTACGCTAATGAAATATTAAATAAGTAATAATACACTATACTAAAATGGGGCAAAAGTTAATAACTCATACTTTTGCCCCATTATTTGTCACTTACAATAATTCAGCACTTCCAAATTAGTAATTGTACTCTTGAAATTTCCGGCCTTTTCCAGCGGGAAAACCAATGTACGAACATAGCTCATGGAATCTTTTCCTCCGTTGAAGAAACGTTTCTGGATATTCAAATCTTCCTTCAACTGCCCGTTTACATATAAACGAGTCGATTTCTCATCTCCGCTGATAGCAATTGAAGCCATTTCATCGGGGTAGAACTGATAGTTAAACGTATTCAGATAACCGTCACGAGCAAATCCCAGCTTGCCAGAAACAGGATCGGACAGATAGAAGACGGCATCCGGCGAACGGAACAACTCTGTTCCCCGCTCTTCGGGAACTGATGTGATATTAAAAGAAACAGTATACTGATAACCTATTTCCTTCAGCCCGGTCTCGGTTCCCGGCTTCAATGTTTCCTGATTATATACAGCACGCGGTGTTTTACCGATACGCCCGGCTACATTGACTCCCGGACCTTCACTCAAGGAAAGGCGAGCCGCATTGAATGTTTCATAAGGTACTTTACAGTCTTTTCCAGTCCACATCTTCACAGCCAATGTCTGCAAAGCCGGGAATACGCGGTAGTGAATATCCTTCGTACTGATTCCGTTACCGGCATGGTCATTCCATACAGCAAACATTCCTCCTTTAATCTGTTTATGCTTTTCGGGGAAAACCTCTTTTCCGATGTGCGCCGGAGTCCATTTCTTATATAACATTTCCGTATTCAAATAATCGTAATAATAACCGGCTGCCGGAACGATATACAGATAGCCATCGGGCACACTAACCAGATCGTATCCCTGTTTGATCATTTCTTTCGGATCAGCATAACCATTGTACCAAGCACTCATCAGCACATTTTCCGATTTCACAGGAGTATCGCCTTTGGCATGTGTCAAAGCACCCCAAACACAGGCCTGCTTACCGAAACCTTCCACGAAACGAATATAATGATCGGTGAATTCGCGGAATTTCTCCACTACATCTTTCTTTTTATTTGAATATTCGTCTGTTCCGATATGTACCCGTTTACCAACAAATACAGGATTCCTGCCTTCCAGATATTCCCGGAACAGACTGTCGACAAACTGATAAGTCTCCGGCTTGAACAAATCCAGATGATCCATGCCATATTCCTCACTACCGATTTCCGGGCGATAATGTGTCAATGCCAGAGAATGAGCGGGGACATCTATTTCCGGAATGATTTCTACGCCCAGACTATCGGCCATCAACTGGAAATCAATAAATTCTTTCTTTGTATAATAGCCGTCACGTGACGTCAACCCCGGAAAGAACTCGCTTTCCAGACGGAATGCTGCATATGTTTTGTTCCAGTCATGTTCAAAATACTGTTTGAAAGCGTTATCATTCAGGTGAACCTGTAACGTATTCATTTTATAATAGGCCATCATCTTAACGTAATCGCGCAAGAAGTTCATCGGGATAAATTTACGGCCGCAGTCCATCATAAAACCGCGGATCGCATAATCCGGATAATCGCGCATTGAACCTTTTGACAAAGCCAGATCACTGTTTTGCTCCGTCATCTGAAGAAGCGTACGGGTTGCCCAGTATAAACCTTTGGCTTTAGGAGCCGATACGGTTACACGGTCAGCAATTTTCACGGCATATCCTTCTTCACCCAGTTGTTTGTCTCCGGATATGGAGAAAACAAAGTCACCGGCAGAGGCTCTTCCCTGCACAACAGCCAACTTACGCCCGAACATTGTTTCATAATCTTCGGCAAACTGATTGGCTACACGGGCAACGGCAGGATCTTTACTCGCATAAACAATACGGGAAGTAGCAGAAGGAGTAAACATTCCCTGAGCACCTCTCCATTCCTGTAATTCAGGTATCACGAACGGTTTCTCGTTATTGGCAGCAAAACTTTTCCCTAAAAAGAGAGTACACGCTGCAACCAGCATTAAATAGCGTTTTATCTTCATTGTATTTTAAATTTAAGCGTACAATATTACTGCTTTTTACTCATCTGCACAAACCGGAAATGAAGGAATAGTTAAAAGATGACTAATAAAAAGGCGGTTTCTGATTGATTTATTACTTTTGTGCTCAAAAACATATAAATGAGTTACAAATGGAACACACGGACGGAACTCTTACTGGGGGCCGAACGGATGGAGTACTTGTCACATTGCCATGTGTTGGTCGTAGGACTCGGAGGCGTCGGAGCTTATGCAGCCGAGCAGATATGCCGTGCCGGGATAGGACATATGACCATTGTTGATGCGGATACGGTGAACGACAGCAATATTAACCGCCAACTGCCGGCTTTACATTCTACCTTGGGGATGCAGAAAGCAGAAGTTGTGGGACAACGTTTACTGGATATCAACCCGCGATTGAAGCTGACAATACTCAATGAGTTCCTGCGTGACGAACGGACAGAAGAGGTTCTTTCTGCCCAAAAGTACGATTTCATCGTGGATGCCATCGATTCACTCAGTCCGAAAGCATACCTGCTATATCATGCTTACCGACGTGAAATTCCCATTGTTTCATCCATGGGTGCCGGAGCAAAGATCGATCCGTCGCAGGTGAAAATAGCTGACATTTCCAAGACTTGCAACTGTGCACTGGCAAAAGCGGTGCGCAAACGGCTTCGGGGAATGGGACTAAACAAAGGTATTCCGGTCGTTTTCTCAACAGAAATCGCCAATCCGGAAGCCGTAGTGGAAGTGGAAAACGAACAATGTAAGCGGACGACTACCGGGACAGTTTCGTATATGCCGGCTATTTTCGGCTGTTATCTGGCTTCCTATGTAATAAGAAATATTTAATCAACATGATACAAACGCAGGGTATTACTAAAAGTTTCGGGAATTTACAGGTATTGAAGGGCATCGACCTGACGATCAATAAAGGTGAAGTTGTAGCTATTGTCGGCCCCAGCGGTGCCGGAAAAACGACGTTGCTCCAGATTATCGGGACATTGGATACGCCGGACAACGGTAAGTTATTTATTAACGAAACAGAAACAGGCAAACTTTCCGAAAAAGAACTGGCTGCCTTCCGAAACAAGAATATCGGCTTTGTATTTCAGTTCCACCAGCTGCTACCGGAATTTACAGCGTTGGAAAACGTAATGATCCCGGCACTGATTGCCAGGGAAAAGGCGTCCGATGCAGAAAAAAGAGCGAAGGAAATACTTGATTTCATGAAACTATCGGACCGAATGACTCATAAACCGGCTGAATTATCCGGTGGCGAGAAACAACGCGTTGCCGTGGCCCGTGCATTAATCAATAACCCCGCCGTCATCCTGGCTGACGAACCTTCGGGCAGCCTGGATACCAAAAACAAAGAAGAATTACACAGCCTTTTCTTCGAATTGCGTGACCAGATGCACCAGACATTTGTGATCGTAACGCACGATGAACAACTGGCTGCCAACACCGACCGCGTAATCCATATCAAGGACGGGGTTGTTTTATTATAAATAGAAAGAGGACAAATAATCTATGGCAAATAAAGATAGAGTAACTTTTGGAAGTAAAATCGGAGTAATATTAGCAACTGTAGGGTGTGCTGTAGGTTTGGGTAGTATCTGGCGTTTTCCTTATATGGTAGGATCGAACGGTGGAGGCGCTTTCCTGCTGGTCTTTATGATATGCACTGTTTTACTGGGACTTCCTATCATGATCACCGAATTTTTTATCGGCCGCCACTCACGCAGAAACGCTGCCGGAGCTTTTAAGGAGCTAGCGCCGGGAACACAATGGTCGCTGATCGGCTATAACGGAGTCTTGGCTGCATTTCTTATATTAGGTTTCTATTCCGTCGTTTCCGGATGGACGCTGGAATATATCTGGCAGGCAATGACCGGCTCTTTGTCGGGAAAAACTACTGCCGAATTTACCACCGAGTTCGAAGCCTTTTCCTCCAGCGCACTCAGACCGATCGGCTGGACAATCGTATTCATCGCAATCACACATTTCATCATCGTCTCAGGGGTTGAAAAAGGAATTGAAAGGGCATCCAAGATCATGATGCCGGCCTTATTCCTTATACTGCTGGTATTATGTATACGGTCCATAACCCTACCGGGGGTAAACGAAGGATTATCTTTCCTGTTCAAACCGGACTTCGAGAAGATCACCTCCTCCGTTATTTTAAGTGCTATGGGACAAACATTCTTTTCTCTGAGTATCGGAATGGGGTGTCTGATCACCTATTCTTCTTATTTCGGGAAAGATACGAATCTGCAATTAACAGCGATACAGGTGACTGTTCTGAACACTTTTGTCGCATTACTGGCCGGCATCATGGTATTCCCGGCTGTATTCAGCTTTGGTATTGAGCCAACTGCAGGCCCGGAACTGGTGTTCATCACCCTTCCGAATATCTTCGAACAGCTACCTTTCGGAAATATATGGTCTTTCATATTCTTCATTCTACTAGCTTTGGCAGCTTTGACCTCTACCATTTCCCTACATGAAGTGGCAACGGCCTATGTACATGAAGAATATCATATGACCAGAAAGAAAGCGGCCTGGATCGTTTCTGCCGGTGTTGCCGTCATCGGAGCCCTTGCTTCTCTCTCTTTCGGTCTATTGAAAGAATATACCATCGGCGGACTGATCATTTTTGATGCACTGGACTATCTTACGGCAAAAATTATGATGCCTATCGGCGGAATGATGATCTGCGTATTTGTCGGTTTACGCATCGAAAGAAAAGTATTGAAAGAAGAATTGACGAATAAAGGAACAATCACCTTTTACTTCTTCAATACGTATGCGTTTTTTATAAAATACATCGCTCCCGTAGCAATCGGCCTGATCTTCCTGAACGAATTGGGACTGATCAAAAAGATAACCTCCTTGTTTTGAAAATAAAAAGGTATAAATTGTTTGCTTATCAACAGGTAACTTATATCTTTGCAAAAGAGTATTCATCATTTAATAATTATAAATATGGAAATCAAAACCGTCTCAAAGAAAAGAAAGTTACTTCCTGGATTAGACATGACTCAGGAAGAGTTTATTGCCCGCGTTCGTAAAGCCGAAGAAGGACCATTTTATACATTGGAAGAAATCAAACAAAAAATGCAGGAATGGAAGGGACTGAAATTCAATCCAGCCATTGAGGGAGGGGAATTAACTATTGACGAATTTAAATCAATGGTAAAAGTTGCAGAAAAAGGACCTTTTTATACTTTGGAAGAAGGACAAGAAATGATAAGACAATGGAGGGAACAAAGAAGAAACCGGTAGTCGTTTCGCTTCTCTTTTTTTCTTCTGTTGACCAAATCTTTGAATATGGAAAAATAAACTTTGGAGAAAAAAAAGCTATCGAATACGAAAACCTTATTTATGAAACTGTTCGACAATTAACTTCCGGTTATTTGTTAAATGCAGAATATCCTTATCTTCCCACAAAAGATAAGCGATACAGAAGGGCCATACTTCCCGCTCATTTTATTCTTTATCGAATAACAAAAGATCGGATAGAAGTTCTGAACATCTTACATCAAGCTGTAAGTATTACTCAAGCTAAAAAAAACAGAAACATTAAACCGTAACAACTATGAACTGGCGTGATTTACTTTATTTCTCCAAAGGAGAACGCAGAGCGTTGACTCTCCTACTTTGTCTGATTGTTGCTTCCTGGATCATTTTACTGCTGACGGATGAAAAAACCGATTACACACCTGTCAACAATAACAGACTATCTGAACCAGTAAAAACGGCTCAAAATATCCCTGTAAATAGTCCTGATCCGGAAAAGGTAAAAACTCCTGCATCCGGGAGAAAAAACAATTCCTCCCGAGAGAAAAATAAATTTCATTCGGGAGAAACCAAAAATACATCCGAAAGAAGGACTTTTCCTAAAACAGAAAAATACCCTGTCGGAACTGTTGTCGAACTAAATACTGCCGACACCACAATCCTGAAAAAAGTTCCCGGGATCGGAAGCACTTTTGCCCGCCGAATCATTAAATACAGAGAACTGCTGGGAGGTTTCTATACGGTAGAACAACTTCGTGAAGTGTACGGTCTTGATGAAGAACGATATAATGCGATGAAATCGTGGTTTTCGGCAGATATGTCCCTGATCTGTCCGTTAGAGGTTCATAAAATGTCCTTTAAAGAACTATGCAAACATCCGTATATAAATTATCAGCAAGCCCGCATCATCGAGCAACTACGGAAACAAAAAGGGAAGTTATCCGGCTGGGAAAATCTTCAATTACTGGAAGAATTTACTGAAACAGATAAAGAAAGACTGACTCCTTATTTATCATTTGAATAAAACAGGAAGTTTATATACATTTGTAAAAAAGAAAGCTATGATTTATCTCAAACAAGCACAATTACTCAACCCTGCCGAAGTGGAAGGCCCGGTAGAAGAGCTCAAATATCCGTTCAGAGCCGCAGCAGTACGATACATCGAATCGATTGTTTTCCGAAAACCGGTCACTTTCCTGGTCGGTGAAAACGGTGCCGGTAAATCAACCCTGCTCGAAGGCATCATGTTCAAATACGAAGAACGGGATGAAGACAGCCAGGGCATGCTATATGACGGAAAAGAAGCCTGGAAATCCTATTCAAACGTATTGCCCCAATGCATCCGCCTCATCGAAGAACGGAAACCGTTCGACCATTTTTTCTTTCGGGCAGAATCTTTCTTTGAACATGCAGCCGAAATAGATGCCAAATCGATGAAAGACATACTAAACTATGGCCGCGATTATTCTATGGCAGCTTACGGAGGACGCCGCCTCCTCGAACAGTCGCATGGTGAAAGTTTTCTTAGCACTTTTCTGAATTATGCGGGAAGAAATACCCTTTTCATCCTCGATGAGCCGGAAGCAGCCCTATCGCCTCAACGCCAGCTGGCTTTACTGGTCCGGATACAAGAACTGGTGGCACAAGGCTGCCAACTGATTATTTCTACGCATTCTCCCATCATCATGGCTTATCCGGGAGCAGATATCTATTCCATAGATGAGGATGGAGCACATATTACTCCGTATGAGGAAACACAACATTACCAGTTAACGAAGTATTTTCTGACTCATACGGAACAAATGCTCAGGGAATTGGGAATAAAGTAAAATTACTTTTCCCAGGCATTCACGATTTCTGCCACATATACATTATGCAGATTACCCGCCAATGCGCTGTACCATTTTTCATACAAAGCCGGATCGATGAAACTATTTTTATCCATCTTTGTCACATAAAGCGTTTTGCACTCCAACGTCAGGCGTGACTCTTCAAAACAGGGATTTCCGAGCTCCGTGAAATAAGGAGTCAGGCCTGTAGCCGCCACTTTATCCATATCACGGCCTGACTTGGAACCACAAACTTTATGAGCATCTTTGTGTTCTTCTCCCAGGAAAGAGAGCGTAAAACACCCCTTTTCATCGACAAATTCACGGGTATAACGCTCCGGACGGATGAAGACAAACACCACCGGTTTGTTCCAAAGGAAACCTACGCCGCCCCAACTGGCTGTCATCATATTAAACTTATCCTTATCACCGGCACTTACCAGCATCCACTCCTTCCCGATAATTTCAATAAAGTTATCCTTTATCAGATTGGGTTCAATTGCTTTCATACTTTATACTCTTTAATTTCCTTCAAAGATACAAAGAATATTATTTACCTGTACTCATTACGCCCGAATCACTGTCACTGTTGTTCAAACGTTTCTGTCCGGCCTTATATGTACGTCCGAAAGAGAAATTATACGATACCGAAACAACAAAAAGACGGGAACTTTCCTTGATGTAAGAAGTTTTTTTGCTGGAAGCATATTGATTCCAATTCTCGGATTGTACTTTCCAGTTATCGGAGAAAGGATTAAATGCCCCAATACCTAAAGAAAGGTTCTTGAAATTATATTTCGCCATGAACATCTGAATATTCTCGCCCCCTTCCAACGTTTCACCCCAGAACCTGTTCCAGTTCGTATTCATCTGATACATCAACATGAACTTCTTCCACGTAAGCGACGCCTGCATATTACAATACCAGTTCGTATAGCGGTGAGAATACGTATTGCCATTGCTGATATAATGATTCACACCACCGGTAAAAGAAAATTGCAAAATATCCTTGATCGGCCCTACCCGAAACATGGCAAAGCCCACCACACGCTGCCAGTTTTTCTGATTGTTCCAAGTTTGGATAATCTTATTGCCCTCCTGGTATTTTTCATCCATAATAGCATTAGGTACATATTCATACGTACCGTTGACGAGCGCATAAAAAATACCTTTCTGATATTCGTAATTAAGATCCAACAGGTAGCTCATATAAGACTCCAGTCTCGGATTACCGCGTTGCAGCTGAAGGGAATCGATCACCTGCTCGACGGCATTCAGGTTGCCTAAAGAAGGAGACAGATTGCCGACATACCCCTTCAGGCGTATAAACGACTGTCCGGGTAAAGCATATTGCAAAGTAAAACGGGGATTAAATGTATAAAACTGATCCGAATCATCCGTCCCCTCCTGTTTGTAGTACAAACGTGCCAATTCTACTCCCAACATATAATCCAATTTTCGGACTTTGCCTTTGAACTCACCATAAATAGAACTAGCAGACTGATCCATATGTGTCTCATAATCATGTCCGTTTCGATACTCATTATCGGAAAAAGATTGCGTATGCCAAACACCGCCACTCAGACTATTCCCGTTAGCCAATTTCTTTTCATAGATCGCCTCACCGATCAGGGAATATTTCTTTCCGGAAACACGGTTATTGATATCCGTCAGTAATTCCTCCCCCCGGCTTTCCTGGTAGAAACGATGGGAAGAAGTGCGGTTATAAGTTCCCACCACATTGAACACCAATGTCTGGTCGTTCTTCAGATTACGCTGATAATACAAGTCCAAAGCCGGAACCTGATTATCGCTACTATTCAAGTCAACCATGTCTACATAATCATCCGGATTGTCCTGGTTGGAGAGAATTCCCCGGTAATCCCAGTGCGGCTGATGATTGTTCCAATAACGGAACGTAGCGTTGAACAGATACTTTTCAGGATCCTGCACACTGTAATTCAGGTTCAGGTTATGCATGAACATACTGGCATGACTCGGATCGCCAGTCTCTTTTCGATGCAGCACTGTTCCATCCGCCAAATGAAAAATCTCTTCATTATCTCTCGACATGCCATAGAAATCGCGTGGCCCGATCCGGTAAGAAGCACCGAACTCCGATTTCTTATGATTGATCTTTCCCGAAACACGGTGTTCGCCCCATAAAGCATTCACCCCCTGGCTCATATCCACACTGAAATTTCCTCCCGTTTCAGGCCGGCGAACAATATAGTCGAGCACGACTTCCGCATTCCTATAACGCAAACCCGGATTATCATGAAACTCAATACGAATAATATCAGTCGGCAATAAAGCTTTGATTTCATCCAACTCCACTTTTACGCCATTGATACGAAGCTGCACTTCACCGTTTCCCGGCACTTTAATCTCATTCGACATCGGGTTAACTGTTATCTTCGGCAACATCAACTGTTGTAGCAAATCCATTCCGTTAGTAGATGCTTTTACCTGCCGATCGGAAGGGAATATCAGTTTGCGATCGGAGCGACTGCTTGTATTAGACGCACTGACCGTGACGCCATCCAACGAGACGGCCGCATCTTCCATCAAGATCTCTTTCAGGTCGATACTTTTATTAAATCCATCCAAAGCAATATATTGTGTTTCATATCCAAGGCTGGATACAGCCAGTAAATAATCGCCTGCTTTCACCTTATCCAACATAAAACGCCCTTTTCCATCCGTAGTCGTACCGGTTATAAAGACAGAATCTGCCGTCTGCAACACAACGTTGGCAAATTCAAGAGGAGCTTTATCCCGACCATTCCTCACCATACCTTTTATTTCCAAATTTTGGGCAAAAACTCCCTGTATCATGCAGCCGAGCAGCATGATGGCAAATAGAATCCGTTTCATACGTTTATAATTTATTTTTCCGGCAGGGTGGCCATGCCTGCCTGTCGTTTATTTCTGCAAGTAAGACGAAGCTACTTCAAAAAAAGTTACACGAAAAACGAAAAAAAATCTCATCGCCCCACATAATCGTATACCGAAATCGTTCGGCAAATGTTCGAAATTTACCGATATATAATTTCCAGACTCTTTATCAAACAATACCTGAAACAATGCGTACCACATTGAACATCACAAAAGCAACATAAAAAATAGATTTGCAACAAAATCAAATCAACAACAATAAAAAACTAGTATTATGGACAGCTTACAATTTCAACAAAAACTAATAGGAATACAAGATCGCCTGATGAATTTTGCTCTCAAACTAACAGCAAACAGAGAGGATGCTCTGGATCTTTTACAAGACACAACGCTGAAGGTGTTAAACAGTCAGGAAAAATTTACAGACAATGTTAATTTTGCAGGTTGGGTTATGGTCATCATGCGCAATCTTTTTATCAATAATTATCATAAGATGGTACGTGCACAAACTTCAGTAGATCAAAATGTCGATTTGTACAACCTGAATATTACCTGCGACTCCATTTCCGGTTCTCCCGACAAGATTTATCAGATCAAAGAGATCACAAAAGCGATTGCCGCTTTAAATGAGGATTACAAAATCCCGTTTTCTTTATTCGTAAACGGCTACAAATATCAAGAAATAGCAGATAAACTGAATCTTCCCCTAGGCACAGTGAAAAGTCGTATCTTTTTCGCTCGTAAAGAATTACAGAGTAAACTGGATGGCTTTCAATATGCATGATACACCCCCAAAACACTTACCTCAAAAAAACAGGAATGCAATATAATGATGCTCGCACCTGGGTATCGAAGGCTTCGATATCCAGGTATCAAGCAACATTTGTTACCGGAAAACATATGTGCAAACCAGTCTAACCGAATCCGTTTATTCCGATTTCAAACTATCTACCGGATTGGCATTTGCCGCCCGCCAACTCTGGAACGTCACTGTTCCGATCGTAATGCTCAACACCACCAATAAAGCAACCGGAAATACCCACCAATACATCGGTGTTTTATATGCGAAACCTTCTAACCATTTCTTAATACCATAGTAGCCTACCGGCGCTGCTAAGGCAAAACAAACCAGTACGATATACATATAAGAGCGATTGAGCATTTCTAATATTTCCCCGTTAGTCGCCCCATGTACCTTGCGTACACCGATTTCTTTTCTACGATACTGTGTATCAAATACGACCAAGCCGAATACC
This sequence comes from Parabacteroides sp. AF17-3, assembly GCF_003635445.1. Taxonomy (NCBI): domain Bacteria; kingdom Pseudomonadati; phylum Bacteroidota; class Bacteroidia; order Bacteroidales; family Tannerellaceae; genus Parabacteroides; species Parabacteroides sp. AF17-3. The sequence goes on along the minus strand of NZ_QTMM01000001.1, from coordinate 437,514 downwards.
CCTACAAGTGATATGATAATCGCCAATATACTGAAAACCATAATCAGACTGCGCAAGTTCTCTTCCTTATGATACAATTGATTAAATATCTCATCATAAAACTCAATATCATAAGGATAAGACGGGTCCATGTCGGCCATTGTTTCACGGATATGAGAAACAGCTCCAAGTATGTCTGTTCCGGCCTTCAAGCGAATATAAGAAACTGTCAAAGGGATAGGCATATTACCTGTCACAAAAGCAATATTATTCTCTCCATTGCGAAGCGAAGTAAATTTCACATCACCGGTAAGACCTACAATACGACCAGCCAACCACGACGTAACCCGGTCGCCAACTTCCATATCCGCACTCATTTTCGCTGTATGGTTAAAGATATATACGGCTTCTTCCGACAACTCATCTGCTGGTGAAAAATCACGCCCTTCTTCTACCCGAATTCCCATAACACGAAGAAAATTGGATGAGGCATATATCTGAAAAAATTGTATTTCTTTTTCCTTTACAGAACCGGAGCTGGTACTGTAACCATCTTTCGAACCTACTTTCTCCATAGCAAAAGCAACATCTTCGATACCCGAATATTCTTTCAGTCGATTTACATACGTTTCGCGCGATTTGTTATAGATTTCTCCGTTCAAACGGACAACGGCAATCTGCTCCTTGCCGAATCCCAAAGAATAACCACGCATATAATTGTTTTGAAGACGTACAAAAACAGCTCCGATAATCAACAGAATAGAAACGACAAACTGAACACCGATCAAAACCGTACGCAACTTACGCCCGGAAGGTGAAAGTCCGAAACTCCCTTTCAAAACCAATGCCGGAGGAAAAGAAGTCACATACCAGGAGGGATACAATCCGGCGACAATACCGGTAATCAGCGCTATAACACCGGTCAATAATATAATAGACAGGTTACTTACTATCTCCAAATTTGCCTCCACAAAAGGCAAAGCCTCCGTACGTCCCAATATCCATATCATAAACAGGCCCAGTACCCAAGCTATCATACTGATAATTGCCGCCTCCACTAATAACGCACAACGCAATACGGCATCCGAACTACCCAATACCTTTTGAGTGTTGATGCTTCTAATGCGCATAGGCGTCAGCGATGTACTGAAATTGGTAAAATTGATGGCAGCCACAATGATGATTAGCAAAGCAATAAAGAATAACAACCCGGTAACTTCCTTATTTCCACTCCGAAAGATCGTCCCGTCCTGGCTTTCATTCATATAATAAATACTTGTCAACGGGGTCAACTTGATACCTCCATCTCCCTCCAAACCTACTTTGGCATAATCAAAATGGGTATTAAAATTATCCGTTACAGCTTGTGCCGACTCCGGCGTATCAAGCAAGAGGTAACAAATATAATTGCTGGCATCGAAATTGTCCCGCTGATAGGTTTCACCGATTGCCGTATAGATCAGGTTACGCATCTGGCAGTTTCCCGGAAAATCTTTATAGACCGCCCCAACCGTATACTCACGGTTGTCTTTCGACTGAATTGCTTCTTCGGCATGAATGGCTTTTCCTACAGCGGGCTGTTCACCAAACATTTTGAGAGCCATACTTTCCGGCAAGATTACTTTTTCCGGGTCTTTCAGACAATCCCGTTCTCCTTCAATAATCTGAAAATCAAATACCCGGGTAATAGCCGGATGGCAAGTTTGTATCAACTCCCGATAACCAATCTTTTGTCCGTCTTCCATCACAGAAAAATAGACTTCCGGATTATACGGATAGATCAGACTACCGGCTTCGATATGGGGCGATGACCGGATAACTTCCTCCACAAAAGCACGAGGCAGAATCGTACCGAAAGTACCGGGAAACGTCAAATCCAAACGATATACCCGATCTGAAGTCGAATGGCAATGATCAAAATTCCGTTCGTAATCTACCTGTATCAGGATAACAATAAAAGCGGCAAAAGCAACGGCCAACCCTGTTACATTCAAAAAAGCCGCCATCTTAAAACGTCGTAATACACTTAGAGAATTTCTTAATATCGTTTTCATATGATTTATCATTTCCTCCTATTATCCAAAATATATGCCAAAAACATATCTGATTGTTTATCACATAATTGTATGCACCATATAAAAATACCAATGTCTAATTTTTATACACCAGTGTCTAATAATTTGACATTCAAATAGTAAATCATGAAAAATAATTCAAACTTCATGCTCTACCGGGTTGATGTTGGTTACATGCCGATAGCGAATAATCCAAAATTGTGTTCACGCAAAACCGGTTAAATATGCATAAAGATTCTTGTCGGTTTTAACACCGAAATGCTCCATATAACCTCCGTATTAGCTCCAGTGAACCTCCTGTGAAGGTCCAGTGAAGGTCCAGTGAAGGTCCACTCCCTACGATTGGGGGTAAAACGGAGGTAATTCTTTAACAAATGGGCCATTTTCCGAGGGTAAATGTTAATGCGATTTTAACACGATTTTTTTCGCTGTTGTTATAAGGAGTGAAGAGGTGGTACGCAAAAAAACTTTATCTTTGAAACAAAACAAGCCAAACACATGGATATCGTAAACTCATGGATTAGCATCATCAATGATGTATTATGGTCATACTTATTAATAATCATGCTGTTGGGCTGTGCAATATGGTTTACCTTCAAAACCCGTTTCGTACAGTTCCGCATGATAAAAGAAATGATAAAATTGCTTGGAGATTCTACCGGAAAATCTAAAAACGGTGAAAAACATATCTCTTCTTTTCAGGCATTTGCCGTATCGCTGGCCAGCCGTGTCGGAACGGGCAATCTGGCGGGAGTAGCTACGGCAATTGCGGTTGGCGGTCCTGGAGCCGTATTCTGGATGTGGATCATTGCTTTATTGGGAGCCTCCAGCGCCTTCGTCGAATCGACATTAGCACAATTATATAAAAGAAGAGGAAAAGACTCCTTTATCGGAGGGCCGGCCTATTACATGGAACGCGGCCTCGGGTTACGATGGATGGGCGTGTTTTTTGCTGTATTGATCTCCATCACTTTCGGCTTCGCCTTCAATTCGGTACAAAGTAACACTATCTGCGCAGCCTGGGAAGGGGCCTTCGGATTCGACCACAGGGTTATTGGCGGCATACTAACCATCCTGACCATCCTCATCATCTTTGGAGGTATTCAGCGAATCGCAAAAGTGAGTAGTGTTATTGTTCCCGTAATGGCTCTCGGATATGTTGCGCTGGCATTGGGTATCGTTCTTTTCAATATAGGAAAACTTCCGGCCGTGCTTGAACTCATCATCGGCAATGCTTTCGGATGGGAACAGGCCATCGGCGGAACGGTCGGAGCTGCTTTGATGCAGGGAATCAAACGGGGCCTGTTCAGTAATGAGGCAGGTATGGGGTCGGCTCCGAACGTAGCGGCAACAGCCGATGTATCGCACCCCGTAAAGCAAGGTCTTATCCAGACATTAGGTGTTTTCACCGACACACTGATCATCTGCACCTGTACGGCCTTTATCATCCTTTTCAGTGGTGCCCCGCTCGACGGGAGTGTGAACGGCGTACAACTGACGCAACATGCACTGACCAATGAGGTTGGAAATATCGGCAGTATCTTCGTCGCTGTAGCCATTTTGCTGTTCGCATTCAGCAGCATTATCGGTAACTATTATTACGGAGAGGCCAATATACGATTCGTCACTCAAAAGAAAAGCGTGTTGTTCACCTACCGCCTGTTAGTCGGTGGAATGGTTATGTTCGGTGCTTTGGCAAGCCTCGACCTGGCCTGGAGCCTGGCCGATATAACAATGGGACTGATGACGATCTGCAACCTGATTGCCATCTCCCTGCTCGGTCGTCAGGCATTCCTCTTACTCAACGATTACATCACCCAGAAACGAAAAGGAATAGCAAGTCCCGTATTCACCAAAAACAGCATCCCTGAGCTAAAGGACAAGGCAGAATGTTGGTAAAAAACATCATACATTTTGTATGATATAAAATGTATGATAAAATAAACTGAAAAGTTGTTCCATAGGCTGGAACTGACTTTCTGAACTTCTTACTGATAAATCAGGCTAAACAACCGCTCCGGCGCGAACACCTCATTCGCCACCTCCTGTATCTCTTCGGCAGTCAGGCTTTCGACCTTGCTGAAAACTTCCGGAAGGGTATCATACCGGTTATAGTGGAGGAAGCTCTTTCCCAAACCGAGGAAAAGTCCTTCTTTATTATCTCCCGAAACACCCAACTGACCGATAACCTGCTTTTTGGCAGCAGCCAGTTGCGTGGCGGACAACTTGATGTCACGTATCTTACCTAACTCTTTATGAACCAGTTTCAGAGCTTTCTCCATATTCTTCGGATCCGTACCAAAGTAGATGCTAGCCAGGCCTGTATCGGTATAAGAAGTAACATTCGATTCCACATTATAAACCAATCCATGCTTCTCACGGAGTGAAACATTCAGACGGTTATTCATGCCCGGACCACCCAGCATATTATTAAGCAGGAACAACGGTATCCGTTTTTCATCATGCATACTATAAGCACGACTACCGATCAGTACATGCGCTTGGTGCGTATCCTTATGCACTTTCTTCACACACGGAAGAATTCCGGCAGGTGCCACCCGGTTGCGGGAAGCAATCGGGAAAGCGATATCCGACAACAGACTTTCCGCCAGTTTAACGATCTTCTTGAAATCCACACGCCCCATCGAAAAGAATACCATATTTTTCGGTGCATAAAAACGACGCATAAACGAACGGCCCGATTCAGAATTAAAGGTCAGAAGAGAAGCCTCATCTCCCAATATATTATGTCCCAGCGCATGCCCGTCATAAAGCAAATTCTCGAATTCATCGAAGATCAGTTCCGAAGGGCTGTCCTCATACGAATTAATCTCATCCAGGATCACATCCACTTCTTTCTCTATTTCCTGTTGCGGAAACTGTGAATGGAAGATCAAATCCGTCAGTAATTCGAAAGCACGCTGATAATGTTCTTCCATAAAGATAGAATACACAAATGTCTCTTCCTTGGTCGTATAAGCATTCAGTTCTCCGCCTACATTCTCCATCCGGTTCAGGATATGCCAGGCTTTCCGCTTTTCGGTACCCTTAAACATCATATGCTCCACAAAATGAGCCAGACCAAATTCGTTCGATTCTTCATCCCGGGTTCCGGCATTTACAGCAAATCCACAGTACGAAACCGGCGATTCCATCGGCAAATGTACCATACGAAGACCATTAGGTAAAATATGTGAGAAGTAATGCATTGTTATCTTTCGCTTAATTGACGTGCAAAAGTACAATAATAAAAGGAGAAAGGAAGAATGCCTGATAAATTTCCGTGGTAGACAATCTTTAAAGTTATGCTCAGACCACCTTCCATCCTTCGATATTCCTTGTTTTAGAACTGAAATTTACAGCTAGCTTGACCAATTTACGAGGATCGTGAGCAAACGGCTCGGCATAACCTTTCTCTTCGATCTGGCGAATCGCTTCTTCTAATGTTCCGTTCAATTTGAACTCCATTATATAAATGTAAGCCGGAGTTTTCAGGATTAAATCCGCCCTTCCACGATTGGTGTGATATTCAGCATCAACATAAAATCCCATCAAGCAACTTATAATATAAAGTACATTTTGGTAATGTTTCTCCAAATCGCCGACCAAGTCGTAAGGAATGTTACTGAAGAAGGTTTGAAGCCTGGAAAAGAAAGAGTCGTAATCGCCAGTTTCCACTTCACCTACAAATTTACGGATATTGAAAGTCGTATCCGTTTCCTTTACATCGGCATAATAAGGCAACAGGTATTTAAAAAAGCCTTCTTTGACCTCCAAATTCGGGAAACCCAACGTATATAATTTGAAGCGCTTATCATATCCTTTGATGGTCAGATATCCACTTTGATAAATTACCGGTATCGGATTTTTCGAAAAGGAATCAATACTATCCAACACATCGGAGTCTGTTTCCACCTCTTCCAATTCCCATAAATCATAACGGGATCTTTGCAAAAGGTACACCAGAAAACTTGGTGTTCCCGTTGCAAACCAATAATTATCGGGGCGCATGGCATAAAACGTATTCAGTAAGCTGAAAGGATTATAGATACCCTCCGAATTTTCGGTAAAATGATAACCGTCATAATTATCCCTTAGCAATTCAACAGTTTCATCATAAGTCAGATCCTCTTTGGTTGCCAATGTATGGATATCCAAATCAAAATAATGATGTATCTCCTTTTCAGTCATACCACAAATAGCTGCGAAATCAGGGTTCATTGAAATGTCGTTCAAGTTATTCAAATCACTGAAAACACTTATTTTCCCAAATTTGGTCACCCCTGTCAAGAAAGCAAATTTGATATAACTATCCATGCTCTTCATCACCCCGTAGAAAGGCTTCAATTGGTTTCGGTACACCTGTTGTAACCTGTCATCTTCGATAGCCTGCAACATCGGTTTATCATATTCGTCCACCAAAATAACTACCCGTTGCCCCGTTTTCTCATATGCTAAACGAATGACATGAAAAAAACGCTCTTCCGGAGCACGATCGCCATAATGGCTTCCATATTCACGCTCCCAAATTTCCAAATGTTTGTTCAATTCTTCCAGCAGGGAATTCTCATCTTCATAATTTCGTGCATTCAGATCGAGATGAAGCACAGGATAAGTCGTCCAGTCTTTCTCCAATTGTTCGATATCTAACCCCTCAAAAAGTTCTTTTTTCCCGGCGAAATAGGCCTGAAACGTAGAAATCAATAGACTTTTTCCAAAACGTCGCGGACGGCTCAGAAAATAATATGAACCGGTTTTCGCCAACCTGTAAACATACCGGGTTTTATCTATATATACATAATTGTCCTTCCGTATCTTCTCAAAACTCTGTACTCCTATCGGATAATTTCTTTCCATAACTCAACCGGATTAAACATTCAGACAAAGATAAGGATTTAGACCAGAATTCGTTTAATAATGCCTATTTTCATTTAAAGAACCGGGAAGTATTTTAAACACTTCCCAGATCCTCTATATCAGTTTTTTATATAATCCTATTTAGCCGGTTCCATAAATACTTCCAGCATATTCCCCTGCGAAAGTATCTTTTGAGCAATCTCCTGTATCTGCTTTGAAGTCATACCGTCAAGCACTGCTTTATTAGGTGTATGGCGATCCAGATTATGGAAATAGTAATCATCGACCACACGCAACCAATAACTGTTTTCTTTCAGATTCTCCGCATATTTCTTCTGCATATTTTCTTTCGTCTTATTAAAATCTTCAATACGCGGACCATCTTTCGCGATACTCTGAAGTTCCTCACGTACAATTTTATTCATTAAATCAGCCTTCTCTGGGTCCGTATCGAAATATGTTTGCAAAGCGACCTCTCCTTTCGGGAAATAACCCAACTGTGAAGAAACGCTGACGCCATACGTTCCACCGGCTTCTTCCCTGACCTTCTCCACATAAACAATATCAAGTATTTGTTTCAAGGCGGTGAGCAATGTCATATTTTCGGGTGTAAAATCCAGTTGTCCGGAATAAATGCCGACAATAGAAGCTTTAGGAGTCTCCATCGAACGAGCAAAACGCTTTTCCGTAATTCCCTTTTGCATATGAGCATATACATCTTCCCGACCTTTCGGTTCCTTGCGACCAAGAGATGGTAAAGTCGCCAGATATTGTTCTATCAACGGCTTGATAGCATCCGTATCTACATTTCCGACAAATGTGAAAATAAAATCGGATGCATCCGCATAACGTTCTTTATAAAGATCCATCATCCGGGCATAGCTTATATGATCAAAATCAGACAACTGTACACGCATTACACGGGGATTTCCATTATATAGATAAGTGCTCAGTGTATCACTGAATGAAACCATCGGATTGAGATCCAGGTTTGTCAACTGTGATTTCATTCTTTCTTCAAAAGAAGCATACGCATCATTATCCATACGAGGCTTATTAAAATAGAGATAGATCAACTGGAACATTGTTTCAATATCCTGCGGAGAGGAAGACCCATCCACTTTCTCACAATCCGGACCAAGAGAAACATAAACATTAACTTTCTTTCCCGCAAGTTTTTTAGCTAAATCCGTTTTGCTGAAATTTCCAACACCACCCAGATTGATTGCACTATTTATCAACTTCTGATTCGCAATATCTTCATTGCCGAACATAGTCGTACCTCCCGGACTGGTGGCTGTCATTAATACCTGGTCATCTTTAAAATCTGTCTTTTTCAGTAAAACCTTAATGCCGTTGGACAAAGTCAGTTCCGTTACACCCAGCAACTCATTTTCCTTAGATGATACGATCTTGCCGGGTGCAGGCAATTCCTCTATCAAAGGTTCATCAGACACCGTTTCAACATAAGGCGTCAATTCCTCCTGACGTGCTTTATTAAATACATCCAGCAATTCTTCTTTCGTGGGATATACAAGTCCTTCTTTTTCCGGGCCGGATACAGATATAACAACATTTTTCTCTCCGATTATATCCTGAATATATTGATTGACCTGTTCAAGAGTAACCGACGGTGCTATTTGGTTGATCATAACATATTCATTTTCTATCCCAGAGATGGAACCCCCGTCTGTAAAATGGCCCACATATCTGTTTGAGTAAGTTCCGTTTTTCTGTTTATCCCGTTCTTTATAATTCGATTCATAATTCTTCAACACATTCACCCGGGCACGTTCATATTCGGAAGCGGTAAACCCATATTTGTTCACCCGCTCTGTTTCGCGCGTAATGGCAGCAAGCGCATCAGTAACCTTTCCTTCTTTTGCAGCACAGAATACATTCCAGGCATCTTTTGTTTTAGCGACAAAGTAATTACCATCATATCCCGAAGCTCCCAGGAACGGAGCATCCGGTTTTTGCAGGATTTCACGGAAACGTTCGTTCATCATGACACTGGAGACATTTTTTATGTAGTTCATCACTATTCCCGCTGCCGATGCTTTTACCTCATCCGGCATTTGATCATGTTTAAAGAATATGTACACATAAGGAATTGTCGCCTCTTTGTCCTGTGCAACCGAAACCAAAGGTTCCTCATTATCAGGAACCGGATACAGAATACGTTCTGCCGGATTTACAGGCTTAGGCACATCGGCAAACAGCGTCTTTAATTGAGCCTCAATCTTATCCGGATCAATATCACCCACCACAATAACAGCCTGCAAATCGGGACGATACCATTTTTTATAATAAGCGCGTATCTCATCATGTTTAAAGTTATTGATCACATCAATACTTCCTATCGGCAAACGATTGGCATACTGGCTACCCGGATACATAGCCGGAAGCTGTTGTTTCATCAAGCGCATGCCGGCATTTCCGCTGGTACGCCATTCTTCACGTATAACGCCACGCTCCTTATCGATCTCCTCACCATCCAACGAAATACCGTTAGACCAATCATGAAGCACCAACAGACAGGAGTCTATAATACCCTGACGCGTAACAGGCGCATTCATAATCATATACACAGTTTTATCAAAGCTAGTATAGGCATTCAGATTCTCGCCAAAACGGACACCGACTGTTTCCAGATAGTTAGTCATCATTTTTCCGGGGAAATTTTTTGTTCCGTTAAAAGCCATATGCTCCAGAAAATGAGCTAATCCGGCTTGGGAATCTTCTTCCAGTATGGAACCTACCTGTTGCGCAATATAAAAATCGGCACGGTTTTCCGGCAATTTATTCTGCCGGATATAATAAGTAAGCCCGTTATCCAACTTCCCATATTTTACCTTCGGATCAACGGGAAGAGGTTGCAACTGTTGTGCACAAAGCTGTTGTAAAGCAAATACTGCCACAAACAGCCAACATAATGTTAGATTGAGTTTTTTCATGCGATTATATTTAATATTAATATTGGTTCGAAAAGTACGAATAAAAATCCGGATATTATTCATAAGAGATTGATTTTATTCGTTTTCAAAAAATAATATTAGACCTCCAGATTCGAGAAACCCAACGTATATAATTTGAAGCGTTTATTATATCTTTCGATGGTCGGATTTAGACCAGAATTCACATTGACAAACGTAATTTCTTCCAGATTCAAACCGGAACACAGAAGATATGAGACTTTTGCTTTGTCAATGGTCAAAAAAATGATATTTCCGATAATTCATGAAAGCAGAAAGTATCATGAAAACCACAGAAATCGATATTATCCCTAAATAGCCTTTAGCCTGAAAATAAGACATTTCGATCCAGCCTGAACAATATCCTATAAATAAAAGTAGTGCCGTAAACAGCAAACCATCAACCAAACCTGTATATAGCAGAAACAAACGTTTATTTTTGTCATACAACTTGTATTTCCATCCATCCAAATTGATCGCCTCCCTTTTCTCCCATCCTAACAAAAGCCCTAATAAACTCATGACAAATAGCGATACAAAAATAGCTAACCCAATAAATATCGACTTATCATGGATTATTTCCGGATTTTTAAAATAACCATATAGAAAATAACCACAGTATCCCAAACTAATGAGAAGAGCTATTTTCCATTCAAGACTATAACTCCTTTTTATCATTTTCAATTTCATGACCTTCCGTTTTAGTTTTCCATTCTCTTCGTATTGACAAAATGCCTGCAGTCAATACGCAAACAGCAGATATTACGGCAGGCCAAACCCCTTTTGATGATGGATCCAGAATCAAATTACTGATACCGACCCCCATATATATAAGCTCCAAAATCATTATAACACCCCAGACATACATTGCAGCTGTTACTTTTTGTTTTAAAAAGTCGGCTATCTTTATCATCGCTTGAAAATTATGTTATTTTGTTAGTTCAGGTTGACTACCCCAATCACTACATTCGGATAAAATACCTATTCAGGCAGTTTTATACCATCCGGTATAGTAAATTTATCAGTCGCCACAGCGGAAGTCTCGTCTATCGTTTTCGCTGTTTCAACCATAACGACCATTCCGTTAGAAGATGTTTCAGATTTAAGCACAAGCCCCTTCCAGACCCAGACAGACATCTGAACTGTCTGCCCCATCTGCGTGATTTCCAAACCATACTTTTTACAAGGTTTTCCGGCAATATCTTCTTCGCCTGTTTCTTTGATCTTATATTTCTCTACGATTTCAGGAGTTAACTGCAAATAATTGATCGGCTTCTCAGGTAATTTCATTTTCATGGCTGTTTTCATATCCAGATCTATATTGATCGCTGAACTCCCATCCGCAATGGTTCGTATATGTTTTTCCACACCAGCTACCCCACCCGTCTTCATAGTGAGTTTCGTAGATTCTTTCTTCCCATAATCATCCATATACCATGTACATTCAACTTTCTGTCCCATGGCAACCACATCTTTTTTAATAATAGCTGACTTAATCCCATACTTCGCTTCCTGAGCATTCAATACAATTACTGCAAATAGCAACGAAATTGCAAATAAAATTTTCGTCTTCATAACTTTTCAATATTTATGTTTTTCAATATAGATTTACAATTTAAACCCATAGAATCCAAAGCCTCTACCAGCAAACCCGAGCTTCTTCATCATAAGTAAAATCATCTCTTTCTTTCCGCGAGTATGGTTATGCAGTAAAAGTAATGTATTTCCTGACACATTATCATACGTCAACCAATGTTTTTCAGCAGATTTCTTGTTTAAAGACATCCAGATATCATTCTAACTCTAAAGGATTATACTTGTCTGTACACTGAAGTTTACTAGTTCCTCCAATAAGAATAAAATAATGATCATAAATATCAGTCCACAGTTTTAACAATTCTATCCTATCTATATTATCATAATTGCTATAATCATAAGATTCAATTGAAAATTTTTCTTTAGCACTATCTATACGTATACACTCATATACAAATTCTTTCTTAACATCATATATCTTTAAAATTATTCCTGGCAATCCTCCAAATTTCCATGGTCCATTACTCTGATTGAACTCTTTACTAAACCAAGCTATATATTGTCTTCCACGGAAAGAACAAACAGCCTTTTGGCATAATCTATTTTTTATATATAATGTATCCTCATATATCTTCCATAAAAAATTCGGAATTTCTTCAGAATACTCATAGTCTGAAATATAAAGCGGCATATGTGCATATTCTGTCAGCATATTATTTTTTAAGTTTTTATAAATTTCTGACCACAAATATTTTCGCGCTAAACTAGGTCTCATAAAATGAGGAACAACAGAAGAATTAGGATTATTTAATACATAATCAGTAAACAAAGAATCGGATAAATAGACATTATAACTATAATATTTCGATACATTATCTCCAATTTCCAATATATGTATATCCTCACTTTTAGATGTATTTTTAGAAGCATTTACTGTATACCAAATTTTCAAATTCCCAGAATCAACAAAGGATAAAGATCTAATATCCCTTGCTCTACCAGGGAAAAAGTACATTTGAGCATTTGTATTAATAGATATAATAAGAAAAACAAATAACAAAAATTTCATTTTCATAACTTTATCTATTAAAATTAACAATTTACAAACTCTCACCACCAAACCTGACAACCATTCTCATAAGTAAAAATCCTCTCCTCTTTTCCTCGTGTATGGTTATGGAGTAAAAGTAATGCATTTCCTGACACACCATTATACGTCAACCAATGTTTTTCAGCAGGTTTATTACCTAAAGATATCGACATCTAACAAGAAACATAATAGTCCTAATTATATTTGACTAATATGTTTTTATGCTATCATTCTTTATATAGAATATTCGTTGATTAAATATCCGTTCCGGTATTGTAAACCATAATAAGGCATTATCAGGCACCTGATCATATATTTGAGTTGTATCCGTTGATTCCGTAAATGATATTGGAATAAAACGTTTCTCTACGATGTCCCAATAAAACAATGTATGATTTATATCAGCTTTCCTTTTTTCCAACACACACATCTTTCTGTGTTGCAACTGTGGAATAAACTTATGTATTTCACCTTGTACATTTACATAAAAAGGAGCTGTTATATATCTTAATTCTTTTCCTTCAGGACAATCAGCTATTATAAATATATTATCTCCAACTACATTATCGAAAGTACATACATCGTTTGAACAACAGCCTATTGCGAGTGGTTTCCATTCATAATAGTTATATATGCACAAATACACCTGATCAGATTGTTCATAACGGATATTATCATCCTCATTAATCGAAACTTTTATATTAACCGTCTTATCCAGATATTCATTCGTTACATCATATAACAATGGATTTTTAAGAAAAGTATTATACTTGTCATCTTCTATGTTCTTATTATAATTTACCGGATCAAAACGAAAACGATAAACTTTGGCAGGTCTTCTGTGGCGTACCTCAGAAAATAATTTAGCATGTACATCAGGCTGGTCCTCTCCCGGACCGAAACTATAAAATCGTCCCTCATCAAGGACTGTACACCAACTATGTCCTAAATCCATTTTCGGCCAAATTGTAAAATCCACTGCTATAGGAATACCTACAGCCCGCATAATGAATGTTCCTAAATTACAAATTCCATCACATTGACTGAGACCTATACAATAAGTTTCTTCAATAGTAGGATAAAAAGGAAGTCCAGTATCCTGGTATCTTATAACCGTTTTCAAATGTTCATTCAAAAGAGTACAAGCTTCGAGCGGTGTAGTTACTTTTGCTGAATCAAGTATGGAAATGAACCGTTCCATTATCTCTTTCCTAAGAAATGATACCTTTTCTGTTTGTGTCCTATATGGCAATATATATCGACAAAAATCACTAAATGAGACATTCCTGGCCCAAGGTTTTTGCCAAACAGAAAACGCTAATTCAATATTGTTGACAAGAAAAGCACTGTCAAGAGCAGTTATATCAAATAATTTGTATTGTTCAATCCGATAACCGCATTGGATTAATGAATCACAATGCTGCTTTACTTGATCTTTACCTGAAAACAGAGTTAAGTTCGGTCTATACTTCTTCCCTTCAGGAGAAACATAATGCTCTTCCTTCGAATAGTGAAAAGGCATATTCTTAATTAAATAACAGGCAGCTTTCAATTTTAGTGAATCATTTCTATAGTGGTTTAATACAGCTTCCAGCTCTATTCGATTACTTCCGGATAGTTCCAAAGCTTGCTCCAGTTCCTTGTCCCCAGAATGAGAGCAAGACAACAAACAAAAGAAAATAAAACATATATAATACTTTTTCATAAAATCTCGTATTATTTATTTCACAGATATAATATTGTCCTTATCAGTTTTTCACTTAATATTTTTTAGAAAACGGTTCCAACGCATCTTTCCTGTATCCTGATTAACTGATTTCCATATAATCCAAGCCTTCCCAACGATGAACTTTTCAGGAACCAATCCCCAAAAACGGGAATCAACCGACCCCAGGCAATTGTCTCCTCCCATGAAATAGTAGTTATTCTTAAAACGATAATCTTTCATGGGACAATCACCTAAATAAACTTTGCCATCTTTATATAGCAAACTGTCCTTTTGTTCCCATTCAATTAGTCTCTTATAAAGCAGATAATTTGTTCTATTCATTGAAAGTATATCTCCCTTTTGGGGTATGTACATCGGGCCAAAATCTCTGATATTCCAATGAAGGATACTGTCATACGGAAGAGTATAAAATTGTTCTTTGGGTATTCTGTCAATATCAAAAGTGATAATTCTTTTCTGAGACTCAATATTTCCAACCCAAATATCACTATTGTTAATCTGATAAATTCCATCTTGGATAGTAAGTGTATCGCCTGGCAGGGCTATGCAACGCTTAATATAGTATTTTAAGATATGCATTTCTATTTTGTCCCACTGATCCCATTCAGAATAGGGATAATTAAATACCAATACATCATTTCTCTTCATACTTCTAATACCAGGAACTCTATATATTTCAACCTGTTCTCCTTTCATTGAAGCTAGTATATTAAATAACCTGGGACCGATTATCGGTTTCAAAACCCATACAAGATCGCCTTTAATCAATTCAGGAGCCATTGAATCACTGGGTATCCTAAAAGAAGCGATTAAAAACACCTGAACTAAAACATACAACAGTCCAACCAGTGACAAACCCAAAACACAATTGATTGTTCTGTTTATCCAATGTCGTATCTGATTATTTTTTTTCATGAATTACAAGTCGGTAATATTTCCTTGAACATTTATTACGATCGGCTTATCAAAATTACCGCTAATCTTTACTACCTTACTTAAAAATCCGGTTTCATTGGGTATTATCTTGAGCTTGACTACTATATTGTTTCCGGGATTAACCGGTTGTTTATCGAATGAAGTAGTTATACAACCGCAACTGGTATTGACATCAAAAATCACCAACGGGTTATTTCCTGTATTCCTTATTTTTACAAAAACTTCTTTTATATCAGTCTTATCGAATGTACCTAAGTCAAAAATTGTCTGTTCTGTATTTACTGTTGTTTTGATTGGATTGTTGAACGCTTTTTTCCCTGCAATTTTTTCTATGTACAAATCTCTGGTCTCTAAATCGAGAATAGGATTTCCTGCCACAATAACATGATTATTTTCATCTAACAGAAATGAGACATCGGATGAAAACTTGTTGAGTTTATTAAGGAGATCGTCAGAATCTACACAAACCGGATAGTCGAAATTCTCACTTTGAATCAAATATCTCATTTCTTCGATATCTTTTGGGTAAATGAAAAAAAGGAAAGGTATGGTATCACTTGTTGCAGACTCTACCGAAATCATAAACTCTTTCCATCTATTTAACTGCAATTTACATCCCATACATTCAGTTGTATCGGCATAGATCAGAATTTTCATGTTAAACTTCGAATAATCAAAAATAGTTGTATCCGTTAATAAACGGGTAAAAACTGATTTTTCAGGGAAAAGAATTTCTTTTCCGTACCATCTATCAAGAACAGCATCCACGGTTTTCTTATTCTGTTGTTTACAAGCAACAAAAAGAGATAACCCTAAAATAATTATTGTCAATCTGTGTATTTTCATCATTTCCTTATTACTCTAAACTCACACTTGCCCGTACCTAACAACCCTGCCCCATCTACACCTTCCGCTACACAGGTGAATCCGGTATTGATGTCAGAGCAGTAGAAAGAGACAATAACTTCACCTTTCTCATCGGTAACAACGGAAGGTTCCCATAACAGAGTGTTACGGGCATCCGGAATAGAGGACTGCATATCAACTTCATCTGGCTGGTAAAATTCTCGCGCAGCATAATAACCTTTAGTGCGCCAAAAATTGTTCATCCTTAATAATTCCTCTTCACTATAAATCGCACCTTGATAAATAACCCACTGGCTGTCTACTGGTTTAAAACACCAGCCACCTTTTGCGTTGCATTGAAAGTATTCATTTTTTTGTATATGATACCTGTGTCCAATAACAGGAGTTGTTCTAGGCTCTCCATCATCTACCACACATGGGCAATAACGAGGATCATGGTGATGCGTATACCCTTCTTTATAATTTTCCAGCCACCCATCGGCGCACACCCACGGACCTAAATCTTTCTGTGCCAAACTATCCAATCGTCCCATAAATTTATCTCGAAATGGCTTTCGCCCTTTTCCTGTTATAGTTATCTCATCTAATAAGATTGTACTATCCTGACTTACAACTGGATGAGTAAAATTCTCTTCTTTTTCATATTGGAGAACATCAATCACTGGATAGGTATTCTCTCTTTTCCCTCTAACTGTATCAATAGCTGAAAACAAATCATTTATTTCAAGTACCGGTTTAAGTTCCTCTAATATCATAGGTTTTAAATACACATAACCGCCTCGAAGCTCTTTCATCATATTTTGATCAACTGTAAACCGCCCGGCAGAATCCGTCCATACAAATAAAGAATTGCCTTCCGGACCGGAAACTTGTATCAGTTGTTCCGATTTTTGATCATTTACATTTTTTTTATTACTCCTTACCGTCTGCGTACCAGTTATCTCGTCTGTTAAAAAAATATTTCCTTGATAGGCAGGATTTGTCATGTCCCAAATGTAACGCCGCCATCCCTGCGTCAATAATAACAAATCCAAAGCCTCACCCCGGTCTTTATTTTTTTCGTTAAAATAATAAGCCGGATCATATATCTTTCCCCGTATCTGAGATAAGAGATAGCAATGGGTCAGGATATTTACCGGATTGCCAGAATTATCGTATGCCTGATCGTAAATGCTAATACCCAGATTTGCCCTTACAGGCATGCTTTCCTCATCTGTAACCCGGACTTTCACTGTTGCCTTTTCACGGATAGCATAACTTTTTTTGTCCGGTTCAATAACGATATGCAGCTTTTTTTCCGGGTAGACATACACCAGTCTTTCAGCTATTGGTTGCATAGCGTCGTTGAAAAGAGTGAATTCTGCTATTCCCTGATAAAAGAAATTATTCAGCGGAATTGTTATTTTAAGATAGTCTTTCAGTACACCTTTCGCCATACAACAAACCATTCCGCGCATTTGTCCGATTAGATAAATCTGCTGATCCGGCAATCCTTCACTCTGAGTAACAATGAAATCCAAGCTCTTCTTATTCTGTTTAGAGAGCCTAAGAATCATCCCCTCAGAATGAATTTCAGGCAAATCATAATTTTTCCCGTTTTTTAGTTCTACCTGATACTTCTTTCCCTGGAGAGGTATAAATAATATAGTCCCCATTCCGTCATGTGTACTCTTCACTTCACTTAACGGTTTACCGTCCTGACATAGCATCCCCTCAATACTCACGGGATTTCCTTTTCCGTCTGTCGCTTTGAAAGCTAGTTTGGAGAGGATACCATAAACAAGATTTCCACCTTCCGGAAATAATTCAAACCGAAATATACTGTCTTTAGATAATGCAGGAATTCTGATATGAGATATATTCTTTACTATTTTGATTTTACGAGAAGAAGCCATCCCGATAGTGTCATTCTTATAAAAAGAATATTTTGTATAACCTTCCAAAAAATAATCGCCTTCCTGTAGCTTTTCATCTACATAAACATGTCCGGAGACAATACCGTTTTCTATCAAATATTTTTCTTTCCAAACAACACTGTCCTTAAAATCAATCATTTGCAGATAAAGTGTTTTACTTTTATCTGACAGTCCCATAGTCTGTGCATCTAACTGATAGCCTTTGAACCAAATATCTTCACCTGTTTCATAAATGCCTTTACTGGTTTGAAGATAAATCTGTTCAGAAGGCATTACAGAATATCTTGATTGTAAACAGTCCACTATAGTATCCATAGATTGTTGTGAACGAACGACAAAGCAAAACGAAAGCATAATGCTCAACAAAATAATATATTTTCTATGTATGGCTACTATATATTTCATCATTTCTCAATATAAACATTTTTTACTTTTTATTTTTTTCCAGTGTAAAAAAAGCAGCAGATGTGGGAGATTGAAAAGAATAATTTAAAAGTTTACCATCACTCAATTGTATAATACAAGGATAGATTCCATTCTTTGTAGGTAACTTGAAATGATTATCTCTATCTATGTAAATATTGGGATAGTCATTTATTTTTATATTAGTTTTTTGCTGAAAAATTTTCAAAGAAGATATATTTGTCAGTACAAACAAAATATCAGTATTCGTTATGTTTTCTTTCATAAAAAACTCACCCTCCTGAATACAACCATGACAACCAAGACCTGGTAATACTATTATCCATTTGCATTGAGAAGTAATATTTAATTGTTTAATAGAATTTATTAAAAATTCTTTTTCCTTTATATCTGTACGATCTTTACAGGACACTCCAAAAACTATTAAAAGGACTAAGAATATTTTTAAGATATATTTTTTCATAATGCAAATATTTATTACTAAATTACTTTCGGAATAAAAATCTTGAACGTTAGATAATCTTCGTCTATACCTTCACCACTAGTATATTCAATATTCAACCCTTCAAGCGTAACAAAAGAGTTTGTCCAATTCCATTCTTTTTCTACTCCTATAGTAGTTTCACCCAAATAATTGAAATTTTCATCCATGATAATAATATCCACAGGTTTTTCACCTGTAGACATTCCAATCGCAGCATCTGGCATACCTTGCAGTAGGAAACGATAATACATTTTACGATAAGGGTCATAAAGAATCGCTCCATACATATCTTCCTGCATGTAATTTTCCATTATCAACTCATTGGGAGTACGTCTTTGTTCATGATCAATAGAATGAATAGTATTTGCAAAATTACTTCCCGCATATAACTTTGTTAAGTTCTCTGATTTGAAATCATAAAAAAACAAATCATGTGATACAGGAAAACTAAAAATCAATTTCTCATCATGAGATAAACAAGGATAAACCATGGTTGCAAATCCTCCTTCCCAATTATAATTACAGCCATATAATACATTAGGATATTTATGATGATATTCTATTTGCTTTGTTTTTAAATCAATATAGGCTGTAAATAAAAAGTTGTCTATATTTTCTGAAGGAATTGCAAAAGGAGCAAAACCAGTTAATATCAACCTCCCCTGTCTTTCTATAAAGGGATTTACAGTACTGAGAGAATATTGAGGATAATACAAAGCCCAATTATTATCAGAACTGTTTCTCAATGATATTCTGTCTCTCACAAACCCTGAACTATCAGTTAATGCAACTTCTATTTTCATCATATCATAAACAAAAATTGAATCCATATTCTTTATATAATAACCTATTGGATGAAGTATGCCATTAGCACCCTCGTTATCATAGTGAATACTTCTAATATATGTCGAGCTTAAATAGTCATAAATATATATTGATTTATTATATGAATTGAAAAATGTAAACAACTCAGTTCCAGACTTATCTTTAAACATCTGTGTATAAACCGGTCTCGGAGCTGTTTCTGAATCTAATTGAAATTTTTTTTCTTCTATCTTTACTAATTGATAGTTTGCCTTTAATTTTCCCTTTCCTGCATTTTTGATATGTGCTATATCATGAGAACAAGAAACAAAAACAAAAATCAAACAAACATAATACCATTTCTTGTACATAAATATGTATTATTAAATTATCTGAATCTAAACAATATATAGGGGTTGACAAAAAATAAGTTTATTATCTAATACCCTTTCAATAGATTCTTAGCAGGATAAAATCTAATATTCCAATTTTCAGCCAACCCTTATTAAAATACGTGTACATTGTCAAAAACAACCATTTAGATTTTTAATCTTTATATACATCTGTAATAAGGTTAATTATCAATCGTTTTTAACTTTTCTTTTACGTTTCACCAATCAGGGCATTGAATAAAAATCGCAATCCTGATCTTCTGGAAAAGGATTCAAGGCGCATCTTGTACCAGACCAATTGCAACGCCCATTCTTTACAGTTGGCGGAGGGCATTCAGCATTTGCATCAGAGGCATACGCCAAATCAGCAAGTGTTACATCTTGTGAAGCTTTATCCGTATTAACGGATGCGTTCACGAACATTGCCACTGCAAAGACAGCGGCAGCACCAAGTAATTTTACTTTTGCGTTCATTTTGTTTGTTATTTAAATATTAATACTTCAACGAAGAATCAATGTATCAATTAATCGACACACCTCAACCTCGCTCCTTATGTTTCTTTAAAATATTTTTCATTTCTGTTTGAATCTCACGAACAGCAGTCGATTCAATCTTCACCTCTTTATCCAACAATTCTTTTGCGACAGTAATAGCTTTCTCACTCTGATTCGTCTCATCATACAGTTTCGCCAACAAATACTTTGGATAAAATCGGCTTGGATTCATATACCAAGCTTTTAAATATGCTCGTTCTGCATCTTCTATCCTTCCTAATATTTTGTAATTATCACCTAAAGCTGTATAAACAATGATATTAGGATAGAATGAAACAGCTTGATTCAAAACTTCCACAGCTTGTTTGTGCTCACCTGCCATAGTCAATGTTTTTCCATAATGAGTTAAAAAATCACCGTTATATCTTAACAACGGCCATGCCTTTGTACTTGCATTTATACTTGCTGTATAGTCTTTTAGTTGGGTAAATTGATAAGCTGAATTCCAATTTTTACATGCAATATAATAAGCGGGCAGGCTGGTACAACCAATAAAAATTACTCCCATCGCAAAGATTGCCAATATTAGTTTGAAAACATATTCATCCTTTTGCGGAAAGCCAACCTTCTTCTTCTCCGTACAATCTGCAATATATGCTAAATAACAAACCAAACCGGTTTTGATTGGTAAAATTTGTGCAGGATATGAGAAAAAAGCAAAAACAATAATTCCAGTTATACCGGCTTTCGCAATCCATAATTCATTATTAAACAAATTGCTTGTAGCTACACATATACAAACTAAAACTCCTGCCATAAAGAACAAACCTATTACCCCATTCTCTACAGCATGTTGAATAAATTCATTAAAACAATAGTTGGTATCCCCGGCAACCATCGCTTCAGAAGAGTTTAGCGTGTTTTTAAAATAATCAGCTTGTTCATCCATGTAAAAAGTTTTGAAACGATCAAATCCTACACCAATCAATGGATGCTGCATGAAAAGACCAGATGAAACCTTCCAAATCAATAAACGTCCGTTTGCCGACTTATCATTCGGTTTCATGAGTCCAATAAAACAGACTCCAATCAAAACAAATAAAGAAAGTAATAACACGTTACGTTTTATTGAAGTACCAGTTCTAAATAATTGAATTATAGAATATCGCTTGACTAGTAACACCACAGATGACAAGGCAATTGACAACCAAGCCGCACGTGAATCAGCAGCAACTAATGTCAGTAAGACCAATGAAACCCCGATCCATAATATTATTAGGTTGCCTGTCTCCCCTAAAGGTGAAAGATATTTCTTATTGAATAGAAGACCACCGATCATTATTGGAAAAACACTTGCAAGATAACCGGCAAATGGTCCGGGATTAAAGAAACTTCCCGTCATTTTAAATAATGCATGATTAGATGGCGTGTATCCCCACAATTGGAAGTTTCCATAAACAGATTGAATAATACAGCCTAAAACCATTGCAATTAAAATAATTCCAAATCTTGATGGTTCAATCTGTCGCAATAAAATATATAGAACTACCAATCCACTTAACTCTAAAAGCCTGTTTGAAAGAGGGATATGCTGAAACCAGCCATTTATGAGTATGTATGCTATCCATAAAAACAATATTCTATCTATATAACTAAAAGAGACACAGAAAGATGATTTCGTAATAAACTTCAATGCAATTAGAATACCACCTATTAAAATCACGTACAAGAAAAAAAACATCTTTCCACTCATCGTCCCTTGCATTAGCTCATTTGAACAAACAGAAGGCAACAAGCCAAACAATATGACCAATAGTGCTATTATTGCCCAATCATACCATTGCTTATTATTTGTCTTCCTGAGTATTAACATGTTTTTCAAAAGTATTTTTAATACAATCCCTAAATGAGACAGTGATTTCCTTCAATTGATATATAACAGATTTATAATATGGTAAACTCACCAAACAAACAAATCCCTGTCGCATCAGTAAAATAAACCGTGTATACTCCCGCCTCTTCTCCACTTAAGTTTATATCGACCGAAGAAGTCTGAGATGAAACGACTTGTTGATAAATCTGTCTGCCGTCTGAACTGACAACAGAGATATTGACATCTCGCAGTAAAAAGAGAAAATCAACATGGATTACACTATTATCCTGATTAACCATGAGATGAGAGGGATCTAAAAGGATAGAACGAACTCCACCAGTAGTATTTTTTGCTTTTCTTATTTTTACCTGATCTGCTTTCACGAAAAAAGTCGTACTACAAATCATTGCAAGGGTTAACATTGCACTAATCATTCTTGTTTTCATAACTATTATCATTTAAAGTGACACCGTAAAATTAATAAGATACACATGAATACAGCCCTCTATTAACATATATTTAACCGATATGTTAATTTTATAACCAGCTAATAATCAACATAATACAAAGCACCACTTTAAGAAAAATCAATATTCCCCCTCCAATGATTAATATTTGGCAAATGCAGGTCGATATGCCAACGAATTCACCCCTTATTTCTCAACTTCTCTTCAATGAAAGCTACAATATCAGCGGCATCCGGAGCTTTTATATTTTTCCGTATTTGGGTTTTCCGGGTACGAACCGTATTGATACTTTGCCCCATTATACAAGCGATTTCGGTAGTCTCCATATTAGCCTTCAGCAAACAACAAAGTTGAATCTCTTTCTCATTCAAAATATTGGCATAGGTTAGTTGCAATTTTTCAGCAAAACCATCATATAATAAATTAATCAACATGTAAAAATCTTCCCAATTTACATTGTTCGCACGTTGCTCTCCATAAAACAAACGATTAAATTTTTCAAGAAAATCCTGGTCCTTATCTGATTTCTCATTCAGTTGAGACAAGACTTTCGTTATGTTCAGTTGCATAAGTAATGCCTTTTTTACCATCTTATCCTTTTCTCCATCGGAGCAACCAGATGATGCCAGATTTTCTTTTTCCATCTTTCGCAAAGTATCTACCGTCTCCTCTGCATTCGACAAATCCTGTTTTTTCTTCCGTTTTTTCAAAACAATAAAAATCATGCTAATGATAAATACCACCAAAATAACCAGGCTGATTACAATAGCATTATGTTGTATCATATATAATTTTTCATTCTCTTCCTGATATTTTATATAATTATAGATTTGCTCCGTTTCGGCCAATGAATTTTTACGCTGAAGCCTATAAACAGAATCAACACAGCTGATATATAGCTTCTGATTAAGAAATGCAGCTTTATAATTTTTACTTGCTGTTTCCATTTCAGCCAAGGCTGAATAATAAATAGCTTGCATTTCTATATCATCCGATGCTTCCACTATAGATTTCACATCGTCCAACAAAAAAAGCGCTGAATCCGGCTCATTCAAATATGCATGAATTTCAGCTAAAGTAATCTTTCGAGTTATCATCCTACTACTATCATTGTCAAATGACAATGATTGCTGGAAATAATATTTTGCTTTCGGATATTGGCTATCTTCTCTCAAATAAAGTCCTATATCATTATATATAGCAGCTATTTCCACAGAATCATTCCGCTCACGAGTAAGTTCCAATGCCTTCTCCAAATAAAAATAAGCACTATCCCGATTGCCGTTTATTCCAAACTCGGAACCAATCGCATGCAGTAAAGTTCCTGTATATTTCTCTCCGGAGGTTTGACCATAAATAGCATACGATGTTTTATAAGCCTCCAGCGATTTATCAAAAGCATATTGCCTATCATGCAACTCACCCAAATAATAATTAGCCATCATCCCCAAAAGATGGTCAGGTATCTCCCCCGCATATTCGGCCGCTTTCAGGAAATACAATCCGGATTCAAATAGCTTTCCGGCCTCTTCATAGACACGGCCTGCATAATAATTCGACCAGCCTTTTTGAGAAGCATTGCCTTGTTCTTTATAGTATACCAATGATTTTAAAATAAGGGTGGTATCATAGGATAAATCCATATAACATTTATCCTTCGCCTTCGTATACATCAACTGATAAGCGGCAAAGTCTGCCTGGTTCAATGTTTCCGGATGAGGGAAAGACGATAAAAGTGCCAATGCACGATCCGGGTCATTCTCCATCAGAGAATCTGCCTGCTGTAATACTTTATCGAGTTGCCCTGAATGACAAGACAAAAGGCCAATCACAATAATAATAAGGTAAACTTGCTTAAACGGTTTCATATTCAGAGCATTTAGATCAACGATTTTCGTTATGTGGCAAATATAAGATTTTATATTACATTAATATGTGGATAGAATCAATTTCTTTCGCGGAATTTCAAGGTTTCCCTTTCATCGGTTAAAATAAACCCGTAATGGTTTTGAAGAAAGCAAAATTTTCTTGCAACACAGCAGTTTTATCCTTATCTTCGCTTGTCAAAGTTATTACTTCATTACCAACCAGTTACTCCATTCTCTTCATTGAGACAACCGTTACATTTCAGCGGCCGATAATTATCAGCCGTATGGTTGATAATTATGAACCAAACGGTTGATGATTGTCGGCCAATCGGTTGATGGTTATCAACCATTGATTAGCTGCCGTAGTAATTCTGTTTAGTACGTATAGTAAATCCAAAAACATCGGGATCTATTTTATATTTGTTCGGGAACAAAGAAACGGTTTCTCATCCTCCTTATACATATCATATATCATCCCAATAAAATAATTCATATCTTTGCCGGAAAAGTATACAAAAATCGTATGGGAATAGGAAAATGGATCGGCGGCATTATCGGATTTATGGCTTTAGGGCCTTTGGGCGCTCTGGCCGGAATCGTATTCGGCTCTTTGTTTGATGAAGGAATCAATCAGGCGGGACAGGCATACGGCGGAAGAAGTTATGAAAGTGAACCCTCCCCGGAAGACAGATATACGGGCCAGCGGAACAGCTTCCTTTTCTCCATGCTCGTGATGGCATCGTACATCATCAAAGCCGACGGGCGGATCATGCACAGTGAAATGGAGTTTGTGCGCCAGTTCCTCAGAAGAAATTTCGGAGAAATGGCCGTATCCCAGGGGGAACAGATTTTACTGAACCTTTTCGAACAACAGAAACGCATGGATCGTGAAAATCCGATGGCTTTCAAAAATACCATCCGGGAATGCGGAACACAGATCGCATACAACCTGAGTTACGAAGAACGCCTGCAACTCCTGGCTTTTCTGGCCCAGATCGCCAAAAGCGACGGGCATGTATGCGCGGAAGAGATAGAAGCTCTCAAAGAAGTAGCCTTATCCATGGGATTATCGGACAGAGAGGTCGAGTCGATGCTTAATCTGGAAACAAATACGCTGGAAGAGGCTTACAAGGTTCTTGAAATAACACCGGAAGCAACCAACGAAGAAGTACGTGCCGCCTATCGCCGGCTTGCCCTGAAACATCATCCGGACAAAGTGGCTGCCTTAGGAGAAGATATCCACAAAGCGGCCAACGAAAAATTCCAGCGCATCAATGATGCTAAGGCAAAAATTTATAAAGCCCGGGGAATGAATTGATTTTTTTAATCGTATTTTTGTACACTGTTAGGATAATTGTATAATTAATAAAGTATCTATGTCACACGAAGCAATCGCCTGCATCCTGCAACAGGAGGCTGAAGCAGTACTGAATATCCCGGTAACCTCCGGCTATGAAGAAGCAGTAACTCTTATTGTCAAATATGTTCACGAACTGGGAGGAAAACTGATTACCAGTGGAATGGGAAAAGCCGGCCAGATTGCCATGAACATTGCTACCACCTTCAGTTCGACCGGTACGCCGGCCTTTTTCCTGCATCCCAGCGAAGCACAACATGGCGACCTGGGTATCGTGCGTGACAATGATATCATGTTACTGATCTCCAATTCCGGAAAGACACGCGAATTGCTGGAACTGGTAGAACTGACACGCGGTCTGGTGCCCGACATGAAATTTATCGTTATCACCAGCAATTCGGAAAGTTCGCTGGCAAAAGATGCCGACGTATGCCTGCTTACGGGAGCTCCGAAAGAAGTGTGTCCGCTGGGACTCACTCCGACCACTTCAACGACGGTGATGACCGTTATCGGGGATATTTTGGTGGTAGGTACGATGAAAAGGATCAATTTCAACAATAAAGACTATGCCAAACGGCATCACGGCGGTTACCTCGGATCGAAAAGCCGCGAACAGAGCAAGAACGAATAGACTATAAACAGCCCATTATATGAGAAAAGTTATTGGCATCGGAGAGACGATTCTCGACATTATCTTTAAGAACGACCAGCCGCACACAGCCGTGCCGGGCGGATCAGTCTTCAACGGATTGGTGTCGCTGGGGCGTCTGGGAGTCCCGGTTTCTTTCATCAGCGAAGTCGGCAACGACCATGTAGGTGAGATCATCCGTAGATTCATGGAAGAGAATCATATCTCGACAGAATTTGTAGACCGTTTCCCGGACGGGAAGAGTCCGATATCGCTGGCTTTCCTCGACAATGAAAACAATGCCAATTACACTTTTTATAAAGATTATCCCAAACAACGGCTGGAAGTACCGCTACCGGTCATCAATGAGGACGATATCTTTATTTTCGGCTCCTATTACTCCCTGAATCCGGCTCTGAGAGAACGGATGGTTGAATTTCTGGAATATGCGAAAGAACGGAAAGCGATCATTTATTATGATCCGAACTTCCGGAAAGCGCACGCCCATGAAGCGATATACCTCACTCCCACCATCCTCGAAAATCTGGAATATGCAGATATCGTACGTGGTTCGGACGAAGACTTCTTCAATATTTTCAGAAAGACAGAGGTAGAACGGGTCTATGCCGACCATATCAAATTTTACTGTGAACGGTTCATCTCCACACACGGGGCAAACGGGGTGAATCTGTACACAGGCAAATTGTCCGAACATTTCGATACCGACATGATCAATCCGGTCAGTACTATCGGTGCCGGAGATAATTTCAATGCCGGTATCATTTACGGATTATTGAAATATAATATCGGATATCATGATCTTTCGACCATGAGCAAAGAAACCTGGGAAAAGATTATCCGCTGCGGCATGGACCTTGCGTCTGAAGTATGCCAAAGCTATGATAATTACATTTCTAAAGAATTTGCAACCTCATACCGCCAGTAGTCTTAAATATCATTAACTCCGGTACGAAAAAGGGCAGGAATTATTATCTTTGTAATGTATGTATGCTAGAAAGACGATGTTAGTAAAGATTTTTTCTCTGTTTGCTTGTGTTACGTTGATAACGGGTTGTTCCTCCAACAGTCCGGAAATACGGACGCTCTGCCTGCGCGATGATATAGGGAATTATATTCTGAAATGGGAAACCGAACCGCAAATGGAAGGTATACTTAAGATGTATGTTTCCGACGATCCCGAATCGTTCAACAGATCTCTTCCCGCAGGATATGCCAACATAAAAGACGGTGTCACGACTTATATCACCAACGATAATATGTCGCGTAAATATTTCCTGTTGTCTTTCAACGATAAATATTTCAAGACGATCGGTGCCCGCTCCGTATCGATGGACAGCCTCCAGAATCTACGGGAAATCGGTGGCTACGGGACTGCCCACAACCATAAAACGACCCGCTGGGGACAGGTATTCCGTTCCGGACAACTCAGCTCCCTGAGCGAATGGGATTCGATCCGTCTGAACAATCTGCATATCAAAACGGTTATAGACCTGCGCGGGAATGATGAAGTAGCAGCCAGTCCGCTACGTTATTCCAATGCAAACATCGTACACATCCCTATTCCCATAAAGAATATGGATCATGTAGTTGCCCGCATACAGGAAGACCGGATGCGTAAAGGAGACGGAATCCTGTTCATGCAGGACACTTATTTGCAGTACGTTACTGATTACAGCGAACAATACGCTAAGGCGCTCGATGTTTTTCTGGATAAGGATAATTATCCGATCCTGATTAACTGCTCGATGGGAAAAGACCGTACGGGTTACCTGACCGCCATACTGCTGTTTGCTCTCGGAATACCGGAAGAAACGATCATTAAAGATTACATGGCTTCCAACGAGAATATCAATATCGGACATCTGGCCTATATGGCACGCGACCTGAGTACAAACGCACAGGAAACGATCACCACTTTGGTCACTGTCAACGAAGGGTTGATCGACCTGGTCCTGAAACGGATCCGGAAAGATTACGGCTCGGTAGACAAATATCTGTCAAAAGGATTACATCTGACAGATAAGAAGCGGGATACATTAAAAGAAATTATGTTATATTAATGTGAATCCGAATTATTTATCTACCTTTGTACCCTCTGAATTTATTATATACACATATATCACATTTTGAAAACATTTGAAGAATTAGGAGTTGCCGCCCCCATATTGAAGGCAATTCAAGAAATGGGTTACGAATCGCCCATGCCGGTACAGGAAGAAGTGATTCCTTTCTTGCTGGGAGAAGACAACGACGTAATTGCATTGGCACAAACAGGAACAGGAAAAACAGCCGCTTTCGGTCTGCCCATCCTGCAGAAGATCGATGTGACAAGATATCAGCCTCAAGCACTCATACTTTGTCCCACCAGGGAACTTTGTCTGCAAATTGCCGACGACCTGAATGATTACTCCAAATATATCGACAACCTGAAGGTGTTGCCGGTATACGGAGGTTCCAGCATTGAAAGTCAGATCAAGACGTTGAAACGTGGCGTACATGTAGTGGTAGCGACACCGGGACGCCTGCTCGACCTGATGAACCGTAAGACAGTCGATCTGGGTACGATCCGGAACGTTATTATGGACGAAGCGGACGAAATGCTGAACATGGG
Organism: Parabacteroides sp. AF17-3; assembly: GCF_003635445.1. Classification (NCBI taxonomy): domain Bacteria; kingdom Pseudomonadati; phylum Bacteroidota; class Bacteroidia; order Bacteroidales; family Tannerellaceae; genus Parabacteroides; species Parabacteroides sp. AF17-3. The sequence continues at coordinate 408,131 of NZ_QTMM01000001.1, read as the reverse complement.
ATTCACCGACAGCATCAATGCGATTCTGGCTGAGGTTCCCCCCGCACGTAACATGTTACTCTTCTCCGCTACAATGCCGCAGGGTATTGCCAGCATCATGAAGAAGTACATGAAGAATCCGAAAGAGATCGTTATCGGGAACAAAAACGAAGGTAACAAGAATATCAAGGATATCTACTATATGGTTCGTGCACAGGATAAATACCTGGCATTGAAGCGTATTGCCGACTTCTATCCGAACATCTACGGTATCGTTTTTTGCCGTACCCGTAAGGAAACACAGGAAATTGCCGACAAACTGATACAGGACGGTTACAACGCCGATTCGCTGCATGGCGAACTGAGCCAGGCGCAGCGCGACTATGTGATGCAGAAGTTCCGTGTTAAAAACATTCAGTTGTTGGTTGCTACCGATGTCGCTGCCCGCGGACTGGACGTGGATGACCTGACTCACGTAATTAACTACGGTTTACCTGATGAAGTAGAATCTTATACTCACCGCCGTGGCCGTACAGGTCGTGCCGGCAAGACTGGTATTTCTATTTCCATCTGCCACGTAAAGGAAAAAGGTAAGATACGTCTGATCGAGAATATCATCAAGAAGAAATTCGAAAAAGGTGAAATGCCGACCGGACACGACATCTGTGAAAAGCAGCTTTTCAACCTCGTCGACCAGATCGAAAAAGTGAAGGTGGACGAAGAAGAGATCGCAACACTGATGCCGCAGATCTATCGTAAACTGGAATGGCTGGACAAGGAAGACATCATCAAACGTGTTGTTTCGCTGGAATTCAACCGTATGATCGACTATTATAAAGATGCTGACGAGATACAGGAAGTAGACGAACGTTCGGCCCGTCTCGACCGTGCAGAACGCGGCGAACGCCGTGCCCACAATGCAGAAGAAGGTTTCTCACGCTTCTTCCTGAACTTCGGCAAATCAGACGGCTTATATCCGAACCAACTGATCGAACTTGTCAACAAATGCGTACCGGGTAAGGTTCGCATCGGCAAGATCGACCTGCGCGACAACTTCTCATTCTTCGAAGTAGAGGAAGGCGAAGCACAGCGCGTAATGGACAGCATGAACGGTTTCGAGATCGAAGGACGCCGCATCTCCGTTGAGCCTGCGCAGGGCAAAGGCGAAGGCAGAAGCAGCCGGGGTGGAGGATTCAGCCGTGGAGGAAATAACTCACGCGGTGGCAGTGGTTCCAGAGGCGGTTATAAGGGTGGCGGTGGCTATAAAGGCAAACGCGACGGTGGTTTCAGCGGCAGCACAACCGACAGACGCAACAGCGAAAAACCGTGGAGACGTGAAACGTCAGACCGCAATGCCCGTAAGAAAAGATATTAATCTATAATTATAGATAACAAAAAGAAGGGGCGGATCGTAATAGATTCCGTCCCTTCTTTTTATTTCAGATCAACCATTCTGCAACACATCTTCTTTTTCCGGAGCATTCGGCTCAGGAGTCGAAGCCGGATCAAACGGATTGAAGTAATAGATACCTAATGAATCCAGATATTGCAGGAAAACAGGCAACTTCTTCATAAAGAGACTGCATTCTTTTACCTTGGCAGGTGTCCAGCCATCTTCGGCAACAGCGACAAGGCGGGGGAAAGTCATAAAGTCCAGACGTTTCTCATCTGCCACACGTTCCGTCCACAATGAGAACTGTAAGCCCATCACCTGGTCTTCATAATCTTTCGTCAGGTGAATAATAGGTTCCGGGAAACGGTAGACATCTTCGATCGCATTATAACCGTTCCACAGACGGCCCACCTTATGTTCGCCATACTGGACAAAGTCTGCATAAAACGGACGGCGCGGTGTCATAATCACATTGTAACCATTCTCCAGCGCTTTTACCAGCTGGTGTTTACGGTCATGACGCCACCACATCACAATTGCTTTATCGGGAGAAACACCGGCATCGATGATTTCATCCCAACCGATCATGGTTTTACCTTTAGAGGCTACAATATCGGCTGCGCGTTTCACGAAATAGTGCTCCAGTCCGGTTTCATTCTGCAATCCTTTATCTTTGATGAACTGCTGGATTTCGGGATCGGTAAACCAGCTCTGGTTACCGTAATGAACCTCATCCCCACCGATATGGATATATGGAGAAGGGAATAAAGAGACGATTTCATCGAGAACATCGCTGATAAACTGGTAAGTCGTCTCCTTGCAGGGGTGGAAAGTAAAACCGTCCCATTTGCCTTCGCCGCCACCGGACAGTTCCGGATAAGAACGGCTGACAGCGGTAGCATGTCCGGGCATATCGAATTCCGGCACTACCATAATATGACGTTCTGCCGCATAAGCCACGATCTCCTTTATCTCTTCCTGGGTATAAAATTTAGCCGAGGCTTCCGGATCATGCCAGTTACCGATAGCACCGACAGAGGTCAGCTTCGGATATTTCCTGATCTCGATACGCCAGCCCGGTTCGTCGGTCAAATGCCAGTGGAAAATATTCATACGGAGGGAAGCCATAATATCCAGATATTGTTTCACCTTCTCCTTACCGAAGAAATGACGGCTTTCATCCAGCATAAAACCTCTCCAGCCATAACGGGGCTGATCTGTGATCTTACAAGCTCTCACTGTTCCTTTTCCAAAACGGGCCAGTTGTTTCAGGGCCTCTTTCGCATAGAAAAGGCCGGATTCCGAAGAGGCTTCCAGTAAAACGGATTCCTGACTGACTGTTAATGAATAAGCCTCATCCGGCATTTTCAGTTTTTCATCCAATACCAGTCGAACCGTGCCTTTGGAAGGTGTTCCTGATAAACCCAGTCCTTTTAGTTCAGACTGTAGTTTTTTAGCCAATTCATCGGCATATCCGCCATTCCCGCTGATCGGGGAAGCCGTGCCGATTGTAAACGATCCTTTGCCTCCCGAAACCTTCGCCGGTGTGGGGAACAAAGCAAGTTGTGCAAATGCCGGCAAAGCAAGAAAAGCCAGCAATACTACAATAGATAATAGTTTTCTCATGGGATTATAATTGTTATGTTATCGTACACACCTTAGATTTGGGCAAATATATGCAATTATTCCGATACAGTTTGTATCTTTAGCCATTAAATCAAATGACAAACACATGAACAGATTGTTTCTCTTTACTCTTACACTTATCTGCCACTGTCTGATCACAACTGCGCAGGAGATTGAATATGCCCAACCGGTCAACACACCGGAAAGTTGCACTAGTATTATGGTCGGCAAGAAAGCCTCTGCCGACGGCTCGGTAATGACCAGCCACACTTGCGACGGAAATTACCGTACCTGGATGGATATTGTTCCGGCCGCCACCTATGACCGCGACACGACCGTCGCCATCCGGAACGGACGGATGCATACGGAATATCCGGGCGACCAGACCAACGTCGAGTTAAAAGGAACCATCCCGCAGGCCCGTTCCACCTATCAGTTTTTGAATACCTCCTACCCTTGCCTCAACGAAAAACAACTGGGCATCGGCGAAACGACCATTTCCGGACGGAAAGAACTGATTAACAAGAAAGGCATGTTCATGATCGAAGAGTTGGAAAAGATCGCTCTTCAACGCTGCACGACTGCCCGCGATGCCATTCGCCTGATCGGTGAACTGGTCAAAGAACACGGCTATGGCGATTCCGGCGAATGTCTGACAATTGCCGACCCGGATGAAGTCTGGATATTTGAAGTCTTCGGTGAAGGGCCGGACAAAATCGGCGGTGTCTGGGCAGCTGTCCGCATTCCGGACGACCATGTCAGTGTATCGGCTAATATCTCCCGCATATCTACTTTGGATTTAAAGGATAAAGACAATTATATGGCGTCCGCCAATGTCTTCGATGTTGCCAAAAAGATGGGATTCTGGGATGGGAAGGAACCGTTCCGTTTCTGGAAGGCTTACAGCGGAGGGAATTATTTCGGCGAACCGAAATCGTTTAGCCTGCGTGAGTTCTTTATCCTGAACAGCCTTGCTCCTTCCCTGAAGCTATCGTATGATTCGGAAGAACTGCCATTGAGCGTAAAACCGGATAAGCAGGTAGCCGTAACCGATGTAATGGCGCTTTTGCGTGCAACCTATGAAGGGACAGACTGGGATACAACCAAAAATCTGAAAGTCCCATCCAAAAAGAAAGACAGTTCGGATAAAGATTCTATCACCAGTCCGGCAGCCAATCCCTGGATGACGACCGATATGATCAATATGTTGAATGAAGTAAAACCCAGGACGGTCGACCGCAACCGTTTGGTAGCCGTTCCCCAATGTTCTTACTCCCATGTTATCCAGTTACGAAACTGGCTGCCTGATGCAGTCGGAGGGGTTGCCTGGTTGTCTTTCGACAATCCGGGACAGAGCCCGCGTATTCCTATTTTCTCCGGTTCCACCGCACTTCCTCCGAGTTTCGGTATCTGCGGACAGCATCGCCATCGTACCGATGCCGCCATCTGGTCGTTCCGCGAAGCCAATAAACTGGCAACTGTACGCTGGGGACTGACAAAAGAGAAAATGCAAACAGCCATCGCCCATTTCGAAGAAAAAGGACAAACAGAATTACCTTTTGTTGAAGCTCAATACAAACAAATCCAACAAACGAAAGGCGATGAAGCTGCAAATGCTTATCTGACCGGCTATACTTCCGACTTTGCCGGCGCCGCCATGCAACGCTGGCGCGAAATGGCTGACGAGTTCTGGAAAATGTTTGCACGAGGTTTCTAAATAACGATTACAAACTATTAAATCATATTTTATGAAAGCATTATTCATATCCTGCGCCTTGCTACTTTCCGCACTCAGCGCATTCGCCCAAGGCTATCAGTTTACCGAAGTCGTGACAGTTCCGGCTACCCCGGTAAAAAATCAGGCAGCCACCGGTACTTGCTGGTGTTTCGCCACCACCTCATTTATGGAATCGGAGTTATTACGCATGGGAAAGGGAGAATACGACCTCTCTGAAATGTTCATCGTACGCCAGAAATATATGAACCAGTTACAGGATAATTACCTGCGACGTGGCGAAGGAAATATCGGACAAGGCAGTCTGGCACATACTTTTAAAAATGCATACCGTCAGGTAGGAATCGTTCCCGAAGAGGTTTACAAAGGGATCAACTACAATTCCGAACGCCACAATCACAGCGAAATGGCTCAATATATGAAAGCTATCGCTGATGTTGCGGTAAAAAATAAGAAACGCAGCCCTGAATACGACAAACTGATACAAAACCTGTTCGATACCTACCTGGGACAGCTTCCGGCTACATTCACTTACAAAGGGAAAGAATATACTCCCAAGACATTTGCTGAATCCCTGGGACTGAATATGGACGATTACATCGAACTGACGAGCTTCACCCATCATCCGTATTACGTAAAATTCGACATCGAAGTACCGGACAATTGGGAACATCAGCTTATGTACAACCTGCCACTCGACGAAATGATCGAGACAGTCGATTATGCCCTGAACAACGGTTTCACCGTATGCTGGGACGGTGATGTCAGCGAAAAAGGCTTCTCCTTTAAGAATGGCGTAGCCATCAACCCGGAAGTAAAGAAGGTGGAAGACCTTTCGAATACCGACCGTGCCCGTTTCGAAAAGATGGACGAGAAAGAGCGCCTGGAAGAAGTATACAAGTTCGAACAGCCGTATCCGGAAGTAAAAGTAACCCCAGAAGTCCGTCAGGAAGGTTTCGAAGCATTCGTGACTACCGATGACCATCTGATGCATCTGACCGGTATCGCCAAGGACCAGAACGGCACCAAGTACTACATCACCAAAAATTCATGGGGCACAGACCGTAACAAATTCGGTGGCTACCTGAATATGTCGGAAAGCTTCGTCCGCGCCAAAACCATTTATGTAATGGTTCATAAAGACGCGATCCCGAAGGCTATCAAAACAAAATTAGGCTTATAAAAACAATTAGGGAACGCGGAAGCTCGCGTCATCCGCGTTCCTTAATAGCCATATACGACTCAATATAAGCAGACAACATACCTGTTAGACAATACGGCATATTTATAAGAGTAAAACTCTTGCTTTCGGAAATCTTAATTTCTTCCTGGTGATAAGGTCCTGCATACAAACGAATCGCCAAAGATGCTCCGGATAAATCCATATACATCAGCAATGATTTCAAATGTCCGGTAGCTCCCGCTTTCACTTCCACAGGTATATGGCCATAAGCAGAAGGATATAAGAAATCAACCTCTGCATTGGAAGTTTTTTGCTCTCTTATCCAAAACTGAAGAGGTTGCAGATAATTATCAGAGTGAGCAATCAGTTCCTGCCCTACGATATGCTCGGCAATCCTTCCTTTATAAAGATTATTCAAGTCTTTAGAAGTAAACACTTCTTTCTGTATATTAGAGAAATAGTTAAGCATGCCGGTATCCAATACCTGTAAACGAGGTGACCGTTTAATATCAGGGGTAAAAGGAAGCATCGTCTGCGTTGTCGGATAAGTAAGATGCAGAATTAACGCCTTACGCAAAGTACGCATCGCTTCTCCTACTTCTTTCGAAGAATAAGCCGATTCCCCGAATCCGGCAAACTTGATGCGCTCACCCGCTTCCGCAAAACAAGAACGGATACAATGGCGCATCACCTGCATCTGATTCGTTGTTTTCGCATACTTCTCCACATCATCCAGGTAAGACAGAAGAAGCGAATCATATACAGGTTTGACCTGCGATAAATCCTTTGTGACTACATAACGATACACCGCTTCAGGCATTCCTCCTACCAGCGTATAGGTATGAAATAGCTGCATCAATTTATCAACCGCATAATCAGGAACCGGAACTTGACGATAGGCATTCAATGCATTCCTTTCGCCCAAAGCTTCCAAAAATTCACCGAACGTAAACGGATACATATAAAGATAATCCACACGCCCTACCGGAAAACTGACATCCCGATCGAAAAGCGATTCCAACAAAGAACCGGCAGCAATCACATGATATTCCGGATATTCTTCATAAAAATAGCGCAGCATATTCAAAGCAGACGGGACTTCCTGAATTTCATCTATAAAGATTAATGTATCAGCCTTCCCCTTTTCGCCATCTTTCAAGAAAAAGATCCGATCAACTATTTTGTGTATATCACGCTCTCCCTCAAACGATTTTGCATCATCCGTTTCCAGATTCAGGTAAATAAACTGTTCGTAATTGACAGCGAACTGCTTCACAGCCGTAGTCTTTCCTACCTGTCGGGCTCCCCGCAAAACCAACGGTTTCCGGAAAGGTGACTGGCTCCATGCCTTTAACTTATCTTCTATGTTTCTTCGAAATTCCATATATCATACTGTTATACAATGACAAAGATAACAATTATATTCAGCAAAGGCACAAAGTAAGGGTAAATTATGCGCTCAAATGGAACAAAGTAGGGGTAAATTTGCTCTGATAAAGAAACAAAGTAAGGGTAAATTTCAATCCGAAAGAAAACAATACTCAGTGATATGCCGGTACTTTTCCACTTTATCAATCAAGATAGAGAAGAAAGACGGCTGGTTCGGAGCATCCGGATATCCCTGGGTTTCGATAGCGATACCGGCACTGGCATAATAAGGAGTACCCCCCTTTCCAATATCCGTTCCGTCCATAAAATAACCGTTATATACCTGCACAGATTGTTGATTTGTATAAATATCCATCTTTCTTCCGCTGATTTCATCTGATAAACAAGCAGCAAAATTCAATTCTCCACCACTTTCTCCGTCCAGAGCATACGCCAGGGAAAAACCTTTGCCTTTTTGTATTTGTGAATGTTCTTCTGTCAAAGACGAAGCAATAGTGTGGGGCAAACGGAAATCCAGCAAGGTACCGTTTACAGGTAATAACCGGCCCGTAGGGATTAATTCATTATCACATTCAATGATAGCGGAAGCATTCAGGGTTAGATTGTGAGATAAAACATTCTTTTTATCCGTAATACCAGAAGATGATTGCAGGTTAAAGAAAGCATGATTCGTGAGATTGACAGGTGTTAGGCGGTCGGTTGTTGCTTCGCACTCCATCCGCAGGGTATTATTATCTTTCAGCAAGTAAGTCACCTTTACTTCGAGGTTTCCCGGATAGCCTTCTTCCCCGTTTGGGGAACAGGTTGTAAATTCAACAGCTTCCTCTCCGGAAGGAGTGACAAACAGGCGGGATTTCCAGAAACGATTGTGAAAAGCGGCCATTCCACCGTGCAAATGATTGCGGACAGGTTTTCCATAGGCATCATTGGAAGCCAGTAAAAACTCTTGTCCCTCTAAGGTAAAACGGGCATTATTAATTCGTCCGCAGACACGGCCCACTATCGCACCATGATATTGCTCGCCTGCCGTCAAATAGCCGTCGAGCGTATCGAAACCAAGGAGAATATCCCCCATACAGCCATCACGGTCGGGTGTCCACATACTCACCCTACGGGCACCATAATTGGTGAATTGGGCGACAAGGCCATTACGGTTCTTTAGTGTAACCAGTTCAGCGGAAGAGGTTGAACCCTCTCCGCTGAATGCTGATGCAGACAATAAATTCATCTGACAAACCATGTATTATTGTTTTACAATCTTAAATATACGGCTTTTGAATGCTCCGTACAAGGGAAATTCCACTCCGATATTCATCAACTGACGACCGGCATAAAGACCATCCATACCTTCAATCCGGTAAGAGGTATCAGGTTCCAGACCACGCAGCTTTACCTTTTTAGAACGTTTGGTTTCCGGTATGGCATTATCCGGATATTCCGCCAGATTATATACAAATACAACTGATTCGGATTTTGGTTTATTGACGAACTGGAGTACGCTCCGGTTATGTTCGTAAGGCGATATCAGACGGTAATGATCACCTTTGTGAACTGTTTCACGGATTTCTTTATAAAGAGCAATCTTCTCACGGGCAACCTCTTTTTCCTTATCAGACCATTTCGTAATATCATAACCAACACCCAGGACACCGCACAGGGATACATCGAACTTAAATTCAAGCGGATGCCTCTGGTTATGCCAATCTTCCTGCGTCACCCAGCTAATCATTGAATTAGACGGGAAAGCATTCAGGAAAGAATACTGGATAAACGTACGTTCCACCGGGTCGGTATTGTCGCTTGCCCAGCAGAAATCGGTACGGGCCATCATACCCAAGTCTACCCTGCCGCCACCTCCGGCACAGTTTTCAAACCATACTTCCGGGAATTCCGCACGCAATGTTTCAAACAAACGGTACAGGTTCTCAATGTATTTAATACGAACGGCCCGCTGTTCATCGGTCGGAGCCGACAGAAATCCAGGTTCCGTCACCCCTCTGTTCATATCCCATTTGATAAACTTGATATTGTTTTCACGTAACAACGTAGAGAAGCAGCTATATAAATACTGATAGACATCTTCACGTGCCAGATTCAGCATCAACTGGTTACGGGTTTCATGCCGGGTGCGGTTCGGATAATGGAACACCCAGTCGGGATGCTGGCGGTACAGGTCACTGTTCGGATTTACCATTTCCGGCTCTATCCAGATACCGAAATCCAGTCCCAGAGCATTGATTTTCTCGATCATCGGTTGCAAACCGTTAGGGAATTTATTCTTATCGACCGTCCAGTCACCCAGACCGCCTTTATCGTTGATACGCCCTTTAAACCAACCGTCGTCAATAACAAAGACTTCAACGCCCAAATCTTTTGCGATCTTTGCCAAAGCCAGCTGATGTTCTTCATTCACATCAAAAGTGGTAGCATACCAGCTGTTATATAAAACCGGACGAACCTGATCGCGATGAGAAGGATACAGAACTTTCTCACGGGTAAACGAAGCCAGGTTCTGCGAAACACCTTCCATCCCCCGGTTGGTATATCCGATCATCATTTTAGGAGTGGTAAAACTCTTTCCGGGCTGTAGAACCAACAACTGGTCCCAGAAATTTATTCCTCCGGTAACCTGAACTTCGCCGGGAGCATATTTCTCAAAGTCCATCCGCCAGTTGCCACTATATTGTAACGAGCCGAACCATACTTCGCCGCAAGTCTCCTCCTGTTCGCCTTCGGGTCTGATTGCAAAGAAAGAAGAACCGTACGAACGCAGGTCTTTTGTCTGAATCGTCTTCAATCCCTGTGTCAGTTTGGTTACATTCATTTGATATTCATAGCCCCATCTGCCGGACAGATGCGTCAGCTCATAAGCGTTCTTCGGAAGAAAGAACGTTCCGGACTGGGCATTTTCTATTTTAATATTCCCTTTCTTTCCGGTATTCTTTATTTCTACCCATTTCTCAAGCAAATCGTATTCCGGCAGAACACGGATATATTCGGTAACAGCCAACGGATAATAGTTATCCTTCTGACGGATAACCAATGTGGCATACCCATCCTGCGTCAGCATTTCCGACCCTTCGTAAGTGAGTTCTATATCCCTTACCCGGTCTTTAAAAACGGCTTCCAGCATCGGTGTCGTAGCAGAATAACCGCCACGGACAGTTATTTCTTCTCCCAGCGGATTCCGTAGCATGTCCGGATTCTGACTTTTATCGCCAAAATAGAACATATTCACCTTTCCCTGATCCGAAACACGGATCTGATAGATAAAAGAACGTGTTGCCAATGTCCACGACTTTCCGTCGCTGCCGGCAGTAACAGGAGATTGCTGTGCCCAAGTCATCCCTGCCATTAAAGCAAATAATACGATAAACAGCTTCTTCATAAGTTACATCTTTACATTAATCAATAAATATCTTCCGGATTACTTGCTCCCGAAGAGAGGCCGGATTTAAACAATTGAGCCAAAACATCCGATTCCATCGCACTTGACGGATCAAACGAATCACTTTTCATATATTCAAGCAAACTAAAATACAACTGCCGGGCTTCCGGACGCTGTTCCCAGTCCGACAATATATCCATTGAGCAGAAAAGCAATTTTCCTTCACCTACTTTTGCTTCAAACAGGTTTGACAAACGGCGGTTATTAGCAAAGTTATCGACAACTTCCACCAAAGGAGTCACGGACGGCAAAGTATCCATAACAATCGTTTTTGATTGCTTCAGCAGCGACCACCATTGCCAATCGGTATAATTGCCTGTCGGGAAATGGGCGAATGCCGGATGGGACGCATCACAAAGGATTCCCATCGAACCTGCCTGCTTCGGAAAATGAACCGGACTCCAGAATACAGGGACAAATTTACCTTCCAACCCTTCTATCTTTTTATAGTCCGGATTATATAAAACCTTCTTTCCATCGGCAAGCGCCTTCTGAGTTTCCCGTAAATCACGGGTAACAACGACATCATCCTTCACCGGATTCAATTGGGACGGATATACCCAAATACTCCATTCATTCTTATATGGAGTATTATCCAAAGCAACGGACAGGAGTAACCGAGCTGCTTCCTGCTGCGCCAACGGACAGGTAATCGCTTCCGGCAATCTATTCAACCCGATTGACAGCGAAGGGCAGGACATCATGCCTTTTCCTATTTCTTTTCCTTTTTCATCTTTCAGTATCCAGGAAACAGACTGATCTTTCAGTTCTTTATCTGTGAAATTAGCAACTTCGACAGACGCCGTAAAAGATTCCCCACTCGTATAAACTGCTTTCGGGAAACGAACCAGAGGTGTTACCGGCGAACAGGCCTGACGGAATGTTTCTGCATCAGTTACACCTTTGCTATCCCAAAAGGCATCCAGCAATCCGACTAAAGCAGTTCCCTGCCCCGGGAAGTCATGCAGGTCCAATAACTGGAAACCGCTGCAACCTGCCGTTTTCATCGCACGTTCAATCTCTTCTTTATATAAGATAGCCGCCAGATAACCGGATGCTTTCAGGTAATCGTCAGCCTTATCCAATAAGCCTTTTTTCTCCAGTTCCTGCTTTACGCCTTTAAAGTTTAAAGGATCCAGGACTCCGGTATATTTATCTATCTCTTTCAGGTTAGGAAAAACAGAATATTGCCCGATCTCATGAGTAACAAGCGGAACATTCATTCCTTCGACAGAAGCGATATAGTCCTTGTCGAACGAAGGAGACTGGGAATCGAATACCCCCTGGCCACGTACCCAACCTTTCTTAGTCCATTGCGTGATAAAGAAATCGTCATCCGGTTCAGGCCAGTCACCATGTCCTCTTTCAAATGTAAAAGAAGTGGTTGTATATAAATGTCTCGGGTCCTGTTCTTTGGTATGCTTCAACAATCGGGATAAGAATTCAAAATCCGGTTGCAGTTCATTCCCCAGGCTGAAGAAACAGAAAGAGGGATGATTGCCATACTCTGCAAGTATACGGTCAGCTTCAGCATACAGGAAGTCGTTTGTATGAGAATCTTCTCCCACTTTTACCGACCATAGGGGAAGCTCTACCTGCAAATAGAATCCCAATGAATCTGCCACCTGGAAAGCGGCTTCGGGCGGACACCAGGAATGGAAACGCAGATGGTTCAATCCCCATTCGCGAGCCGTAAGGAACACTTTCTTCCATCCTTCCGGTTCCATCGGAGGACGTCCGGTCAGCGGGAAGATACAACATTCGAGTGTTCCTCGCAGAAAGACCTTATTTCCGTTCAATAGCAGGTCCGATTGATTCCGGCTGAATTCGCGCATGCCAAACTTTGTACTCCTTTCCGTTTTAACCGAACCTGCATTTACCTCTAAATCCACTTTATATAAAACGGGGTTAAACTCATTCCACATTTCTATCGAGTCCCCCATTGAACAGGTTAGATTTACAAGGTTTTCGCCTGATTGAAAATCCACTTTTTGTTTAAGGACAGATACGACCAATCCACTTTTTTGATTTTCCACCTTTACCGAGAGCAAACCTTCTGTAGCTTCACCCGTATTGGAAACTTTTCCCTTTATACGGATTTGTTTACCTGATACGTCCGGATAAACCTGCAAATCTTCGATGGAAAGGGCTTCTTTTGCTATCAGAGAGATATCGCCGATTATACCGTTCCACATAATCTGTGTTTCGTTGGTATAAGCATGTGCCATATCGTTTACAGTAATATCATGTTGTTTCCTGTTGTCCACACGAATCGTCAGTTTGTGTTTACCGGGCGTCAGATAACCGGTCAGATCGAATCGATGCGGACTTATCAGGCTTTCACAACTTCCCTGCACAGGGTTATCATCTACCCAAACAGAAGTTTGCCAGATAACACGTTCGAGTTTTAGTTCTATAGACTTCCCCTCCCAATCCGATGGAATGGATACTTCCCGCGAATACCAGGCCGGACCGACATAACTGTTTTTACGAGTCAGATGAAGAATCTGCGGCTTCTCCACTGAAGGGGGAAGCGTATTCGGAATGCCGTATCCCGCTTCATCGGTCGTTCCCGGCAGCTGTATTTTATCAGCAAATGAACGTTCAAACCATTTCTCCGTTATCCCGACATCCGTACTGTCCATGGCAAACTGCCACTTGCCTGCCAAAGAAATCTCTGACGATGGCTTTTGGCAAGAAGTCAGCAACATCAGTGTTATACATATAGATAAAAAAAACTTCAACATATTTATTATTTCTTCTTTAAATGAGTATCTCCGAAAATGCCATAAAAAACCAGTTTTTTCAAGAGGCATGAACAATGCTGTTCCGATAGCACGAACAACGTTGTTCATATACCGTGAACAGTACTGTTCATACACTATGAAAAGCACTGTTCATGCCATCGGAAAAGATCAGATCATCTTCTGATGTATCTGAACTCCCTGATGGTTATTATCCATTTCAGCAGCGATATTGAAATATTTCATTGCTTTCTCGTTATTACCTAATCCCAAGTGGCCTAATGCCATCAGGTAATTACAATGGATACGGTTCTTTTTATTCATATCATCTTCCCATATCTGTAAATCAGGTAAGGATACAGCGAAATAATCCATCTTAAATACATCATACAGATGCTTTTCGCCATAAGAAATCAGGTTATTAAAGCGTCCGCGAGCTTCTTCTTCACGTTCCAACTTACGTAAAGCCAGTCCCTGATAGAATATCTTATCCGGTTTCTGATCGTTATAATACATAGCGGCAGCCGGTTGGCTGTTTCCGATGCTGGCGGCCAGGAATAATTCCATCGCTTCTTCTTTACGTCCCAAGCCGGACAGAGCACAGGCTTTATAATAATTAAAGTCGTTTTCCTGTGCACCATATAGTTTGCCTTCGCCCAGATTATGCGGATAGATGAAACATTCCTCAATCAAGGCCAGAGCTTCTTCATATTTCTTTTCAGCTAATAACTGCTTTACTAATTCTACACGAGCCAGCTGGTATTGTGCCGGGACCTTGCCTTCTCCCCCTTCCCACGGATGGAACTTACGGGCATCGATCATACGGATTGCTTCTTCATATTGTCCGAGTTGATTCAGTAAGGTGACATATTCCAGATACAGGTCATCACGCTGGAAAGCTATGTCTTTATGCTTTTTAAGGAAAGCCAGACGATCTTCATGCGAACGATTCAGGCGTTTATACAACTGATCGAGCTCCATCAGGATACGGGCATCCGTCATATCGAGCGCAAAAGCCTTTTCAAGCAGAGTAACCGCCTCTTCCTGCCTATTCAGCTTATTGAAATAAGCCAGGGAAAGGTTACGCAAGACGGTCGGGAAGGTATCATCCTGCTGCATGGAAGTCTCCCAGCAGGTGATTGCTTCCGGATACTGACGCTTGTCGTACCACAAATTACCCAGATAATACAAGGCTTTCGGAGTTTCTGTTGCAAACCCGATAACAGACTGTAGAGCAAGAATTGCCTCCAATACATTGGGGAAACAACAATCAGGCAATTGCTGTTCCGCTTCACGGATAGCTGCCAAGGCCTCTTCTTTACGATCCAGTTGAATCAGGAACCAGCTTTTATAATAATGAAGCATAGTCTGTCCCGAAACATTTTGGCCGATAGCCGTTTCAGCCGCCATCAATGCTTCCTCCCAACAGCCGGCAGATGCATAATCCAAGGCCAGTTCTTCATAATTATGGGCCTCCGGACGCATCAGAGCGAGCAATTCTTTCAGGTCAGCCTCAACTCCGGTAATCAGATATTTTTCAAAACCACAACCGAAATTAAAACGGTCGATATGCAGGGAATCCTCAATCAAAGCCAGTGCCTCATCCTTCCGTCCCAGATGGCGAAGGATAGCCGCTTTCAAATGGCGTCCCCGCAGATTATGCCAGTTGCGAAGTAAGGATTTATCTATTTCATAGAGAGCCTCTTCCCAATCCCCGCGTGCTGCCGATAACTGAGCCAGGGAATAGTAGCCGGCATCCTGCCAGGCTGCATTCCAACAGGCTTTATAGAAAGAGTCATATGCTTCTTCTGTTTTCCCCTGATATTTCAAAGAAAGACCCAGATTATATAATGGCTCGCCATCATAAGGATTCGGATTACGTTCCGTCAGTGTTTTCACCGCCTGTCGCAGATAAGGTTCTGCCTTGGCAAACTGACCTTTACGAATCAACCACAATCCCATCGCATTATTATTACGTACATCGGTCGCATCACGGCGAAGTGCTTCTTCATAATAATCGGTTGCCGAATAAGTGGCATGGCGGTATTGTTCCAGATGTAAGCCTGTCAGATACAGCTGTTCGGTGGTACGCACATCTTTCGGGTCAAGAGCCGCTTTGGCGGGTTCGGGTACTTCCTTAATCACATCGGGTTCCGGTTCCCAGTATAACATCTGCTTCCCTTTTGCGTTACGGATACAGACTTTCACATCGCACAAATCTGCAACCGGAACAAATTCCTCCAGTATATTTTCGGGAGTAATATCACGGGTAATATCCAGACAAACCTCTCCGGATTTCTCCACGACAATATGCAAATCATTCTGCACGGACGTAGCGAAAACTTTTAATAAAGCGCCCTTTCCATCGGGTTCCAGGTTCATCAGAAGGTCGGAAGAGGCATTCTTCACCACACCCAGTTCGCGATAAGGCATGAAGTATTGGGTAAACGTTTTTTCTTCATAAGGCTGAAGCCAGGTGAAGTCAGGCTGGTTGTCGGTATAGACACCGGTCATCAGTTCGATATAAGGGCCGTCGGAATCTGTCAGGTTACGATCCCAGGCCTGTCCGAAATCGCCATTACCCCAGGTCCATTGCTTCTTACCCGGCGAGATATGATGGTTTGCCACATGAAGCACACCGGCACGTGTATCATTCTCATATCCCCCCACAAAATTATAGTTGGAACGGATTGCCATATAAGAGGTAGGAACAGGGATATTCTTATAACGGGAAATATCCACTCCTGCCGAATAATCCATCTTATAGTAAGTACCGGTAGCAATCGGATAGCGTGACACATCACGTTTACCATGATCGAACACGGCATTTACATCGGCAGGGAACACCGATTGATAGGCATCATTTACGGCCACAGCCGGATTCGCCCACCAAAGGAAAGTCTGCGGTATCGGTGTCGGGTTATACAGTTTTCCCTGAATCTCCAGGACAGCCCGTCCCGGACGAAGGGTAAAACCGACCATCCCTTTCTGATGGAACATACGTTCACGCTCGCTCACCCAAACGATGGCACTGCCGTCGGCACAACGTTCGATCGTATAATCGATCGGCAGGAACGTACTCGGACGATGATGTTGCGGCCAATTGAACTCGATTCCACCAGAAATCCACGGACCGGTCAAACCGACCAAAGCCGGTTTAATCACATGGTTATAATAGATGAAATGGCGGTTTTTGATTTTATCGTATGCCATCTGTACACGTCCGCCCAGTTCCGGGAGGATCATAACTTTGATATATTCGTTTTCAAGATAAACAGCATGATAACTCTTTTCTTCGCAGGTATCTTCAATCTTTTCCACTACCGGATAAGGATACACAACTCCGCTACTTCCCTGGTAAACACGCTTCTCCAGGAACATCGGATTCTTTTCGGCTTTGCCAATACCGTAAGTAGGAAGAAGGATATCTTCTTCCCACACTTTCACATTTTCACTCATTTCAGTATATTTATTTTGTTAATTCTTTTTCCAGTTCTTCCAATGTTTTTCCTTTTGTTTCAGGAAGTTTTGCACGTATAAAGAAGAATCCGCTCAAACAGATGGCACCATACAACCAGAAGGTTCCGGAAGCACCCACCGCTTCATTCAATATCGGGAAAGTATAAGTCAGCAGGAAGCAGGCCGCCCACAGGAAGAATGTGGAGATAGCCATTGCCATCCCGCGTATCCTTACAGGGAATATCTCGGAAAGAACCACCCAAACCACCGGTGCAAGAGACATAGCATAGCAGGCAATCGCCATCACTACCAGCAGAAGCATCGGCCAACCGCTTACTTCAAAGAAATAGCAGGTTCCCAATATTCCATAGATAACAGCTAGTCCTGCCGAACCGACGAACATCAGGCTTCGTCTACCCCATTTGTCAACCGTATAGATGGCAACAAAAGTAAAGATCACATTAGTCACCCCTGTCACTACAATATTCATCAAGACATCCGACACCGCATAACCGGCTTCCGAAAATATCTCATGAGCATAATTAAAGATCACGTTGATACCGCACCATTGCTGGAAGATCGCTAATACGATTCCGATAATGAGCACGTTCCGGACACCCGGCTTTAACAGAGCTCCCCAGTTTACTTTTTCTTCTTTCTTATCGGTCAGTTGCGCCAGTTCATCCAACGTCTGATCGGCATATTGTTCTCCGCCGATACGTAACAGGATAGCCCGTGCCTGAGTCGTCTTTTGCACGGTTGCCAACCAACGCGGACTTTCAGGAATAATAAAAGAAAGGATAAAGAACAATCCGGCCGGAATCAGTTCTGCCCAAAACATCCATCGCCAGGCCCACTCGATGCTGTTGGCACTCAGCGTTTCACCTCCCTGTGTAAAGTACTCTCCGATTTGCCAGTTAGCCAGCTGCGCCATCAGGATACCCAAAACAATCGTCAGCTGATTCAGGGAAACAAACTTTCCCCGGACAGAGGCCGGAGCGACCTCAGCAATATATACCGGTGAAATGTTCGAAGCGATACCGATACCGAACCCACCGACTATACGATAAATGATAAACCAGTTAAAACTATTGACCGCCCCCGTCCCGTAGGCAGACAGTACAAAAAGGAAAGAAGCGATAATCAACATCTTTTTTCGCCCGTACTTATCACTCCATTCACCGGAAAGCAACGCACCGGCCAGACAACCGATCAGGGCGCTACTCATCGCCCACCCACGAAGGGCAGCAGAGCCTTCAAGTCCGAAAAAGGGTTCATAAAATATCTTGGCACCTCCGATCACTACCCAGTCGTAACCGAATAATAATCCGCCCATAGCTGAGACCAGGCAAATAAGTAATAAGTAAGCTGTTGTTCGCTTCATGACATTAGTATTAAAGTTATGGTGCAAAGAAACAGGTTTCCGGCTAATAGTGAAATAGATAAAACCGGCTTAGGGATGGACAATCTTTCGATTTACATTCCAAAAATAACAAGATATAATATAAATAACATATCTTTGTGCACATCTATAAATCCAGTATCATGATCAAACTCAAAGACGGTTTTAGCGGAGAACGGGCCCTTGTATTACCTCAGTCTATCGTACAAGAGATGGAGAAAGACGCGCTTTCATCGATCCTGCACATTACGGACATCGGTTATTACCCGAAGGCCCTGCATCATTTCCGTGAACGGAAAGAGCCGATCTGCCAGTTCGTCTTCATTTATTGTATAGAGGGAGCCGGATGGTTCCGTTGCGGCGACCAGGAATATAGGGTCACAGCCAACCAGTATTTTATCCTGCCAGCCGGAGTTACGCATGCCTACGGTTCGGATGATACGAATCCCTGGACCATTTACTGGATACATTTCAAGGGGAAGCTGGCCTCTTACTTTGCCGGTCAGGCCAGCCGTCCGATCGAAATAAAACCGAGCGTCCAATCCCGGATCAGTAACCGAAACGATCTTTTCGAAGAGATATTCCGCACATTGGAGATGGGATACAGCCATGAAAACTTATTGTATGCCTGTTCTGCTTTTCATTATTACTTAGGTTCTTTACGCTATCTCCAACAATATCGTGAAGCAGCCCGTAACGAATCGGATCAGAACGATATCGTTACCGCTGCCATCCACTATATGAAAGAAAACCTGGAAAAGAAAATAACATTAGCAGACCTGGCTACCCATATAGGCTATTCCCCTTCCCATTTTTCCGTCCTGTTCAGCAAGCGTACCGGATATGCCCCCCTGACTTATTTCAACCAACTGAAAATACAACAGGCTTGCCAGCTACTGGACTTTACGGATATGAAGGTAAACCAGATCTGTTATAAAATAGGGATAGAAGATACCTATTACTTCTCCCGATTATTCAGCAAGGTGATGGGGATGTCACCGAGGGAATATAAGAAGCAGAAGAAAGGATAGATTAATCTTCAACGCTACTACCCCACCAATCTTTATTGGGTATGAACGTTTTAGACAACTGTTGTTTTCGCTGATCTTCCAGATGTTGCAACGTCACTGTTTGTTGCTTCAGTTTATATTCAGCTTCTTTTACCGGATTATATTGGGGATCTGCAACCGGATACCTGGCTCCGGCTTCTGTCAGCCATACAGATAACTTCTGACTCAAAAACTCCACTTTATCCGGATATTGTGCATTCAATGGTTCCGATTCCGTTTCATCTATCTTCAGATTATACAATTCGTTTCTCCCGTCTTCATAATAATGAATCAGTTTCCAATCACCGTCACGAATTACGGAAGAGGGTTCACCACCTTGGTTCCCATAATGAGGATAATGCCAATACAGTGCCCTCGACGGAAGTTCTGATCCTTCCAATACAGGTATCAGACTCCGCCCATCGACATGTTGCTCTGGTAATAACGGCAAACCTGCATACTCAAGGATAGTTGGATAAAAATCCGTACCGATAGCAGGAACATCGGTCGTTGTTCCGTGAAGCGGACAGTCCGGATCCTGAATAATAAACGGGACACGCAAACCGCCTTCCCATTGACGACCTTTTCCACCACGCAACGGCAAACACGATGTCGAATAATTATCGCCGGAAGACACGCCTCCATTATCACCGGTGAAAATAATCAATGTATTTTCCATCAATCCCAATTCTTCCAGTTTATCCAATACCACACCTACCGCGTCATCCATTTGTTTGATCAGACCGGCATAAATCGGATTATCCTGTCTCTGCCGAACCGGTAATGTGCGGTCTACCTTAAAACCTTCCGGAGCTATCCCCATCGAGTCGGCTTTATTCCGAAAGTAATTCCAGTTTTCTTCCGTGGTCTGGATAGGACCGTGCACGGCATAAAAAGACAAATAAGCAAAGAAAGGCTGCTTTTTGTTTTTCTTCGTTTGTTCTCCTATAAATTTAGATGTTTCTTGTGCCAACCTCATGGAAAGATTTTCTCCTTTCGGACCATCCGGCAATTTAGGATTCTTATAAGGAGAGAAGTAACCTCCGACAGGACTACCGGCTTCGAAACCACCGATATTGATTTCAAAGCCATGATCTTCCGGAGTAGATCCTTCCCCTCCGATATGCCACTTGCCTGCCATAAAGGTTTTATAACCATGTTGTTTTAATGTTTCCGGCAATGTCTGTTCTTCCTGGGACATTTTCCAGGCATACTCAGCCGGAAGCAGTTTGGAATGGCGGCCCATTTTACGCCATGCCTCTCCCGAAGCTTCTCCGATCCAGTTGGTGATACCGTGGCGGGCTGGCGATTTACCGGTCATGATACTGGCACGTGACGGGCTGGACACCTGGCAGGCAGCATAGCCCTGCGTAAACATCACTCCCTGCCGGGCAATCCGGTCGATATTCGGAGTTTCGTAAAACCGACTGCCCCCACAGGAGGTATCATTCCAACCGTAATCGTCTACAAGAATAAACAAGACATTACGAGGTTTCTCTTTGGCTTGCATAACAGATGCCGACAGAAGTCCGACACCTGTACAACATAAAACGAATAAATTGTTTTTCATGACATTCATTATATTTTTCAGAATAAGACGTTAGTATGAATAAATGGAAAAATCGGCAATGACAGGAAGATCCAATGATTCTCCGATTTGTAATCTGAGAGCAGAAACCTCTACGGGGTCTATCTCCTCGATCCGTTTATGTCCGATACAACTTCCCGTAGCCAAAGTTTTCCATTTTCCGTTCACTTTTCCTTCCACCTTATAGCTACGGACACGTTCACCTTGGCGAATGTCTTCTGCAATGACAATGGCATTGATCTTTGTCGTTGCAGGCAATTTCAACTGTAAACGCTTCCCTTCTCCTTGGGTTGTAGCTATCGGGTTCCCAAAACGACGTTGTATTTCTTCACCAAACTCTTTCAGGCGAGCCACATCCACATCCGGAAGCAATCCTCTGTCATCCGGCGTTACTCCTAAAATCAATGTCGAATTACGGCCCACCGAACCATGATACATTTTCATCAGATGCTCCAACGGAAAGACATGTGCATCGTCTCCCGGCTCCCAGAACCACTCATGACGGCCGTTATAACCTCTCAACGGGGCATCCGACATGGCAGGCATATAGTATTTACCCTCCGGATCACCTGTTTTCAACAACTTAAAATTATCCTTGAAGATTATATCCTGGCTTTTGGAATGGGAATAAGGAAATGGAAATGTTCCCCAGCAAGGATAAGAAACCGTTCCCGACTCGGAACCTCCCCAGCGGATATCGGCACGTTGGCTATTGTGATAGAAGATTATATTCTTTTGGTATTTCTCTACAATCGGAAGGATATCTGCTCCTCCCAACTCCGGACCATGACCTCCACCATCATACCAAACGATAACCAAGTCACCATAACGGGACATCAACTCTTCCGTCATACCTTCACACATTTTATTATAGAAGGCCTGTCGGTTTTCCTGAAATTTAGTACCGTCTTTAGGCATCATGAAATCATGTACTCCCAGAAAAGAATTCCAACGGATACCGATATAGATACCCGGCCGAACGCCATATTTCCGGCAAGAATTGACGAAATCACGAACAATATCCCCCTTGCCGTCTTTCCACTTTAAAGCTTTCATGCAATACGGGTTCACATCCGACTGGTAAAGGGCAAAACCGGTTTCATGGGTTGCCGTAAGAATAGCTATTCCGGCCCCCATTGCTTTTACCGAACGAATCCACTGATCCGTATCCAACTGTTCCGGATTGAAGATATTTATATCAGGAATCGGGGTGATACGGTTATAAGCCTGGTTATATTTGACTCCGTCGAACACATGCAAGTCGTAAGAAACAAGAACCGCTAATTCTGCGTCTTGCCAATCCAATTGGGCTTGGGTCGGCAATGGAAGCATTCTTTCTTTCACTTGCCCGTTTACAGACAAAACCAAGAACAACAACAAGAACAATAATTCAATTTTCTTCATATACTATTTATCTGTTTTTTATTTCATCTATATCTTTCATAATTAAGGCATCCCCAAAGACTTATTGGCCGACTTCGACAAGGGGATAGAGGCATTCACTGATTGCAGGTATTCACGCAACTCTTTCCGCAAAACCTCCGCTTTCGCCGGTTCCTTTTCTATCAAATCGGTCGTTTCACCTATATCCTCTTTCAAGTTAAATAACTCCGCCCGTTGGTCGGCATAATGCCAGATCAGTTTCCAATCCCCTTTACGGATGACACTGTACGGATCGTTTATGTCATAAATATGCGGATAATGCCAGAAGAAAGACCGGTTCTTGTCCATAGACTTCTTCCCTTTCAATAAAGGAGAGAAATCACGACCGTCTACCGTTTCCATATTTTCTGCAAATTCCGTTGCCGAAGCCAAAGATAAAATAGTGGGATAAATATCTTCTATGATAACCGGAACGTCACAAACCGACCCCGCCTTCGTCATTCCCGGCACCTTTACCAACATCGGCACACGGATACCGCCTTCGTAAGGCGTTATCTTATGTCCCCTGAGCGGGGGATATTTTTTAGCTTGGCGCGGTTGCCCGTTGTCCGACATAAATATGATTATCGTATTGTCTTCAATCCCCAAACGACGGACATGTTGCATCAGGTCACCCAAAGACTTATCCATGCTTTCCAACATAGAGGCATAAATAGCTTCGAAATCCGTCAGACCCATCTGCTTGTATTTATCCAGAAAACGGCTGTCTTCTTCCCACGGGGCATGAATAGCATAGTGGGACATATAAAGATAAAACGGCTTTTTCTCATCTACCGCCTTTTCCATCTCACGGGTAGCCTCCAAAGTCAATGCTTCAGTGAGATTAATATCTTTGCCATGATACTTTTCCAATCCCGGAACATCCCATTCAGCACCTCCTTTTCGAAAAGCGGCACTGAAATTACGTGTCCCATGATAACTACCCGGACCTCCGGCTGCATGCCCTGCTATATTGACATCGAATCCCAGGTTCAACGGTTCTTCGCCCGGTGTCCCGATAGCCCCCCAATGGGCTTTCCCGACATGTATCGTTTTATAACCTGCCTTTTTTAAGACGGAAGGCAGTGTTTCACGCACATATAAAGCATGTTTAACGCCGGGTTCCATGGACATGCCGTTTACGTTCCATTCCGAAACGGCCACCTCTTCATTCTTTGTATGCCGGTCGGGAGATTTATCCTTAAACAATGTCCAGTTCGTCACTTTATGCCGGGCAGCATTCTGCCCGGTCATCAAACTTATGCGGCTAGGTGAAGACAGAGGACAAGCATACGCTTGGGTAAACTTTACTCCCTGCAACTCCAGACGCTCCATATTGGGCGTATTGTAATGGTTGTTCAACCAAGTTCTTTCCGTATGGAAGGCGACAGAGGTCTCCTGCCATCCCATATCATCTACCAGAAAGAAGATGATATTAGGCTTCTCCTGAGCCATCAAAGGGGAAACTCCCATCATCGAAAACATCAATCTTGTGCAAATTTTCTTCATATTTTATCTTGTTTATCTTTTATACATCAGATCTATACCTACCGGATAATGATCCGACAAATAATCCGTATCTTCTTCATTATAAATAAACGCATCTGTCACCTCTTTGGCAATCAAAGGCGTTGCAAGTATAAAATCTAACCGTTCACCTACTCGTTTTCGGACTTCTTGATGTCGAGACAAATACATCAATATAGCAGTTGGAAATGTTGTTCGCTTATCTTCGGGAACATAACGTCGGCAAACATCAATGAATGGCAATGACAAAAGTCTTGAAATAACAGAATAATCAAAATTTCCATCCAATAAATTATGACTTTGTTTTCCTCCGTATTTCATT
Organism: Parabacteroides sp. AF17-3; assembly: GCF_003635445.1. Taxonomy (NCBI): domain Bacteria; kingdom Pseudomonadati; phylum Bacteroidota; class Bacteroidia; order Bacteroidales; family Tannerellaceae; genus Parabacteroides; species Parabacteroides sp. AF17-3. The sequence continues at coordinate 383,865 of NZ_QTMM01000001.1, read as the reverse complement.
AACAACTCAATAGCATTCGCTTCCATATAATCTGCATCAAATGGAGAATGTGCATTCATATCTCCCATCAAAAAGCATTTATCTAATGCCTTTTCTTTTATATATTGAACAATAAACCCAGCTTCTGCACGACGTTTATCTGTATCTCCCGGATTCAAATGAGTAACCAAAATATCATATCCATAAGTTTCCACATGCAATAAACCATGTCCACAGTTTTCTAGCAATTTTGCTTTAAGATTTATCGGTTTTTTTGAAGTAATCCCGACCGGATAACCATCCTCCTTCAATATAACAGCATAAGGGTGTCCCCATTGTTGTGCCATTACCAATAAACTTTCTTGAGTAAAGCCACACAATTCCTGTAATGCTAATATCTCAGGATCTTGTTTTCTGATCCATTCCACAAAACGGTTCTGACGGTCTTTGTCTTTTTTCCAATCAAAACCATTAAACACATTGTATGAAATAATCCTTATTTTTTCATACCCTTGTTCCCAATGCCGCTCATAAGTCCGTTGAATTTCATTTTGAGCTTTTAGTGATATTCCCAAAAAGATATTTAAAAAAAAGATACAAATGATATTTTTCATAAACATAATTATTTCAATTTCAACACATGTACAATTGTATGATCATCTCCATTCATGTTGAAGCCGGAAGGGACATACAACCAGGCAGGTTCTCCATTTTCCATTAACGCCTGCGGGCGTTCAAATTTAGGCATTTTTCCATAAATACCTTTCGCATTTTTCAATCGGTCTTTCCCTACATAATATTCGAACGGATAAAAACCGGCTTCTTTTCTGTCAAAAGTAATGCCGTCATCCGAACTCCACAAGATACCTCCTCCTTCATTCAGTATACCATGGTTGTCGGTAGTCAGTAAACAGATCTTGTCTTTCCAGATAAAGGCATATCCGTCTTCTATGGCTAAATTGTTACGGGTGACAGGTTCGGGATACATCACATAGGGACCTTCGATATGTTCAGCAAAAGCGACCCCCATTTTAGCTTTATTCGATTTGAAGTAAAGCAAGTATCCCCCTTTGGGGTGTACCAGCAGGGCGGGATTGACAACACCGTTACCGGCATTATTAGTCCAATGATCCGGGTTAGAAGAGGGAGAAAGGATACAACCATCTTTTCCAACCTTCTTCCACGGACCGTTCAAGTTATCAGCTATCAACATGCCTATCTTTTGATTTTTAGGATGAGGCGGTTGTTTGTAATTATCGTTAGAAATGTAGAGTAAAGCATATTTGTCTCCCACTTTATGGATGGCCGGGTTATGTATGCCGCATTTATCCCAAGTTTTTTTCCCTGTCCCGGTAAGCACGACATTCAAAAAGCGAAAAGGACCTTCCGGTTTATCGGCTATGTAATGAGCTATTTCGCTATGCGAACGCCACCCGGGATCGAACTTGTGCTCTATTTTCCAACGGGTAGCAAACAGATGTATCTTACCGTCTTCACCTTTAATGGGCGATGAGCCCCATACGTGGTAACCGGGTTCGTCAATGGCTATCCCTCGAAACTCCCATCGGTCAGCCAAAACCTTCTGTTTCTCTTTTGGCTCCGTTAATTTAAAGAATACGATAAATGCATCATTTCCTTTCTTGACACCGAAACTAAGCAACGTCGGTACTCCGTTTTCCACATACACAAAAGGACGTTCCATCCGGTCCACTTTCATGACTGTACCATCTTTCAACGGGACTTCTTTTTTACAGACCTCGTAATGTTTAGCTTTTTGCCAGTTGACACCGTCTTCAGAAGTTATCAATCCGATAAAATTACCTCCATGCGCATGAAAAATGGCATAATAGCGTTTCCTGTTTTTGTCGTACCACATGGATACATCTTCGGTGGGTATATCGGCAAAAGCCGGTTTATCTTCCAATCGGAATGGACCGGTAGGACTATCGGAAGTTCCTATCGCCTGTATTAAACGAGGTTTACTGGATTTTACATCGTCACCTTTAATAATCAGGTAATACTTACTATCTTCTCCCCGACATATTGCGGGATTGACCGTTACGGTTCCGATAGGACCGTGAGGTTCTATCATAGGTTTGTCCATTCTTTCCCAAGGCCCTTCCAGCGATTGTGCCATAGCGACACCAGTCCGTTGATTAGAACGCAACAAAGGCCAGTATTTGTGTGAATATCCTGTTTTAGCAGCTTCGACCAGATCGTTTTCCGACAACTTTTCTTTACCGGTATTGGTGGAAGTATAATACATATAATAATTATCGTCGAATTTCTTTACTTTTACATTATGGGCCGTGACGCTATCCCAATATCCTTTTCGGGCTTTCAGGACGGTTTTGCCCATTCTGTAAGGTCCCTCCGGTTTGGAAGCTGTAGCATGTGCTATTTCAGAGTGTGTCAACCAAGAGTAAAAACCGATGGATTTAGGCCATCGTGAATAGAACAGATGGTAAGTTCCGTCATCGTCTTTGATGATAGAATTACACCAGTTATAGTACGTGGAATCATGCACGAACAACGCTGGGTCGGCAGGTTGTATCATGGCCGACAGGTTGAGGTCGTCGGTTGATTGGGCAAAAGCCGAGATGTTTAGCATAGAAGCTAAAATAGTTAATATCAGATATTTTCTTTTCATGGTAGAGATGAATTTGTTTTTATTGTTTTAAAGGAACTATCACTATATAAGCATCGTTATCTTTTTTTACGGCAAGCGATAAAGCTATAGGCTTGTTATTTTCGTTGAAAACAAAAGGACGTTCCATCCTATCGGGAAGGATATCCGGATTTCCTCCGGTTTGGGCGATACGTTTGTTCATGACTGTAAAATCGATGGCCTTTTGCCAATTTACTCCATTGATTGATGTCATCATTCCTATATAAGTGTGCGCATGAAAAATGGCATAAAAACGTGCAGAAAACTGGTCGTACCACATAGACACATCTTCGGTATCCCAATCTTGGATAACAGGTTCTGGCTGTATCTTAAAATCACGGTCCGGATAATCAGAGACAGCAACAGCCTGGTTACGTTCAAATTTAGTAGAACCAGGCTTATCTCCTTTGATAATAAGATAATAACGCTTATCAGGGCCTTGAGTGATAGCCGGATTTACAACTAACGTTTCGATGGGACCGTTTGGTTCCAACAATGGTTCTTTGTTTATGATCCATTTTCCATTTAAAGAAGAAGCTGAAGCGACGAATGTACGTTGATTGACACGTAAAGGTTTCCAATTCGGATGAGAGTATCCTGTCCGGGCTGTTTCTGTCATTTCTTTGTCTGTTACATCACGTTCCATTTTTGTACTACAAAAATAGAGATAATATTTCCCATTAAAATATTTAATTTTAGGGTTGTGGGCGGTTATCATATCTCCGGCTTTGTATTGCTTTTTATCCAGATCGATAACCGTATTCACATATTTGTAAGGTCCTTCCGGGCGGTCGGCTATCGCATGGGCTACTTTAGAATGTGTCAACCAAGCATTAAATGTTTTCGAACGTTCCCAACGAGAATAAAACAGATGATACTTTCCATCGTCCCCTTTTATAATAGAACTGCACCAGTTATAATAATCAGGATCGCGGAAGATGTTATCTTCGCTGACAGGAGTTGTTTTGTCAGATAGCGTTACTTCTGCTTTAACCGTTTCATCTGGCCAAAGAGCTTCTCGTCCGGTTTCTTTAAAATAAGGCCGTTGTGCATTCACTTCGCGTAAATAAGTACCTAACTCTTTGGATAACGTTTCAACCAATTCAGGTTCTTGTCCGGCCAAATTATATTTTTCACCGATATCTTTCCTAATATTGAACAGCTCTTTCCGAGCATCTTCATAATAATAAATCAGTTTCCAGTCGCCTTTACGTATGGTACAAGTAGCCCCGATACCTGGTCCTGTTGGTCCCCAATTATTTGGAAAATTCCAATAAAGCGATCTACCTATACTAGGGTTAGGCCCTTTTCTTGTGAGCAAAGGAACAAAACTTCTTCCGTCTATCGTTTGCGGGACATCGGGAGTTTTAAGTTGTGCCATTTCCAACAAAGTAGGATAAAAGTCTTCTATGATCAGATAATCGTCGCAACATGTCCCAGGTTTGACAACTCCCGGCCATGAAACAATCATCGGTTCACGGATACCCCCCTCATAGGCCGAACCTTTGCCACTGTTGAGCGGGCGATTATGGGTATGTAATTTCCCTCCCAAGGCGTTAGTCGCACTCAATCCTCCGTTGTCTGACATAAAAAGAATGATGGTATTTTCGTCCAAATTATTCTTTTCCAAATAATCCATCAAATCACCTAAACTTTTATCCATACCTTCCACCAATGCTGCGTAGGCAGCTTCTTTTTCATCAAGACCCAGATCTAAGTATTTCTGGTAGAAACGTTTATCTTTTGCAACCGGAACATGCACTGCATAGTGTGACATGTACAGGAAAAATGGTTTTTCCTGTTCCCGTTTATCCAACTGATCGATAGCTTCACGCGTAAGAGCTTCTGTCAAGAAAACATCGGTTCCATGATATTTTTCAAGGCCGGGAACTCCCCACACGCTTTTCTTGCCATCAACCAGTTTGTTCCCATAATTTTCTTCAGCGAGATAAGAACCGGGACCTCCGCAGGCATGTCCGGCGATATTCACATCAAATCCGATGGCAAGCGGATTCTCCGCAGGTGTACCGATGGCCCCGAAATGAGCTTTTCCGCAATGAATGGTATAGTATCCACCATCTTTTAATGCTTGTGCAAGTGATAAAGCATAACAAGTTCTTTCTGTTTCTTTAACTGGAGAAAGACCATTTACATTCCAATCCGGATAACCCAACAAATGATGTTTACTGTCTACCTCCTGATTCTTATAAAGTGTCCAATTAGTTACTCTATGTCGGGCAGCATTCATACCTGTGAATAAACTCACCCGCGAAGGGGAACTTACACTGCAAGCATAAGCCGAGGTAAACTTCATTCCTTGTTTAGCCAGCCGTTCCATATTAGGAGTATGGTAACGGCGGTTCAATTCGGTTTGTTCTTTCCAAAAAGGCAGCGAAGTATCTTGCCATCCCATGTCATCTACTAAAAAAAGGACGATATTGGGTTGTTTTTGTTGTGCTTCCATGCTTATACTTCCGGCAAGGAGAAGGGAAGTGGTTATAAAGGAACATTTGTTCATAATAAAACGATGTTTAATTGAATGTTTGATGTGTATTTTGTAACGAACCTCGTTACAGCCCTATAACGAGGTTCGTTAAGGAGCGGTAACTCGATTAATTAAGGGGAAGTAATCAATCGAGTTACTGCACTATAACCAATCGAGTTACTCAATAACTATTTTCCAATCATGTTTCGAACCGTCTGCAGAAGAGATACGATAAGTAAACTCTTTGGCTGACAGATCTGTTACGATACCAGCTTTAGGTGTACCGTTGATAGGTTCGACTAAAGTTCCTTTGTGATAAATGCGGAATCCAGCATATTTCAAATCTTCACCAGCTTTTAACTTCACCTTCGCCACGAAATCAACAGAATCAATAACGGCCGTTCCATTGGAAATCGTGATATTGCGGACTCCAGTGACAGCCAACGGGGTTTCGTTCTGATAATATTCCTGCAATTTAACCTCATCGTCTGTTTCCAACTTTATTATTTCTACATTATCAATGTAAGCATGGTCACCCCATTGGCTCATATCCATTTCAATACGCGGTTCGCAAGAGAAAAGGAATGTAGAACATGTAATGATACAAGCAAATAATATCTTTTTCATACTGTTATCTTTATTAGTTATCAATACCATCCCGGGTTCTGTTCAAGCGTAACCCCGGCTTTTTCTTCATATAATAAAATTTCACTTCTCGGGATAGAACTCAGATAGTCCCTGTCCGGATCGATGTAATACCCTCTTCCGCTATTCGCTTTAAAATCTGCGTTTTTGTAGAGAGGGTTAATCCATCCGTCAATTGCATCGAAGTTTTTTCCTTGAGCAAGGAGAACTTCTTCCGGTTTTTTCCAGTCAAAACCGTCGGCTAATACTTTTTCTGCATCATTCCAGTAATCAAGATATTCCTGAGCGTGCGCTCCAACAGGTTTCCATCCGTTGAATACATCGTCAAACATGGCCCAACGTTTGATATCTGCCAACCGGAACCCTTCCAACATAAGTTCTACACGGCGTTCACGGCGGATTTCATTGACAATATTGGGTGCTCCGGTGTCATATCCTTCCTGCTTCTTGTATGCTATATTCCAACTGTTTATTTCCGACAGGTTCATGCCCGGCATGCCGACTCTGGCACGGATATAGTTAACCGATTTATTGAGATCCTCCTGTGTGATTGTCCCCAAGATGGCTTTTGCTTCTGCAAAATTGAGTAATCCCTCTTCGTAACGTATGATCAGGTCGTCCACCTCCCCGTTATCAAATTCGGCAGCATCGAAAGAGACCCCTTTCCATATCCGGTATCCTGAGTAACATGGATTACGTTGTTGATTTTGAATCAAACCCGGATATCTTGTTTTGTACGCATTGGGAATAGTCGGCAAATAATCGTAAAATCGTCCTTTTTGGGGTGTCCAAATTGTTTGAGCTAGACGTGGATCTTTATTTTCGGCCAAACTATTCATCAATTTGGGATCGAAAATGACACTGGATATTTCTGCCGGTTTCCCGTCTCTCATTAAATAGGAATCAACTGCACTTTTAGTAAGACTTCCCATACCTTCTGCATAAGAACGGCACCATGTCTGTATGACTGCCAAAGAGCGTGAATAGCATTTGTACAAAAAAGCTCCGGGAATATTGGAATAATCCATTTGATTGAAGTATTCAAAATACTCATTTCCTTCGCTACCCTTGTATAGATTGCCTCCATGTTTTTGTATCAACATTTCGCCGGCTTCTACTGCTTTTTTTAAAAAAGTTGTCCCATCTTGGCCACTTACTTGAAACTTCGTTCCTTTCCGTCCATGATAATATTCCCACGAACCTTCGTAAAGAGCAACACGGGTTTGCAAAACCAATGCAGCTTCTTTGTTTATACGACCGGCCTTCGCTTTGCCTTCGCCTTTCCACTGTAGATACATAACGGCAGAATCCAAATCTGCAATTATACGTTCCGCAACAAATTGGCGACTATCACGTGGCTTATATAACTCTTCACTTTCGGTATTTAATACTTTATCTATATAAGGTACCCCACCAAATGTTTGTAACAAATCGAAATATTTGGCAGCCCTGCAATAAAAGCCTTCTCCAAGAAAATGCTTACCTACAGCAGACATGTTGCCAACCTTGTGTGCGTTTGCTAAAAAGTAATTGGCTTTGCGGATATAATCATAAGAGTTATTCCAAGTATCATTCTTTTCACTAGCCACTCCCGATGTCGAATGCTTCATTAGGGCATCCGCCGGACTACCGCCAACAACATCGTCATTTGCATTATTCAAGCTGTTCCAACGATAAGCATTTTGTTTCCGAATAATATTCTCATTATACAAACCGTTCATATAATATTCAAGGTCTGTTTCGCTAGTGAAAAATGATTGGTCGCTCATGGCATCTTGCGGATAACGATCCAGAAAGTCCGAACATCCGGTCAGACTACAGAGTCCTATTAGACCTGCAATATAATATTTTACTGTTTTCATATTCTTTCGTTTTATGTTATTAAATACCGACTTTAACTCCTATAGAATAAGTTCTCTGGATAGGATATCCGTTACCGCTCTGACGAATCATTTGCGGATCCAGATCCAGCCAGGATTTATTGTAGATAAAGCCTAAATTCTCAACACTTAAATTGAATGACAGACGGCTGATCTTCAATTTACTGATCAATGATGCCGGAACCGTATATCCCAGACTGATATTTTTGACTCTTAAATGGGCCAAATCTATCATATATTGATTATTCGCACTTGCAAAGTTTTTACCCCCTGTATATGAACGAGGGAAGAAAGCCCCTGTTGAATATTCGGACCAATAGCCTAAATCGACATGCTGCTGGAACATTCTTCTGGAAGAATGATCGCCCGTCGCTCCAAATGTATTGAAGTTATTAATATATCTGACCTCTTTTCCGACCCCGTCCAAAAACATGGAAAAAGAGAAGTTATTCCAATCAACTCCGAGATTGATAGCATATTTCATGCGAGGATAGGTATATCCTAATTCTTTCAGATCGCCCATGGAATACCAGGTCTCTCCTGTTCCGGTATTAATACGTCCGTCTCCGTTCAAATCCTGGAAAAGCAGGTCTCCGGTATAATACCAACCATTACCGGGTAATACATTGCCCTGTAACTGGTTTTTATCTGTTGCAATTCCGGCAGATTGGTAACCATACAATTTTCCGAAGACTTGTCCGGGAGTCCATGAATTTCTCGAACCTGTTACATTATCCGGATAACTTACAACATAACCTATATAATCAGATAAAATAAACCGCACGTTATAATTCAAGGGAGAACCGGCCAATACACAAGCTTGGTCTCTCCATGACAATGACATTTCCCACCCCCTTGTTTCAGATACGGCATTATTAGTTTGCGGAGGATTGGTTCCCAAAACTTCCGGCAAAGTACTAGCCGGTCCTAATTGGTCGTAAACAGTGCGCTGATACCAATAATATTCACCTCTCAGTCTATTATCTAAAGCGGCAGCTTCCACTCCAAACCCTAATGTTTGTGGTTTTGCCCATGTTATCTGGTTAGCAATAATTCCAGGCATAGAAACATATTTGGGAGCATTGCCATCAAGCACCATTCCACCAACAGTACCTGTCCCCATAGTCGGAATGTATAAATAATTACCCCCGGCTTGATCTCCCAGTTTTCCGAAAGAACCAGTTACTTTCAACGTTGATATTTGCTCGATTGGCCAAAAAGCTTCACGAGCAATATTCCAACCGGCAGAAACGGAAGGGAAGAAAGCCCAACGGGTATCAGCAGGATATTTGGAAGCTGCGTCATAACGTCCGTTTACATCCAACAAATAGCGGCTGTCATAATTATAACTTAGCCTGAAGAATGTACCCATAGTAGACCAATGATTTTTTTCATCTGTCAGCTTCATGTTATCTCCCCACGAAACATTAAAAGATGGTATATTCTGTGTATATAAACCGGTGAGAGTACCTATCATATTATGATTTTGCTTGTATTCTGTTTGTAAACCCACCAATACGCTAAAATCATGTTTTCCGAACGCTTTATGATAGTCGGCAGTCAAGTCCATGGTGTAGTAATTGCTTCTGAATGATTTTTTCCACAATTTGTCTACCGTAGAAGAACGTGCTGAACGAACTTTATCTCCATTTGGTTCATCAACATAAACAACCAGTGTGGAACGGTCATCCAAAGCACTTTGTATATTCCATGAAAAATCACCTTTTACCGTCAGTCCTTCAACTGGTGTTAATTTCAATCCCCCAGATAACCAAAAATCATCTATCGTTTTATCCATACGTCCTTGCGCTCCTGTTAAAGCAGGCATAGCAGAGAGACGATGCCATGACCCATCTGGATTTTTAATTGGTATATTGGGGAAATAAGCTAAGCTATTTAAGAAATTACTATCAGAATTGGAAGAACTATCGGCTCCTCTATAGTTCGGACGAACCGTTTCCTGACGGACATAACGAGTATTCATATTAAACGACAACCAGTCTGCTATTTCAGTGTCAACCTTCAATATAGCTGAATATTTTTTGTATTTATCTATATCCGAATTATAAATACCTTGCTTGTAGTTATACCCTAGACCAGCATAATAAGAGGATTTGGTTGTTCCACCTGAAACACTTAAATCGTGCGTCGTACTATGAGCTACATCACGAAAAGCATAATCGTAATAATCCGTATTAGCATAAGCATCCCAATGTTCGCCCCACCAGCCGTTAGGTTGAATCTCATTATACGTAGCCAGTTTACCATCGATGTAATCCTGCATTTTCTGAATTACATTTTCCGAATAGGGACCTTCCTGTAAACTATTCCTAAACGAACGATTATGAATGTTTGCAAAATCGACAGAGGATGCAGATTTAGGTAACATAGACGGTTGGCTTATCTGATATGTACCGGAATATTGTATAGAGGCTTTTTTGCCTTTTTCCCCTGTTTTAGTAGTGATAAGAACAACACCGTAAGGAGCTCGTGAACCGTAGATGGCAGAAGCTGCCGCATCTTTTAATACGGAAATAGTTTCTATATCGTTGGGATTCACAAAATCCATGTCTTGTTCTACTCCGTCAACCAATACCAATGGTGAACCACTTTCAGTTTTAAGATTTTTACCATCAACCGTCATCCCCGTAAAACCTCGAATATTTAAAGACGAACTTGCATCGGGAGCACCTGATGTAGTAGAAATGTTCAAGTTAGGAACAACACCTTCTAGCATTTCCGCAGTTGTTCTTACTGGACGGTTTTCCAGGACTTTGTTGTTTACAGTCTCTACGGCAGCTGTCAAGTTTACTTTCTTCTGAGTACCGTAAGCGACCACCACAACTTCATCCAGAGCCTGAGTATCTTCTTTCATAACGATCCTTAAAACAGAATCTTTCCCCGTCTGTAATTCTATTGGATTATACCCGATATAAGAAACAAGAAGAATTGCATTATTTGAAACTTCCAAACTGAACTTCCCTTCGACATCCGTTATCGTCCCATTCGTAGTTCCTTTTTCAACCACGTTGGCACCGATAACCGGTTCGCCATTCTGGTCCAAAACAGTTCCCGTTACTTTCTTTCCGGTTTGTTGTTCTACCATATTTTCCGGGGCAACAGCACCTTTCACTAAAGTGATATTCTTACCTACCACCTTATAAGATACACCTGTACCTTCAAAAACTCTGTTAAGAACTTCTGATACCGATTCATTATTCACATCAACTGAAACTCTTCTATTTACATCGACTTCATTCTTGTCATACACAAACAAATAATCGGTCTGTCTCTCTATCTCGCGCATCACTTTCTGGATGGAAAAACCATTCGCCTGTATGGATACTTTCGCATTTTGCGAATCGGCTTCAACCGCAAAAAGCGTATAAATACAAGTAAATAAGGCAACAACTGTGATCCTCATAATTCGAAATATATGTTTAAATTTAAGTATAGATTGCCTGTACAAAATATAATTCATAATTTTGTAATTAATAATTAGTTAGTACTTCGATAAATATCCCAATTCGGGGTTCTGACCCACAACCGGTAAGCGTTGCCGCGCTTGCCGGTTTTCTCATATCTTTACGTTTGTATCATAGGCTATTAGAATTTAAAAGGTTATACATCAAAATCAGTTAATAGTTATCAGATTCTTTTCCTCGTCTTTCTTATAAGTAAAATGATTGGTCAATTGCAGCACACTCAGGATATGATCCAGACCATCCCTTGTCCGGAACTTACCCGTACAATGCCGCTTGTTTTCCAATACGGATTTATTATTCACATGGATATTTACATCGAAATATAATTCCAGCTTTTCCAGAACTTCTGTCAATGGTTCATCAAAATAAAGAATACCTTCACGCCACAAGAAATAGTCCGCACTTTCGATAGGTATAACCGACAATCCATCATCTCCAATCACAACCCGGTTGTTCGGTGTCAGAGATATGGAATGATTGGTCATGCGATCTGAAATTTCGACTTTCCCTGTTAACAATGCTGTCTCAAATTCTTTTGATTGATTATAGGCATGTACATTAAAAGAAGTACCCAATGCCTTAATATCATAAGTAGATGTCGAAACAATAAACGGCTTTTCCTTATTAGCCTTTACTTCAAAAAAACCTTCACCTTCCAGGGTTACCTGCCGTTTTCCCTCAACGAAGCGAGTAGGAAAATTCAGTGTACTTCCGGCATTCAGCCAGACTTTTGAACCATCCGCTAAAGTCAACTGTGCATTCTGTCCTGCCGGGACATGTATGGTTTGCATGGCAATATTTTCTTCCATATCCGGATTGAGCCAATAGTTCAATGCAAATCCCAACATAAAAACAGCAGCGATCTTCACCACCTCCCGCATAATACTCCACCACCTGAATTTTTCTTTCAACGGCAGTGTGACAGTTTCCGGTTTTTCATGCCAAAAACCAATTTCATACAAGCGGCACAGTTGCTGATAATGCTTCATGTTTGCCGCATCAGCATCCAACCATTCCGTAATCAGACGTGATTGCTCCTCTGTTGTACGTCCTTCAAAATATAATTGCAATAGTTTATCGTCCATATTTTATCTCTTTACATATATAAGACGACAACCGGAGAAAGTTCACTAGTCCCGAATGAAAAAAAAATTTCCATCCGAATGAAACTTTTTTCTCCTTTCGGATAAAACAGGAAATCAATAAAACAGAAAATAGAGGATAGGTAAATAATCTTTCAACGAAATTCTCAAGGCTTTTAAGGCTTTGCCCATATGATAATCCACTCCTTTAACAGTAATACCCAATATGTCGGCTATTTCTTTACCCGACTTATTCTCAAAACGGCTCATAATAAAGATTCTCCGGGTCTGCTCCGGAAGCTTTTTTAACGTATCAGCCATGATCGAACGTATCTCGTCTGAAAAAATATAATCCGGATCGCACGCCTCCAAAGTCGAGATACGAATTGCCAGTTCACGACTGCGCCACTCCTGCATAGCATCGAATGCCTCTTGTTCGTGAGCACGCGCCTTCAAATAATCCAATGATTTATGCTTCAAAATAGTCAATAACAATGCCTGTGGTTTTTCCACAGATTCTTTTTTCATCGTTTCCCATAATTTGAGCAACGATTCCGTCACAATATCTTCCGCAGCCAGATCATTCCGGACATACAAATTTGCAAACCGGAACGATTTGGCATAATATTGTGCATATATACTATTGAATAACGTGGTTACAGGCATATTTATAACATCTCCTCCTGGGGCAAAAATAAAAAGAATATTCGGTATATATAAATATTCGGATAGAAATAGAAGACACCTATTATTTCTCCCGGCTATTCAGCAAGGTGATGGGGATGTCGTCAAGGGAGAATAAGAAGCGGAAGAAAGGGTAAGTCTTTTTCAAGTTACAGCATTTGATTATTTCATAGAACAATTACAAAGAAAGCGGAAATATGGAATTTAATGAACCATACTTCCGCCTTTAATAACAAAAGACTTATGTCTGGGAAATAAAGTCTAGAAAACCTTCATTCCAAATTCACTCCATACGAAGAAATTACCTCCTGTCGCATTTTCCGGAACAGAGAAACGAATAATCTTAAACAGCTTTCCTACTATAATCTTCGAATTATAAGTTTCTTTACCACCAGTCGGCAGTCCGTCGATCAGCGTACTTATCTTATTAAAAGATACACCATCCAGACTACCTTCAATAATGATCTTTGCCGGTGCGGCACTGCCATTTGCTGAACGTGTCGTATAATAGAAATTAAACGCAGTAGTCTCTGTCGGTAATGCTACCTGAAGGTAATGAGAACCTTCCACAGCAACGCTCCAGGCAGAATGGAAGTAAGTTTCCACATCTCCATCCAACAGATTTGCCAATGAACCTTCCGACGGCTCAACGGCATTTGAAGAAAGCATACCGGCTGTCAATTCCACTTTTTTCAATTTACTTTCGTCCGGTACATATGAAATACCATATAAACAAGCGTTTTTAGCAGCATCGATCACAAATCCGTCTTTCGAACAATCAGTCAATCGTAACGGCAAAACAAAGTTTCCATACTCCAGCTTCGTACGGTCTACCGTTATCTCAAGATCTTTCGAATTCTCTTCCGGAACAAACGACACGGCTCCATCATCGCTTAATGAATATGCATTCGGAGGTAATATCGAATAATTGGTATCATTCTTCTTGTTATATTCCTCCAGCAAAGATTCGTCTATCGCAACCGTGCAATCGAATGTCCATTTACTCGCCATCGGTATAGAGACCGGTAATGTAAACTTAGCCTGTGCATCTCCTTCGTCAGTAAACGTATTCGAAACAAAACCAGTCTGATCGAAATAGACGGAAGGTATCGTTACTGAAGGTATCAAAATAATCTTATCTTTTTCCGAATTGATAGAATCGACTGAATTCACTAAAGAAACGGGTAACACATATTTCGTACCGGCCGGCAAATTATAGATCAGATCTGTCTTAAAAAGAATGTTTGCCATTTTATACAAATTGTCCGAACCGAATGCCAATCGGTTATCTGCAATTTGGTAACAATTCTCCGGCAGTTTAACGAAAGAAGTTCCGTTCTGTGCGTTATATGCATCCAGAACCGAATCATCCAAAACCGCAACCTCTACATCCGTCACACTTGACCGGTCTGAGCCCGATTTATTTACCGTTAGTTGATACTCTGTATCTTCGCCGGTTTTATATAATGTCAACGGCACTTCTCCGCTGTTCCTAAAATAGAGGATCGTACTATAGTCGCTCAGAAATTCATCTTTATTGTCATCACATGCCATGAAGCTGGCTGTCAAAGAGAATAAAAGCGATATCATTAAAATCTTTTTCATAAATAATTCTTTTTAGATTCGTAAGAATTGGTTCTATTACCAACCATAATTCTGGATTAACAACTTATTTCTATCAAGTTCCCGCTGTGAGAAAGGATAGAGATAATGATTGTCTTCAAACACACGTGTTTCGAAAACTGTTCTTTTCCAGAACCCGTCAGGTGTTTCATCTCCGCTACCGGGGAATTGTGTATTCATACCATACATCGGACCTCCGTCTACCTCTTTAGCAATCATCCATGTACGGGTATCGAAATAGCGATGGTTTTCGAAAGCAAGTTCCAATCGGCGTTCAATGCGACAATATTTGATCAACTCATCTGTCGACGCAGTGGGATAAACATCTGTAATGGATGGCAATCCGACACGGTCGCGCAAGTCCGCCCACAGTTCCATCGCCTGCATCTCATATCCGGCAGGCATAGCCACATTCCGTTTCTTGCATTCAAGCACCGCTTCAATAAAATTAAGATACATTTCGGCAAGACGGAAAGTAGGAAATACGATATTTCCCCATTGACCGCTGGCTGAGTTGAGCGTATGATCATAAAAACGATTGACCAGGTAACCAGATTTAGGATAATCATGCGACTTATTGCTGTTAGCACCTTTAGCAAATGAAATCAATGTTCGCCCAGTACCATGATGCCACCAGTTACCTCCAAAAAAGACGGATACATAAAAACGGGGTTCACGGTCTTTATACATATTCGGTGCAGTCAGATCGTATTCACCGGCTCCTGCCCAGGCCGGATATTTCCAGGTAGTCTTTTCAAACTCATCCTCGTGATAACCGGATTGTTTATCGATCACCGGAACGTCTCCGTTATATCCCGTAATCGGATAACGACCATTCGCCATTGCATAGGCATCCACTTGTTGCTGTGTCGGTCCAACACCACCGTAAGCAGTCCCCGAAATACCGGTTGGAACCGTATGTACTCCTACCTGATAACGTCCTTTATATCCGGTAGACCAGATAAGTTCAGAATTCCAATATTCTTGTATAATACCATTATAATTGGCATACGGATCGGAACCATCACCGGCACGATACAATTTATACATCGGATTATCGATCAGCACCTTAGCTGCTTTGGCAGCTTCCAGCCATTTGTTTGCATCATAATTCTGGGGAAACAGGGTAGCACCCGACAACTCCGGAAATTGTTCGCTTACAGGATTCTTCAACGATGCGTAAAGTTTATTTCCATTAAACAGATCACGTGCCGAATAAAGTTTCAACCGGGCAATGACGGCTTGGCAAGCACCTTTCGTAGCCAATCCTTTTTCCGCATCTGCATATTCAGCTTGCATGGCCGGATCGTCGATACATGCTTCCATTTCACTGACCACATAATTCACACATTCTTCCCACGTATTACGGGGACGATAAAGCGCTTCGGTAGATGCCGTAAAGTCAAGCAATTCGTCACCTAACAGAAAGACTGGTCCGTAGATACGCATCATCAGAAAATAATAGTACGAACGGGCAAACCGGCTCTGCACTTTCCACTGGGCCAGCTCTTCTTTCGTAATGATCGGATCGGAACAACGATCTACATTCTGCATAAAAATATTACATTCACGAATTCCTTTATAATAGAAATCCATTTTATAAACAGGCACATTACTAGCATTCCATGAACCGAAATTAATCCAACGCGACTCACGGTTGTAAGTAACCGTACCTTCATCGGAAGCGCCGAGCCAAGGCGTATTGGTAAAATCACCGGTATCATCGGGCAGAAAACTCATGGAATTCAGCCAATACTTTTGAGTATCGTTCCGGGTCTCCCATATCTTATCGAAGGTCAATTTTTCATCTTCCTGCCTGTCCAGAAAATCTTCACAAGAGGAAAAGAGCATTGCTCCCACCGCCAAACAAATGAGTTGAAAAGAAGTTTTTATCGAGACTTTCATAATATATATCGTTATTAAAATGGATTAGAAATTAGCATTTAAACCTACGGTAACAACCCGGTTAGGAGGATAACCGGAGCCATCACCATTTCCTTTTTCAGGATCCCACAGTTTGAATTTACTAAATGTCAGCAGGTTGTTACCCGAAAGATAAAAACGCAACGATTTTATAAACGTTTTGTTCATCAATCCTTTCGGCATTGTATATCCTACTTCGAAATTCTTCAGGCGCAAAAAACTACCGTTACGCATCCACCAATCGGAAGTCTGGGAGTTATTGGATGATCCGGCGGCACCACTCCAACTCAACCGGGGATAGATCGAACCAGCATTTTGTTCGGCCGTATTTCCAAGGCGCCACACATTGTCGTAAACATCTTCATTGATAGCAGAACGCTCCATATTACCTTCACTGAAAGGCGATTTAATGGTAGAACCACTTAAATAGAAATTCACATGGCTCACTCCCTGGAAAAATACATTCACATCCCAATTCTTCCATTGCGCAGTAGCACCAAAACCATATACTATTTCCGGAAGATTCGTGTAACCCATGGCTATCTGGTCTTGCGAATCGATCTGACCATCCCCGTTGACATCCTGATATTTGATATCTCCTACCCGATATTCTCCGAAGGATTGTTTTGGACTATTGTCTATCTCTTCCTGGCTTTCGAAAAGCCCCAAGGCTACCAATCCGAAGGGTTGTAAATTTCCACCCGAACCGAATGGTTTTCCGACACGATTCTGATACTTATATTCCCAATCCGGTTCGTCGTTATTCAGCAACTCATTCCGGTTGTAAGTAAAGTTAGCTCGTCCCGTCAAATATACATTCCCAACCTTCTGCGAATACTCAGCCGTACCATCGAACCCCTGATTCATTGTTTCTCCGATGTTGGTATAAGGAATGACCGATAAACCGACAATAGCCGGTAAGCCGGCACGCTGAAGAAAGATTCCTGTACGTTTCTCATGGAAGTAATCAGCTTGTACTCTCAACCTGTTAAACAATGAAAATTCAACACCGACGTTCATCTTAGCCGCTTCTTCCCAGGAGGCGGATAAGTTTTCCACATCCCCCACACGGATTCCTTCACCTCCGTTAGCTCCGGCAGAGCCATAATTCCATTGGCCTGCTCCGGCATCTTTCCCGACAAGAATAGTCGATTCGTATACCCAGCGGCGTGCTCCACCAATATCATCGTTTCCGACTATACCATACGAACCTTTCAATTTCAACATATCGACTACTTTAGTCAGCGGCTGGAACCATTTCTCGTTCGAAACCATCCATCCGATAGCGCCGGCAGGGAAGAAACCGAACCGATGCCCGCGGGCAAAATTCTCCGAACCATTGTAACCGATATTCACTTCACCAAAATAAGTGTCATTGAAAGCGTAGGTCACACGCCCGGCAATACCTTGGTTTTTATAAGGTAAAGACTTGAATTTGTCTTTTTCCTGCGTACGTGTATGTATTTTATGGTTATAAAGGAACAAAGCTCCTACACGATGTTTCTCAGCAAACAAATGGTCATAATTCAAAGATGCCTCCATATAAGTAGTCATTGTACCATCGCGGTCGATCGCATAAGCCAACTCCCCGCTACCAGTACGGATAGGCGAACCGAAAATAAGATTTCCATCGGCATCTCTTCCGGTTGCATGATACTGGGTCGGTTCTTTACTTCTGCGCTGTATCGTCGTATTCCATGCATCCCATGAGAATTTGAAATTACCAGTCAACCCTTCCAATGGTTCCCACAAAGCACCGATATCTTGGGTCAGTCCAATCAGGGATTGCGAAGAGTTCCAGAATTGTTCGCGATATCCTGAATGCACTAGCATGTTCCACGGGTTATATCCCGAATCGGTAGACGGAGCGGCAATCGTCCCATCCGAATATTCAACAGGAAACGCATTGGGCGATGTCTGATAAGTATACGACCAGATCCGATCGTTGTTATTTTTATCATTATCACCAGGAGCGAACCGCTTTTCATATATATTAGCCAAATTAAGGTTCAGCGTCGTACTTTTGGTTAATGCCAGATCCACATTGGCACGGAAGTTGAACTTGTCATAATGGACAGATGAATTATAATCATACAAATTGCCCGCACTTTTGAAAATAGAACTTTCATTATAAAAAGAACCTGAAATATAATACTTCACAATATCGGTTCCTCCCGTAATACTCAGGTTAACCCGCTGGTTGGATGCCAGATCATTATATAAAGCATCGAGCCAGTCGACATTCGGATAAAGGTCAGGATCGGCACCGGTACGATATTTCTCAATCGCCTCCGGTGAATAATAACCCGGTTGAATATCATTGTACAAATCGGCCCATTGTGCAGAGTTGACCATCTTAGGCATTTTCGTCGGGCTGGTGATACCAGCTTCGGCACGCACGTTGATAACCGGCTTCCCTACATTCCCTTTTTTTGTCGTAATAAGAATTACACCATTTGCTCCACGTACACCATAAACAGCAGATGCAGATGCATCTTTCAGAATGGAAAAAGAAGAAATATCGTCAGTATCCACCAAATCCAACTCACGTTCGATACCATCTACCAACACTAAAGGAGTAGAAGTTCCTTTAAATGAAGATACACCACGAATATAAAAATCGGCAGCGCTGTTCTTACCGGGTTCTCCCGACCGACTCATTGCAACAACACCAGCCAACTGTCCGGCCAGCACATTCGAAATAGATGATCCCGGCACTTTCAGGTTCGACACATCCACTGTGGAAATAGCTCCGACAACACTTTCTTTCTTCTGACGGCCATAACCGACAACCACCACTTCATCCAGCACTTCGTCGTCGGCAACTAATGTTACATTAATAGTCGTCTGGTTACCTATGGCAATGTCCACACTCTTCATCCCCATATAAGAAAAGGTAAGAACTCCGCCGACTCCATCTACTTTAATCGTATATTTACCATCGATATCGGTCACAGCTCCGGTAGAGCTGTTTTTCAACCAGATATTGGCACCGATCAAAGGTTCACCGGTTTCATCAGTAATAACTCCGGTTACCGTTATACTTTTCTTTTGCGAAACCGAAGGCAAAGAAACAGGACCGGAAACCGCTTTTCTTTTTACCACCACCTGGTTACCATTTATCTGATAAGTTAGTTCTGTCTTCTCAAACAGCGGATTAAGAATTTCTTGTATAGAACCTTTCACTACTCCAGTTTGCGCATTTCTATTCAACTCGCTTTTGATCTCATCGGAATAGAAAAACACATAACCGGTCTCGGTTTCTATGAATTTAAGAACGTCCAGCATAGTGGACTGTTTTTGTTCCAGTATTTGTTCTATCGAAATAAACGACTCATTATTTGCATAAGCACAGGTTATACCCATACTCAGCAGTAATACAATAATATGTCTGATTTTTTTCATACATTTGTATGTCTTTAGGTTTTTCATTTTTAATTGGAAAATTTAAATTTCTGACAAGTCCGGACGATCTTGCCCATCGTTCGGGCTTTTAATTTCAAGCGTTTTTCATATTCTATATTCCATAGGCAATTCTTTTTAAGTTATTATTCTATTAGTAATGTATTTGATTCAAAGCGATAATGAACATTATAAAGCATTGAAAAAGTTTCCATGACCTGCTCTATGTTATCAAACAAGACGAGTTTACCGGAACTTGTCCGCTGGGCAATACCAGGAGCACATTCAATTTGCACATTATAATAACGACTTAAACGCATCAGGATATTTTCCATTGTTTCTCCTTTAAAAATAAGTACGCCATCTTTCCAGGAGATATAGTCTAAAACATCTACCTCATTAATTTCGTGTTTATCAGGCTGAAGGGTCAACTTATGATTTGGAGTTAATTGTATATTTTCTTCTTCCTTTGTGTCAACCATCACGCTACCTTCTACTAAAACAACTGATTGTGCCTGCTCGTCACCATAAGCGGAAAGATTGAATTTAGTCCCCAACACATTGACTGTAAAACTAGCCGTTTTCACATGAAAAGGTTTGCCACTTTTTACGACCTCGATATAAATCTCCCCCTCCGCTTCGATAGTACGATCGTCACCTTCAAACCGGGAAGGGAAACGCAACACGCTCCCTGAGTTTATCCAAATTTTAGAACCGTCAGCCAGTAATAATGAAGAACGGCGCCCTTTAGGTACGACCAACGTATTCATCACTGTCTCATCAATATTCTTTTCAATCCCTTCAGCCTCAATCTTTTTTACAACGAGTTCTTCATCCGGAGAATTTTTCATCGTTACATCAGAGTTGAAAGAGATCAAGGTATTGTCCTCCACATTTATGACTTTGTGATCCTTTGTTATCAATGTAACCTCCGTATGAACCGTGTCAATAGCCATACCGATACCTGTCATCAGATTATTTCCTGAAAATAGACCTCTATCCATTAACCAGTATCCTGCCAAACTAACTGTTACAAAAACAGCACAAGCCGCTGCATATCTCATAAATAGATTATGCTTTTTAAAACGCTTTTGCTGCATTTCGTTTTGTAACCTCAGCCAAATTTGTTCTGATTTTTCATCCGGAATAGAATACTCGTTCAACCGTACTGATCTTAATATTAAACGTGCTTCGTCAATAGCCCGCTGGTTTTCCGGATGTTCTTTTATCCAAACATGCCATTTAATATCCAACTCTTGGGTCGGTACCATACACCACATGACAAAACTATGGTCATGCAACAATCTATGTACTATTTCTGGTATTTGTTTATCGCTCATTCCTTACTTTTATGAGTATTCATTTAAATAAATACGCACAAAGAAGAAATATGACCCCATTAAAATGGAAAAAAATGATCGGAAAGAAAAAAATAAAATAAAACAGGACCATATTGCTCACGCATACGTTCGATTGCGCGATATATTAATTTGCGTGTCCCCTTAGTCGTAAGATTCAGTAATACAGCAATTTCATCATACTCTAATTCTTGCATATAGCGTAAATAAATGGCTTCTCTTTGTCGTCCCGTAAGACTGCATAACATATTTTCAATTTGTTCGGCAATTTCCTTTCGCTCCTCCTCTTCTTCTATATAATCCAGTCCGGACACAGTTATAGAAAACAGATAATCATCTGATTCATCGATATCTTCCATAGTAACTTCCTTCCGCTTTTCAGAAATCATTCGATTTTTTAAACACCGGAAAAGATAATATTTTACATTATCATTATCGACAATCTCATTCTGATGTTCAAAAAAATGTAGGAATACATCATGAATCAAATCATACAACGCATCATCATCAACACCGAGTGCCTTACCATATGAATACATCTGACCTACATATTTTTCATATAGTCTTTTATAGTCACATTGTTTTGTTTTCAACATTTTTCCTAATTTATTATGCAATGGACCATTATTCCATAGTTCTTGTAGAACAAATGCATTTTTATTAGCAATTGACCAAAGATGTATGAGATATTATTGATTCGGGTAAAAAAATCAAGCCTAAGAGGTCACTTTTTTGTGCCAAATCTCTTTTTTCATACAATATCATTCCTTTATAAAGGGATATAATACTTTTTTACCCTATTTTTGTATTTATTATTCCATCGTTCTACAAGAACTACGTTGATTATTACAAACAAACTCTTTGGCAGGAACAATGTGAGATAAAAGAATCAGGACCTATCTGGTTATTTTATAAAAAAAGCGTCCAAACCTAATCTTTTTGCCTTTATTCCCCAGATTGTTAACAGAAAACAGTACGTAATTAAATTTACCCACAATTAAGGTTTCCGGAATATATCCAAAACACCGGCTATCCCTTGAATCGGCTGAGTTATCTCCCTCAACATAATAATAAGTACGTTTGAGCCTATAAATAGAATCGCAAATACCATTTATATAGACAGAACGTTTTCTCATCCTCACATCACATCCTTCCTCTGCAATTAATTTTCTCAGGAACAAATAATTGTCCCGTCTGACATGCAAAGTATCATTCTTCTTCTTTATCCGAGTGATTCGCTTTACTAATAATTGGTCCGTACTTTCCGGACTGTTGAAAACCACTATATCACCCACTTCCGGATAGCCTATTCCAGGAAGTCGCCTGTACTTCCAATGAGTGTTCCTGTCCATTTTCCGCAACGGGCGTATCCATGTAAAAACATTAATAACCGGAATATCCGCCCATCTAGCAGGGAAACGTGCTCCATACGTAATCTTATCTATCCAAACCCTGTCACCGCAAAGGAGTGTCGGTTCCATACTACCGGAAGGTACTATACATAACTCTCCTACTGCAATCCGGATAAAAAGACAAAAAAGTATGAATAAAATAACAGCAATGACCTTTTTCATCAAAATATGACTTTACCACTTATTTTTCAGTATATTACCTTATACTTAAAGAATCGTACGATCGCATCATAAAATTCCGAATTAAAATGTTTGGTATGGCTATCAGTCACACAAGAGCTGACTATAAACAAATCATCTGTAATCATCCATGTTATCGCCGCCGGATGATTTTTGCTGAACTCCTCCAACACAGATACATACTTGTCATCCATATAAAATACCGGTATTTCCGATTTCAATCGTAGCAGTTCATTTTGCACATCTTTTCGTGGCAAATGCGATATGATCAGCATCCTCCCTCCGATTATTTTTTTCAGTTTTTCCAATGAATTCAGCTGTTCCATAATACAAGAGGAGCATGATAAGTCCGAAAAATAGAAAACGACATTATAGCCTCTTATCAATGTTTCCAGTCCCATGCGTCCTATCATTTTATCCTGATACCCCAATGTCCCTGTTACATTCTCAAACTTTTTCCCGTTCAGTTTTAAATAAGAATAGGCCTTCCCCAACTCTTCATTCAAATACTCATCGGAAACTATTTCATTCTGTGAAACGACTTTATTGTCATTCTTTTTCATGGCAAAATTTAAAAATATATTCGCTACCACGGAAATCAGAATAGCAATATACAAATAGATTCTTTTCATATAGATTCAATTTTATAGTTGTTACTTCTTTACTTTCAATAAAAAGATCATCGGATTAGTTTCCCCGATATTATTCCGATCCGGAAAACGTTCCTCAATCATCGCTGTTAATTCTTTTGCTCTTTTAGCAGTCAGAAGTCCTTCTTCCTGCCAAACCTTAAAACCTATATTAATAGCTGCCTGCAACCTTTCTTGCGGACCTACCGATATCAAATAATCTTTATATTGGCCAATTGGATGAGAAAGACCTATAAACAAAAAATCATTCAATATATGGCTAAAGGTTTTGACTTTTTGTGTCTTTTTGTCGTAAACCGTAAACTGGGGAATAACTATATGCTTATTTTTAATAAAGACCTTGTCATTTATTTCAAATATATCCTTAATCCCTGCCATTTTCTTACACTCTAATAGAACTGTCAGAGGAAGAGGAGTTCTTTTAAGAATACTCTCACGGTCGACCTTACTCATTGATTTATCTTTATAATCAATAAAATATTTTGGAGTTAACTCTCCACTTCTTACACTAAAAACAGAATCACGCATGTATTCTGCAAAAAGAATTTCATTATCGAGTTTTCGGAAAATGCAATCATGAATATATGGAGATTTATTAATAAGCGGATAATACTTATTAATCGTTTTTCCTTTATCATCTTTGATTACCAAAGAATAAGCAGGATCACCCATAACCGGACTTTCCCTATATAGGTAAAATAAGTTATCTTGATACTCAAACTTATCTGCGTAATAATTCATCTGTATATCCTTTATAAAATCTCCTTCAAAAGAAAAAATAAGAACTTTCTTTCTCATTATGTCATACAAATAAATAAGTTGTTGCTCTTCATTCAACGAAAAATCAGATAAATCAACAAATTCGTCAGGTCCCTGTCCACAATTTCCAACCCTATATAAATATTTTCCACTATGATCGAAAACGTAAATACCCTTTTGATTATATCTTTCCATTATGAAAATACAACTGTCAGACATCACAATCTTTTCAACTTTGTCCAATATACAATCACCCGAAAATTCAAGAGGAATCATTTTTATATCCTCTGCAAAATCGGATAATTTACCGTAATCAGTTTCCATTTCCGTTATCGGTATAGAAACGATATCTCCTCTCACAGTATTTTTCTTATCTTCTTTTGTTAAATCACACGCAATAAATATAAAAATCAACAATACATACAATATATTTTTCTTCATACTTTTACTATTTAGCATTTATACCAATAAATACTGCTCTAAAATGATCAGTTCTATAAAACCGATTTGCTTTCAGAGCAGTATCTTTCCTAAGTTACTGCGTAGCAGGTGTACCATACATTTCAGTCATTTGTTTCCAAAAGTCCGCACAAAAGAAAGGAGTACATTGTGCATTACCTCCACGTTGACATTTTACTGAAGCATCACTAACAATTATAGGAGCAATCCCATCAGCTCTAATTTTAACTTTTATTCCAAAAACAGAAACCTCAGAACCAGGTTCCCCTTCAACATCCATTGTACATGATGATGCTAGCCGTGACCAAAGAGGATGTGTCTCAATATCACCACTCGTTCCGGTATCATTACTCTGCCCCAACACTTCTAAATGAAGCGGATGATCCTTAACACCATAGCCACTCCAGGCGTATTGGATGTTTAACACAATTGACAAAAGGAGCATTGCTCCACCGATTTTCAGAAAGCTTTTCTTTGTCATGCTTACCTCCAACTTTAATTGTTATTACTTATTGATTACGCATGAGTTGCTGTAACTCCTGCATATTTTTTATATCCTCTCGCTCGTTTATCAACTCCCGAAGTTCCTTTTTCACACTATCGCTATTTTTCCATTGCCTGACATAATAATTCGTGTAACAGCCCAAATAACACAAATAGAGAATCAACCCTACAATCATCATGAACTGAATACGTTTCACTTTTAAATGTATGATCGTCACAAACAAATAGGCCATAAGAAGACAAACGCCAACACCCGGCAAATAGAGGTATCGATCAGCCACAATCGCAAATCGTGATATAGGTATAATATGAAGTACAAATAACAGATGTATCAGGAAAAATAACGAAGTAAAAATAATGATCCTTTTTTGTCGTAACAGATAAATGCAACAAACGACAAAAACAACGACTACCGGATAAAACCAATAATGGAAAGGCATAGCGTATCCCGGTAAGATCGGGAAAGGATACAAATAAGACAATTTAATGGGTATCAAACATTTTGTCAAATATTCGATTAAGGAATAAGCCGCAAAGACAACCCGGTCAATCAATGGATAATCCAGCTCTTCCCGCCGGAACCCTTGTGCTAGCATGGGGATGGTTCCCATATAAAGAGACAGCAGCAGAAATGGCAGTTTCTCTTCCCATGTCTTCAGACGAAGCAGTCCTCTGTCTGTTACAAAATCGACCAGTAATAAACATAATGGAAATACCACAGCCTGTTCTTTCCCTAAACAGGAACAAAGAGCTAAAGCCAGAGTTACCACATAATAACTTAACTTTTCCGTACGGATAAATTTTAAGTAGCATAAAAGTCCCGTTAAATAAAATGATGTATAAACAAGAACTTTGGATGCGCTTATCCAGGCAACCGGTTCTACGTTGACCGGATGGATTGCCCATAACAAAGTAGCCAGAAAAACGATTTGTTTGTTATACATCGTCGTAAGCCGGGATGATTGAGTCAATAGACCGGAAAGAAAAAAATAAAGCAACACGACATTCAACAGATGTACTCCCAAACCGGTCAAATGAAATATCACCGGAGAGTACCCGAATAATGAATAAATAAGTACATAGCCTATTTCATTCAGGGGCGAATACTGACCACCATGAGTTTCTGTGAAAATTCGGTACAGATTCTCCCAGGTAAGTCCCCCGGAAGTATACGGATTAATCACACACCATTGATCATCCCAATAATACAGAAAATCATTTTCTGACAAAGGATAATAAACGATATACGTCATCACCAGTATAAAAAACAGGGGGCAATACCTTTTTATCCTTGTTGGCATATTCATAGTATTTATATTTAGCCGGTTACACATTAAAAGATGACGAACAATTTCCCGACCGTACAATATATTCAGGACGGTTCTTGCACTGCATAAACATTTTACCCAAATACTCTCCTATAATACCGAGCATTAATAAGATTACTGCCCCCAACACAGAAATCAGTATAGCCAGAGACGCCCAGCCTGTCACAGCCTGCCCCGAAATAAAAACAGCATATAATACATAAATAATTTCCACAACGGAAAGTGATGCGAAAAAAGCAGCAAAAAGAACAGCCAAGCGTAACGGACGGATGCTGAAAGAGGTTATCCCGCAAACAGCAAACAAGACCATTTTCTTAAAAGAGTATTTTGTTGTTCCAGCATAGCGTATCCCTGCCTGATAAGGTATCTGTATCCGGCGAAAACCAACCCATGAAACCATCCCCCGCAAAAACAGGTATTCTTCACGGCAATCTCGCAAAACCTTGACAACTTTCTTGTCGAGTAGACGGAAATCTGCACCGTTTTCTGTTATCGCAATATCAGACAAAAAATCCATCAGACGATAAAAAAAACGGGAAGTAATCGTTTTGAAATAACTGCACTGTTTGTTATCTATTCTAATCGTATCCACGATATCATATCCATCCGCCCAATAAGTTAACATAGTAGAGATCAGAGATGAGGGGTGTTGCATATCCGCATCCATAGTAATAACGACGTCACCCTGTGCATAATCCAAACCGGCTTTCAATGCTTTCTGATGTCCAAAGTTCCGGGAAAAACTTAACCAACGAACATGAGGGTTCTGCTCTGATAGAGACAATAAGATCTCTAAAGTGCGGTCTGTACTTCCATCATCAACAAATATTAATTCATAAGGGAAAAGTAATTTATCCAATACTGGATGCAAATTCCGATATAGCATATCGATGCATTCCTCTTCATTGAAGCAAGGGATTATAATGGATATATTCCGGGGTGATTTTTTCATAAGCATTAAATATAATTATCCGTATACCATCCGTAAAAGAACTAACACTACACAGATGCTTTTTTAATACAAACGCATGAAAAAGGATAAATGACCCCATTAAAAATAAAAAAAATGCTTCGACAAGAATAAATAAAATAATACCGGGGCATATTTTTCACGGATACGGTCAATCGCACGATAGATCAGTTTACGGGTTCCCTCCCCAACATGTCAAACCCGTTCCGACCTAGCGTTCTTTGACATGTTGGGGAGAAAATAATAAGGATAAAGGTTTGTATATCCATTGAAATGAATGGATATACAGGAATTGCTGAGTCGGTTATAGAAAAAGGTGAAACCTTCAGAGAAAAAGCTTACGTCTTTTTATCGAAAAGTTTACGTTTTTTTCAGAATGGGTAGGCAGCCATTTCAAATAAGTGCCGCAGTGATTTTTCATAACCGCGGCAACTACTGCAAATGACTGTAGCTGGTATTTAAAATGGCTCCTACAAGCGGGATCCATATATTTATCTTTCAGCCTTCAGCCACTTCAAGGCGTTGATTTATAAAGTATTATCCTGAAATGATAATAAAACGTGTCATTGAGGTAAAATATGTACTGTAGCGTCCTGAAAATAGTTGTCAGATTGTATTTCTGCCAACTATTTTCATCCTTCAGGATTATGATCTGATTATCAAAGGGAGGAAGCTCCTGAAGGCTGAAACGTGTATAATGAATAGATAGTTATATATGTGACGTTACATAGTTATCTATATGCAATTACATAGTGACTAAAATCCGGCCTATAGGGAAACAACTACTACCTTCAAGGGAATAAGCAGGCAGGATATAAAGAAACGGCAGCTGCCCTTTAGGGAAAAAACAGGTACATTTCCGGAGAATAAAGTCTGCTTGACCAGAATAGCAATGTATAAATAAATCCTTTTCATATATTTTCGATTTTATAATTATTATTTCTTTACTTTCAACAAAAAGAGTACAGGATTTGTCTCACCAATGTTATTTCGGTCAGGGAATTGTTCCTCAATCATATTCTTTAATTCTTCGGCTCTTTCAGCAGTAAGAAGTCCTTCTTTCTGCCAATATTTAAATCCCTTATCAATAGCTGATTGTAAATTTTCTTGTTGAACAATAAGAGGTTCCCTAGTTCGTTTTAAAATACTCTTACGATCTACCTTACTCATTGATTTATCCTTATAATCAACAAAATATCTCGGAGTTAATTTATCTCCTCTCAAAGAAAAAATAGAATCACGCATATCTTCTACAAAAAGAATCTCGTTATCAAGTTTTCGAAAAATACAATCATTGATATATGACAATTTTTCAACAAGAGGATAATATTTATTTACGATTTCTCCTTTCTCATCCTTAATAACCAAGGAACAGGAAGGATCTCCAATAATCGGACATTCTCGATATAGATAAACATACTACTTTTACTTTTAGCATTTTTTATGAAAAAGCTGTTCTAATATAGATAACGCTCTAAAATCAAGCTCTATCAGAACAGCCTTTCCCCTAATTATTATTTAGCTGGTGCACCATGGACTTGAGCCATTTTGATCCAAAATTCTCCACAGTCCATTGAAGAACATTGTTCTTTCCCTCCATCTTCACATCTTGTTGAAGCTTCAGTCATAGTTAAAGAACCAACATTACACAGATCCTTTTAATACAAACGCATGAAAAAAATAAATGCCCCCACTAAAAATAGAGAAAATGCTTCGATAAGAATAAATGCATGATACAGACAAACCTATCGGTTGTAATATCCTCGGCAGCCAAATCATTCCGGACATACAGGTTTGCAAACCGGAATGATTTAGCGTAATATTGCGTATATATAGTATTAAACAACTCTTTAACAGTCATATTATGATATCTTCCACTTATCCATGCTTCGGGTTCGGGAATCAAAATTCACTCCTATCTTTACCAACTTCCGTCTATCCATTTCAAACGGACGGGCATACCCTTGGCTTTCTATTTGTTGCAACGCCTCTTCCACCGAACCATCCAACTTAAATTCAAAGATATAGATATAATCCTTCGTCTGCAAAATCATATCCGCACGACCATAAGAGGTGTGGTATTCCGCCTGGACATAAAGACCCATCAGTCTACAGACTATAAAAAGAACATTCTGATAGTACCGCTCTACCCCACCGGTCAATTCATACGGTACACCATAGAAAAACGTCTGCAAGCGACGAAGGAAACCCTCCGGATTGCCTTTGCGGAGATCCGTTACAAAGTTCTTCAGTTGAAAAGCTGTCTCACCCTCTTTTACGGTAGTATAAAAAGGAAGCAGATAACGCATAAAACCTTCTTCCACCTCTTTATTGGGGAAGCCGAGCGTGTACATACCGAATTCCTCATCATACCCTTTGATGGTCAGGTAACCGCTTTGGTAGATGACAGGTATCGGGTTATAAGAGGCTATATCAATACTGTTCAATACATCCGCATCTATCTCTTCCCTGCCTATTTCTGACAAATCGTATTCTGCCCGTTTCAACAATTCGACCAGATAGGTAGGAGTTCCCGTCTCAAACCAGTAACTGCCAAATTTCAATGTCTTAAACGTATTCAACAGACTAAAAGGATTATAGATTCCTATACTATTTTCAACAAAATGATACCCATCATAATTCAGCTCCAGTCTTTGGCAAATTTCCTCATACGTCTGCTTATTAGCTTTAGCAAGCTCATGCAACTGAGGTTCCAGATAATCATGAATTTCTTTTTCCGAAATCCCACAAACATCTACATAACGTTTATCCATGCTGATATCCTGCAGATTATTCAAATCGCTGAACACACTTACCTTTCCGAATTTCGTCACTCCGGTCAAGAAGGCAAAACGGATATATTTGTCCATGGTCTTCATGACCGAATAAAATGACTTCAACGTACTTCTGTAAGCCGCCTGCAATTCTTCATTCCCGATTGCCTGGAGCATCGGTTTGTCGTATTCATCGATCAGGATCACGACACGCTGACCGGTTTGTTCAACCGCACGCTCAACAATTCCCCGGAAACGCAGAGCAAGAGAAGTCTCACCGGCTCCGGTCCCATACAGCTTTTCCCACTTCAACAAAGTAAAGTTCAATATCCGCTCCAGACTTTCCGGAGTATTGTATTTTTCCGTATTCAGGTCTATATGCAAAATCGGATGTTTTATCCAATCCTTTTCCAGATTTTCCAATGCCAGCCCTTCAAAAAGCTCCTTCTTACCTTCAAAGTAAGCTTCCAGCGTTGAGATCAGCAGGCTTTTGCCGAAACGTCTTGGACGGCTCAGAAAGTAGTAACTCCCTGTCGTAGCCAATTCATGTACAAAAGCAGTTTTATCAATATAAAGATATCCATCTTTACGTAGCTTCTCAAAATTCTGAATTCCAATCGGATAAATAACAGCCATAATTGTATGTTTTACTTTGTCATGATAAACAAAGGTAAAAATATTTACCGAATACAAGACATTCTGACTGATAATTCCATTCCTTTTGTACACAACGACCACACTAGCATATAGGGCAAATGAAATCATCCAATTGTTTTTACGAATCTCTTCGGATATATTAATAATATTTATTTTTCACTACAGCTATTCCTAACATATAAGTATAAAAACCTGTAATTTCAGTACAAACCCTATGTAAAATCATACACTTGTATTTTTGTTACAAGTTAAATATCAATTAATAACAACTCCATTTCCTATTCCAGGCATACATTGCAACGTTTTAAAAAACGTTTGTTAATTATATGTCTAATTAAATTAATTGTTATGTTTAAGATCTACAGACCTATCAGCGCATTATTGCTGGTGGCCTCATTAGGATCTGCCTGGAATGCCTTCGCATCCGAAGGGACAATAGGAGAAACTTCTGAAGTTAATCAGCAATCAGGGAAAGTTACAGGTATCGTCGCAGACGATCTTGGACCGGTAGCCGGAGCATCAGTTGCAGTAAAAGGTACCTCTAAAGGAACCATAACAGACAGCGATGGAAAATTCGTCCTGAATGGAGTCAAAAAAGGCGAAATAATACAAATTTCATTTCTGGGTTATACGACACAGGAAATCGCCTATAAAGGACAGGAAAATCTGGATATCAAATTGGTGGAAGACTCACAAGCTATCGATGAAGTCGTTGTTACCGCCCTCGGAATGAAACGTTCTCATAAAAGCCTTGGTTATGCATTAACAACCATCAAAGGAGATGAATTCACTCTTGCCGGTAAGGCAGCAAACCCCTTAACATCTCTATATGGTAAAGCTGCCGGTGTTGGTATCCAGTCGAGTGCAGCAGGTCCGACCGGAGGTGTAAACATTAAGATTCGTGGAGCTGCCAGCCTGGAATCATCCTCCAAGACACGCCCGTTGTTCGTTGTAGACGGTGTGCCCATTCATGACCAAGAATCATCTATGGCAACCCGTGGTTATGACCCGTTGAACTCTTTCGACTATGGTGCAGGTATCAATGATATTAACCCGGAAGATATCGAATCAATGGAAATCCTGAAAGGAGCGAAAGCATCCGTTCTATATGGTAGTGAAGGAGCCAACGGCGTTGTATTGATCACAACCAAAAAAGGGGCCAATACCAGAGGTTTAGGAGTAACGGCCTCTTTCCAGTATACCGTTGAACAACCGGTTTCTTATATTGATTTTCAGAATGAATTCGGTACGGGAACAAGTGTTTATGATGAACTGACTGGTAAATTGCCCGATGGAACCTCCATGAGAAGACTGGGTACTTCCCGCTTCAACTTCGGACCCGCTTTTGATGGTAAACCGATCATGGATATAGACGGTAATATTATCAACTACGAAGCACAGCCGGATAACTTTATGGATTTCTTCCGTAAAGGCTATTCAGACAACGTCAACGTCGCCATTGCCGGAGGTAATGAAATGGGAAATATGCGTGTTTCCTATACCAATTATAAATATCAGGGTATTCTGGATAATTTTGAACAGAAAAAGAATATCCTCAGTTTCTCCGGAAAAATGAACGCATCAAAGTTTGCTACTTTCGAAATCAATTCAAACATTTATAACATTGTCACCCAAAACCGTTATCCTAATATCGGAGGTCTCGTTTCATACGGTATCAACAGAGACCAACCATTTTCAACGCTGGAACGACTATATAAAGATGATTCCGGATACAAACGGAACAAGGAAGATCTGACTATGAGCAGTTATGCTTCCAATATCATGGATTTGCTGTGGCACCAACGCGAAAACAGAAATGTGGATGATAAATTTCACATGATCACATCATTAAAAGGTAAATTCGATTTCCATAAAAATGTATTCCTTGTGCTACAGGGAGGTATCGACTATACGGATATTGAATATAACCAGAAAGCCAGAGTTACTCAGGCTGAACCCAATGTGGTCGGTGGTAAATATTCCAGAAAAGAAGAACGTTATGTAGTACAAAACTACGATGCAATGTTGAATTTCGACAAGAATTTCATGAAAGACCGTTTAAATGTACTGGCTTTCTTCGGTGGAGGTTACCGCAGCAATGAAGATAAGAGCATTAACGTTTCAACATACGGTGACATGCTTTATCCGGATTGGTACTCATTGAATAATGAAGGCTCATGGCCGGGCGCTGGCGACAAAGGGAAGGTTAGAGGTATGTCGCGCGGTTCCGACTTCCTCTACAGTCTTTACGGCGGTGTGACTCTCTCCCTGGACGAACGTTATTATGTAGAAATTACCGGAAGAAATGACTGGGCTTCTACTTTACCCGCAGGAAACAACTCCTACTTCTATCCGGGTATCTCATTCAACTGGAACTTCAAAGACCAGATTCCAATCCCGCAATTGCAGTTCGGTAAGATACGTATGGCCTGGGCCGATGCCGGTCGTCCCGCTTCCCGCTACTTTGCAAACAACGTCTTCAGCCTGGGACAGATTGCAGAAACCGAAGCTTCGATCGTAACACCTCCAAGTGCCCTATTCTCAGGTTTATTGAAACCAGAACGCAAAAGAGAATATGAAATCGGTATGGACTTACGCTTTTTCGATCAGAACAGACTTGAATTCGACTTCTCTTACTATACGAATAATGTATACGACCAAATCATGTCCGTTCCCCTGTCATCCACTTCCGGATACAGCGAAATCAGGATTAATGCCGGTAACGTGCATAACTACGGTTATGAAATCTTCCTGAAAGGGACTCCGCTGGTAGGCAAAGATTTCCGTTGGGATGTATCATTCACGGCAGCAAATCAGTATGCAAAGGTGAAGAAGTTATATCCGGGTATTACACAGAAATTAATCGGTGGCGGAACAGGATACAAAGTTGTGGCCGAAGTAGGTGAGCCAATGGGTGAATTACTTACCTATGATTATAAGAAAGATGAACATGGCAACCGTGTTGTAAGCTCGAATGGTTTCTATGTACTGGATTATGATGCCGGTTTCAAGAAAAACTCCAACATCAATCCATCTTTCATCGGTGGTTTCAATACATCGTTCTACTATAAGAACTTCAATATCAACCTGGGATTTGACTACAAATTCGGTGGAGCTCTGTTATCTATGTCCAACTACTACCTTATCGGTAACGGTCTGTCAAAGGAATCTTTGCCTTATCGTGACGAGAAACATGGCGGTTTGGCTTACTACATCAACGAACAGAACGTAAAGGTTCCCTGTGAACACAACACAACAGCCCCTGCCGGAGCCAAGGATAACCGGGTATATCATGATGGTCTTATCCTCAACGGTGTGAAGGAAGACGGCAGTAAGAATGATATCATCCTAAGTGCCTACGAATACTATTCTACATTCATCCATGACATGTCGGCCGATCTGCAACCGGATAATATCTATAAGAATGACTATATCAAGTTCCGCGAAATCGGTATTTCCTATACCATTCCGAAAAGAATCGTAGAAAAGGCTAAACTGCAAAAAGTGACTTTGACAGCTACAGCACGTAACCTGTTCTACCTCTATAAGGCTATTCCGAATATTGATGCAGAATCAACGCTCGGTACGAACTCTTACGAAGAATATTCATTCTTCCCCTCTACCCGAAGTTTCGGTATCGGTGTTTCAGTTAGTTTCTAAATACACAATTTAATGCAAGGAATTATGAAAAATATATTATTAACGGGTTTGGCGGCAGCCTCACTATTATTGTCCGGCTGCCAGGACAAACTGGAAGAAGATTTCTACAACCCTGAAAACTACCAGGCGCCGGAAGACAAACTGGCTGCCGGCCTGTTCACAAAAACGCTTTACGAATGGCAAGTCTATGTACAGGACTACGGAGAATGGTGGTGGTCATTGACAGGTGCCGGTGTTACAGCTTATGCCCAGGTCGGTGTTCGACCTACTACACAAAATTATGCCGGTATTTACCAGGATTTTGAAGATGTAACCACCGGTAACGGATTCTCGGCAGACAACGGTATACGTAATTATTTTAATAATATGTATACCAAAATGAAAACCTGGTCAATCTTCAAGCAATTAGTCGAAGAAGAATATACGGGAGAAACATTAACGAACAGCTACGTATATTACCAGTTGACTACTGTTATGAAAGACTATACCATGCTCCGCAATATTGACTTTTTCAACAGTATTCCTTATTACAACGCCATTCAGGGAAACAAGGGAATTTTGTTTGCAGAGTATGACGATCCTCTGGAAGTTACCAAAACAATTCTCGATGAATTGAAAGAAATATCGGAAAGTATAGTTGCCGATTATGATAAAATGTCTCCGGATGCAAAAGCTACTTTTGCCAAACAAGATGTCGCCTTTAAAGGAGACATTCAGTTATGGAAACAATATATCAATGCATTGAGATTGAAATTTGCAGTCCGCATGTCTGCTGCCGACGAAGCCTACGCAAAAACTCAGATTGCATCAGCGATACAGGACGGACTTCCCACCAAAGATATGATCTGGCTTTTGCCTACCAATCCGGCCAAAGATTTACCGGGAGGCGGTACTATCAACCGTGGATGGTTCGAACGCTTTACTTCGTTATTCATCCCCAATGTGATTCTCGAAAGAATGAACCATAACAGATTGAAATATGAACCGGGAATCGATGACCCGCGTCTGCCGGCCATAGCCGCTCCGACACGTTACAACGACTATCGTGGTATCCGCATGGACAACCTATACCACCAGCCGGCTTACGACTCTATTGCCGCCGGTAGTGAAGAAAACATGCGCCCGGATTATATCGACGAAGGAACATGGGAACGTCATAAATCCTATATCAATAACAATACTGCATACCGCGATGCCAAAGGTACACTGAGTTACTACGATATAAACTGCGTATCCATGTATAACCCGGCTACTTATTACTACGCTAATTTCCCGGTTTATATGTTCTCGCTGGCTGAAACAGAATTGCTCCTGGCAGAAGTAGCTGCCAGAAACTATGCTTCAACCGGTAAAACAGCCGGTGAACATATAAGTGATGCTATGACTCATTCAACAGACTTATGGTATTATATAAACTCCCTGTCAGTATCAAGTGCGACAGATTATCCGCGTTATTTCCCGGAAAAACCATCTGCCGAAATTGTTCAGACATATGGAGATTTCCTGAAAGCAGAATACCAGAAAGCTAAAACATTGGATGATCAGATAGAAATTATCATGCAGCAGAAGTATATCCACCTGAATCTGATGGCTCCTAACGAATGCTGGACAGAGTTGCGCAGAACCCGCCATCCGAAACTGGAACCGGTTAACTTCCCGCCGTATTTCACAAATATCAAACCGCAGGTTGAACGTATAAAATATCCGGATTCCGAAGAATTGAACAATACAGAGAACTTTGCTAAAGTAAAAGCAGAGAACAACTATTCTTCGCCCATTTATTATGTACCACAAGACAAAAGATCTGAATCTTACTATCGAGACACTTTCATCGAGATAGAAAAAGAGTAATAGGGAGTTGAAAAGAGGAGAGCTCGCCATATGGCGGGCTTTCTGTTTTTTTAGGATACTTCCTCTTTCTGCGACACCAGCATATTTTTTCTGTACTGCATGGGGGATACCCCTACATGCTTCTTAAAGGTACGGCTGAAATAAATCGGATCAGAATACCCGAGACGATAAGCAACTTCCGCTATAGGACAACAAACATCATCTGATAACAAAAGTTTAGCCCGATCCATTTTAAAGGAAACAATATAATCATTCGGAGTCATTCCCGTAACCATCTTAATCTGGTTGAACAAACTGGTCCTCCCCATTCCCATACATTTAGCCCAGTGAGCTATATCGAAATCCGGATCTTCCAGATGTTCCTCCAAAA
The DNA here is from genome assembly GCF_003635445.1 of Parabacteroides sp. AF17-3. NCBI lineage: Bacteria > Pseudomonadati > Bacteroidota > Bacteroidia > Bacteroidales > Tannerellaceae > Parabacteroides > Parabacteroides sp. AF17-3. Next base: position 347,077 of record NZ_QTMM01000001.1, on the reverse strand, counting down.
CATGGGTAGCCGTATCCAACAGTCTTTTTTCCTGTACGTTAGTTGCCAATAGCGGCACGTAATCCTGCTCCTCTTTCTGCTTGATATACCTTGACAAAATACGTTTACTGTTTCTTACCAGAGAATTACATCTATGCTGAAGTAAATCCATAAAAAAAGGCTTGACCACATAATCGTCAGCACCGGAACGAATACTTTGAATCTGTTGTTCCGGAGATGGCTGGTAAGTCATCAGAATAACAGGAATATGTAATGTATCTACATGCGACTTAATCATCCGGCACAATTCTATCCCGGAACCGTCCGCCATATCGATCTCACTCAAAATAATATCCGGGAGTTCTCTCAATGCGATCAAATAACCCTCCTTTATATCCTCCGCCTCAATCAAACGATAGGCAAACGAAAATGTCTCTTTCAGCGAAGCCCTTATCTCGCAGTCACTGTCTACTATCAACATCGTATAAAGAGTGTTATCTTCTGTTTCAATTACCTCTTCCACAGGTGATTCCGCATCATAGACAGGATTTCCGAAACTAAATACAACGTCTTCCTGCTCCTCTCTGTTGAACGTCTGTAACCGGGTAATTAACCCTTGCAAATAAACGACCTGCTTCAATACTTTCCCGATTCGGTTTTTACCGGCTACAACTGCCGCATCAGCAATAATATTATTCAATATGGCAATAATTACAGTCAGAGGTTTTCTGAACTCATTGGAAATATTAGTCAGGAATTGCTGATTATCCCGGTTCAATTTATCCATTTGCTCCACCTCCCTCTTTTTCATCTCCAGGGAAAGCATCAGTCGAGTCTTTGTTTTATTGAACCAAACCAGCCAGGCTATAATAGAAATCGTTCCACAAACATACAGCAATATCATTGGCCACGAAAGCCAGAACGGATACATAATTATAATTTCCAGCTGGACTTCATTCTGAGGATTATCCAGCTCGCGGACAATCAGACTATACTTGCCCGGGCGCAGGGAAGAATAAGTAATCGTCCTGTTGGAAGTCGTTATCCACAATTCATCCAGACCTTCCATCTTATATTCATATTGCCCGTAATTTGATAGCAGATAGTTACTTGTCGAAAAGGTAAGACTAATTGTATTCAGGTTATAAGGCAACTCTATTTTGGAGGAAAAGGTGATATCCTGTTGAAGAAATTCCGAATCAGCAGGTGTCAGCAACTGATTATTCACTGAGATAGAAGAGAAAAACAAAGAGTAATTCCTACCCGGACGATTTAAATTCTGCTCATTAAAAGAAAATAATCCACATATGGTACCCACATAAACATTCCGGTCCATCGGTGAGACATAAATGCCACAATCACCACTGAGAGAAAGCGGGGCTGGCAGATTACTTAAAGGAATATGAAATGCAGAAAGAGGTTTCTTTTTTACCGACATGTCCAAAATAGAAACTCCTTTGTCTGTCGTCACGACCAGGTTCCTGTAAAACGAACGGGTTACGCTATAACATACGTCACTCAGCAAAAAATGGTCATGCTCCCTATAAGATGAAAAATCATTCCTTTCCTCATTATACAATAAAAGCCCTGAATTCAGGGTAGACATGAATATACCATTTCTGGAATCACCACAAATCGAATTAACGGCACTGGGAATACGGCTCCCTTTTTGCAAGCCATCCCCATAGACAGACAGTATCTTTTGCGATTTCAGATCTACTGAAAACAAACCTTCTTCCAGCGAAGACACCCATAACCGGTCCTTGTCATCAATGTATACGGTACGGATATTCCCGGAACATTTTTGTTGCAGCAACGAATCATCCAACAGATAAGAGGCATGCAGATTCTCCCTGTCAAGTTTAAAAATACCCTGAATAGAGGCCAACACCAGCATATCCCGGTAAGGCACAATTTCTTCTATTATCAACTGAGAGGTCGAATCGATAAACGAGAAATCGATCTGCCTGACACGGTCTGTTTTCCTGTCATATACATAAAGCCCGTTTTTATAGACACTGACAAACAAATTGTCGGTCTGCTCGTCATACCACAGCGCACGAATCTTATTATCCGGCAATCGGTGGGTAACCTTGGTGATGTGTCGGATTACTTCCCTGTTCTTGTTCAATACGTTTATGCCACTGCCCTCGGATGCGACATACAAATTACCCTCTTTATCTTCGGCCATAGAACCGATAACGGTTCCATGCAGACGATCCTCAACTTTTTCGTCGCTATAAAAACATTTGAAATCATCCAAATCTATATTTCCATACCGGATATCACCATAATAGGGTCCAATCCATAAATTTCCTTGCCGGTCAGCAAGCAAAGCAGTAATCGAAGTCTCCGCCATATACGGCTGGTTACCTATTATTTTCGGAACACCATTTGTTTTCATCTCTATCCGATAAAGACCGGCCAAAGTTCCCACCCATATTATCCCCCGAGTATCCTCAGTAAAGCAATGGATATAGGGTATGGAAGAACCTCCCGGATCATTAAAAACGACAGCTTCGCCATTTAATGAAACAACAGCAGCTAAACCAGATTTAGCCGACAGCCACAAACGAGATTCCGAGTCCAGGAACTGAGTAGTTATGTTCTCTTCCTGAAAACAGGTGGTTATAATCCGTTTTTCCGTCAGATCAACTTTCAATACACCGGTAGTCGTCCCTATCCAAAACTGATTATCGTCAATAGGAGTTATGAGAGTAAAAACATATCTTTCATCGGAAAACAAAATCTCTTTTTCTCCCGACCGGACATTACATCTATAAAGTGAATGCCCTTCAACAGCATAAAGCTGATCATCCGAATAACAAATAGCCGTTGCTGTAATCTCCGGCATGAAAGGTTGCCTCATCTGTAAATCAATACAGATTATATTGTTTTCCGCTAAAAGACATAATGTAGAATCATTTCCACAGAAATTATGAATATTGGCATCTTCGAGAGACGGGAAATATTCAGACAAACGAATTACTTTAGTAGAAATGCCATCATAACAATTTACAGCATTATTACCGAGCCATATTCTCCCCAGCCGATCCTGCCATATTGCTATAGAGGAAGGCTGAGACAATCCGTCTTTTACACCCAAAGACCGGAAATAGATTTCATCTCCCCATATAGTAACAGAGAATAAGAGAAGCATAAAAGTCCAAATAGCCAAACGGATTCTATCCATCAAATCTGCTTAATATTAATACAGCGAACAAGTTAACAAAGCTCCATATCATCATCCTCTCCCGTATCTTAAAAACATCTAATATCTTGAAGCCCAATATTATACATTATTTAACTAACATAGTCCTAGCAGAACTCATGCCTAAAAAGAAAAAAGGATGAATAAACAAGAAAAAAATAACACCGCTTATGGCTAAGTTTGGTTCACATATTAAATTTTAGACTACAATATGAATGAATTTAAACGTATTTTTAAATAATCTTATTATATTTGTGTATTATTTATACATAGTTCTGCTAGGACTGTGTCAAAATTCCGGATATATAATTAATCAAGATGCTGAAGAAATACTAAGCACTTTCTTATAATCCTCCACCCCCATCTCTTCCTTCAGCGGATATGAAATATCCGGACAGATATACCCATCCTCAAATAAAGTTTCCGGTTCATGAAAACCCTCTGTTGAAGGTACCTGATATATTATCTTCGAGTTAGGTAAAGTCCCTTTGATAACGTTTCCACAAATCGGATAATATTGACCTGCCTTTTCCCCTACTAATATGGCTGCATTCGACAATTTTATTGTCAAACAAAAATCAGCTCCGGCAGAATACGTTCTATTTCCCATAATCACAAAAACATTTCCATCATAACCGGATTCCCTGCCTGGCGTATATTCTTCCAGAAACGCAACACCCTTTTCCATAATAGGATTCCCAAATGTCTCCATCCAGTAATTCTTTTCTTCTTGATTCTCATTAAAGAACTTCTTGATTAGATCTGAATTGATGAATTCCTCCACCCCTGCTTTCTTACCCATCATTCTTACTTTGGAAGTAAACGCATCTGCCTTTAAATGATTTATTATGACAGAATTATTACCATCCGATCCGCCTCCATTATGCGTGACATCTATAAACAACGTTTTTATCCCCTTACTTTTCAGTTCGTCAAAAAAGGTGTCCACGTATTCCTTATAACGCTTCACATCTTCTTCGCCATAAATCATACAACTATTATAATAAAGAACCGCTATTGAATCTTCCGGATAAACTTTTGAAGAATAAGGCTGGGTATAAATAGGATTCTTCTTTACCCTACGGGTATCCACACAAATAAGCGTATCGCGAGTTCCATTCGCAGTCTTTAATACGCCGGTATAGGTCATTGTACTCTTATTTGCTGGAGACAATAACAAATTCAACAACAAATTCATATTCTCATTTCGGATTTTCGAAGGCTGGTCCCACGGAATCATAGAATCTACATCCAGGGCTGTATAAGAAGCGAAAGAATCTCTCACAGCCAATAAAGTATCATTCCCTAACAACATCAGATTTCCCTGAAATTCTACAGTCGGAAAATGATAGCGCCCCGGAGGAGAAAAGAAATCGAAAACCCCGACATGCCCGTCCAGGAATTTACGGGTCTTCATCAACCTGAATCCAAAATCCTCTCTCGCCATAGGCTCAGAACAAGACTCTATCATCTCAGCCTCCAACCTGACAAAAGTCAGCGAATCATAACGTTGATAGGGATCCGGATGAATATCCCTGATCATATGAAAATAGAACCGGATATCCTCTTTCATCTCTGCCGGACTTAACAAACCATCCTTATCAGAACATCCTATAAAGGATAACCACATCAAAATACTTATTATCAAGTTTCTCATAATAACACCGGATTTACAGTCATGTTTTGAATCTCATCAAATATAGGCATTAATTCTATAATCCGACAGTATATCTTATTAATTCATTTCGTCGAAAGTTCCCCGAAGATAATCCCAATTACCCGCCGGGAATAAAAAATTACCTGCCGGACAGAGTGATTTTCCCGAGATATATTATACATTTGTACAAATCCTCTTTTCATATCACAGTTGTGAAACAAAAGAAATCCATCTGTGAAACAAACGGAATCCAACTGTGATATGAAAGGAAGACAACTGTGATATGCAATACTAAACTGAAATTTACCTTTTTACAACGACTATTATGGGAGCAAAATATGCGTTATATGAGAATCCGAACCCCAAAGGCGACGGAAAGAAGCAACCTTTACATGCCCGGATTGTACCCAGAGGAACGATCCATACACAGGAGATTGCAGAAGAGATAGCCGATAGTTGCGGCTATTCCACGGCCACCACCAAAGGAATGCTGGATGCGCTGGCCAAAGTTATTTCGAAAAATCTGCGGTACGGATATACTGTCGAGTTAGATGACCTGGGGTCATTTTCCATCTCCCTGAAAAGTCGCCCGGTGATGGATAAAAAAGAAATACGTTCCTGGTCCGTAAATTTCGGGAATGTGCATTTCAAAGGGAGTAAAAAATTAAAAAATCGTTTGAAGTCTATAGACCTGGAAAGGGACTCCGATGCCTGTGCTACAAGCTATTCTCCTGAACAACGGAAAGGCCGTATGCTGATCGCATCGGAAGAAAAAGAGTTTTTCACTGCGGCACAATACATGCGGTTAAACGGATGTAACCGGTCCACAGCCGTGCGCGACCTGAAAGAGCTGATCGAAGACGGCAGAATAAAAAAGCTGGGATATGGAAAGGCTGTATTATATGTGCCCATTAATAAACAGGAAAAAATATGAATAACTTTTCAGGGACAGAGAAACATGCCTTTTCGAAAATATATCTGATATATTTTCCTAAATTGGTACGGTTCGCACGCGAATATGTTGTATCCATCGAAGATGCCGAAAACATCGTACAGGATATTTTCATGTATTTGTGGGAACACCGCGATATGCTGGAGTCCCTGACCAACCTCAACGCTTTCCTGTTCACACTGGCTAAAAACAGATGCATCGACTTTTATCGCCATAAAACATTAATAGACAGTAAAAAAGAATCACTGGACAGTCTACAGGACAGAGAACTGAAACTGAAAATGGAAGCCTTGATGCAATTCGATGAAAACATTTTTACCGAAAAAGAAATAGAAAATTTATTAGCCCAGGCAATTGAACACCTGCCGGAGAAATGCCGGCAGGTGTTCATTCTGAGCAGAATGAACGGATTAAAGCATGAGGAAATAGCCACGCAACTGAATATCTCTGTCCATACCGTACAAAATCACATCGTAACCGCTATACGTAAATTAAAGGTTGAATTGAAAGACTACCTCCCTCTCTTTATTTTCATTATCTAAAATCTTTTCCAAAAAAAATTTATTTTTTTTCTGTTTCCGACTAGTAGATGGTCGGAAGTATTTCGTCATACTAATAGAAAGAGTAATAAAGTATCATGAACGAACAACTAGATAAATATTTCCTTGGGGAACTTTCAGACACAGAAAAGAAAGATCTCTTCGACCAGATAGAATCCAGTCCGGAAAAGAAAGCTGAATTTATCCGTATGCAAAATACGGTAACTATTTCAAAACTGGGAGAACAGAATGGAGACGATAAATGGGCTTCACTCAAAATAGAAGAACTGGGAAGTCGCATCAACCGGAAACAGGCTCGCCGGCTTTATCTCAATCTGGCAAAATATGCCGCTGTTGTAGCCATCTTACTGATTAACATCTGGCTGCTTACCGACAAATTCATTCCGGAAGAAAAAGCACCGCTCTATACAAAGATAGAAGTCCCTAAAGGTCAACGTATCTTTATGACCCTACAAGACGGGACAGAAGCCTGGTTAAGCCCCCGCTCCGTTATCAAAATACCGAATGAATTCAGCAAGGATGAACGTTCGGTAGAACTGGATGGTGAAGGATTTTTCTCGGTAACAAAAGATGCCAAACGACCTTTTATCGTGAAAACACAACGTTATGATATAAAGGTACTCGGAACCCGCTTCAATGTATTTGCTTATTCGGAAAGCGAACGATTTGAAACAAACCTGGTAAAGGGGAGTGTACAAGTCACAAACAACAGTAAGCCAGAGGAAAACATTATACTGAAACCCAACGAGATGGTATCCTTGTCGAATGGGAATCTGATAAAAACAGCCGCTTCATTCAACAACGAAGAATATCTGAAAAGCGGAATATTCTATTTCAGCAACAAGAAATTCTCGGAAATACTGGATTATCTCACGTTATGGTATAACGTAAAATTCGATGTGAAATCATCTGCCCGGATCGACCAGTATGTATCTGGTAAGTTCCGCCAGAGTGATGAAATTGAAAGGATCCTGAAAGCGTTACAAGGGGTGCATCATTTCCAGTATAAGATAATCAATAACGAAGAGATCGAAATATATTAAATACAACATATTCACCTAAAAATAGAATGCCTATGAAGTAAAGCCAGATCATTACACAGGAATGGTATAAAAAAGGGGCAAGTGTTACCAGCACTCACCCCAAGTCAATACCTTCCTTCTTTCATGTATTCCACAAACATTCAAAAACAGTATTAACTTTTAAAGCTATGAGCAAAGTTATGAAAAAAAACTTATTGCTATTGTTCAATTGTGTCAATTATATTGAATTAAAGCATACAATTCGTATTATGAAAATAACAACAGTTCTCACGTTAATTGCAATTTTCCAGCTTAGTGCAACCTCTTTGCATTCGCAAAATGCAAAAGTGAGCATCAGCAGGAATAATCTGCCACTCAAAGAATTTATCAATGAGATAGAAAGGCAGACCGATTATCTTTTCATGTACAGCGAAAAAGAGATCGACCTGCAGGAACAAATTCAGGTCAATGCAAAGAATAAGCCCGTCTCACAGGTATTGGAAGAGGCTTTCGACAACAGTCCAATCAAATATAATTTTAACGAAGGATATATTTCCCTGAGGAAAGCGGAAAAAGGTTCGATCAATCAGAATAAGAGAAAAATATCAGGAACCGTTAAAGATGCGACCGGCACTCCTGTTATCGGAGCCAATGTCGTAGTAAAAGGAACCACTATCGGTAATGTCACAGACATAGACGGTCGTTTCAATCTGGAGATTCCGGAAAACGCAACCCTGACAATTTCTTATATAGGTTATCTGACGCAAGAAATCGCTGTTGGAAACAGGTCTGATCTTTCTATCCAGTTAAAAGAAGATAGCGAGACATTGGATGAAGTTGTCGTAATTGGTTACGGAACCACTTCGGCTAAGAAAATGGTCTCTGCCGTTACAGCTGTAAAAGGCGAAAAACTGCAAGACCTGCCATTCCCGAACGTTGCATCCACCCTACAAGGACGGGCCTCAGGTGTTATCGTTCAGAACCAGGGAGGGGAACCGGGTAGCGAACCTAAAATATCCATCCGTGGTGGCGGCGATCCGCTATATGTTATCGACGGCATAATTACCACAGACTGGGAGTTCAAAACTTTAAATTCCGAGGATATAGAGAGTATCTCCATTTTAAAAGATGCAGCTTCACTGGCTGTTTACGGCTCACGGGCAGCAGATGGTATTGTTTTGGTTAAAACAAAAGAGGGCCGTAAGGGGAAAAGATCTATTGTCTACTCTTTCAACGCACAGTATAGTCAGCCGACCGTCTTACCGAAAAAACTGGATTCTTATACCTATGCAGACGTTCAAAACCAGGCAGCAATCTCGGACGGATATGGTGAATACCATCAATTCAGTAAAGAGGAAATGGATGCTATCAGAAACCAATCTGACCCATACTTATACCCGAATACGGATTGGTATTCTTTGGGATTAAACAATTTCGCTCCGGAATACAGACATTCTTTGTCTATGACAGGCAATCAGAAAGATATAAACTATTACCTGTCTTTAGGCTTATTCGACCAGGGTAGTTTATATACCTCTGATGCCCTGAATTATTCAAGATACAATCTCCGCAGTAATGTGAACACCACCTTTGATGAGATCGGACTAAAAGTATCTCTAAACATTAATGCAGCCATGGAGAAGAAAAAATATCCTTCATTTGCCGCTAATTCTATCTGGGATCACCTGAATGCGAAATCACCGCTGGATCTAGCTTATAATGAAGACGGAACTTTAAGTACGGTATCAGACAATCCGCTGATGGAAATGGACGAACGTTCCGGATATGATAAAAACGACGGAATGTATCTGAATACTCAATTTGTTGCAGACTGGGCATTACCCTGGGTAAAAGGGTTGTCACTCGGTACCATGCTTTACTATCGCGTAAATTCTAGCCATTTAAAAAAACTTTCGGCTCGTGCGCCTCAATATGGCAAAGATGGAACATTATTAGATGTAACAAAACCTTCATTAAAAGAAGAGGCTTATTTCGGCGAATCTTATCAGTTCGAACTAAGCGCTGCATTCTTACGGACGTTTGCCGATGTTCATTCAATCGATGCTAAATTCGTTTTCACTGCCGCAGAAAACACCGGTCATAATTTCTGGGCTTCACGCAGAGATTATCTTTCAACCACCGTCGATCAGCTGTTTGCCGGTTCCAGTACGACCATGCAAAATGCAGGAAACTCGGAAGAAGGCGGACGAATGGGATTGGTCGGACGTTTGAAATATGATTATGCAAACCGTTATTATATCGAAGGTAGCTTCCGCTACGACGGTTCGGATAACTTTGCTCCGGGACATCGCTGGGGATTCTTTCCGTCTGTCGCACTGGGATGGGATATTACAGAAGAACCTTTCTTCAAAAGCTGGAATCGGGGAAACATTGACCTGCTAAAGCTACGCGGATCCTACGGACAAATGGGAACAGAATCAGGAGTAAACAAGTTCGGTTATTTGTCAACTTATAACATGGTCGAAAATTCAATTTGTATCGGTGGAAATTTGCTATCCGGATTTAATGAAGGCGAATTGACTTCTCCCGAATTACTAAGTTGGTATACACGTAATTCGTTAAACTATGGTATTGATGTTGCATTCTTCAACTATCGTTTAAAAGGTTCTGCCGACTATTTCTATTATGTGACCAAAGGTGGTTTGGTAAGTCCGGCAGACCGTTACACTACTCCGCTGGGAACAAAGTTGCCACAGATCAAATCGAAGAATGAACATCGTCGTGAAGGTTTTGAGTTGTCTATGAGATGGGGTGACAATATCGGTTCGGATTTCCATTATGAAGTCGGAACAAACATGACCTATTATAACAATCTGTATGTGGTAAAGCAGGAAGAAGCTCTGTCTACCCTAATGAATCCGTATAAACGTAGCACACATCAAACAGACTATTATGATGTCATACTTATCGACAATGGTTTGTATCAATCCCCGGAACAAGTGTTGGGCGTCCCCCGCAGATTGTCTTCTTCTGAAACAAAGTTAGGTGACATTGTTTATCAGGATCTTAATGGCGATGGTAAAATCGATGCCGAAGATCAAGTCCGTTACGGAATGCCTACCGCTCCTCATTTTACCTATGGTGTGGATTTTGCCTTCTCTTATAAAGGATTTTCTCTTTCCGGTCTGTTTTATGGGACAGGTAAACGCAATATGGAGTTTGGGGTCAATAACAAAAAAGACGAATCTGTCCACGTGAAAAACGAATATCAGTTAGATTACTGGAGAGAGGACAACAGAGATGCAACCTTCCCGAGAAAATCATTATCCTCAAGTGTAAACGGAGGAAACAACCAGGAAAAATCCAGCTTTTGGGTAAAGAATGCATCTTTCTTGCGTTTAAAGAACTTATCACTTGCTTACGACTTCAAATATAAGTTGTTGAAAAATGCCAACTGGCTCAGCATGTGTAAAGTGAATGTAACCGGGGCCAACCTATTCACAATATCGGGAGTTTCAGACTATTTCGATCCGGAAACGACTTCTACGAACGGGGGGTACCCGGTACAACGTGTTTATTCAGTAGGTGTAACAGTCGGATTTTAATAATGGTGTAACAATTGAATTTTAATAATATGAAAAATATAAGTATCAAAACAATATCATTGGCATTGGTAATGGGATGTACAGCTTGCAGCGACGTTCTGGATAAAGGCCCGTTAGACAAATTTTCGGAAAATGATGTATGGGAAAGTGCAGAACTGGCACAGGCTTTCTTATATCCTTCGCTGAGTTATGCTACCGGACAATTAGTCTGGAATGATAAATGGACAGATAATGATGTTATCCAGGATGATGGAGGCGCTTCCAATGTGAATAAAGAACAGATCGACCGCTACTACGATGTAGGATGGAATCCTTATCCAGGTGGAGATAGTAAAAAAGCTGGGGAAGTTTATGCAAACATCCGAAAATGCAATCTTCTGCTTCAGAAAATGGAAGAAAACACTTCCTTTTTGGAACAGGAAAAAAGTTATCTGATCGCACAGGCCAAAATGCAACGTGCCATGATTTATTTTAGCCGTGCCCGTTTATTCGGGAAACTGATGATTGTAGACCGCGTACTCGATCCGGAAGAAAAGATGGAACTGCCACGAACAGAAACGATCAAGGATACCTACGATTTTATTCTAAAAGATTTGCAGGATGCAGTCGTCAACCTACCTGTTTCCATAAAAAGCTCTGAAACTGGTATGCTGACTCAAGGGGCAGCCTATGCACTAATGGCAGAAGTAGCACTTCACGGCGCTGCCTATATCGAATCGGGACAGGATGAATACTATAACATTGCAAAGAAAGCCAGCGAAGACCTTTTCGCTCTCGGACAATATAGTCTGGATACCGATTACGAGAAGATGTTCAACGAATTCGATTATGCGTTAAGTTCCAAAGAAATTATCCTGGCACAGTTCAGACATGAGAACAACACAAAATTCGGAGATACATGGATGCAGTATCTTGTTCCAAACGTTAACAACGATAAACTGAAAGACATCGCTAACCCTAAACTAAATGATAGCTTTGAAGGTTGGATCGGAATGTTCCCTTCTGTCGATTTGGTCAACGACTACGAAGTCAAAGATGTAGACGGAACGGCCAAAGACTGGGATCAAAGCAGTTTCTATAAGGCTTATCAACAGAACGGTGGCTATGTCTCAACTGCCATTTATCAGAACCGTGACAATCGCTTCTATGCGACTGTCGTGCAGGATTCGAGCCGATATTTCAACAGCCTCGTAACTATGCGTACCAAAGGGAATATGCATTGGGACAGTAAAGCAGGTGGCGATTGGGGAATGGCCCTGAGCGGCTATCTTTACCGCAAAGGTGTATATACGGCAAAACCGCTATTAAATTCAGATCCGACTTACTATCATTATATAGTTCTGCGCCTGGGACGTTCTTATCTGAATTATGCGGAAGTAATGTTGCGTCAAGGCAATATCAGCACGGCAATCGAATATATCAATAAAACCCGTACCGTGCACGGCGGAATGCCTGAGTTGCCATTGAATCTCTCTTCTGATGCGGCCTGGAAAGCCTATAAACGCGAACGTCGCATCGACCTTGTGCATGAAGGTGACAGGTACTGGAGTTTATTACGATGGGGAAAAGCCGATGGAAAAGACAAAGTGGAAGAGTTGACAAAAGTACATCATTCTATCAGTATTTCCGAAGACGGAAAAAGTTTTGAAATCATACCTTTGCCTTACCAAACTTCTTTCAACGAACGTGTCTTTACAAAGAAAAGATATTTGTTCCCTGTTCCGGAAGGCGAAAGAGTAAACAACCCGTCTCTCGATCAAAACGAAGGTTGGTAACCGATTATAAATGTCTTATAAAAATAACAAGAAAATGAAAGCACTGTATAATTATTTAGTTCTACTTTTATTGATTGCGCTGAACACATCTTGTCTGAAAGCCGGTTTGGATGATCTGGAAACGTACAACCAGAATGACATCACAAATGTCCGTTTCGAATACAGATGGTGGGATGAAAGTGGTCAAAGACTGCGTGTAATGGAAATGACTACGGAGAAAACGATTGATAATAAAGCAAAAGAAATCGTTTGTACGATCAAAGTGCCTGAAGCCACACAGACATTTACAACTGAAATCAGAAATCAGGTTTCATTAAGTACATTAGCGATCAACGTTGACGCATCGACCTCCGCCCGCATTAGCCCGGTAGGTAATGCTCCCGCAATGGGGATTTTCCCGTCAGACTTTTCCGCAAAGGAATTTGTATATAAAGTAACGGCAGGAAACGGGGACGATGCTAACTGGACGATCAGGATCACTGACTTAAATAAGTAGTACGCACATAAAAATACGACTTATAAATGAGAAAAGAAATTCTATTATCTGCGCTACTCTTTGCCGCGGGAAGTATCTTTGCCCAGTACAAAATAGATTTGGGTAAAGTAACTCCTCCCACTGTGAAATACCTCCAACTGGGCCATTTCGGCCCAGTTGGAAAAGAAATCCGCATTAATAACCTGTATCTGGAAGAAGGTGGCATTCCTCAACTCCCCGTAATGGGAGAAATTCATTATAACCGGATGGATTCGAGATACTGGCGCGATGCCTTATTGAAAATGAAAGCATCCGGCATTGACATTGTGGCCACTTATTGTATCTGGTCGCTGCACGAGGAATTTGAAGGTGAACTATCCTGGGAAGGTCATCTCAATCTCCGCCGTTTTATCGAATTGTGCAAGGAACTGGACATGAAAGTGCACTTGCGTTTCGGTCCTTACTGTAATGCGGAAATCAAAAACGGAGGATTACCTGACTGGATCGTCAATAATAAAAATCTGATAACCCGCTCAAACGATCCTTTGTATCTCGAATATACACGGCGTTGGTATCAGGCTGTATACGACCAGGTAAAAGGATTATTATGGAAAGACGGAGGCCCCGTCATGGCTCTTCAACTGGAAAACGAATACGTACGCCCGGGAATGATCGTCTCGCATCTTCTCAACCTGAAAAAGATGGCAGTAGAAATAGGATTCGATGTTCCTCTTTATTCGATGACCCACTGGATGGACAGCGAGTATCCGAAAGGGGAAATCGTGCCCTATGCCGGGTTCTATATCGAGGCTCCATGGACTGCATCTGGAAAGGATGAAATACCGACATCCAACTTTGAGTTTTTCACTTACAACCGTCTTTCTGACAATATTGGTACCGATATTATCAAGATCGAAGGAGATGTAGAATCTTTAAGCGGAGAAAATAATGACTCCCCTTTCTTCACCTGTGAAATAGGCGTTGGAACCACAGCATTCTACCAACGTCGTGCCGTCGTACCGGAAGAAATGGCGGGAGAAAACATCAATCTACGCTTGGGGTGCGGAGCCAATATGATGGGATATTATATGTACACCGGTGGTACTAATCCTGTCGGGAAAATAAGTACATACCAATCATCCGGTCCTCGCATCAGTTACGACTACCAGGCCCCCATCCGTGAATTCGGAACTTTGGGTACAGTCATGCAGGAAACGAAGAAATATAACTATTTCATGAATGATTTCGGAACAGCGCTGGCTCCGGCTGTCGCTTACCTGCCTACCACTAACCAGGATAGAGACAACTTGCAATGGGCCGTCCGGTTAAACGGGAATACCGGTTATCTATTCTGTTCCAATTATTTATACAAACATAGCCGGAAAGACTATAAAAATGTTCAGTTCTCCATAAAGTTGAAAGACGAGACAATCCGTATACCACGTCAGAAAGTAACGGTAAAAAACGGAACTTACTTTCTCTGGCCGTTCAATCAGGAACTAAGTAATGTACTGTTGAAATATTCAACAACCCAACCTGTTTGTTCCTTAAAAGAAGGCAACAACCATACCTATTTCTTCTTTGAAGACGATGCCATACCGGGAGAATATTTAATTGAAAATAAAGACATCCGGAATATCGAAGTAAAGAATGGCTCTTACCGGAAAGAGAAAGACAGATATTTCATCAACCAACTAACTCCGGGGAAAGAATGTATCATAAAGATTACAAAAGAAAATGGTTCCACAGTACGCTTTGTCACGCTGACTGAAGAAGAATCGGATCATATCTGGAAAGGTACGATAAAAGGTAAAAAGTTTGTTGCTATTACTAATTCCTCATTAATCTACGATAACGATAAGATCACTCTAATCGACGATCAACCGTCAACAGAGATATGGACATATGAGGACGGTAATTTCAAGCAACAAACATTCCAAAGCAGCGCGCATAATCTGCAAGCAGAATTCCGTCCGATCACTCCGATGGAAAAAAGCCTGTGGATACGTCCAACAGAAGGTAATATAGCAAAACGTCAGTTCTCATTGAGCACATTCTCAAAAGTAGAACGCACCTATTTACGTTATGTATCATCCGATCCAATCAGTTGTATGATCAACGGAAAAGAAACAAAAACGACATCTATGGACAGTTATTCCTATGCTAATGTAACCGACTTCATTCAAAACGGCAACAATACGATCGAATTTAATCTTTCTAATGATAAAGAGATCACAGCGGAAATAGAAGTTCTTTTGAAGAATGGTAAACGTATCCTCTGGAATACAGATGCAACCTGGTTATCGGCAGACAACAAACCTGTTGCAACAACTACCGGAAAGAACAAGCCTTCCGCCTTTGCTCCCGAAGAACATATAGGCCTTTATGAAGTAAAAGCTCCGGCTGCGACTTGTGGCAACGAGGAAACACGTATGTATATTTCTTATAAAGGAGATGTAGCCAACGCTTACCTGAACGGAAATCTGATCGGCGACTCCTTCTATGATGGCACAGAGTGGATTCTCAGCTTAAGCCGCCTGAAAGAATCTATCGATACCAATCCGATGGTGATCCGCATCGACGGGCTGAAATCGGCTGATGTTCCTATTTATTTCGAGAAAAATGTCGTTCCGGCAGATTGTGTCGTTCCGACTATTTCTGATATACTGGTAAAACAGGAATATCGATTCGAACTAAATAATCAATAAATCATAGATATCTATAACTGCTCTCCCGTAAAGAACAAAGTAAAAAGAATTCTGTAAGTACCACCATACCTCGCGATACTTACAGAATTCTTTACTTTTGTTCCTAAATCTCCAACAATATTTCGAAGAAGTTCCATTTTAATAAAACATTGAATATACACCAAAAAAAAACAAAAATCGAAGTTATCGTAACAATCGAGTCGAATGGAAAGCAACATTTCAGAGCTTGGGTTTTACCCGATGCTATATCCTTCCTGGTTGCCAATTATTCTGATGCAGGTAATGAGTTCTACTTTAATTACGACTCCAACAGGACAAGATATCTGGATTCATATATCGCCGAAGACGAAGACGGAGACGTAGCCGGATGGATACAGCTTAATTTCAACTAGCACTCTATACAATAATAAAATAAAACAACTATCATTATCCTGATAATATCGAATTATGCAAAGTATTCATCTCATTTTATCAACTATAATAGAAGTCTGTTCCTTAATTTTACACAGTCTTTATTTTACTTTCTCCGTACAGAAGTAATATTAAAGACTGTGAAGAAATTCCACCGATTATATTTATAAGAACTTATAAGTCATGAAAAAACAAATTAGAAGCATAGTTTCTGTTATAGGCCTCTTTTCTTTATGTTTTACCGCCTGTTCCGTAGAACATAAAGAAGTACCATTAACATTATGGTACAATACTCCCGCCGACGCAACCGCCACGGATAATCCGAATAAAGGATATGACGATGATGCAGAGTGGCTGAAAGCCTTACCTTTAGGAAACGGTTCACTCGGTGCTATGGTCTTTGGAGATGTACACAAAGAACGTATCCAACTAAATGAAGAGACCATGTGGTCAGGAAGCATACAGGATAGCGACAATCCGGAAGCGGCCAAACATATAGAAGAAATCAAACAACTATTGTTTGACGGTAAATATAAAGAAGCCACAGACCTGACAAACCGTACACAAATATGTACCGGAAAAGGTTCCGGGTACGGACAAGGCAGCAACGCCCCTTTCGGATGTTATCAAACGATGGGCGACTTGTGGATCGACTTCGATAATAAATCGCCCTACACCGATTATCGCAGGGAACTGAATCTGGACGATGCGACAGCCAGAGTTTCCTACAAACAAGGAGATGTAAATTTCAAACGTGAAATCTTTATCAGCCACCCGGATCAGTCCATGGTCATGAGAATATCTGCGGATAAAAAGCAGCAACTCTCTTTTACTTGCCGGATGAACCGGCCGGAACGCTACTCTACCTATACGGAAAACGAGCAACTGATCATGGCCGGGGCACTTTCGGACGGTAAAGGAGGTGACGGACTTCAATACATGACAAGGTTAAAAGCTGTACCGATGAATGGCTCCGTCACGTATTCTGATTCTACTTTGACAGTGAAAGATGCGGATGAAGTTCTTCTGTTTTTAACCGCATCGACAGATTATAAGCTGGAATATCCCATCTACAAAGGACGGGATTTCAGCAGTATTACCGAAGTTTCTTTAAATAAAGCCATAAACAAATCTTACAATCAGCTTTATGAAACACATGTAAAAGAATATACCGGCTATTTCCAAAGAGCAAATCTGCAACTGACAAATACGCCTGATACGATCCCTACCGACATTAAGGTTATGAATGCCCGAAAAGGCATGATAGACCCTCACCTATATAAACAAATGTTCCAATATGGCCGTTACCTCCTGATCTCGTCGTCGCGACCGGGTACTATGCCCGCCAACCTGCAAGGTATCTGGGCAAACAAGCTTCAGACCGCCTGGAACGGCGATTATCATACCGACGTCAATATCGAAATGAACTACTGGCCTGCGGAAGTAACCAACCTGTCGGAAATGCATCTGCCAATGTTCGACCTGATTGCTTCGCTAGTTGAACCAGGGAGCAAGACCGCACAAATCCAATACAATAAGAAGGGCTGGGTAGTACACCCTATCACGAACGTATGGGGATATACCTCTCCGGGCGAAGCAGCTTCCTGGGGTATGCACACCGGTGCTCCGGCATGGATTTGCCAACATATCGGTGAACACTATCGGTTTACAGGCGATAAAGACTTTTTACGCAAAACATATCCTGTACTGAAAGGAGCTATCGAATTTTATATGGATTGGCTGACAGAGAACCCGAAAACCAAAGAACTAGTTTCCGGTCCTGCTGTTTCTCCGGAAAATACGTTTGTCGCTCCCGACGGCAGCCATAGCCAGATCAGCATGGGACCGGCACACGACCAGCAAACTATCTGGCAACTGTTTGACGACTTCGCCATGATATCCAGCGAATTATCCATCGACGATGATTTTACACGCCAGGTTGCTGATGCAAAAGATCGTTTGGCCGATACGAAAATTGGTTCTGACGGACGCATCATGGAATGGGCCGACGAGTTCCCTGAAGTTGAACCTGGTCACCGTCATATCTCCCACCTGTTCGCCATCCATCCGGGATCGCAGATCAATATGTTGCAAACTCCCGACCTGATCGAGGCTGCCAACAAATCGCTGGACTACCGCATCCAGCATCGCAGAGGCTATGTCGGTTGGAGTTCGGCATGGGCCATCAGCCAATATGCCCGCTTGCATCAGGCCGAAAAAGCAAAAGAGAATCTGGACGATGTCATGAAGAAATGCATCAACCCGAACCTCTTCACAATATGTCCTCCTTTCCAGATCGACGCTAACTTCGGAACAACGGCAGGGATAGCCGAAATGTTGTTACAGAGTCATGTGTACGATCAGGGAGGTTATATCATTCAATTACTTCCCTCCCTTCCTGCCGATTGGAAAAAAGGAGAATTCTCAGGCTTAAAAGCCCGGGGAGGATTTGAAGTGGCGGTAAAATGGGAAAACGGACAAATAGTCGATGCTTCCGTTAAATCGCTACAGGGGAATAAATTCCGTATCTGGTATAACGGTAATTATTTGCAGGCAAACGGTTTGAAAAAAGGGGAAATCTGGAAATGGAATAAATAGTTACTGAAAGCGCAAACCTTTGCGTACTTTTTACGAAAAGAATCAGTCTTCAAAATAACATTTTCCACTACCTTTGAAGACTGATCTTCTTACTTATACTTATAAACACAGCATGGAAAATATGAAAAACTCAAGAAGAAACTTCTTCAAAAAAGGACTGGCGGGAGCTGTCGCATTAGGAACTGCCTCCATTACCCAACCTGTATCGGCAGTTACTGCCAAAGTAAATGCGCCTACTGCAAAACGTATTGTTTTAATATCACTCGACGGAATCTGTGTAGACGGATACCTGAAGGCAAAAACTCCGAATCTGGATGCCTTGATGGCCGAAGGTTCACTCTCGCTGGATACACGTGTGGTCATGCCTTCGGTGACATTGCCTAACTGGACCAGCCATCTTTGCGGAAGCGGCCCCGAACAGCATGGTGTAGTCGATAATAGCTGGGAAATCTCCAAATTCGTATTACCTGCGATTGAAACAGATAGCAAAGGATATTACCCTTCCGTATTCAAAGTATTGAAAGAGGCACTTCCACAGGCAAAAACAGCTTTCTATTATAACTGGATCAACCTGTTCTACCCATACAATAAACAGTATCTGGATGAAGTCAGCTACCTGGAAGAAGATGCCTACGTGCCGAACTACGAGAAAGCGCTTTCTTTTCTGATGGAGAACCGGAAAAACCCGACACTGGCATTCCTCTATTCCGTACATACCGACCATGCCGGGCACAAACATAAATGGATGTCTCCGGAATACATACAATCCATCGAGGAGGCGGATGTGGAAATCGGCAAATTCATCGACAAGATGAAACAGGAAGGATTATACAAAGATACCCATTTCATGTTCCTGACAGATCATGGCGGTATCGAATACGGGCATGGCGGAGTAAATACGGACGAAATGATTGTCCCCTGGGGTATCACCGGGCCGGGAATAAAGAGAGGATTCAAGATCACGGAAGCTAATAACACGGTAAACACAGCAGCCATCATCCTGCACCTGTTCAAAGTAAAACAACCCTTATCCTGGACAGGCGAGGTGATAGAGACAATATTCAAATAATTCTATAACAAAAACTATGACAACACTCAAAAGTTTTCTACTTCTTTTGTGTATCGGCTTCTCTTTGCAGGCTTATGCACAGGAAAAAGTAACCACCCGCGAAGTCCTGTCTTTAGACAAAGGATGGAGTTTCCATAAGGGAGATATCCCCTACCCGATTATTAAAGGACATAACGCGACTTACCGGAACGCTAAAGCCGGATACGTGAGTGGAGCCGCCTCCCCGAACTACGATGATTCCTCCTGGCGTATCGTAGACATCCCCCATGACTGGGCGATCGAAGGACGGGTAAACCCGGAAGCCAACCTTTCGCAGGGTTACTACGACCGCGGTTTCGGCTGGTACCGCCGTAAATTCAAACTGTCTCCCGAAGATAAAGGGAAGCACCTGGAATTACAGTTCGACGGTATTGCCACACATGCCACGATCTGGGTTAACGGAACCGTACTGCATCGCAACTGGTGCGGTTATACATCCATGTATATCGACATCACGCCGTATGCAACATATGGTGACGATGTGAATACCATTGCCGTACGCGTAGATGCAGAAGCCCAGGAAGGCTGGTGGTATGAAGGAGCAGGAATTTACCGCCACACCTGGCTGGTAAAACGCTCGCCGCTGCATATTATCACAGATGGTGTCTTTGCCAATCCTGTAAAGAAGACCGAAAGCCAGTGGGAAATACCTGTAGAGGTTTCCTTATATAACTCAGGTAAACTACCTGCCAATAGTGAAGTAGAAGTTTCTTTGTTTGCCCCGGATGGCAAATCGATCACGACACAAACCCAGAAACTCTCTGTCAGAGCATTGGGAGAAGGGATTGCAAACTTATCAATGACAGTTTCAGACCCTCAACTCTGGTCACCGGACAGTCCCGCACTTTATAAAGTCAAAACCATTGTAAAGCAAAACGGTACTGTAACGGACGAAGTCGAAACCAAATGTGGTTTCCGCACGATCCGTTTCGATAATAACACCGGTTTCTGGCTGAACGGAGAGAATATCAAGATAAAAGGCGTTTGTAACCATCAGGATCATGCCGGTGTGGGTGTCGCCGTTCCGGATGCTTTGTGGGAATTCCGCCTGCGCAAACTAAAAGAGATGGGAGTCAATGCCTATCGTGTTGCTCATAATCCGGTTGCCAAAGAATTTATGGCTGCTTGCGACAGCATGGGTATCATGGTACTGGATGAAAACAGATTGTTCAACACTTCACCCGAATATGTTCGTCAACTGGAGTGGCAAGTACGCCGCGACCGTAACTGTCCGAGCGTAATCCTCTGGTCCGTTTTCAACGAAGAACCGATGCAGGGCACGGAAAACGGGGTTGAAATGGTTCGCCGCATGTACGACGTAGTGAAGAAGATGGACCCGACACGCCCTATAACAGCTGCGATGAACGGAGGATTCTTCTCTGAATATAATGTATCGCAGGCGGTAGATGTCGGAGGATTCAATTATCAGATCGAAAGTTACGACCGTTTCCACGAAGAAAACCCGGACCTGCCTCTGACCAGTTCAGAAGATGGTTCCGCCTTTATGATCCGGGGTGAATATGTAACAGACAGGTCGAAAAACCTGATGGATTCATACGATACACAATGTGCGGACTGGGGAGCTACCCACCGCAGAGCCTGGAAAGCCGTGGCTGAACGCCCCTGGATGGCAGGGTGCTTCTACTGGACCGGATTCGATTATCATGGCGAACCGACTCCGCATCGCTGGCCTACAGTCAGCTCTTTCTTCGGTATCATGGATTTATGCGGATTCCCCAAAATGGCTTATTACCTGCATCAGGCACAATGGGTAAAGGATAAAGATGTCTTGGAACTGGTGCCTCACTGGAACTGGCCTGCCGACTCCATCGGAAAGCCTATCAAGGTGATGGCATTAAGCAATGCAGATAAAGTAAAGCTCTTATTGAACGGTAAAGTAATATCCGAACAAGTGGTAGATCCGTACGAAATGAATACTTGGTCTGTTCCTTATAAACCTGGCAAGCTGGAAGCCATCGGCTACAAGAACGGAAAGATCGTCTCACGTACCAAAGTAGAGACAACTAAAGACCCCGTCCAGGTTCGCCTGACGCCTGACCGTAACAGCCTGGCTGGCGATGGCCGGGACGCTATGCCGATAACCGTGGAGGTTGTAGACTCCAAAGGTCGTCACGTACCGACAGCCAATAACATGATGGAATTCACCCTGACAGGCCCTGCCGAAATCATCGGTGTAGGAAACGGTAATCCGAACTGTCACGAGCCGGAAAAGGGAAATAAACGTAGTCTGTTCTACGGACTGGCACAGGTCATCATACAGAGCAAAGAAGGTTCGGGTCCAATCACCCTGACAGCCTCTACTCCGGGATTAAAACCGGCTACGATCACGATCAATGCTGAGCAGGTACCCCCTATCCCCTCCATTGCGGCAGAAAATCCACCGATGTTACTGAATAGATGGGTAGCTTCTCCCCTTTCCACCGAGAAACCCGACGCCACCCGTCAGATAGCCGATAATGATATGAACAGTTGGCAACCCGTTTCAGGCGGCAACCTGATCAAACTGGAGAATGCCAATTTCGTTATTTTACGTGCGACATTCAATCCTTACCAGGCTCATCAGGAAGAAGGCGGAAGTATCCTCTTCAAACAACTGACAGGAAAAGCCGAAATCTGGCTCAACGGTCAACTGATCGGTTCAAAAACGACAGATAAGGAAGAGGATTTCACTGTTGAATTTCCTGCCGCAAAAGAGAGATGTGACCTGCGCGTTCTGCTGAACGGCACGACAGGCGAAGCCGTCGGTCTAAAAGGTAACGTGACGGTACGTACCAAACGAATGATTCCGTAATCAAGATCATCCGGGTTACGCCCGATAGTTCCGGAATTGATCATGACAGAGGAGGACGATCGCCATATGGCCGTGCGTATCCATCCACAATCAAAATATCTTATGTTACGTCAGAAAATGTACATCTGGTATTCTTGGGTAATTTCGGACTCGCAGGTCAGATGTCAGGATGCAAAGAAAGAAACACAAAAACGGGGCTGTCTCAAATGAAAACCAGCCCCGTTATAGAAAACGTTATTTAATTTATCCCATCTTCCTTTTTAAAACATACTCCAACATTATTATTGTCCACGGAAAGGATTCTGATCCTTTGAAGCATCTATTGCGTCATTATTAGTAAACTCTAACTGAGGAATCTGACAAAGAAAACGATAATCATTTGACGGCAGATATCCATAAGGTTCAGCATCTGCTGCATTATAGTTATCCAAATAAGTCATACCTAAAGAAAAATGCCCGGCCGGATTTGAAGCTGTTGCACCATAGCGATACAAAGGTTTTTGTAAACGCAACAAATCATACATACCAGTCACCCCTTCGCCCAACAATTCTTTACGGCGTTCTACATATATACTTTCCAACAACTCTGTTTTAGCCGTTGTAGTTGTTGGCTTCGCAACGTTACGTGCACTCTGCAGTGTATTCAAATAAGTTAATGCATTTGCCGTATTATTGAGATTCGCTTCCGCTTCTGCCATAATCAATAACATTTCAGCAGAACGCATTAATGAAAACTCCGGATAAGTATGTCCCTGCGGAGCACCATTGGCATCTCCATAATATTTAAATTTATTGTAAGCCCATTTAGCAGCAATCTCTTTGTCTCCATTAGCTGTACGGTGCCAGAACATTACCGACTTAACATCATCGTCCGTTACGCTTTCGGTCTTTGTACATTTACTACCACGAAAATCTGTTTCATCAAACAATTGAACGAATTTATCGTCTACAAACAAATTGATAAAACTATAAATCGGACCGTCTGTCATACCTTCTCCATAACTCGGATCCTGATTATACCAGTAATTGAATTCAGTATTCGAACTAATATTCGACAAATTAGTAAAATTCAGCCCCCAAATAACTTCTTTACAACCATCCGATAACAAATTATCGAATCCGCTGCACCATTCCTCTTTGCTCATCAACGTATTATACTTGTCATAAACACTTTTAGCCTCAGCCAAAGCTTTATCCCAATCACCCATTACCTGATAAACACGAGCCAAATAACCGGAAACCACATCCACATTAAGTTTCCATTGTTCCTCCCGGTCATATGAAGCAAGCAAGCTTTTGGCTGCCGTCAAGTCATCAAGCACTTGCTTATAACATTCTTCCACAGTCGAGAACCCTTTGGAATCAGGCTCGTTGGAAGAAGTCCGCAAGATAACTCCTCTTTTATCCTTGGCTATCGCATAAGTCTGCTGATAATTTAACAACAGGTTAAAATAAGAAATTCCACGCATGGCCAAACACTGTCCTTTGATAACCGGCTTTTCCGATTCATCACC
The DNA here is from genome assembly GCF_003635445.1 of Parabacteroides sp. AF17-3. Lineage (NCBI taxonomy): Bacteria > Pseudomonadati > Bacteroidota > Bacteroidia > Bacteroidales > Tannerellaceae > Parabacteroides > Parabacteroides sp. AF17-3. The sequence continues at coordinate 322,729 of NZ_QTMM01000001.1, read as the reverse complement.
CGAAGCCTCCGGAAGTGCATCGATAATAATATTCGCCTGGTTGATAATCTTATACATATTCGTCCAAATACGTTTAGAATAATCTCCTGCGGCCTGTGTACGTCCTTCCGTCAAGCGATAGCTATCCTCAACCGAACCGCCATAGTTCTTCGTACTCATAATATCCGCACCAGGCAAATCGTAATACATGCACAGACCGGTTACGCCAGCATAACAAGCATCGTTCTGGCTACTTCCACCTTGTTCACCCATCAACAAATATTTATAAGCCGAATTCAAAGCCATGTTCAGCCCCGTAGTGCTTCCCAAAATCGTATTCTCATCTATATCAGTCGATGAATTTGTTGTCAATTCATCATTGCAATTACTCAAAGAAAAAGCCAACAGAGCAACAGCAACAAACTTCATATTTTTATATATTCTTTTCATATCAAACTCTTATTAAAATGAAACCTGAATACCACACATATAAACTCGTCTTGACCCCTGGATACCGTTGTCTGTTTCGGTATTACCATTATAGTTGTTACCCATAACACCTGTTTCCGGTTCCGAATGACGTTTTGCGGCAGGACCAAACGTCAACAGGTTATCGCCTGAAATATATACGCGGGCATTTGAAACCCCGACTTTTTTGGTCAAAGCCTTCGGTAAGGTATATCCTAAATTGAGGTTTCTCAAACGCAAGAAATCATTATTATGAATAAAGAAATCCGTTCTTTTTACGTTCAAAGAGGCATTCGCAGAAGACAAACGAGGGAATTCTGCCACATCACCCGGCTTTTCCCATCTGCTTTCCACCTGATCCATAATCATGCCTACTCCATCCAAACCGGCAGTACGTTCCAACCATACATAATCGTACATTTTCGACCCCAAAGAAGCATACCACATAAAAGAAAGATCAAATCCCTTATATGTAAACGTATTAGTCAAAGAACCGAATGCCTTCGGTATCGCAGAGCCGCACCATTGATAATCGTCCATCGTGACGTCTGAATAATTTTCCGTAGTTTTCCAACCACCATTATCGTCTTTAATCAGATAGACTCTGTTACCATTATCCGGATTTACTCCGGCATGTTTCGGCATATAAAATTCATATAAAGAACGTCCTTCTTCCAATTTATATGTTGCACCACGGTTCGCATACGTATAAGAGCCACCCGGCAGATATGTCACCTCGTTCTTCAAGGTAGACATATTAAAATCAATGTTCCACTGAAAATCGTTGGTCTTGACGGCTACTGCACTCAGTGTCAATTCCAAACCACTGTTACGCACATTTCCCATATTGGTGTTATAACCGGCAGCATCACCTACCTGTGCGGATAACGGCAAATTCCTGTAATACAACAAATCTTTCGAACTACGGGAATAATACTCAATCGTTCCGCTCAAACGACTTAAGACACTGAAATCTAACGCTATATTATACTGTTCGTTGCGTTCCCACTTCAAATTAGGTGTAGCAATCGTACGCGGCTTATATCCGGCAGCACCATAAAAATCAGCAGAAGTATAATAGGCTTGATAAGCATATAAAATTTCATCTCCTGCAGTACCGCTACTTGTATTACGAGGCACCAACTTATCGTTACCGGAAGTACCATAACTACCACGTAACGCCAAATTATCAACCCAATCGATATCTTCCATAAAATTCTCCTTCGAAATTCTCCAAGAAGCACCTACGGAGAAGAAGTTACCCCAACGACTGTCTTTACTGAAGCGTGAAGAGCCGTCGCGACGAATAGAACCGGACAAATAATATTTGTTTTGGAAATTATAATCTATCTTGCCAAAAACAGACAACAAAGAATAACGATTACGGTAAGAACTTACGCTCCAGTTTGCAGTCGTTGATTCCAGTTCATACTGTCCCATTTGCATGATGCCCTCACCATAACCATAATTATATTGCTGGTTATAAGAATATAACTCATGCCCCAACAATACATCCAAATTATGTTCGCCGAAAGACCGATTCCAAGTCAGCAAGTTATTCCATGTAACAGAAGTTGTTTTCCAGTTTTCACGTGTGGCATCTCCACCATTGGTCATAACCGTCACGCCAAAAGGCTTCTGTTGCCCCGAACCATGCACGGCCGAGCTATACCCGTAGCCATTCTCCTGAATATCGTCAAGATTCACATTCGTCTTAAACTTAATATCGAACGGCAAAGAAAATTCGGCAAAATAATGAGCCGTCAACATACCTCCCTCTTTATTGCTGAAATTATCATCATTGGGGTTATTCCAATAATCGCCGGCCCCGTTTAAGACATGGATTCCGAAGAAATTACGACTGTTCACACCGTAATCGTTCATACGCATACCGGTCTTCTCCGAACGATACCAATCCGTATTGTCTTCATTTCTTAACCAAGGCGAATTCAACGTGTTTGAATAAACCAACGCACGGTTTGCCCCTGAAACGTTCTGACGAGAATAGCTATAGGCCAAGTTTCCTCCCATCTGCAACCAATCCATCACTTGCGAAGTCACACTCGCACGGAATGAGTAACGCTTGTAATACTGGTTATTAGCATACCCTTTATCGTTCAAATAAGAAATAGAAGTATAATAGTTTGTTTTCCCGTTATCGCTCGAACCACTGACATCCAGCCCGTAATCCTGGCGCAACTTACGTGAGAAAACAGCCCCGTACCAGTCATAATCGCTTTCATCCCAAACCATTTCCAAATTAGGATTAGCCCAACAGTTGCCATTTCCATCATGCAATACATAATTCGAAGCATCGCCGGTCCATTTGAACGGGGTTACATAAACCGTTTCGCCTTTTGAATTTACACGTGGATTTACAGCACGCGACAACAAGTTTGCCGACGCATAATCGCCTGCATCCTGCTTACTCATCCCTTCCACGTAATACTTATCATTATATAAGGCACGCCACAAATTGGTCATTTGCTGGTAAGGATCTGCCTTTTTAGGGTTAGCCACCGCATTATCGGAAGTACCCCACGCTCCTCTGAAATTGATAACAGGCTTACCCGATTTACCTTTCTTTGTCGTAATTACCACTACCCCATTCGCTGCACGCGAACCATACAACGAAGCTGCCGCGGCATCTTTCAATACCGTCATCGACTCTATATCCGAAGGCGAAATAGAGGTCAACTTACCATCATAAGGCATGCCGTCTACCACATACAAAGGTGTCGACTTTCCGGACATGGAAGCTATACCGCGAATCTGAATACGCGTTTCGCCCCCCGGGTTACCCTCATTATTAGAGACATTCACACCGGCCGACATACCTTGCAAAGCTTCCGCAAAACCGGCCCCTGAAATCTTTTCCAACTGGTCGGATTTGACTATTGAGGCAGAACCGGTAAACGACGATTTCTTTGCCGTACCATAGGCAACGACAACCACCTCGTCCAAATCCTGCGTATCGCTCAGTAGTTTTACATTCACGGCACTATGTCCATCCCAAGTAATCTGCTGTGTAGCCATTCCGACAAACGAAATAACCAATACCGCTCCTTTTTGTACTCCATCTAAAACAAAGCGACCATCCTGGTCGGTAATCGTACCGTTTGAAGTACCTTTCACAGAAATGGAAGCACCGGCTACAGGTCCCATTTCGTCTACAACACTACCTGTAACTTTGTTTTTCTGCTGTGTAATCATAGTTCCTTCGGAGGAAGGGATTACGGCTGCATGGATAGTTCCGCCCATACCGAATACGGTTGCCAGAACCAAAGCTTTAACCAGTTTCGAATTTGTCAACATAAAATAAATTTAAAAGTTAAACAATTCTGTTTTTTCATATTAAAAATATATAGAAGAGCGCAAGCTCTTTTAATATCAACAACTTCGACCACAGCTAATCGCATAGAGAAATACTCGTAGGTTTTTCATTCGTTTGTTTAAACTCATTAAAAAGACCATTGTCTTTGAAGAACTATGGTGACAATAGTTATCAAAAAAACAGAAATGATTACATATGTTTCTTTTTGAATAAAATACAAACTAAGTGTTAAGCAACCCCCCTCTGTGGCGGATATATACTAAATAACCATAAATAAAATGAACAATGGATGATCTTGTTTTTTTTGATACCTTAACAGTGTAAAGCCTATCTGAACCCGTTTTGACCCCGGTTTCCCTCCACTCTGCCTTCGTTCTGACTCCGTTGTGAGTCCGTTCTGACTCCGTTCCAAGCATCGAAAACAGATGGGAATTTGAACGAGAAAGGTGTTTTGAATCGACTGGTTTTCAACATTATATGCGTTTTTTGAGAATAGCGTTGTCGCTTATTTCTATACTTTCAATATAGTAAATAAATGTTAATAAACTTTTGGTTGTTTCGTTTGTTATCTAATTGTATTCCGTTAATAGTATATAATTGTAAATCAGACATTATGGTAGTGGCTATCTCTATGTTAAAATTTAATCTATATGTGAAAATAATAAGGGTGTATTATTAATTTATTAGAAAATTACATTATATTTGCATCGATTTTATACCATAGTTCTTCAAAAACTATGTCATTACAATCATTATTTAACATTTTGGAAGTGCATTAGAGAAAAAAAACTGTGCCAAAAGTCTATTTCCGGAACCGGCCTATCAATCACAGACCAGCCAAAGACTTTTAGCACAGTTTCATGCTTTTTCAGTACGTTGATCTTTCAATATTATCTGACCAACTGCAATTCCTTGATCAGTCGCGGGCATTTACCCCACTTGTCGATCATATAAAGTACATAACGGATATCTACTGCAATACAACGCTGCAAGTCGGGTTCGAAAGCGATGTCACCGCTCATGGCTTCCCAGTTTCCGTCGAAAGCAAGACCGATCAGACGAGCATTTTTATCGAATACAGGGCTACCGGAGTTACCACCGGTAATATCGTTATTTGTCAGGAAGCAAAGCTGCAACTGTCCGTTTTCATTGGCATACTGACCAAAGTCCTTGCTACGGATCAGGTCCAGGATTTCCGGTTGAACCCAGAACTCATCATCTTCCGGATTTTCTTTTTCCAGGATACCTTTCTCCGTTGAATAATAGTCATACCAGGCTGCATCATACGGATGATACCCTCCGATAGAACCATAGCTTAAACGCATCGTGAAGTTCGCATCCGAAGAAAGGGGCTTTTCCGGATACATTTCCTTCAGTCCGGCAAAATACAGGCGTTCGCCTTTGGCAATATCGTAATGAGCATCGCCCATAAACTGCTGCAACTCGAACAAAGAGATCAGCGTGGACAAACTCAGTTCGGCTGCCGGATCTTTTTTCAATTTCGCATACAGTTTCGGATCTTTCAGCATCTTCTCGATCTTGTCGTATGACAAAAGTGAAGTCTTCTTAAAGACGTCTGCTGCATATTTTGCATAGTCACCTTTATACTTCTTATCCACTTTCTGATAGATATCCGGAAGATATTGAGCCGGAACACGTTCTTTCACCACTTTCATCATGGCAGCCAATACCTTTTGGTCAAGGGAGGCATCGTAATCTTTAAAGAACGGCTGGATCTTATCTTTCAGGACCATGTCTATTTCTTCCGGAGTAGAACCGTTTATATCCACACCCTGTACCATACGCGCCAGGCGCACAATTTCAGTACCGCTGACAAATGCTTCTGACAGATAAGTGGAAACTTTCCGGTATTCATCCGTCGAAGTATATCCTTTTTCCAACAGGTTCAGCACTTCGCCGTATTTGGCTTTACGTTCAGGTGTCTGACCGGCCCAGGCGGCAAAAGCAGCTTCCTCTTCCTTCTTACGCTCTATCACGTTCAGATTAGCCAGACCGCGGTTCATACCGATAGAATTCTTCCAGTAGTTAGAGCTACCGGCATATTTGGAGGCATATTTGATACGGACTTCATCGCTTGCCGACATAGCATCTTTCCAGATAGCTTGTTTGATGCCGCGTACCTCGATACGAGGCTTGTTGCTGTCTTCAATACGCTGTTTCACACCCCAGGAAGATAAATAACGGTCTGTGCTGCCCGGGAAACCAATTGTCATCGCGTAATCTTTATCCTGGTATCCCTGAAGGGAAACTTCTGCTACATATTTAGGGCTGTAAGGCTTGTTGTCTTTGCTGTATTCCGCCGGTTTGTTATCAGCATCGGCATACACACGAAATACGGAAAAGTCGCCTGTATGACGCGGCCACATCCAGTTATCCGTGTCACCACCGAACTTTCCGACTGAACTGGGCGGAGCAAATACCATACGAACGTCGTTGAACACATCGTAAACAACCAGGAAATACTTGTTATTATTATAGAAAGGAACTACATCCGCAGCCTGGAATTCCGTATTGCCGATCGAGTCGCAGATGACTTGTCCGATAGAATCGGCAGCAGCCAAACGCAGATATTCTTCTTCAATACCGGCGATTTCACCGTTGATACGGTCGCTTACGTCAACCGTTTCACGCAGGTAGCGCACGCTCAGTCCCGGGACAGGTAATTCTTCTTCCTTACTCTGAGAAACGAAACCGTCTTTCAGATAATCATGTTCAACGCTACTCAACTGCTGGATAGAACCGAAACCACAATGGTGATTAGTAAAGATCAATCCTTCTTCCGATACGGTAATACCGGTACATCCGCCACCGAAAATAACAACAGCATTGGCCACACACGGGTCGGTTTCACTGTAGAGTTGCTGATAGGACGGGACAAATCCCAATTCCTTGATTCGAGCCAGATTTTGTTTGTTAAGTTCCTTCAGAACCCACATGCCCTCGTCGGCATATACCTGGCCTGCAGCAACAAGAAGCAGTAAAACTGCCCACACCTTCTTCATAAAATTCATTCTTTTTTATTCTATTAGTAATTTAATATTTTTCGCATCTACGCGTGCACCGAGCCACTCACGGATCTTTAACTGTTCTTTTTCATTGATACGCTCTTTGCTTTTTAGGTAAACCAACATGACTGTGTCCTGTTTCATGCTGTCAGTACTTACAATATAGGTATTCGAACAAGAGGCTTCAAGAACAGACGGGAATAAAACTTTCATCTCCGGAATCAACTCCGAAGTCATACGCGAAGCACTCTTATACCGGTCTACCGTCTTTTTCAAGGAATCGATCTGTATGGATTGTACCCGAAGAACTTCTTCACTATTTTTATATAGATCCTGCATCAGCATGCTTTTCAGTTCGTTTATATCGGTAGCTTCCTGTCCGAAACCTTGCTGGACGACCAGAGAGACATCTTTCAAACCATATTTGCGAAGCCGGGTCCGGGCAATTTCGATCATGGGTTCCGGCACATTTTCACCGATCATTACGACTTTCACTTCTTTCTTCTCGCTCGTATCCGTCACTGTTTTACTCAATATCTGTGTATTCGGAAAAGCCAGTTCTTCCGTCACAAAATTAGCGACCCGGTCATTGAAATAACTGGTACGGATCAGGTTATAGCTCAGGAAAAGACTCGGTACGATCGTGAAAAAAACAATCACCCCGACATAGCGTGTTACCACCTTTTCCCGTTGTTTATCCAGGAATATCTTCTTTGGATATTTCAGTACACGGACCACCAGGAAAGTTGCCAGACTGATAAACACCGTATTGATAAAATAGAGATAAAAAGCACCGAAGAAATAATAAAGATTCCCGCTTGCCAATCCGAAACCGGCCGTACAGAGCGGTGGCATCAACGCCGTAGCGATAGCCACACCCGGAATCACATTTCCTTTACTTTTGGTTGAACTGGCAACAATACCGGCCAATCCACCGAAGAAAGCGATCAGGACATCATAGACGGTCGGCTGCGTACGCGCCAACAATTCACTTTGCGCCTCACTGATCGGAGAGATCAAAAAGAACAGGGTTGAAGTGATCACACTGAACACCGTTGCCGTCGCAAAATTACGGAAAGACCGCTTGATCAGGTCATAATCATAGATGCCCAATCCGAGACCGAACCCCATGATAGGTCCCATCAGCGGAGAGATTAACATCGCACCGATAATCACCGCCGTAGAGTTTGTATTCAAACCCAACGAAGCGACAAATGTTGCAAAGATCAAAACCCAAAGATTAGTACCTTTAAACTCAATACCTTTTCTTATAGACTCAACCGTTTCGAGTTCATCTTCCTTCTCCTGGCGAACGTCAAAATTACGAACAAAGAAGTCTCTTATTTGCTTGTGTAACACTCCTTTTTCCATCCCACTATCTTGTATTGATAAATACTCCGACTAATAGCCACACCTTAATCGTGCAAAGATAGAAATAGTATCCCTAAATAAAAAATAAGAAGTGTGAACAAGAATAACCGGCATAAAATTCGAAGTCTTATTGATTTTCAATTAACTTTGCACAAAGAAGAATATTATTTTGAAAAGGAGTCCATCTAAATGTTTATATAAATAATGAAACGCTACTTAATTCTGATATACATGCTTGGCAATATACTCTTTGCTGCTGCCGACAACACGGCTACCAAAGAGGCTTTAAGCGTTGCTTTAAAATCAATATCCTCCCCGGAAGAAAAGCTGGAGACATTGACAAACCTGATGGATATCTCCCGGCAGGAAGAACAGGTTGACTATGCCAAACAGCTGTATAAGGAAGCACTGGCCAACGATAACGATTATTATAAAGAAGCTGCCCTGACCGAAATTCTCCGCTTTTATGTCAACAACGACATCAAAGACAGCACAAACGTTTACATGGAAGAAGCAAAACGCGAGCTGAAAGGCAAAGCACGCGATTTTCTGGTAACTTATATGCAGACAATCATCGACGTACGCGTGGTTTTCTATACCGAAGGAGAAGACAGGAAGAAACTGATCGAGCAATACCGGCTTAAACTGGAAACAGACAAAAATCTTTCGGTCCTCGAAAAAATATCGATCAATTATGTGCTCGGAATGGCTTACGGCAACCGGGTTGAACCGGGTAACGAAGAGGAATGGAACAAGCGTATATGCACACGTTTTAAAGCGATCATCGACTTGTCGGAAAATATCCCGCTACAATATTCTTACTTATTCCGCTTAAATACGTTCAGTATTCTGACCCTCTATTCAGGTGAATCGAATTATTCAGGCGCGATGAATGACCAGGCGACTTATGCGCTTCGCTATCTGGAAATGCAAAAAGAATATGCAGAAACGAAAGAGATGAAAAAGCGTCCTTACATCAGCAAACGGCATTTACTGAACGCCTATTCTTCTCTGGCCGTTACGGCAAAGACGCTTGGAAAAGACCTAGCCTCTTCTTATTTCCAGCACTTTATGGAACTGAACAGGAAATATCCGGAAGACGCTGCTTTCTCTGCCGAATATGACCGTTTCTTCACAGCTCTGAATTTTTACCGTACAACCAACGATTATCCGATGGCCATACGATATTGCGACTCCGTTATTCATTATTTCCGCAATGCCGACTTTAAAATCGATTTATCAGACCATGTCGTTTCGACGCTCAAAGAAAAGATAGATATGCTCGACAGCCTGCATCTATATAAGGAAGCTTATGAATCCCACAAAGAATACGCAGCTTTGGTGGATTCGGCACGACTCAAAAACATGAAAGACAAACTGGAAGACCTGGAAATCAATAAACGGGTAGACGAACTGGTTATTGAGAAGAAAGCACTGGAAGTGGACTTACAGAAAAGCCGTAGCCAGCTATATATATTCCTGGCCTTGTTTATCTTGGCTATCAGTTTCGCAGTCTTTGTTGCGTTCCGCTTATGGAAAATCAATTCATTGTATAAGAAATTACAGGAGTCGAACCGCCTGGTCATCCTCGCCAGCGAGAAAGCACAGGAAAGTGAAAAGATGAAGAATGCCTTCATTAAGAACATGTGTCACGAAGTCCGCACACCCCTGAACGCGATCAACGGGTTTGCCGACCTGATTACGACAGAAGACATTACGCCTGAAGAAAAGCAGGAATTCAGCAAGATCATTTTCGAGAACTGCAACCATATCACTTCCATGATGAACAGCGTACTCGAAATTGCCCAACTGGACAGCAACAAGGAGGATTTGCCCTTATCACCAGTAAATATCCATCTGCTCTGTTCCTGTGAAATGGAACAACTCAAAAGACTCAACAGCAAACCAGACATCGATTACCAAATAGAAGGCGACCGGAACAAGGATATTGCTTTTACCAATTCAAGCCATTTCAGCCTGATCCTGGCCCACTTGCTGAACAATGCAAACAAATTCACCGAACGGGGAAGTATTGTCCTTTCCTATAAAGCGGAAGAAGAACAAAACCGGATGATCGTCAGCATCACAGATACCGGTTGCGGTATTTCGCCCGATAAACGTGAATGGATATTCGAACGGTTCACCAAAGCGGATGATTTCGTTCCCGGTTCAGGATTGGGATTATATCTTTGCCGCCAGATTGCAGAGCGTATGAAAGGCCAGATCTACGTAGACCCGGATTATACAACCGGACTACGCATTACGCTGATCATCCCGATCAAACCGGAATAAAATTATTTCTTTTTAGCGAAATAACGCCCTACATAAGGTAACTCTCCCAATGGCAGATCGCGTTTTACAACGATACCGACAAAGAGGCAAAGCAGCAATGTGCGGTAACCCAGACGCAGGATTTCCGACTCTATCGTCGGCAACATGCCGGCCAGATAAAATACGGTTGCCAATACAGAATAAGTGATCACCGATTTAAGATCATATTGGATCGGGAATTTCTTTTGTCCGATAAAATAGGATAACAACATCATAACCAGGTTACTAACAAAAGAAGCCCAGGCACAAGCCATATATCCGTATGTCGGAGCAAATAAAACAATGATCAGAATCGTCGCAACACATCCTATCGTCGAGAAATAAGCACCCCACTGTGTCTGATCAATCAGTTTGTACCAGAACGAGAGATTAAAATATATTCCGAAGAACAATTCTCCCAACATAACAATAGGAACAACGCGCAAACCCGGATAATAGGAAGCAGGGACAATATGTTTAAATATATCGATATAAAACATCACTGCCAGAAAAATAAGCAAAGCGAATATAATGAAATATTTCATCGCCTCCGAATATGACTTTTTACTGTCATCATCCTTATTCTTTGCAAAAATAAATGGCTCGTAAGCGTAGCGAAATGCCTGTGTAAACATTACCAGCACAACTGCTATTTTAAAACAAGCGCCATATATCCCCAATTGGGTATTAGCCATTTCCTTATCTTCGAATAGGAAAGGAAATAGTATTTTATCGGCTGTCTGATTAAAAATACCTGCAATCCCCAAAATCAGGATCGGAAAAGAATAAGCAAGCATCTGTTTAAGTAAAACAAAACTGGCTTTTTCCCGTAAACCCGGAATCATATCGGGAAACAATAACACAAGTGTTACAAGCGATGTTATTACATTTGCCACAAAAATATATCCAACCTGATAATCAGGGATATAAAACCAATCGACCAATGCAGGGGCATGATCATAGAGCCATGGACAAGCTATCAGAAAGAAAAGAACTAAAACAATATTCAGAAAAATATTAAACAGCTTAATAGAAGCGAAACGAACCGCTTTCCCCTGATACCGGAGAAATGCAAACGGTATACAACAAAAGGCATCGACTGCCACAATTCCCGACATCATCCCTACAAACTCAGGATTCGAACCATACCCCAAAGAATTACTAATTGGAGTCAGCGCACTGAATATCAACACCACAAACAGAACAGAAGTAAGAGCAATGCTAAATAATGTAGTAGCATAAACCCGCATCGGAAGCGCAATTTCTTTCTTATTCATAAAACGGAAAAATCCCGTTTCCATCCCATAAGTCAGAATAACCATCAGCAATGCCGTCCAGGCATACAAATTGGTCACGATTCCATAATCGCTTTCCGTCGCCAGCACACGCGTATACATCGGCACCAACATCCAGTTCAGGAACTTCCCTACGATACTACTAACACCATAAATCGCAGTCTCTCCTGCGAGCCGCTTCATTCCTCCAGCCATAACTATTTTCAGTCAAATAAAAACCCTTGTTCTTCGCCCCTTTTACGTCCCAGATGGGTATAAGCCAGATCCGTAACCTCACGTCCCCGAGGTGTGCGTTTGATAAATCCTTCTTTGATAAGGAAAGGTTCATACACTTCTTCCAGCGTTCCGGGGTCTTCTCCCAAAGCCGTAGCAATCGTAGTCAGTCCGACCGGACCACCGCCGAATTTATCTATAATTGTAGTCAGCAACTTATTATCAACCTGATCCAGGCCATATCGGTCAATATTTAGTGCCTCCAGCGCATAGCAGGAAATTGCCTTATCTATTTCACCGGAACCTTTTACCTGTGCAAAATCACGTACACGCCTCAACAGCGCATTGGCAATACGAGGCGTACCGCGGCTCCGGGAAGCGATCTCACGGGCAGCTGTCAGTTCACATTTTACATTCAGAATATCGGCACTACGCAACACGATCTTCGTCAATGTCTCCATCTCGTAATATTCCAGATGCATATTGATACCGAAACGGGCACGCAGCGGACTGGTCAGCAAACCACTACGGGTTGTCGCCCCAACCAGTGTAAAAGGAGCCAGGTCTATTTGAATGGAACGTGCGCTCGGTCCTTTATCGATCATAATATCGATCCGGTAATCTTCCATAGCCGAGTAAAGATATTCTTCCACGATCGGACTCAACCGGTGGATTTCATCAATAAAAAGCACATCATTCTTTTCCAGCGAAGTAAGTACCCCCGCCAGATCACCGGGCTTATCCAGAACCGGCCCGGAAGTTACTTTAAAACCAACTCCCAGCTCATTGGCTATAATATTCGACAACGTTGTTTTACCTAATCCGGGAGGGCCATGCAGCAACACATGATCCAATGCTTCTTTACGCATACGGGCAGCCATCACGAATATTTTCAGGTTCTCGACCACCTTGGCCTGTCCGCTGAAATCATGAAAAGAAAGCGGTCGGAGCGCATTCTCATACTCTCGTTCACTTTCCGGCATACGGGTGTCCCTTATATCAAAATCGTCTTCCATATTTTTGCTCATTGACTTGCAAAGATAGTAAATATATTTGCTTTATACCGTCTGGCTCCCGTTCATAACTTACGTAGCGGTCTATCCTCAGAAAGAGCTATCTGAAACAATCTACGGATAGTTTATTCACAATTTGCACTAAAAAAAACACAAATACAGGCCATATTTGCACTTCCCGAAGTGCAAATTAGTATATTTGCAGAAAACACATAGCATATGGAAAAGTTACAAGCTAGTTTTGACGCAATGTTACGTAGTATATCCACTACGTTTCATCGATACATGTTCAACCGCATTAATTGGGATAATCGTCTGTTAGGCTTGGTTGGTCCACGTGGCATAGGTAAAACAACATTGATGTTACAATATGCCAAAGAAAAACTAAATCGAAATACAACACTATTCGTCAATGCTGACGATTTATATTTTTCCGCGCATCACCTCGTTGATCTGGCCGATGAATTTGTGAAGCGAGGCGGAACACATCTCATTATTGATGAAATCCACAAATACAAAGACTGGGCACGCGAATTAAAACTAATATATGACTATCATGCAGACTTAAAAGTTTTCTTTACAGGTTCTTCCATTCTTGATATCCACAAAGGATCAACAGATCTGAGCCGACGCGCTATTGTCTATTCCATGCAAGGACTTTCATTCCGTGAATATCTAGAGATGTTTCATCATATAAAGATTCCCGCCTATTCATTGACAGATATCATACAACATCGTGCAGAACTCCCTGATAAATTCCGCCCTTACGCTTATTTCCAATCTTATTTAGAACAAGGATATTATCCATTCTCTAAAGAAGATCAATTCAATATTCGTTTGCAACAAGTGATAAACAAAACACTGGAAGTTGACATTCCACAATATGCAGAAATGAGTATATCGACAACTCGAAAGTTAAAACAATTGCTTATAATCATAGCCCAAAGTGTACCATTCAAACCCAATATGAGTAGTATTGCTACCATATTAGGAGTAAGTCGCAACAATTTATCAGACTATTTTCTTTACCTGGAAGAAGCCGGGTTAATAGCACAACTACGTGACGGAACAGGCGGTATCAGAGGACTTGGAAAAGTGGATAAAGTCTATTTAGATAATCCAACTCTCATGTATAGTTTAGGTCAGGAAACTTCAGAGATTGGTAACATAAGAGAAACATTTTTTCTAAACCAAACGAGAGTAGAACAAAAAGTTATCACGTCAGCTATTTCCGATTTTCAAATAGCTAACTATATTTTTGAAGTTGGTGGCAAAAATAAAAAACAAAAACAATTACAAGGTTCTGAGAATGGTTTTATTGTAAAGGATAACATTGAACAGGGATATATGAACGTAATTCCTTTGTGGCAATTCGGACTTAATTATTAGCCCCTTTCCTATATTTGAAAAGGGGCAGTCAAACAAGTCGAAGACACAACAGCCTATCCTCTGATAACATAAGAGAAACATCTTTCCTGACCAAATGAGAGTAGAGCAAAAATTGTTACGTCAGCTATTTCCGATTTTCAAATAGCTGACTATATTTTCAAATTAGTTATTCCAAATCAAAACTGACTAAATAAAAACCTTTTTCCTGAGAAATAGCTATTGCATATAATCTATTTGTGTCGGTATCAGATGCACAAAGATTAAAAACAAGGCAATCTGTTTGATATTTAGCAATTTCATTACCTTTCCAATCAAAAGAACAAATCTTATTAAACTGATTCGGATCTTTATCGGCAATCAACACACTATATAATAAAGCATCTGTTGCGCACAAAGCAGAAAAACCATATACAGTTTGATCTGTAGGAAGTAATGAACCACCACTAAAATTAACCTCAGGAGAATAAAAATAACGTGTGGAAGATATATTTATATCATCAGATAATTGAAAAAACTCCAATATACCACCAAATAAAGTTCCCACAGCCATTTTCCTTTTATCCGGAGAAACTGAAACTGAAGCTGTTATAAAAACCGGATTCTTTTCAGTTTCCGAAACAGGGAAACGATTATATTCTGCCTCAATATTCCCTTTTGAAAAAAGTTGAAATCGTTTCAACCCTATAGTATCCTTTCCTAATTGTCCATCTATGAGATATCATTCTTCCAAATAGAAAAAAGACATATTCTGGAAAAGTCTGTCACCCTGTTTAAAGAATCGGTCAAAGAAGATTTTCATAACAGATCTCAGGGATTAACAGAAAAAGTATCTTTGATGGATGTACCGTCAGCTATAACCACTCCCGACAGTTGTATTTTCAAATCTGAAACAATTGAGGTAAAAGCACCTGCTTTATCTAATCAGTCATTAGACGAAAAACTAACCGCTTTCCTCCAATCTATATTATCTTTCAAAAATCCAATAAACATTTATCAATTGGATACGATTTTCCAACAAAAATTGAAAAAAGAGAATATACATATAACTACTGCTGTATGTATGACCGACACGATCAATAAAAAGAGCCAAAAGTGTACTCGTTTTAATATAACCTCTTTCGACCCGTTATTTACAGAACCTTATATAGTTAGTTCCACAGGAATCACTTTGAATGCTTATATAAAAATATCCGGATTTACATTAGGATACCGTATGCCTACCTCATATTGGGTTGCCTTAGTCGGTTGGGTTTTATTCACATTGTCTATGGGGTATGCCTGGTACAATCTAAGAAAAAAGATCCCAATCCTTATTAATAATTTTACAGAAAGAGAAAATTCTCTGCAAAATGAGTTGATCCAAACGGAAGAGAAACTAGAAATACTCAAACAACTGGAAAAACAGAGCAATGATCCTGATATTCATATCTTCTCTCCTCATCTACTATTTGAAAAAAGCACAAAGACATTAAAGTACAATGGAGAAACTATAAAACTAACCCGCCAACAACAACAATTATTAGTCGCGTTTTGCAATGCACCTGAAAATACCTGTTCAATAAATGACTTATGCAATCTGGTCTGGAAAGGATGTACAGTAGAAGAGAACACAATCCAACAGGCTATCTCGCGTTTAAATATAACCTTAAAACCACTGGGATTATATATCCAATATGAATTTAAAGATAGTTACAAACTTATGTTTATAGAAAACTAACAATTAGCTCCCGATCAAACTTCTATTTCTTCCCTATCCTTTTATAATTACCATACGTACTAACTCCAATTTCCCCGGCAGGAAATCAGCGGTTGATAACCATCAGCCGATTGGCCGACAATTATGAGCCGTTTGGTTGATAATTATGAGCCAAGCGGCTCACAATTATCGGCCGCTAAAATGTATGGGATGTCAGCAAGAGAAGTATGGAATAAGCGTTGATAATGAAAGGTATGGTTTGATAGCCGAAAGATAGGGATAATATCCGTCGGATACAACAAAAAACAGAACTTGGCGTTTAAAGAAACAATAAAATGCCGGGTACCAGAAATCGGATGACGAAAGAAGCGGTATTTTCCGCCTGAGTTTTGATGCTGGAATCCGCTTTTATTTTTAGCAGAACAAATAAAATTACCTACATTTGTCCGGAACACTAAATTACGTATAATATGAACAGCGCATTCCTCCGTTTCCGGCTCCGCCAGGCAGGAAAGTTTATTCGTGAAATACCTGTTATCTATCTGGTTATACTGACAGGTATTTTACTGATAGCCGGGATTGCACTGTATCAGTTTACAAAAGATTTACATGGGAGCCTGATTATAGCGGGTATCCTGCTTGTTTTCCTTTCATTGATTCAATTACGGAGAAAAGACTATCATTTTATCTATCTTGCAGAGGAGAAAGCCTGGAAAGTATTCAGTATGGATTATCTCTTACTGTCCTTGCCGGTCCTTATCATCATATCGGTAAATTCATTCTGGTATGTATCGCTGGCAATTATAGCCGGATGCATAAGTCTTGGTTTCATAAAACAGCCTTTCCACCGGACAAAAAAAGGAATGAACTCCCCTAAATGGATACCGGCGGAAGCCTTTGAACTGCGGTCAGGGATACGGCAATACGGCGGTTTATTACTGATCCTTTATGTGAGTGCATGGATAGGCCTGTTGTTGCCTTTTGCTTCTTTGGCATCGCTCTGGTTCTTCACAGTCATAGTATCCGATATATTCAGATTTTCAGAACCGGTACAGATACTTTGCTCACAGGAGCGTCCGGTCAACAGGTTCCTGCACGGAAAGCTTCGTTTAAATTTGAAGTTATTCTTATGTGCAACAACTCCTGTTTGCGCAATATATACACTTTTATATCCGGAGCATTGGTGGTTCATCCTCACCTTTCTGGCTGCGGTTTCCCTGAACATAACACTGTTTATTATAAATAAATATGCCCATTATCTGCCGAATATAAAAATAACAGGAGGACAGGTCCCCATAACAATAGCCGTAATAAGCATTTTCTTTCCGGTTCTTTTACCGGTAGTCTTGTTTTTCCTGGTCAAAAACTATCTGGCTGCGCGCCGGAATCTAACAACTTATTTATATGCTTACAATCCGGAATCTACAAGTAGAATATAAAAAAGAATTTCCTGTACTGAAAGGGATCGACTTATCGATGGAATCAGGGAAAATACATGGTCTGGTCGGCCTGAACGGTGCCGGAAAAACGACTTTGCTGAATACGCTGTATTCTTTCATCCGTCCATCCGCAGGCTCGGTCAGCTATAACGACAGATCTCTGAAAAGGCAGGATATTGCCTATCTGGAAGCAGAGAACTACTTTTATCCTTATATGACAGGGCGCGAATATCTGGATCTTTTCCCGGCCGGCAAAAACGGCTTTAAAACAGACAACTGGCAACAACTTTTCCATATTCCGTTAGACGATATAACGGAGAACTATTCAACCGGGATGAGAAAGAAACTCGCTCTGCTGGCCATTCTGAAGCTGGATAAACCAATCGTTGTCCTGGATGAACCGTTCAACGGCCTGGATCTGGAAAGTGCCCATATCCTCACCCTCATCCTGCAACAACTCCGGAAAGGGGGCAAAACAGTGCTGGTCACCTCACATGTTTTCGAAACACTGACTTCCTGTTGCGATTATATCCACCATATCGATCACGGGGCAATTGACCACAGCTATTCCAAGGACCAGTTCGAAATGCTTCAAAAACGGCTCTATTCAACCATAGAAGATCAGGCTTCCGATCAGATAAAGAGACTTATTTAGTCCTTCAATCCGATAGGCATGTACTAAACAAATTAGGGGGCTTTGAAACACCCCCTAATTCGAATAGAAAAACGTTTTATATATTTATTCAGTAGTAATCGTCAGTTGTTTTCCTTGTTTCAACAGGTCATGTGAAATAAACCAACCTTTGATTTTCTGACCGTCGTAAGAGATATCCGTAATCTTCCGCCCATTGCCGTTCTTTACGATCGCGAACTGATTATTATCGCCTAAAGTGAATTTCACCTGATCGAACAAAGGTACGGTTACAATATATTCCGGATCAGCCGGAGAATAGGTATATAAACCAATGGCATTGAATACATACCAGGCAGACATTTCACCGGCATCATCCATTCCCGAATAGGCGAGCTTCTCTTTACCCATATCGTAATAATGGTTCATGATGCTATCCAGCACACATTGCGCTTTCTCCTGTTTACCGATGAAATAATAAGTATAGGGAACACTGTGGTCCGGTTGATTACCATGGCAATAATTTCCGATGAAACCGGTCATATTATGCGCTTCATAGTTTCTCCACGGTTCAGTGAACAGTGAATCCAGCTTCTGTTCGACCGCTTTTTCACCGGGATAAAGGGCAATCATGCCTTCCGGATCATGGGGAGCAAAGAACAGTGACTGCCAGGCATTAGCCTCACGATACATATAGGCATAATAAGGATAGTAAGGATCGAAATCCTTGATCCAGCTGCCATCGGCAATCTTTCCGCGCCAAAAGCCCGTACCCGGGTCAAACAGATTCTTATAATTGCCGGAACGTTCCATCAATGTTTTATAAATACTTTCATCTCCCAACTCCTTAGCCAACAAAGCGGTCGCATAATCATCGTATGCATATTCCACAGTCTTTGTTACAGCGGCTTTGTATTCATCCCAGGTCGGGACATTGGTGGTATCCTTTTCTGCAATCCATCCTTGTTCGATGTATTCATCCAGATATGGCCTGCCGCCTTTTCCCGGGACAGTGGCATTATTCACCAACAGTTTATAAGCCCGGTTCAGATCGAAGTCCTTCAATCCGCGTAAATAGTTACCGGCAACAAATACAGAGGCATGGTCACCATGGAAGAAGGTCGGCATATAACCATTTCGCTTTTCGCCTTTATCCGTGATGGACTTGATCACATCGGTCGTTACATCCGGAGAAATCATTCCCAATAAAATCAACTTATTGCGATAATCGTCCCAGAATGACGGATCGGTATAATAACGGAAACCATTATTTACCACATTGCCTTTGGCATCCGTATATTCCCCGTTCACGTCGCTACGCAACGCCGGCCATAAGAACGAACGGTACAGGCAGGAATAGAAAATGCCTTTCTCACGTTCTGTTCCGCCGGTTACTTCTATTTTGGATAACAAATTCTCCCAGGTCTTATCAGCCTCCTTACGAACCTGCGCAAAACTCTTATCCTTCATTTCCTGCTCCAGGTTCATCTTTGCATTATCAATACTTACGAAAGAAAAACCGATCTTTAATTCCAGCGGTTTACTTCCTTTGCTATCGGCAAAACTGACAACCGAAACTTCATGTTCACCATCTTTCAACTGTCTGATATCCTCAATCTTATAATTGGAAACAGCATAGAAACGGATATTTCCTTCCGCATCCTGATTACCGGAAAAAGTATAATCGTCGACTTTTTGAATACTCCAGTCTCTTACTCCATTGTTTGTCCGTGTGATATCCACTAATACTTTCTTGTCGTCATCCGGCCGGAAAGTATATTTATGATAAGCACAGCGGAGCGTGGAAGTCAGTTCGGCATTGACCCCGTACCTTTCCAGAAACACCTGGTAATAACCCGGACGGGCCGATTCGTTCGAATGACTGTATGTTGAAGCATAATCACCGGAGGAAACATTTCCTGTCACCGGAAGGACAGGGAGATGCAGCAAATTCCAATGTCCTTTGTTGGTATGCGAAAAACCATAGATGACCGTATCTTCATACTGATAACCGGCCCCACTCCGGAACTGAGTCACCGGACTCAGCTGTACCATCGCATTCGGGACGGAAGAACCGGGAAAGACTTCTGCCCCCCAGGTCCTTGTCTTCAAATGACGCTCATAACCCAGATCTTTCGTTTCCCATAGCGTAGCTGTCCCCAAAAGAGGATTCACATAATTCGTAAGTTGTTTATCCGGCTGGCAACTTATCATTATGGTTAATGACAGCAAACCTGCAAAAAAAGAGTTTTTCATGCTAAATTAATTATTAGAATATGATAATGATCAAGAATTAAAAACTATATCTGTCTGAAATTAAAAACACGTATAACTTATAATAGATCCAAATCGTCCAGCAACGCAACCGCTTCGATCAACATACAACCGCTCAGTTGTTCGGTCAGTCCTGTAGATGCTCCCGGGGCGTTCCGCCAGTAAGTACCGAATAAGACATTCGATTTATTGGTTCCCTGCGTCCATAATGTCTCGGCATTGGTTTTCAGGAACTGCACATAACGTCGTTTAGCACCTGCATCCAGGCGGTCCTGTTGGATCAGATCCGTAAAATAACGGATAAAAATACCTTTGAATAATCCACCGTCTCCAGTTCCTTCATCTTTCAGGATGGAATTGTTGACCAATGTACTGATGGTATAATCAGCGGCCAAAACGGCATCGTTCAGATAGGCTTTTTCTCCCAATATCTTATACAATTCAACAGCCGATCCGACAAATGTTCCTTCATTGTAAGTAAATATCCAGTCTTTCTGTATTTCTCCTGTATTACTGTTTATATTGTCATACACCATTCCGTTATTACTATTGAATAATGTACTTTTCTCCCAGTTATATATCTTGAGAGCCCATTCTTTATAGGTCTCATCTCCAAACTCACGATACAGGCGGGCTGCCAGAATACAAGCCGGACCGTTTGAACAGGCATTTTTGCTATACTCCTGCCCTTTTACCCAGGTGATACCTCCACCTGCATTCTCATTCCAACCCACTTTGATATAATCCCATATCTGCAATGCCGCCTCTTTATATTTCTGTTCTTTGGTTGCTTGGTAAGCACGAAGAATAGCGAGGGCATTCCATTCCATATCATCGTAATAGTCAT
Organism: Parabacteroides sp. AF17-3; assembly: GCF_003635445.1. NCBI lineage: Bacteria > Pseudomonadati > Bacteroidota > Bacteroidia > Bacteroidales > Tannerellaceae > Parabacteroides > Parabacteroides sp. AF17-3. Next base: position 301,444 of record NZ_QTMM01000001.1, on the reverse strand, counting down.
TCCGGAACGAATTACCGTTCTTGATCTTCACGCCTTCAAACCATTGGTCGAAATAGGTTTTATATTTTGCATCTTCCGTACGCAAATAAGCATCCGTCAAAACATCCAGCGCATGTGCCTGAGGCCAGTAATGGAACGTCGTATTTCCGTTGCTATCATAATTAAAATATTTTCCTCCTGCATTCCAGAATGAATTTACCAATGCTGTCGTACTGCTATCGGCAGCGGCATACCAATTAATATTATCATTTTCATCCGGTCCGTTCAGAGTATTATCATCATCGCCACAAGCCCCCAGGAAAAGGGGGAGAAACAGGAAAAGGAGTATATTCTTCATGACATTATTTTTAGCTGTTAAAAAAGAAGGACCCGGAATAAGATCCATTTTTCTCGAAATATACAATTCCGGGGCCTTCTTACCAAATATTTGTAATAAACTATTTAACGATTGTATGTGTGTAAGGCTGGTCTGCCGTCAGATAGACGGTATAAGTAGCCGGAACACCATCAAAATCGCCCATCAGCTTCCATTTATTATCCCACTGGGATACCTCGGTAAACAGTTGCAGGTAATAATAAGATTCCGGACTACTTGCCGTCGGACGGGAGTCTGTCTGGTTCAATGTTCCCCATTCGACTTCCTTTTCTGCATCGGCACCTCCATTTTCCCGGATAGTCATTCTGAACTTATAGCGTTCGTCCCTACCCCAGCTCTCTTGCTTGAAAGTTACCGTTTCCTTCGCCTGGAATACACCATAACCTACATAAGGCAGTTCAAACAGAGATTCTCCGTCCGGACAGAAATAGAAAGTTATTTTGTTTACCAGCGTATAGGTACAGGCTCCGGTATTAAAGTCTAATGTAATACGGTAAACACCGTCTTTAGCGACCGTTGTCGTTCCGTTCTCTTTCACCATGCCGTCCGCTGTATAGAACTCTCTCGGAGTACCGGTCTTTCCATCCGTAAAATAGAATGGTTTGCCTGCCGCTAGTTTTGTATACACTTCAAATTCACCACCGGCAACAGCTTTCATTTTATGTGCCTTTGCCAGGTCAGCCCCACCTTCAGAAGCCTCTCCGGTCACATAGACATCGATCGGAACATCTTCGAAACCTGCCAGGCGGGTTACCGTAATCTTATTTTCAACACCGGCTTTTACGCTCTGCAAACTCTTTGAAGAGAATATAGTCCACTTGAATGTACCCGTATCAGACGGTTTTATGCCGACCTTACCTGCAATCTGATTCAACTGTTTATGCGTAACGGATACATAATTGCCAAATCCGTTATTATTGGCACACATCACATACACCGGTTTTGAGAAATCACCGTCTACCTTATCAAAAGCAATCTGGTAAAGAGCAGTACCTGTTTCCTCTACACTCGGTGTTTGCCATTCAAAATAAACACTGGATGATGCGGACGGTTCAAGAACAACGGATTTTCCATCCGCCGGTTCAAGTAATGTACTGACACTTGCCAAACGGTTATCCGTGTCACCCATATTATCATTACATCCCATGAAGGCCAACACGGCAGAGGTGATGAACATCAGTTTTATAAATATCGCTTTCATAATTCCTCCTTTTTATTTGATTACTAAATTATGAGTATATTCACCCTGCGTATTCAAAGAGAATGTAACATCATACGCCTTATCGCTCCAGCCATCGGTAGCCGGGCTCTTCCAGACTTCGTTGTTTGTCCACTGTTCTACATTCGTCTTTTCAGCCATGTAGTAATACTCATCATTGCCGGTCGGTTTGCTATCATTATTGATGGCGGCTCTCCATTCGGTCTCTCCGTCAGAACTTTCCATTCTGAACTTATAACGGTCGTCCGAATTATCGCTATCCGTCAATCCCGTTACTGTATAGTTGCTGATAGCCCAGACACCGAGACCCTGGTAATCCAGTTCTATCTCTTTCTGTGACCAGTTCAGGAACCATTTCACTTTAGTCACCTCTTTGGAAGTAAACGATCCGGCATTAAAATCAATATAATATTTATAGATACCGGTTTTGGTTGCTGTCGTAGTACCGCCTTCTACCAGTTTTTCACCATTCAACGAGTATTCAGTCGGAGTACCGGTATTGGCACTGACAAACTTGAAGGACTTGCCCTCCGTCAGTTTCATGAAAACTTCAAATTCGCCGTCAGCCACTTTCTTCATGATCATGGCATTCTCCAGGTCAGCTCCTACTTCCGTGGCTTCACCGATGATATACAACTGGCTCGGAACTTCTGCGAATCCTGCCAAACGGGTAAGCGTCAGCGTACGTTCTTCTTCAGCCTTGACCGGATTAATACCTTTGGAGGCATACACCGTCCATTTCAGAGTCCCTTCTTCCGCAGATCCGATCCCTGCTGAAGCGGCGATCTGGTTCAACTGTTTATGTGTGATCGTTGCATGATTAGTTCCGCCATTGTTGTCGGCAGTAACTATAGAAACAGGATCGGAAAAATCACCATCCGCCTTATCGAAAACAACTTCGTACAACACAGCACCACCATCTTCGGCTAACGACGGCTCCCATTCAAAATACAAAGAAGCCGATGCCGATGCTTGCAGGACAACGGCTTTCCCATTATCCGGTTCATATAACGCTTTAACGGCAGTCACGCCCAAATGCCTCACTTCCCCGTCACTGCTACATGCCGCAAAGACCATAGCAAAAGCGAACAGCATCATATATTTTATAGATATTATTTTCATATCTCTTAGATTTTTTGGATTTAAAATTTTAATCAATATCCCGGATTCTGAGTCAGATTCTTATTGATATCCCGTTGTGACTGCGGAATAGCGAACAAGTAATCTCTATCTTTATTGAAAGATCTCTTATCCAATTGGATATACTGTGTATTATCCGCAGCAAATTTAGCTCCGCGAGGATTGCCATTTAGTGCCGTCTCGATCGTTTTCCAACGACGGATATCATAGAGTCTTGTCCCCTCAATAGCCAATTCACAACGGCGTTCGCGGCGTACAATAGTCTGCATATCACCTGAAGCCGGGTAATTCAAAGCAGAAGCGTCTGTGAAACCGGCACGTTCGCGGATCGGACGGATCGTCTTGTTCCAAACGGTTTCGTTCATCTCACCCAGTTCTGTTTTTGCTTCAGCATACATCAATAAGACATCGGCATAGCGCATCAGAATCAGATTCAAGCCGGAAGCAAGACCTGCCGGAGCGGTCGGATCAAACCATTTACGGAGATAATAACCTGTAGCGGTGGAGTTCTGTCCCGGACCGATATATTCATCCAGATTAGCAGCACCTGCATCGGCAGAAGAACCCGGTTTGATATAAATTGTGGACGTTTTGCCGTTACCGTCTGTCCACTGGTAGCCATGATAAACGATAGTAGCCTGCAATCTGGGATCTCTGTTTATGTAGGGATCTTCTTCTTTATAGCCGGAACCGCTTTCATGAATCGACCGGCCATTTTTCATGATATAATCGTCCACCAGTTCCTGTGTCGGAGCAAAACCGTTTACACGTCCGCCCACAGACAAGGGAATCCCATCGTACATTTCACTCCAGGTTCTCAGATTCAGCAGATATCCCATATCCAGGATCACTTCGCTGTTGTATTCGTTTTCCGGCAAGAACAGACCTGCATAGCTTGAAAATAATGCATATTCACCATATTCGCCATTGATTATTTTCTCGCAGACAGACAAAACATTCTGCCAGTCGTTCTCATACAGATAAGTACGGGCGAGCAGAGTCATAGCAGCCCCTTTTGTGATCCGGCCGTTATCAGCTGCCGCATATTCCTGTCTTGTCGGCAATGTACCGACAATATCATTCAGTTCGTCACGGACAAACTTGATAACATCCGCTTTCGGCGAGCGGGCAATCGTATTAGCCTCTTCGATTGTCAGTGTATAGTCAAACAAAGGAACATCGCCATAATTATTAGCCAGGCGGAAGAACAGCATGGCGCGAATGAAACGTGCTTCTGCCTTCATCCTGTTTTTTAATGTTTCATCCATGTCGGGGACACGATCAACATTTTCCAGGAATGTGTGGCATGTTTTAATGCCTTCAAAACATTTTTTCCAATCTTCAGAGAATCGTCCCAAAGCGGCGTTTGCCTGACCCGAAGTAATCAGTTTCTCATCCGTACTACCACGCCCTTCGTATAAGTTGTCCGATAACCGTTCGTCTGCGAAGAAATAGCCAGAACTCATCATCTGACTGTAAGCCATGCTCAATACGGAAGAAGCCTTTGCCTCGGAAGTCCAGTAATTCAAATCCGTAAACTTATTGGTAGGAGCCAGATCCAAATCATTACAAGATACGAATGATGCAAGTATAGCGCATGCTATACTTGGCAAATATTTCAAAATATTCATTTTCATAACAAAGTCTATGTCTTAAAATTCTATATCCAAACCAAATCCATAATAAGTCAGTGTCGGGTAGTTACGTCCGCTGTTTGCCCCAATGCCACCGATGCCCCCCATATCGCTGCCGAATTCAGAAGATTCCGGATCGATAAATGAGTTCTTGGTAAATGTCAACGGATTTTCGGTATTTACGCTGACACGTAATTTCTGTACACCAAACTTCTGAGTCAGTGCCTTCGGTAAGGTATATCCGATCTGGATATTCTTTACACGTAAGTAAGCTGCATTCAACAAATAAATATCTGATCCGGCCATACCCCAGTTGTTCGTAGAAGAAGATGAACCCGGGGCAACTAAACGAGGCCATTGGGCATCCGGATTTGTCGGAGTCCAGAAATCCAACTGATGTTGATAAATACAATAGGAATAGTTTGAATGGAATGGTTCTATCAACTCACCACGCAGATACATGGAACGTTTGCCCACACCTTGCAGCATGACGTTCAAGTCAAAACCTTTCCATGTCATATTATAAGTGAAACCGAATGTATAGCGCGGAAATGCATTACCCAATATCACACGGTCTTTCTCATCGATGACACCATCGTTGTTCTGGTCGACATACTTCACATCACCGGGTTGAACGGAAGCTCCTACCGGCAGCGCACTGTTCGCAATCTCATCGTAACTCTGGAACAATCCGTCTGTTTTATAACCGAAATATGAACCTAACGGCTGCCCTTCACGAATCAATTTATACAACTGGTCATTCTGGTCGATACGTTCTTTTCCTCCGAAATCAGTCACTTTATTCTTTGAGTCGGAAATATTGAAATTGAAGTTATGCTGGAAATCGCCAGAATTTAATTTGTAGTTGATCGTTAATTCCCAACCTCTGTTTTTCATTTCGCCAGCATTCTCTTTGGCTGCAGAACCGCCATAGATAGACGAAACTTCCGGTGTTAACAATATATTAGATGTCTTCTTATCAAAATAGTCTACGGATAAGAATAAATTCCCATTCAGGAAAGTGGCATCGGCACCGATATTAAAGTTAGCAGATTTTTCCCATGTCAGGAAGGCATTACCATCCGTATAGCTCGTTCCCGGGACAGATATGCCATTGAATACATAGCCGTTGTTGTTCATCTGATAGACAGTCTGGTAAGAATAATTGTCCACATTCTGATTTCCTAGTACACCGTACGATGCTCTCAGTTTCAAATCGCCGATGTTACTCTTATACGTATCCATAAAGGCTTCTTCAGACAAACGCCAGCCGGCAGAGAACGAAGGGAAGAACCCCCAGCGCTGATCTTTGGCAAATTTTGAAGAACCGTCATAACGGAAAGAGACATCTCCATAATACTTATCCATATAATTATAGCCTACACGACCAAATACGGAAGTAATGCTTGTCTGGTCCGTATCATTGTTCGAGTTTTTGTTATCTTTATTCTGGATGGATTCGTCTGTTGTCGGCAATCCCAGGTCTTCATCCGTGTATTCCCAGGCAATACGGCTTGCTTGTTTTGTGTAAGATTCGTTTGAAACACCGACCAATGCGCTTACGTTATGGGCATTATTAAATGTACGGTTAAAATCCAATAAGAATTGTGTACTCAGAGTATAACGCTTTTCATTATAATCTTCAGTCATTGTATTGGAGTGCATGTACAGTACCGGATTCTCCAAATCGGCAGAAGAATACAACGGCACTTTCTTGTCGCGCCGATAACGATGATGCTGAGTCAAATCCAGACCTACCAAACCGGTTGCTTTCAAACCATCGATGATCTTAACATCGAGGTTCATACTTCCGATGAAATTGTCTTCGTCTTTCTTCTCATAACCGCCGTCCTGCAACAATGCCAACGGGTTGTCATCGCCGACTATATCATTGACCAGATATTTGTCGCCTTCCATAAATTTGTAGTAATAATAAGAAGGGACACGGGATGAGTTGATGATCGTGTTTCCTGTACCACCGGCCACAGTTCTGTCTTTACGACGGTTATAAGCCATCAAGGATGTCAACTTAAAGCGTCCATATTCCGTACTCAGATTACTACGGAAGTTATAACGTTCCATACCGAAGCTACCCTGGAAGTTACTCTCCTGGTTATAGTAACTGGCGGATACCATGTAGGTCGTATTTTCACTACCCCCGGACACATTTATATTATAGTTCTGTTGGAGACCGGATTTGATGATTTGGTCATACAACCATTCTTCTTCATTACGGTGATCATACAAATCGCGAATCTGGGTTGGTGTGAACTGGGGGGCACTACCCACATTCATATTTGCCTGGTTTCTCAACATGGCGTTTTGCCAGCCTTCGACCGGTGAAAATAAAATATGCGGGTCCTGGATACCGACCTGTCCATTGAACGCCACAACAGGTTTACTGCCTTTGGAACCTTTTTTAGTCGTTACCAGAATAACGCCATTTGCAGAACGGGAACCATAGATGGCTGCACTACCTGCATCTTTCAGGACAGATACATTATCAATATCGTTCGGGTTCAGATTGTTCAGAGTCGATGAACTCGATACCAATCCGTCGATAACGATCAGCGGGTCATTGTTCCCCATCGTACTGACACCACGGATGTTGATGTTCATACTGTTATCGTTCGGATTCGCATTTTTGCTCTGGATAATAAGGTTGGCAGAAGCTCCCTGCAACGCTTGAGTCGCATTGGTTACCGGACGATTTTCAAAAATCTCGCTGTTCACCTGGTCCACAGATCCGGTAATACTCTTACGGGAACGGGTACCATAACCGACAACCACTACTTCGTCCAGTTTCTGGGTGTCTTCTTTCAATGTAATACGAAAATCACTTTTCCCTTTCAGAGACACCGATTGTGTCAGATAACCGATGAAAGAAACGTCCAATGTGCCATTTTCCGGAACTTCTAACGAGAAATTACCGTTAAAATCAGTAACCGTACCGTTCGTTGTTCCTGAAACAACGACGTTTGCACCGATAACAGGCTCGCCTGTTTCATCGACAATAACACCTTTTACGTTCTTTACTTTCTGATTGACCGCATTTTGGGAGGGAGAGGTAATGACGAGATAGTCACCTTTTACCAAATAAGTATAGCCTGTACCAGCCAGCACCTGACTCAATACATCCAATACTTCCGCATTTTTCTGATTAAGCACAACTTTCTTGTTTACATCCAACTGTGTGCCATTATAGGCGATTTTGTACTTGGATGAAGCTTCAATCTTTTGGAATGCTTCCTTTAAAGAAACAGTCCCTTCACTAAAGGAGACCTTTTGCGCATTGATCTGCAGGCAACCTGCGATCAAAAAGCTCAGACAATAGGTTCCAATTCGTCTGGATTTGTGTTTGTTCTTCATATGTAATTAAAATAGTTAAACAATTGCACCGATTTGAGTACGTACTCATCTATAATGACAGATGGAAAAAACGTTGCACCCAATCAATCGTAAAACTTTTTCAAATTACATGTGATTTTTTTATTGTTTCCTATTTCAGATAAATACTTTTCCCGTCAATTTTATATTCCAGACCGGGTATCAACTCTTTCAGAAGCATGAATATATTTTCTACCGATTCATTTTTATTAAAATGAACTGTCAGCAGATTCTTATTATAGGCAGATGTCTGCAAATGTATATCCAATCCATATGTACGTTGCAGGATACGAATAATATCAGTGAATGAATAATTATCAAACAGCAAACCTCCCTCACGCCAATCAGAATAATCGGCAGAAACAACCTTTCTCACATCAACGCTTCCGGATTCTATATAATAGACCAATTGTTCATCAGGCACCAGGTGAAAAGTTTTCCCCTCTTCATCCTGCAAACGGACCTGTACAGCCCCTTCTTCAAGCGTAGTCGCAATCTGCCCTATTTCAGGATAAGCAAAAAGATTGAACCGGGTACCCAACACCTCGACATTCAGTGTCCGGGCTTTAACGATAAACGGTTGTTCCGCATTCTTTTCCACCTCAAAATAACCTTCACCTGACAAATAAACTTCACGTCTGTCTCCCACAAATATAGAAGGGTATATCAGTACACTACCGGAATTCAACCAAACCCGGCTACTATCAGGCAAAACAACCTGCTCACGCTTTCCCGCAGGAACAAAATGTTCTATCAGCGAAACAGTCGCCAACACATCTTTCACACTGGTTGCTTGCCAATAAAAATAAACGGATGTGGAAAACATAATCAATGGTAAAAGCCATATAGCTGTCAGTTTTACCCAAAACGGCATGATCCGCACATTTTTTGATGCAGATTTTTTCTGTTCCGTAAAACCTAAATTCCTACTCAATATGGAATAAGCCTGCCGGGGACGAGCTTCATTCATTTCCGGAAATCCCATAGTATCCCAAACCGATTGCAATGCCTCATCAACTTCCGGTCTGTCCTCTTTTTTCAATAGCCGTCGATGTATCTTCCAGTTCATCTCCTCCGGGAGATCATGGTGAAAGAAATAATCAACTATTTTTTTTATATAACTCATTTCTCCTTTACGATTATATTATAAAGACTACTCTCATGCTATTCACCCCTAATTTTTTAACACAAATAAAGTATCAATAGGTATAATAAGATTTTTCTTAACTCTTTTAACGCCAGATTCAAGTGATTCTCTACCGTCTTCTTGCTCAGATCCAATTTCTCTGCGATCTCTGCATTCGATAATCCCGCTTCACGGCTCAGCTGATAAATCAGTTTACGCTGAGGCGGCATATTAGCCACTACCATATCTATCAAAAGTTGTAAATCTTTTGCTATCAGATCTTCATCCGGTGAGTCATGAGCCTCTTCCTCAAAAGGCTTTTCATTCAACCTTTCTATACGTATTTGTCGAGCCTCCAAAAAATTAAAAGTAGTATTTTTAGATAAAATGAACAGATAAGCTCCCAAATTCCTGACATCGGCAAACATACTGCGACTTCCCCACACTTTTGAAAAAACCTCCTGGGTAATATCTTCCGCATCTTGTTGCGATTTAACCAAGCCGTATACAAAATTGTGGACTTTAGGATAATAGTGCATGAATATTGCCTGAAAAGCATCTTGGCTTCCCTGGACCAGTTCCTTCACTAATAGTTCCTCGTTGATAGATTTTGTTAGCATAGCAGCAAATATACGAAGCTAATATTTAAATCAAAACGAACACTGACAATTTATTTTGTCTAAGTTGATCTTAATAGGATATTTAAGGTATTTCAATTATAGTTCCATCCCAATGAAACTTTTTCCCCACTGTAACGGGTTTTATTCCCCACTGTAATGGGGAAAAATCCCCACTTCAATAAAATAGTGGGGAATATTGAGATAACAGACCGACAAATTAATAATGAATCATCCCAAGCATTTTACTTCTGGAAAGCAGACATGCTCCTAATGCACCTGCACGTTCTCCTAACTTAGAAACTTTGATCTCAGTATCCTGAGAAACCAGATTCAGTGAATATTTCCGTATCGCACTTTTAATAGGCAGACTGATATATTCGCTGGTCAAAGACAAAGTTCCGCCGAGTACCACCAGCTCCGGATTGAAAATATTCATAAGCCCGGCAATTCCACGACCCAGCTTCTCACCCATTTCTTCCAGGATTTCGATGCAAAGCACATCTTCCTTCTGGATTGCCTCTATCATATCGGCCATTTTTATCTTCTCCTTTTTCTCTATTTTCTCAGCGAGAATAGTACTGCTACCTTCGCGGTAACGTTCCAGCAACTTACGATGCAAGGCAGAGCCGGATGCTTCGGTTTCAATACATCCCTTTTTACCGCAGTGGCACAGAATTTCGTTATCAAAGAAACAGAAATGCCCGAATTCACCGGAAAAACCGGACTTACCATAATACAGTTCACCGTTTATAAAGATGGAAAGTCCTAATCCCCATCCCATATTAATGAACAATATATTTTTTTCACCCTTTACGACACCCTGCATATATTCACCATACATCATCGCACGAGTATCATTTTCGATATAAATTTTTATATTAATGCGTTCTTCCAGAATCTGGGACAACGGTTTCTCTTCGAAATAGAAAATACTGTAGCTATAACCTGACACAGGGTTGACACGCCCGGAAATATTAACGCCTACCGCCAATACTTTTTCGCGAGGGACACTCAACCGGTCAATAAAATCATTAATTAGATTGCATAACATCTCCAAAGCCTCCGGCGTATTCTCCAATGAATACGGGATATTTTCTTCCACACGCAGCTTGTCTCCTTTAAAATCGACTGCTGCAATATTAATTTTACTCCGGAAAACATCCACTCCGACAAAATAACCGGAAACCGGGTTCAAACCATAGATATTCGGCTTGCGTCCTCCATTTGTCTCCTGTTTTCCAAAATCCAGGATATAACCGTCATCTAGTAATTCTCCTACCAATTTCGTTACGGTAGGAATACTCAAATCCATTTCCTTGCATAACTCTGCAATTGTGGCATCGCCATTGGCTATATAATAATGTATAATCTTCTTTTTTAATAATGCACTACGATTGCTATCGGCCGTGATAAGGAATTTTGTATTCATGGTGTTCTTTTTTGTCTACTATAAATTTGAATAAACAAAAGTAGATAAATATTCTTCAAATAGTCCTCTGAGTAAATAAAAAAAATCGACAATAAACGTTCATATAAGCCCCATTCATAAGCCAAAGATGAGACTTACTTTCAAAAATAAGGTTTCCTTTTAAACAAAAAAATAGAGAATATCATAGTCTTTTAAGAACTAAGATACAAAAAGAGAGTGTTTTGGCATATTAACAGAGATCTCCGGCATCCTCATAGCTGATTCATTAAAAATTCGAAAATCATAAGTTTATTTTAGATTTTCATCGGTTTGACTTAACCGATTGAGGAATAAACTTTTAGCGAATTATTTGAGAAGTAATGGTAACGAGTTAGCAACCGTGCGAATTTCAGCGATTTGCGGTGCTATGCTGTCAAATAACTCTTTCTGAAAACAAAGATACAATAATTTTAATAATCCACAAAACAAAGGACTATTTATTTAGCCCTATGCTTTGTGTATTATTTCAGAGATTTACGTAATAAAGGAATTCGTTTTAGTATATGCCCAATACATAGAACGATTGTAATAATCCCTATTTTATAGTGCAATAGCCCTATGTAGGAGTTAGCCCCGTTTACTCCTAATAGGATAATTCCCGTAACCGATACAAGAAAGAATACAACTGACAGAACTACTGTAATTTTACTTTTTTTGCCAAGCCCATTTTTTATTATTCCTTTATACCATCCCCAATGTGTTGTTATATGGAATATTGCCGCCACAAAAAATAAAAAGCTGGTCAAAACATGAAATACAGCCCAATTATGCCATACTTCGTGGCTGTTGCCATATCCGGCAATATGCAATCCTATTCCGGAAAATGCAGATAAAACAAACACAAAAACCAAAATCCAGTCTATTACAAAAATCTTCTTCATTGCTTACCGTTTTCATATTTACGGTGCAAAATTCGGTATTCAAGTAGAATCAGAACGATAACAATTGTAAAGAAATGAAGTTAATGACGGTTTCTGATGCGTGATAAAGAAACGGGAGTTATGCCAAGATAAGACGCTATATAATGTTGCGGAACACGCTGTATTATGTTGGGATACTCTTTCAGCAATTCTTCATATCGCTGTTGTGGCGTGTTTTTTATTCTTGACAAGAACAGTTGTTGATAAGCATGAAAACGGTCTATGAGTTTTTCTTCATACAACTGTCTCAACGACAAATTATTGTTGATTAGGTTATAAAAATCCTCTCTCCTTATAGCCGTGAGTTCCGTTGGCTCGATACTCTCCAAATAGAAAAGACTCGGCGTGCGTTTATATAGGCTATCGAATGAGGCGACAAAATCCCCCTCAAAAAAGAATTGAAAAGTAATATCTTTCCCTTCATTATAGAAAAACAGCCGCAGACAGCCTTTACGGATTAGATAGAGTTTTTCTGCAACTTTTCCTTCCTCCAAAAGAATTGCTTTGGAAGGAACGGACAAGTATTCAGATTTTATCTGTGATTCAATATGATTTAAATGACTGTTTTTTATCATATAGTAAATGTAGGGGCATTCATAAATTTATCATTTTTTTACACAATATACCAAATGGGGCATATCAACTTCACGATAGTGTTTAACAATAGAATCAATCGGATTCATACCATTGCGAAGTGCCACTTTTTGTGATGCAACGTTGGTATCTCTAATAATTGAATATAATTCATCAAATTTCAGCGTATTAAACCCATACTCCCGACAAGCCGTTGCGGCTTCAACAGCATAACCTTTATGCCAATATTTATGAGCCAGCAAGTAGCCGATTTCGGGAACTTGCGCAGTCTTGTATTCCTGCATAGTAATACCGCATTGTCCGATCATTTCGTCGGTATCTTTAAGAAATACGCCCCACAATCCGAATCCATAATCTTTATATCGTTGAAGTTGCTTTTGCATCCAAACAAGAGTTTCTTTATCACTGAAAGCTCCATTATAAGCATACATTACTTTTTCATCTTGTAATATTAAGGATAATGCGCCCATATCAGAAAGTGTCATTTCTCGCAATAGCAATCTATTAGTTTCTAAAATTATACGATTCATAAACTTGTTCTATCATTTCGGGTGCAAAATTACAAAAAAGTACCGTTCATCAGTCATTTATGAACGGTACTTTTTGTTTTTCAGCGCAATAAGGCTGTTACAATTTCATTCCTCTGCTTTTCCTTTGCGGTTGTATGGGACGGCGTATGTTCTGCCTTAGCTTGTCGAATTGCTCCTTGAACCATTCGGCAATGGGCTTTCGGTCGATGGCAAGGACTAACTTCGTTTTGTCATTCGTGTCTTTCATCACTTGGAAGCCAGCCTTTTCGGTCGTGAATTTACGCTTGTGTTCCTCCGAATAGAGTTCCCCTGCATACTCCAACGGCTTGCCGCTGACGAGCGTTGCGGTCTGTCTTTCATCGAACCCGACAAGGCGGCAGAGGTTTTCGATACGGAGCATTTCACGCAGGTAGGGAAACCATGCCGCCGCCTTTGCGATTACCGTTTTCAGAAACGATATTTCCTGCTTGTGCCTTGTTTCTTTGTCCGCCATCTCCTTTCGGTGCTTCTGCTGCATATCCAACAGTTGTCGGCTATGGTCGGTCTGCATGGTCTGTATCTTGTCTTGCAGTGCCTCTATCGTTTCCTCGTGGTCGGCAACCTCCCTATGCAGGGCGGTGTTCTCCCTTTCCAATGTCTTGACCTTATTACTGCCGAAAAGAGAACCCACGCTTTCGGCTATGTTGGCGGCTGCGACGGTTGCCGCCCCTTTCAGCTTCTCGGTCTGTATTTCTTTTTTCGCCCGTTTTAGTTCCTCCCGTGCCGTTTCTTTCTGCTGCTGCAAATCCACCACTTCCGCTTTGAGGTTGTCGGCGAGTTTCTGTATGTCCCGATAATACTGCTGCGTGGACTTATGGCGAGCCTTCGAGCCGTCTATGCCCCTTTGCAGCCCGTATTTCGCCATCGCTTCGGCATAGGTATCTTGGTAGGACTTCAATTTCAGCCGTGTCATAATATCGTCTGCGCACAGCCTCACGGTATCGGTCGGCTTCTTGCGGTATCGCTTCTTCGCCTGCTCCTCCCTTTTCCTGCGTTTGCGCTCTCCCTTGACGATGGGGACAAGTGTAACGTGTATGTGCGGCGTTTCCTCGTCCCTGTGCAGGTGAGCCGCCACGATGTTCTCCTTTCCGAACGTGTCGGCGAAGTATTTCAGATTGTCGGCGCACCACTCGTCCAAACGCCCCTCCCTTTCGATGCGTTCCATGTCCTCGTGCGTTCCCGACACGTTGATGCGGATTGCCCGCACTTGGTTGCTTCCGATTTTGCGTGTCAGTCCCGCTTCTTCCAGTCTTCTCTGAACAGCCGCCGAACGGTCTTTCACCCCGTCGGGGTATTCGATGAGCCTGCGGTTCAGGTGCGTGCGTGTGGGATCGGCGTTCTTCGGTATGATGAACCGCTCAATATGCGCGGTCGTTCCGCTGTCGCTACCGTGCGCCTTTTCCATGTGTAAAACTACGAAACCCATATATTCTTCCTTTCTTTTTTTGGCTTGTGAAACAATGATTCTGACTATCTTTGAGGGCGGCGAAATGCCGCCCTCAACAGGGTGTGCAGAGGGGCTTGCCCCTTGCCTTATTGGGGAATTTTCAGCGATACGAAGTATTGCGGCTCGGAAAATTCCCTAATAAGCTACGGTATTTTCTCCGTAAATACCCTGCGGCGTGCCGTCCGTCTGCCTTTCGGTGGTGGCTGTCCCTGCCGTCTGCTTCCCCGTATAACCCCACCTTATTATTTTTCCCTTTCGGTCGGTGGTGGGCGGCGGGGCGGTCGTTTCCGTTTTCAAAGGCTCTTTTGCACGGGGCGGTTGGATACAAGGTTTTCCCGATAAATACGCTCGCAGCGAAGCGAGAGGAAGATTTATCGGGAAACGGCGTAGCCGCTTGACCTTTTAGCTGACATAAAGCCCCGTGCTTGCTTTGCCTTTGTAAACGGAAATGATTGCTCCGCTTTCCTCTGAAAAGAGGAATAGACCCTGCAATATATATCACCATAGTGATAGGTTTGCATGTTGGTATGCTGGCATGTTGGTATGTTTGCATGTTGATATGTTGGTATATCATCACGCTTTCCAACGGCTGTTGGGGTTGCCGTCCGAAACAACCGACACGAATACCGTCGTTTTTTTCTTTCGCCCGTGTATAATCCTCTTTAATAATGCCTTGCGGACTTTCGCCGCCCCGAACGATTCGATACGGAAAGCGAGGGCGGCTATCGTTTCGAGGTTGTAAACCTCCGCGCTGTATCTGTCCGATAGGCGGATAATGCGCTTTATGTCATATATACACAAAACTCCGCTTTTGCAGAGTGTCTTTATCCCTGCCCGAACAGTCGGGGCGATAACCCCGAACAGTTCGCAGATTTCCCACTCGGTCATGGCGGTTGCACCTATGTCGGTTGGCAAAGAGATACTGCCGTATTCATCTATCGTGATGATGTTTCTTTCTTCTTTCATCGCTGTTCTGTTTTAAGGTTGTTAAATGGCTCGGCAGATGCTCTTTTCCATGTCCTCTAACTTGTGCGACAAGGTTTCCATGTCTTGGCTTATCTTCTGGGCGGTGATTTTGGCGTAAATTTGGGTGGTTTTTATGTTCGTGTGCCCCAAAAGGCGGCTCACGGTTTCGATGGGCACGCCATGCGATAAAAGTACGGTCGTGGCGTTCGTGTGCCTTGCGACATGGTAGGTCAAACGCACCTTGAACCCGCATTGTCTGCCTATATCTTTGAGTATCTTGTTGCAACTGCCGTTGCTCGGAACGGGGAACACATGACCGCCCCTTGCCAGCCCCTTGTATTTCTCTATGATACGCTTGGGAACGTCCAACAGACGGATGTTCGATTCGGTGTTGGTTTTCTTTCTTCGGGTGATTATCCATAGATTGCCGTCGAAGAATGTTTGCAGGCGGTCGGCGGTGAGGTTCTTCACATCGGAATACGCCAAACCCGTGAACACCGAAAAGACGAACAAGTCCCGTACAAGTTCATGGGCGGCGTTCTTCATCGGTGCGTCCATGAGCGTTTGTATCTCCGTTTGGGTGAGGTAGCCCCTGTCCACGCTTTCGGGAGAGTTGATATACCCTGCAAAGGGGTTGAACGGCAAACGTCCGTCGTTCCTCGCTATGGAAACGATGTGTTTCAACACAATCATGTAGCCCCAAACGGTGTTGGTGCGGCATTTCTTCTCCGTTCTGAGGAAATACTCGAAGTCGTTGATGAAAGTAAGGTTGAGTTCCTTTAACGGAATGTCCTCACGCTTGTAGGTATGGGGCAGGAACTCCCGAATATGGTTGCAGACCGTTTGATAGCGTCGGAATGTTCCCTGCGCCCTGCTGTGCCCGACTTTCTTGGCAAACTCGGCGTTGTGCTGCTCAAACAGCTTCAACAGGGTTTCCTGCTTGACACCGATACCGAGATAGGCGTCTTTGAGCTTGGCAGCGGTAACATAACCGTCCGTCTGCATCAACTCTTGATAGCGGCGGTTTACCTCCACACGAATTTTATCTACCGCAAGATTGATTCTCTGCGCTTCGATGCTCTTGCCCGAAGCACGGTTGTTCTTCACGTCCCACAAGCGTAGGGGAACGTCCATCTTGCAACTGAACTGTTTAATCTCGCCGTCCACCGTGATACGGCACATCAAAGGCAGGTTGCCGTTCGGCTTTTCGCTGCCTTTCTTCACGTAAAATAAGACCTTGAATGTACTACGCATAACTCACTCCTTTTTTGGGTTACAAAATTAAGTTACAGTGAGTTATCGACTGCTATGCAAATCTACGCAAATCGCAGAAAAAGAACCTTTTAGCAAGAAATACGCACCCGTTACGGGAGTAATGAGGTGGTAACTGAACTCTTGCGCCGTTTGGCTTCATGTTGGCTTTCCGTTGGCTATGCCCAATAGAAAAACAAAGCGTAACGAACGCTGTTTCAGCCAATTCGCTACGCTTTGCTCAAATTTACTTTTTCGCTATGTGTTTATTTTAATTCATCTTATTATAATGAAAAAGTAAGCCATAGTTCATACAAGACTCAGGTTCATTACAATGAATAACATCCTTCACCTGTAACCAGACTGATGATATTTCGTGATTAAGAATATCATTTAGATCGCTAATATCCAACCCTTTGAGCATAAACAGATCATATTTATCTTTCTCATTCATACATATCACTTTAATAAAGATATAAAATTAGCATATTATCAAAGTAGGAATTAGGTACCAAAAAAACTCTTTTTCATTGTCAGCTCACAATACCCTTTTCGCTCTTTTTTTAAATACAGCGCAAATATAAATAAATATTTTTAATAATATACTCCACAAACAGAAAATTATTTCATATATATCGTAGAAAAGATCCATTTAGAAGGCATTCTTCAAATAAAACAATCTGTAATACAAAACTTTCCTAATTCCGCAAAACACATAATATTGCATATAAACAATGATATACAAAACATAGACACATATATCATATTTATAAAAAACATATAAGCTTCATTCAACACCTGAGTCTTGTATGAACTCTGGCGTACTCTTATCCTACTCTTTCCCATTCAATTATATCCAAAAGTCGGAAAACATTTCAGATTCTCTATCGAATTAAAATAAAAATATGTATCACCTAAAAATCAATGCTTATGAAAATGAGATGAATCTACCCGAATGCTACTAAACGTACATTGAATGCAAATGTTCCCACGGCTAAAAAACTGCCGTATTAATCGATTTATTTTAAAACAAAAGGATTATTGTATTACTCCTTTATACGATTCAAACAAAAATAACATCATTATGAAGAAGAATCTTTTTATTCTAATACTATTCTCTCTTTTACCGGTTATTACATGGGCTCAAGAGAGTATAAGTGTTAAAGGGGTTGTCTTTGATAACCTAAATATGACCGTGCCAGGTGCTTCCGTAGTTGAAAAAGGAACACAAAACGGAACCGTAACGGATATGGATGGTAATTTCACTCTACAAGCGAAAAAAGGATCTAAACTCGTAGTTTCCTTCATCGGATACAAAACGGTTGAAATTACAGCGACAGATAAACAAGTATTAAAAATCATTCTTAATGAAGATAGTCAAACATTGGATGAAGTCGTTGTTACCGGTTATTCCGGAACTCAGCTACGCTCCAAAACGACTAATTCCATAGCAAAAGTCAAACAAGAAACATTAAATGTAGGTTTGTTCTCCAATCCGGCGCAAGCACTCTCCGGAGCTGTCTCCGGATTGAAAGTAATCCAATCATCGGGAAGTCCGGGAGCCGCTCCGACAATCGTCCTCCGTGGTGGTACTAACCTCGATGGAACAGGATCACCTCTGGTTATAGTCGACGGACAATTGCGTGACGGCTTAAATGACATAAACCCGGAAGACATAGAATCAATGGAGGTTATGAAAGATGCGGGAGCAACTGCCATTTACGGAGCACGTGCCAGTAACGGTGTAATTCTCGTCACAACTAAAAAAGGAAAGGCCGGACACCGGGAAATAAACTTTAAGGCTAAAGTCGGTTTAAACTATGCTTATATGCCTTATGAGTTTTTAAATGGAGGCGAATATATCTCGGCTTTACGCCAAGCCGTCTATAATGCGGGTAATCTCTTTACCGACAAAAATGGAACTGTAAAAGGCTACGGTCCTTATTCAGGCGGTTCATTGGAAGGGGCACAACCTTATGGTACCGGTAACGTATATGGAAAATCAGTGTACAGTCCTATGTTTTTAAGTAACGAGAACGCTAACCTTCTGGAAAAAGGATGGCAAAAAATGACAGACCCGATCACCGGAAAAGAAATTATTTACAAAGACACGGACCTTGCCAGTTATAACCTGAACAACCCGTCTCTCACTCAAGATTATAACATAAATATGTCCGGAGGAAATGATCGTGCAACTTATTATGCAGGTCTGGGATACAATCATCAGGAAGCCGTCCCTATTAATACTTACTACGAACGGTATTCATTTGTAACTAATGCAAGTTACAAAATTGCAGATTGGCTGACCTCCAAATCCTCTCTGAATTACAACCGTGCAAACTGGAAAAACATGCCGGGATCAAACGGGTCGGAAGCAAACTATTTCGGTCGTATCATGTCTTTACCTCCTACGGTTATCTTCGAAGATGAAGAAGGCAACATGCAATTAGGACCGGGAACCGCTGACGGAAACCAGTCCTATCAACCGGAAAAATGGGAGAATTTTAACCAGTCCGACAAGTTCACGATGGTACAGGCATTTCAGGTTGACCTAATGAAAGGATTAACACTTAACGCATCTGCCAATTGGTATTACGCCGAGCAATTAACAGAATCTTTTACAAAAGATTACGAGAAAACTCCTGGGGTATTCGACCGTACACGCAGCAGCAAAGCTGATTACAGCCGTGATTTCAGACAAACTTACAATGCCGTCCTAAATTTCACACGAACTTTTGCGCGTGATCATAACGTTGATTTAATGTTGGGTACCGAATATTACGATAAATACTACCGGTATTATAAAGCGGAAGGTCAGGGTGCACCGACAGATGACTTTGGAGATTTAGGACTTACAGATAAAGGCGAAAACAAACGTACAATAGATTCAGAACATAAACAACTGAGAATACTTTCTTTCTTCGGACGTTTAAATTATGATTTTAAGAATAAATATTTACTTTCAGCTGTTTTCCGCCGTGACGGTTATTCTTCTTTACTGGGAGACAACCGCTGGGGATTCTTCCCAGGCGTTTCGGCCGGTTGGATATTTGGACGCGAAGATTTTGTAAAAGACAATTTGCCAGTCCTTTCCTTTGGTAAATTACGCATGAGTTATGGTATCAACGGAAATGCCTCTGGTATCGGAGAGTATACGCTGCAAGGCTCTTACAACACGCAGACATACAATGGCAACATCGGTTACCTCATAGGAAGTCTGCCTAATGCCGGATTACGCTGGGAAAAGACAGCGACATTTGAAGCAGGTCTCGATATGAGCTTTTTTGAAAACAGGCTGACAACCAATTTTACTTATTACAACCGCCTGACTTCCGATAAATATGCCAATCTGAGCTTTCCGACTTCAACCGGCTTCTCCTCTGTAACCAACAACAACGGGGAGTTACGTAATCAAGGTCTTGAAATTGAATTATCCGGAAAAATATTCGAGAACAAAGACTGGTCATGGACTGCCAGCGGTAATATTTCATTCAACAAGAATAAAATCGTATCGTTGCCTTATAATAATCTGGAAAGAAACAGACAAGATGCATTCGAAATCTATTCCGGCAATAAACTGCCAGACGGTTCATATGAAAAAATCTGGGTCGGTGGCTATCAGGAAGGATATGAACCTAATGTTCTGTATATGTATAAAGCCGAAGGTATTTACAAATCGAAAGACGAAATTCCAACCAACCTGATTGACAAACACCTGGGAGACAAGACTCTCTATGGAACAGGAGTATGGGATAACCTTAGCGCAAGCGAACAAAACGGTACCAGCAACCTACCGATCCAACCGGGTGATGTTAAATGGAAAGATGTAAACGGCGATGGTGTAATCGACCAGTACGATAGAGTAAAAGTCGGAAATACGGATCCGCATTGGACAGGCGGCTTCAATACAACCTTGCGCTGGAAAGGATTACAACTGTATGCCCGCTTTGACTTTGCCCTCGACTTCTGGATTTATGAGAACTCTGCCCAAAGTAAAACACCCTGGTATATGGGCTGTATGCAAGGTTCCTACAATGTACCGGCCGAATTATACTACGACACATGGTCGGAAGACAATCCCAATGCAAAATATCCGCGTTTCCTTTGGGCAGACCAGTTAGGGAAAGGCAATTATAACACAGCGTCCACCCTTTTCGCCTATAAAGGGAATTATCTTGCCATACGTGAATTGTCGTTAAGTTATTCGCTGCCTAAAACATGGACGGATATGGCTAAAATGCAACAAGCGTCTGTCTCTATCACAGGACAAAATCTCGGATATCTGACCGGAGCCAAGAATGTGGCAACACCTGAAGTGGCAGCCAACGGCCAGGCTGGATCCGGTTATGCCCTGCCCCGCTCAGTTTTATTTGGGATAAACGTTACTTTCTAATTCAATAGTAATAATAATTTAAAGTATACACAATATGAATATCTTAAAATCAACAATACGATTCGGTGTTCTGGCGACAACAGTTTATCTGTGTAGCGCTTGTGATGCACTTGACTTGTCGCCTATCGACTATTACGGTAGTTCGAATTACTGGACAAAGCCGGAGCATATCATAGGATATATGGACGGACTCCATAAAAACCTGCGTGACAAAACATACCAGCACCAGTTTATTTTCGGTGAAGTCCGCGGTGGTTCCAATGTGGAAACATTAGCCATAGATGGCACCAGTGTATCCGACCAAGGACTGAAACTACAGAAACTTTCAGCCGTTACTTCAGGCGTAAGCAAATGGGGAGAATTATATGGTCTCATAGCTAATATCAATATTTTCCTTCAAAATACGAAAGAAGCCACTTATATGTCGGATGCCGACAAGGCTTATTACCTGGGCCAGGCCTACGGCTTACGGGCTTTCCACTACTTCGATTTATACAGGACTTACGGAACAGCCCCGTTGCAACTGGACCCGAACAAAGTCGTAAACGGAAATTTCAATCCGGAAGATTTATACGAAGGCCGTGCAAGTGGTTCCGCCATGATGGCACAAATCAAATCAGACCTCGAAGAATCATTGAAATATTTCGGAGACAACAATTCCTTCGACCCATCCAACAGAAGCAACAAGAAAGCCTATTGGTCAAAGGCTGCTACCGAATGCCTGATGGGAGAAGTATATCTCTGGAACGCAAAAGTGTCGACCGATGACAATCAGGCCAATGAAGCAGATCTGGCAATAGCCAAAAATCATTTATTGAATGTTGTCAACAATTACGGTTTGTCGTTGCAAGAGGATTTTACCAATGTATTTTCCTCCACAAATAAAGGTAATTCCGAAATCATTATGGCTGTACGATACACTGAAGGTGAAGCGGCTAACAGCTATACCAGTTTCATGTACAATTACCAAACCGGACAATTCAAAACAATCGGTTATAATAGCGAAGATGGTGTTCTGATGGGCGATACTCTTCAGGTTGGGACCACCGCGCAACAACGACATGAGTTTAAAAAAGAGATGTTCCTGAAATATGATAAAGCAGACAGTCGTCGCGATGCTACATTTCTGGCAGCTTATTATCAGGTTTCCGACGAACATCCGAACGGAGAACTGGCCGGTACTTTTTTAAGGAAAATAATGGGACATTTCAATGTAAGCACTAACCAGTACGTATGGGATGCGGATGCTGTTATTTACCGTTTACCTCTCGTCTACCTGATGCTTGCCGAAATTGAGAATATGCAGAATGGCGATGTGGCTAAATATATCAACATGATTCGCGAACGCGCGTATGGTAATAATTGGGATATTAGCAAGTACGGTTATGTAAATGCGGATTTCACAACGAACGAACTGGCAATCCTCAACGAAAAAGATAAAGAATTCGTTGGAGAAGGACAGCGTTGGTGGGATGTACGGCGTATGACCCTCACCAAAGGAGGCAAACATTTAGTATTCTGTAAAGAAGGGAGCATCGGAACAACCGAGCCTATCCTAAGCGAAGCAGAGTCATATAAAGTGCTTTGGCCCATTGAAACAGAAATGTTGAACAAAGACCCCAAGCTGGTTCAAACACCAGGTTACGAATAATCTATTTCATCTAACTGTTACCTGTAAACCGACCTGTTTTTATCGACAGCCGGTTTACAGGTAACTTTATACACCATCTAGCACAAATTATTTCATATCGCTACAGCAATTATTAAATTATTTTATTATATTTGCCTCATATTTAAAATAACACACATAACAACTATTAAATACTGCGTACCATGGAAAAGATTAAAGGTCTGATTGATGCCCCTTTTACTCCGTTTTATGAAAATGGAGAAGTGAATTACGAACCCATTGAAGCCTATGCCAAACTTTTAGCCAACAACGGTTTGAAAGGTGTTTTCATCAACGGCTCATCGGGCGAAGGCTATATGCTGACGGAAGAAGAGCGTATTAAACTGGCCGAAAGATGGATGGAAGTTGTGCCGGAAGGGTTCAAAGTAATCGTACATGTAGGTAGTACTTGTGTAAAGACCAGCCGCAACCTGGCTGCCCACGCACAAAAGATCGGAGCATGGGGGATAGGCGCCATGGCTTCTCCGTTCCCTAAAGTAAACCGTGTGGAAGAACTGATGAAATATTGCGAAGAAATTGCTTGCGGGGCACCGGAACTGCCTTTCTATTATTATCATATTCCGGCATTCAACGGCGCATTCCTTTCAATGGTAGATTTCTTAAAAGCTGTAGACGGACGCATCCCTAATTTCGCAGGAATCAAATATACCTATGAAAGCCTTTACGAATATAACCAGTGCAGGTTATATAAAGACGGCAAATTCGACATGCTTCACGGACAGGACGAAACTATTCTGCCCTGCCTGGCTATGGGTGGCGCACAAGGCGGCATCGGCGGAACAACCAACTATAACGGCAAGGAACTGGTCGGTATCATCACAGCCTGGGAAGCCGGAGACCTGGAAACAGCCCGCGAAAAACAAAACTTCTCACAGGATGTGATTAACGTAATCTGTCATTACCGCGGAAACATCGTAGGAGGCAAGCGTATCATGAAACTGATTGGTCTGGACCTGGGCAAAAACCGTACACCGTTCCAGAATATGACCGATGCCGAAGAAGCGGCTATGAAAGCTGAACTCGAAGCTATCAATTTCTTTGAAAGATGTAACAAATTCTAACGACTATGGAAGCAAAAACAAACATATCCCAACCGGCAGAATATCTGGGTTACTGGGAAGAAACATACAAAAACGACCTCGTGAACGATGTCATGCCTTTCTGGCTGAAATACGGCATCGACAAAGAGAACGGCGGTTATTTCACCTGCCTCAACCGGGACGGTTCCCTGATGGATTCGAACAAATCGGTATGGTTTCAGGGACGTTTCGCTTTCATCCTGGCCTATGCCTACAATCATATAGAGAAACGTCAAGAATGGTTGCAGGCTTGTAAGAATGGCATTGATTTCATCGAGAAATATTGCTTCGACACGGATGGCCGCATGTTTTATGAGGTGACGGCAACCGGCGTTCCGGTCCGCAAAAGAAGATATGTCTTTTCCGAAACTTTTGCCGCTATCGCCATGGCGCAATATTCCATCGCATCGGGAGACAAAAGCTATGCGGAGAAAGCAGTCAACCTCTTCAAACAAGTCCTTCATTATAAAAATACACCGGGATTGCTTGAACCTAAATTCCGCGAAGGCTTCGTCGCCAAAGGGCATTCCTTATGCATGATACTGATTGATACGGCCGCCCGCATCCGCGAAGCTATCGACGATGAAATACTGACAAAACAGATAGACGAGTCCATCAGCGAACTCCGCCGCGACTTCATGAAGCCGGAATTCAAAACAATCCTCGAAACAGTCGGACCGAATGGCGAATTCATCGACTCCATCCCCGGACGAACCATCAATCCGGGCCATTCCATCGAGACAGCCTGGTTTATCCTGGAAGAAGCCAAGTACCGCAACTGGGACCCGGAATTGAAAGAAATGGGACTGACTATCCTCAACTGGGCCTGGGAATGGGGCTGGGACAAAACATACGGTGGAATCACTTATTTCAAAGACTGCAAGAACCTTCCGCAGCAAGAATACTGGCACGATATGAAATTCTGGTGGCCGCAATGCGAAGCCATCATCGCCACACTTTATGCCTATGAAGCTACCGGCGACAAGAAATACCTTGAAATGCACCGGATGATTAATGAATACACATACGCCCGTTTCCCGGACAGGGAATATGGGGAATGGTACGGCTATTTCCATTATGACGGGACATTGTCACAGCCGGCCAAAGGTAATATGTATAAAGGCCCGTTCCACATCCCCCGGATGCTTCTGAAATGTAACCAGCTTTGTAAAGAAATGCTTTCAAAATAAACGATATGAGCAATAAGAAAATCTATCCCTGGGTAGTTGTCGGCCTGTTGTGGGGCGTAGCCTTACTGAACTATATGGACCGGCAAATGCTCTCCACCATGAAAGACGCGATGATGATAGACATCACCGAACTGGAATCGGCAGCCAACTTCGGCCGCCTGATGGCCGTGTTCCTGTGGATATACGGATTCATGAGCCCTGTAGCGGGAATGATAGCCGACAGGGTAAACCGCAAATGGTTGATCGTCGGCAGCCTGTTCGTCTGGTCGTTCGTCACGCTGATGATGGGTTATTGCACGACTTTCAACCAGATTTATTTCCTGCGCGCCCTCATGGGGGTAAGCGAAGCCTTGTATATCCCGGCAGGATTGTCGCTGATAACCGATTACCACCAGGGGAAAACCCGTTCGCTGGCAGTAGGCATCCACATGACCGGCCTTTACACCGGACAGGCTTTAGGCGGTTTCGGTGCGACAGTGGCAAGCGCCTTTACCTGGGAAACGACTTTCCACTGGTTCGGGATTGTCGGTATTGCATACAGCGTGATTCTTATTCTGTTCCTGAAAGATAAAAAAGACCATATCGTTCATAAAATCAAAGAGGCGGGCGCTGCCGTCGAGAATCCGGTGAAAGGGGCTCTCAAAGGGATGGGTATGTTGTTTACGAACATCTCTTTCTGGATTATCCTGCTTTATTTTGCAACCCCGAGTCTACCGGGCTGGGCTACCAAGAACTGGTTACCGACATTATTCTCCGAAAATCTGTCAATCGACATGTCGGAAGCAGGTCCGTTATCAACGATTACAATCGCTTTATCTTCGTTTATCGGAGTCATTGCAGGCGGTATCTTATCCGATAAATGGATACAGACCAACGTACGCGGCCGTGTTTATACCGGAGCTATCGGACTGGCATTGACCATTCCATCGCTCTTATTGCTCGGTTTCGGACATAACTTCCTGATGATTGTCGGCGGAGGCTTGTGTTTCGGTATCGGTTTCGGTATCTTTGATGCCAATAATATGCCGATACTCTGCCAGTTCATCTCACCACGTTACCGGGCTACGGCTTACGGTATCATGAATATGACCGGTGTATTTGCCGGGGCAGCCATTACAGACCTGCTGGGCAGATCGACAGATGCCGGCAACCTGGGGCACGACTTTGCCATGTTGGCAGGACTCGTCGCAATCGCTTTACTCATTCAGATTTGCTTCCTTCGACCGAAAGTGGCAAATATGACGGATTAGTTGAAAATAATATGATTATATTTGACTCAGTATTTAACAAACAACACATATAGAACAATCACCATGAAAAAAAGCATCTTTTATCTCTGTCTTCTATTCATCGCACAAACCGCCTTTGCAGCAGACAGCTTGTACGTAAGGGAACAGCAGATTCCTATTCTGATAGACCGTACGGACAATGTACTGTTGGAAATGCGTATTCCCGCTCAGAAGGGAGATGTATTAAATAATTTCACACTCCAATTCGGAGAAGAGACGAACCTGTCTGACATAAAAGCCGTACGGTTATACTATAGCGGCACGGAAGCGCCATCCAGGGAAGGCACGCACTTCAACCCGGTGACATACGTTACCAGTTACACACCGGGCAAGACACGGGTAGCGAACCCTTCTTATTCTGTCAAACAAGATGAAGTTACCGCCCCGGCAAAGACAATCAGGCTGTCTTCCAAACAACCAATGATTAAAGGTCCCAACTACTTCTGGGTAAGCATCGAAATGAAACCGGAGACCTCTTTATTGTCGAGAGTATCCTTCACGATGCCGGAGGCCACCATCAATAACAAACCCGCAGCCATCGAATGGAAAGGGAAAGCAGAAACACCCCGTCGCGTAGGCGTCGGCGTACGCCAGGCAGGCGATGACGGCTCGGCAGCCTTCCGTATCCCGGGACTGGTTACGACCAACAACGGCACGCTTCTCGGCGTTTACGATATCCGTTACAACAGCAGTGTCGACTTACAGGAAATGGTCGACATAGGCGTGAGCCGCAGTACGGACAAGGGACAAACCTGGGAGCCGATGCGCGTAGCCATGACCTTCGGTGAAACCGGCGGTCTGCCTCATGCACAAAACGGAGTAGGTGACCCGTCCATCCTGGTAGACGAAAAGACAAACACCATCTGGATTGTTGCCGCCTGGACTCACGGAATGGGTAACGGACGCGCCTGGTGGAACTCCATGCCGGACATGACTCCCGATGAAACGGCCCAATTGATGCTTGTCAAGAGCGAAGACGACGGAAAGACCTGGAGCGAACCTATCAACATCACTTCGCAGGTGAAAGACCCTTCCTGGTATTTCCTGTTGCAGGGTCCGGGACGCGGCATCACCATGCAGGACGGCACGCTGGTTTTCCCCATCCAGTTCATCGACGCGACGCGTGTACCGAATGCAGGCGTGATGTACAGCAAAGACCGTGGCAAAACCTGGCATCTGCATAACCTGGCACGCACCAATACCACCGAAGCACAGGTAGCAGAAGTTGAACCCGGCGTGCTCATGCTCAACATGCGCGATAACCGTGGCGGTAGCCGTGCCGTAGCCGTTACCAAAGACCTGGGCAAGACCTGGACCGAACATCCCTCAAGCCGCAGTGCCTTGCAGGAACCGGTTTGTATGGCAAGCCTCATCAAAGTGGATGCGAAAGACAACATCACCGGAAAGAAACTGTTATTGTTCTCCAATCCGAACACCACGAAAGGACGCAACCATATCACGATTAAAGCCAGTCTCGACGGTGGCCTGACCTGGCCGGCAGAACATCAGGTATTACTGGACGAAAACGAAGGATGGGGATATTCCTGCCTGTCCATGATCGACAAGGAAACAGTCGGTATCTTCTACGAATCAAGTGTGGCACACATGACCTTCCAGGCTGTCAAACTAACAGACCTGATTAAATAAATACGATGAAACAAAAGCTGTTCATAACATTCATATTATGTGTATGGATACCGGTGGCCTATGCTACCGGTATCCCGAACTTACTTCCCTGGCCGCAACAGGTAGACTGGAACAAGCAAACGTTTTCCGGAAAAGAAATCGCCCTCCAGACAGAAGGAAATACGGAGCAGATGGTTACGGCCTGGTTGCAGGAGAATAACATCGGCATCAACCCCGCCAGCAAACACAAATTACAAATAAAACTTGTAAAAGAACTGCCGGAGGCAAAGCTGAACGCAAACGAAGCCTATAAACTACAAGTATCCTCCCAGGGTATCACCATCGAAGCCACCACGGAACAGGGAATATACTGGGCTATTCAAACCCTTCGCCAACTAACGGAAAAGAAAGGGGACAGAGCCTATATCACGGGATGCCGGATTACAGACTGGC
The DNA here is from genome assembly GCF_003635445.1 of Parabacteroides sp. AF17-3. Taxonomy (NCBI): domain Bacteria; kingdom Pseudomonadati; phylum Bacteroidota; class Bacteroidia; order Bacteroidales; family Tannerellaceae; genus Parabacteroides; species Parabacteroides sp. AF17-3. Next base: position 273,007 of record NZ_QTMM01000001.1, on the reverse strand, counting down.
CTGCCTTCCGTATCCGCGGATTCATGCAGGACGTAGGCCGCAGTTATATCTCCCTGGAAGAACTGAAACGGGAAATAGCCATTTTATCCCGTTACAAAATCAATGTTTTCCACTGGCATCTCACCGAGAACCAGTCCTGGCGCCTGGAAAGCAAAGTCTTTCCGATGATAAACGACAGCATCAATACAACCCGCATGCCGGGCAAATATTATACCCTGGAAGAGGCCAAAGAACTCGTTGCTTTCTGCAAACAACACCATGTGATGCTGATACCCGAACTCGACATGCCCGGGCACAGTGCCGCTTTCGAACGGACCTTCCGCCACGACATGCAAAGTCCGGAAGGAATGAAAATACTGAAACTGCTCATAGAAGAAGTCTGCGAAACATTCGATACGCCTTATCTGCATATCGGGACCGACGAAGTGGAGTTCACCAATCCCCGGTTTGTACCGGAGATGGTCGCATTCGTCCGGTCGAAAGGCAAAAAAGCAATCTCCTGGAACCCTGGCTGGCATTACCAACCGGGTGAAATAGATATGACACACCTGTGGAGCTATCGGGGAAAAGCCCAACCGGGAATACCGGCCATCGACTCCCGTTTCCATTATCTGAACCATTTCGATACCTTTGCCGACATCCGTGCTTTATACAACAGTACCGTCTACGGGCATACCGAAGGTAGCGATGATATGGCAGGTGTCATTCTGGCCGTCTGGAACGACCGCCTGGTACAACCGGAAGAAAACATGATACGGGAAAACCACCTGTATCCCAACATGCTCGCCATAGCCGACCGTGCCTGGCGGGGAGGAGGCTACGAATACTTCGATAAAGAAGGGACCAACCTGTCTTCCGAAGACAGCCGCGCATACACTTCCTTTGCCGAATTCGAACAACGAATGCTCTGGCATAAAGAGCATCATTTCAAAGGATATCCGTTTTCATACGTAAAACAGACAAACGTGAAATGGCGCATCACCGACGCATTCCCCAACAACGGTGACCTGAATAGCGTGTTCCCGCCCGAAACAGCCTTGCAAAACAGCTATACCTACGACGGGAAAACCTACGAAACAAACGAAACCATCGGTGCCGGAATCTATCTGCGCCACGTATGGGGCACACTCGTTCCCGGCTTTTACAAAGACCCGAAAGAAAACCATACCGCTTATGCCTGGACCTGGGTATATTCGCCCAAAGACCAGGAAGCTGGTGCCTGGATAGAATTCCAAAACTACGGCCGTTCGGAAATGGACCTGGCGCCACCACAGGGCAAGTGGGACTACAAAGGCAGCCGCGTATGGCTGAACGACCGGGAACTGCTTCCGCCGGAATGGACTGCGACCCATACCGTGAAATCGAATGAAATCGCGCTGGGGAATGAGAACTGTGTTGCCAGGGAACCGCTCAGGGTACATCTGCAAAAGGGATGGAACAAGGTTTTCCTGAAACTTCCCGTCGGAAAGTTCACGCTTCCCGAAGTCAGGCTGAACAAATGGATGTTCACATTCGTCTTTGTCACCCCGGACGGTGAAAAGGCGGTAGACGGCCTGGTCTATTCACCGGATAAAAAGAAATAAACAGACTATCATACAATGAAAAAAACTCTTTTACTATTATGCCTGTTACTTTGCACAACCGCCTACGGTCAAAATAAGATTAAGGTAGCTTGTGTAGGTAATAGTGTGACATACGGTGCAGGCATAGAGAACCGGGAGGTCAATTCTTATCCGGCTCAACTGCAACGCATGCTGGGAGACGGCTACGAAGTGGTGAATTTCGGTAAAAGCGGTGCCACGCTGCTCAACAAAGGACATCGCCCTTACTGCAAGCAGGAAGAATACAAAGCGGCACTCGACTTTGCCGGCGACAGGGTAGTCATCCATCTCGGACTGAACGATACCGACCCGCGCAACTGGCCTAACTACCGGGATCATTTCGTGAAAGACTATCTTTCTCTGATAGCGTCGTTCCGCGAAGCTAATCCGGATTGCCGGATATGGATTTGCCGGATGACACCCATCTCACACCGGCATCCGCGTTTCAAATCGGGTACCCGCGACTGGTACTGGATGGAGCAGGAGACAATCGAAGAAATAGCCCGACTGGCCAACACCGGACTGATCGATTTGCAGGAAGGACTCTACAACCGCCCTGACCTGTTACCCGATGCCCTTCATCCGAACACGGAAGGAGCCGGTATCCTCGCTAAAACGGTTTACGGGGAACTGACCGGCAACTACGAAGGTCTCCGTATGCCTGCTACGTTCTCCGACAATATGGTCTTACAGCGGGAAAAACCCTTACTCATCTCCGGGACTGCCAATGCCGGTGAGAAAGTAACCGTGCAGATTGCCGGACAAAAGAAAGAGTCTGTAACCGCCTCCAACGGCAAATGGTCTGTCACGCTCGCCCCGTTACAGGCAGGAGGTCCTTATGAACTGACCATCGAAGCCTCGCCCGCCACTGAAAAGAAAAGCAAAAAGAAAGTACCGGCTTCACAGAAACTGACCTATAAAGAGGTACTGGTCGGCGAAGTATGGCTCTGTTCCGGGCAGTCCAACATGGCTTTCCGGGTAGACGAACTGGCAGACAGCCAGCGGAAGGAACTACTCGAATATGCGGACAGCCAACCACAGATACGTCTCTTCAATATGCAGCCCCGCTGGTATACGAATGCGGTGGAATGGGACATTTCTGCCATGGATTCGCTCAACCGCCTGCAATATTACCACGACACCCGGTGGACGCCGTGCAACGAACAGACAGCCGATAAGTTCTCGGCCGTAGCCTTTGCCTTCGGACGGATGTTGTCGGACAGCCTGCAAGTTCCGGTCGGACTCGTCCTGAATGCCATAGGGGGGTCGAGTACCGAAGCCTGGATAGACCGGAAAACACTGGAATTCGAATTTACCGATATACTGTACAACTGGACACAGAACGACTTTATCCAGGACTGGGTACGCGGTCGTGCGGTTCTCAACACGAAGAAATCATCCGACAAACTGCAACGCCATCCGTATGAGCCTTGCTATCTGTACGAAACGGGAATCCAGCCATTGCAACAATATCCAATCAAAGGAGTCATCTGGTACCAGGGCGAATCGAATGCCCAGAATATCGAAACACACGAACGTTTGTTCCCGTTGCTGGTGGAAAGCTGGCGCAAAAACTGGGGAGAAGAGTTTCCGTTCTATTACGTTCAGCTATCGAGTATCGACCGTCCGAGCTGGACCTGGTTCCGCAACAGCCAACGTGAACTGATGGAAACGATTCCGAACAGCGGCATGGCCGTCAGCAGCGACCGGGGAGATTCGTTGAATGTGCATCCGGTATACAAACGCGAAATAGGGGAACGCCTGGCCCGTTGGGCACTCAACAAGACATACGGACATGCACTCACTCCGTCAGGTCCTTTATTCCGTTCAGTCGAATTCAGGGACAACGCCGCCTACATCACCTTCGATTACGCCGACGGCCTGCACACCTCCGATGGGCAACCGATACGCACATTCGAAATAGCGGAACACGACGGGCTATTCTTCCCCGCCCAGGCCGAAATAATAGATGGAAAGGTGAAAATCCGCAGTGAGAAGGTTACGAATCCGAAGCTGGTCCGCTACGGCTGGCAACCATTCACCCGTGCCAACCTGGTCAACAGCGATGAACTCCCGGCTTCAACATTCAGAACAAAGAAACAATAGTATCATGTACAACAAATCCATATTAACCGGATGTCTTCTCCTGCTGGCAGTCATGTTAGCCGGATGCAGTCAGCCACCAACATCTAAACCGAATCATATGATTACCTGTACCTGGAATAAACTACCCGATTTGCCGGGCATGGCAGACACCGCCTCATTAGGGGTTTCAGCCCCTTTTGTCGGCATCAGTAACGGAATACTGCTGGTTGCCGGCGGTTGTAATTTCCCCGACAAACCGGTCACCGAGGGAGGAGCCAAACGATATTACAGCGATATATTCGCCCTCGACCTTTCAGACAAAAACGCCCAATGGCAGAAAGCCGGCAACCTGCCTCTTCCAGTTGCCTACGGAGCCTCCGTCACGACGCCGGAAGGTATCGTCTGCATAGGGGGAAACAACAGCACCGATTTTTTAGCCGATGTCTATCTGCTGTCCATGTCCAGGTCCGATGAAAAGGCACATATTTGCAAATTGGATACACTTCCCGTATCGATGGATAATCTTTCTGCGGCCTATATCGACCACACGATCTATGTAGCCGGAGGAAATGAGAACGGGAAACCCGGCCATAGCTTCTATTCAATGAAACTGAACAAAAACCTCGATGGAAACTGGGAAAAACTGCCGGACTTCCCCGGTCAGACGCGCCTTCAACCGGTCTTAGCCGCCCAACAGTCGGCCGACGGAGTACGTATTTACCTGTCGAGCGGCTTTCAGCCTGTTTCCAAGGATGCGTATGGAAAGGATGTGGATGCAATTGTCTCTTCAGATATGCTCTCATACCATCCGGCTACAAAAAGTTGGACTACGGAGACTAAATTGCCTTCAGTCAAAGGCCAAGTCTGGCGTACCTTCACCGGAGGTTGCGCAATTGCTTACGGCGACAGTTCAATCCTACTTATGGGCGGCGTCAACTACGGCCGTTTCTTAACAGCCCTCAACCGTTCCATCTATATGGAGCGGGCCGAAGAAAGATTAGAGTTCGAAGGACTCGAAAGGCTGATAAAAGAGGGAAAAGAGTACATGCATTATCCGGTGGAATGGTACAAATTCAATACATTCCTCTTACAATACAACACCTTTACCAAAGAATGGACCGAGCTGGGAGATTACGAACAGTTAGCCCGTGCCGGGGCAGGAGCCGTATTGAAAGGTGACAGCCTGATCATCGTCAACGGTGAACTGAAGCCGGGTATCCGGACACCGCAGGTGAATTGCGCAGAGATTAAATAGTTCTACATAAAGTTTCTGGAAACAATCTGCCATCTGTCACCTCTTCCCATAAACTACTATCAATCAACAAATATAAGGTTGCAGATACATTCTTTTCATCTGCAACCTTATCTGTCATCAGCCACCAACACAGATGCTCCGGGTAAGAACTAACCCGAATATAGTATACAACTAACTTCAAAGTAATAAGGAACTAGCCCGAAAGTCCTTACCCACTAAAACTACCCTGTACAGGATAATCGACCAGGGTGTACAGGATAGTTACGCAAGGTGTACACCTTAATAAGCCAGGGTGTACAGGGTAATAATACAAAGTCATGACCCGAGGATTAGTTTCTCCCTTAGTTGACGCTAAAAGATGCCAGGGTTGGATATAGTTTGCCTCCGGTTTATATCATACCCGAACAAGGCGAAATCCCCTAGACACGGGTCATCCGGGAATACCTGCTTTAAGGCTTCGGTAATCTCGACAGCGGTTTTGAGGGTAGCATTCTTTTGCTCGGTCAATCCCAGTTCCAACGAAATCTGATGGACGTGGGTATCTAAAGGAATGATTAACTCATGCGGTTTGATGGCTGTTTCCCAGATGCCGAAGTCGACAATACCGTCTTTCCGGACCATCCACCGGAGGAACATGGCAAGACGTTTACAGGCAGACGTCCCCGTCAGTACGGGAATCCCTTCGATTCCTGAGAAAATATCCTGTATCTTTGTCACCGGATTCGGATAAGGACTGGCAGACAAAGCATCTTCCAGCGAGTCATATTCTTCATAAATACTTTTCAGCCGGTCGCACAACTGACGTAGATGGGAGTAGGTGTAGAAACGGTAAAAAGTATCTCTCTTACCGAGTTCTACCGAATTTCCCGCCAAGTTCTTATATCCTTCATTCCTAATCCAACGGTAAGGACTAGGGCCCATTGCATCATGCAGTTCGTTCGCTTTTCGGAGGATTAGTTCCCTGCGTCCGTAAGAAATCCAGGAGGTAATAAAAGCGGACACCTCAATATCCCTTTTCTCCGTGTACCGATGGGGAAACTGGACAGGGTCGTCCTTGATAAAACCGCTAACATTATATTCATTCGCCCACCGGCGGAGTTTTTCTTTTATTTCTTCATTCATTCTTTTTACCTGTATCAGTATCTTTCCTTTTCAATCGCTTTATATCTTCATCCAATTCCTTAATACTATTCAGACGTTCGGATGCACGCTGCACCTCTTTATATTGCGTATATTCCTGTCCGGCTTTTTGTACAGCCAACTGATGGGAAATACGTCCCGCATCTTCCAGAATACTTTTTTCATTCATAGTCAGAACCAGTTTCAACTTTTCTATCCAATCTTTCATATACAAAGGCTTATGAGCCATTGCCTGTGCTTCTGCGAAGGCTAAAAACTGTTCGACTATTAGTTTCAACATCTTTACTTCTTCTTCATTCAGATAGTTTTTACCAATAGCTATATCCGCTTTAAGTACTTTATCGGGATAGGTCGTAGAAGTCAATCCCATCATAGGTAACGACGCATTGGCCCGGTAATAAACCAATTCTGCGGCAGTTTTACCACAGACAGCCCAAAGTAGCTTATTCTGTACTTCCTTATAAAAAGAAAGCGTCATCTCATCAGACGGGTCGTAATCGATACTTGTGGCATAAATATCTTTGATTTGCTGGTAAAAGACTCGTTCCGAAATCCGGATTTCCCTGATACGTTCCAGCAATTCCTTAAAATAATTCATGGAAGAGCCTGTTTTGAAACGTTCGTCATTCAATGCGAAACCTTTAGTGATATAATCACGAAGCCGTTGAGTTGCCCAAATCCGGAATTGGGTACCTTGCTGTGATTTTACCCGATAGCCGACGGATATGATGACATCCAGATTATAGTAATTGGTATTATATTCTTTTCCGTCTTCGGCAGTTGTTCGGAAATTCCGAACAACTGCCGAAGAATCCAATTCTCCTTCTTCAAAGATATGTTTAATATGTTCACTTATGGTCGATTTAGACTTTCCGAATAAAGTACTCAACTGCGATTGTGACAGCCACACAGTTTCCCCCTCAAACAGAACATCCACTTTAATAGTTCCATCCTGTGATTGGTATATTAATATCTCGTTGTTATTATTTTTCTCATCCATGTTACTTCTTCTTCAGGAAATACTGCCGTTGTTCCTCCGGATAATGTTCGATGGCATAACGGAGAGCTGTGCGGGGGAGGCGTGTAGCGTGTTTTTCGAGAAAGTCGGTTAATGTTTCCCGGTCTTTTTTGCCGACTTCGCGGAGCATCCAGCCCACCGCTTTATGCATCAGGTCATGTGTATGCGTCATCAGCTTTTCTGCCAATGCCAATGTATCGGTATATTCGCGGTTACGGATGAAAGTGACGGTAGAAACCATAGCAATCCGCTGCTCCCACAAACAGTCGCTATCCGCCAGTTCATATAATCGGGTGCGGTCTTTATCCAGCAGGTAAAGACCTACCAGATGCGGACAGGTAACGTCTACCAGGTCCCAGTTATTGATGCGCCGGGCATTATCCAGATAGAAATCATACAATTTCTTACGGTCGGCCTCAGAGGCCTTCTTGAACTGCTCGACCGCAATCAGCAGGGCACAAAGGCGAGCTTCATGGTATTCGCTTTCAATCAATAACTGCAACTCGGATAAAGGCGTCTGCTTATTCGCTTTTGCAATGCTGCGGGTGAGGGGAACGACCAGCCCGAGGAACACATCACCTTCGGCATACTCACCAGGCCCCGTCTTGAAAAAACGTTGCAGGAAAGCGGCCTTCTCCGGATTTGCCACCGAGAGAAGTTCGCTCAACACAAAAGCTGCCGTCATGGACGCATGACGCGTGACACAGGACGGTCGCCTTCCAAGAATCCGATTACGTTGTTGCAAACGGTACGTGCCATAACGATACGTACATCCATCGTCTGCGTGCCGATATGAGGCGTCAGTACCACATTTTCCATTTCCAGCAATTCGGGCAGCGGATAGTCGCCAAATTCAAATACATCCAGTCCGGCGCCATGAATCGTTCCGTCCTGCAAGGCCTTTACCAGCGCATGTTCGTCCACCAGCGGGCCACGGGCGGTATTAATCAGGATAGCCGACGGTTTCATCTGCTTCAGTTCCGCTTCGCCGATGATATGGTAGGTATCGGGAGTATAAGGAGCATTCAGGGAGACAAAATCGGACTTCGCCAACAGCTCTTCCTTAGAGACGTACATCACATTCAGTTTCGTCTCTTCCTCCACGTAAAGTGGGCGACGGTTATGGTAAACCACTTCCATACCGCAGGCATTCGCACGTTTGGCCAACGCTTTTCCGATACGTCCCATGCCGATGATACCGAGTGTCTGTCCGGTAATATTCACGCCGAGATTTTCGAGTACACCCACCTTCATCTCTTTGCCGAGCGTACGCAGTTTGCGGTCGCATTCGGTGATACGGCGGGCGGTATCGATCATCAGTCCCAAAGCCAGGTTGGCGGTAGGGGAGGTGACGGGGTCGGGAGTATTGGCTACGGTGATACCTTTTTCCAGGCAATACGCCACATCTATATTATTATAACCCACCGCGTAGTTGGCTACCAACTTCAGATTCGGGGCATGGTCGACCAGTTCCTTATTCACCGGAAAGTCGAACATGGAACATAGAACATCGTATTCCGGAATCATTTCCAACACTTCTTCATAGGTGAAATCTCTTCCTTCGGGAAAAGTCACGTCATAATTGCTTTCCAGCTCGGTGAACCCTTCGCGGAACATGTCGTAGGTTACTAATATCTTTGCCATAAGTCTTTACGTTTTATTATTCAGGCAAAAATACAAATCTATTGTTAATTAATTCCTATTTTTGCAGGTATAATATCAATAACAACTAACATATGATTCTGAACTACATCTGGATCGCTTTCTTTCTAATCGCTTTCGTCGTCGCGCTGGGCAAACTTATCTTTGCCGGAGATACGGTTGTCTTCACAGAGATTATCAATTCCTCTTTTGTGTCTGCCAAGACCGGATTCGAGATATCGCTCGGACTGACCGGTATCTTGTCGCTCTGGCTGGGTATTATGAAGATTGGCGAAAGGGGGGGAGTCATCCAGTCGTTTGCCCGGTTGGGGGCACCGGTTTTCAGCAAGCTCTTCCCGGGCATACCGAAAGAGCATCCGGTAACGGGTTCTATCTTTATGAATATCTCCGCCAACCTGCTGGGGCTGGACAACGCTGCGACACCGATGGGTCTGAAAGCAATGCAGCAACTACAAGAACTGAATACTGAAAAGGATTCTGCCAGCAACCCGATGATTATGTTCCTTTGCATCAATGCTTCGGGGTTAACCCTTATCCCAATCACTATCATGATGTACCGGGCACAGATGGGGGCAGCCAATCCATCGGACGTTTTCCTGCCGATTATGCTGGCGACATTCTCATCCACATTGGTTGCCATACTAGCCGTCTGCATCAAACAACGCATCAATATACTCCAAAGAAATCTGGTACTGTTCTTCGGAGGCCTGGCTGCCTTTATAGGCGGACTGGTCTGGTTGTTCAACTCATTGGAACAGGAACAGGTTTCGCTTTATTCCACCTTGTTTGCAAACACATTATTGTTTACTATAATCTGCGGATTCATTGTCAGCGGCATACGAAAAAAAATCAATGTATATGACACATTTATAGAAGGAGCCAAAGAAGGCTTTAAAACGGCAATAACGATTATACCGTATCTGGTCGCCATATTGGTCGGGATAGGGGTATTCCGTGCCTCAGGAGCGATGGATTTTATCATTGAAGGAATCCGTGTGGGTGTCGGTGCATTAGGGATCAATACTGATTTTGTCGGTGGCCTGCCGACCATCCTGATGAAGCCGCTTAGCGGAAGCGGTGCACGCGGAATGATGCTGGATGCGATGAATACCTATGGTGCCGATTCGTTTGTCGGACGGCTGGCTTCCATCGTACAAGGCTCGACGGATACGACTTTTTACGTAGTCGCACTTTATTACGGAAGCGTTGGCATCCGCAATACCCGTTACACCATACAATGTTCATTGATGGCAGACCTGGTAGGGGCTATTGCCGCAATAACTTTGACATATATATTCTTTGCCTGACAACAAATTTCCGATTATCAAAATGTCACTACTATACCGGGTAAATCGGATTAATATGGCAGATATTTGAAAATACTATACCGGGTAATATTTTTTAACATATCATTCAGAAAGACAAATAATAATAATAATAATAATAGCATTATGACAATATCATTTTACGCAGAAGACATCGAACTTCCGGCCATCAAGAAAGAGGCTGTCAGCAACTGGATCAGGAAAGTTGCCGAAACATACGGTAAAAAGACAGGGGATATCAGTTACATCTTCTGTTCCGACGAAAAGATCCTGGAAGTAAACCGCCAGTATCTGCAACATGATTATTATACGGATATCATCACATTCGATTATACCAGCGGAAACAAGATATCAGGCGACCTTTTCATCAGTCTGGACACGGTAAAAACAAATGCGGAAAAGTTCGAAACTCCATACAACGAAGAACTGCATCGTACCATCATCCACGGAATCCTTCATCTGTGCGGCATCAACGACAAAGGGCCAGGGGAGAGGGAGATCATGGAAGAGAACGAAAATAAAGCACTGGCTATTTTGCCGGAAGAGTGCCGGGAGAGTTAATTCCGGCATTTTTCATCTGTTGTTTCTAATAAACCAAAATCAGAAACGCCATCCGACATTAAACTGGATAACGCCATTATGATCTTTTCCCCTGAAAAGATTACTGCCACCCAAAGTATATTCCGACTCCTTAAAGATATAAGTACAACCTAAATTATAATTGACGGAAACGATTAATCCCATATCAAACGTGTAACCGGCACCCATGGAAAAAGAAAGATCACACGGACTCATATCATCCTTTATATTCCTCGAAACGGTTTTTGTTTCAAAAGGAGGGTAACCCAACGAATATTTGAAGTTGGTTCCTTTTGCCCGGACATTAATACCTAATTGCGGACCACCAAACATATGGAAACCTTTATACAAATAGAACTTTGCATAAATAGGAATATTTAAATAATCAATGTCCAATTTGGATGTTTCACCTTTATATTTATAGCGGTATCCCTGCATGGAATAATAAACTCCCGGTTCCAGTGCAAACAATTTGGAAAAACGGATTTCTCCGGCAACTCCGACATTTACACCAGGCCGCATATCCGCAAAACTTTCCGGGTAGGTATTAGCCAGATTAAACCCGATACGGGGAATAAAATGAAACTCTTGTGCAGATATCTGAATAGAGATAAGGGCAACAAACAAAAGGAGTACTAACTTTTTCATAACATATCTAATAACATTGTTAAATATATAGATGCCGGATATTACTAATATGTTGCATGAGTACTTAATTTTTAATGTATAAAGTCATTGAAGCAATAAAACTGGTAAATACTTCGTTTATTAATTAGTAGTCACTCAAAAACATATTATCATGAACACAACCTCTTTAAAACTCGGAATCCAAAAAGCTATCAATAATATATCTGAGATTTGGTTCCTGTTGATTTTGGCTGTACCGACTATTTTCGACGCAATCTTCGAAATAGGAAGCAAAGGGAAATGGACAATTCCTTTCATTCTTCTTTCAATAGCGGTCATTTTAATAAACATACTTATCAAACAATTGATTCAAAAAACTGCATGGATAAGCCTTGTACTGGGAGTTGTTTTGTGTTTCTTTTCTTCATTTTTTATAGCAGCAGCCCTCTCCGAGTATGATGAATTTCCACTAGGAACCGAACCTAATGCCCTTTCATTACTTGCCTTCGGAACAATCGTCGGTGGAATATCATTCGCCTTGGCTATCAAAATGAGTTTCCAAGGAGCATACAAACTGTATACCGATTAACAGCAAAAATATCCTCTACAAACAAAAGTTTAAAATAAATCCTGATACTCATCAGAACTTGCCATTTACTCATTGTTCAAACAGATAAGAGTCTTTCGCCTATACTTTTGAACTGTAATCAGATTTTTCATTTAAATTTACAGTTATGAAAGCGAGACTCTTATTTTTATTCCTGTGCCTGACATGGAACGGCTGGGCGGACACATTCGTCCCTTACAATCCCGACTCACTGAAAAAGGGAGATTGGATAACCCTCGAAACTGTCCATTACTATCCCTATATCGCTCCGGGTATTAAAGAAGAAATCCCTTGGAGGGCGGAGAATATACGCCGGATCACCATACTAGCTACAGTGGCAGAAAAAACAGACAAGTCCATTTCTATCGACTATACGCTGGATAACCTGTACGATTGCCATAACGCCAAAGAGAAACCCGGCTTTTATTATTTCGACAGCCGTTATCAGCAGGATTTTGCTTTCGAAAATAATACGTCAGACAAACAGATTTTACATGTCACGTACGACCGGAAAAGCCGGAAACCACTCGTATTCGATAAAGAGAACTCATCCTATTCCTATTCGAAAACGTATGTTCCTTTCGGAGTAAGATCGGAAAGATTATCCGATTATATGGCAATTACTATCCGCGACTCGGTTAACCTGGAACAGTTACTGACTCCGATAACCTACGATATCCTGACCAAATGGAAAACAGATGGAACTATCTTATTCGCACCGGATACACGGGTTGTGGATGCCTCATTTGCTCTTCCTCCGAATACAGAATTTACCTGTAGTAATTATGGTCTCGATACATCTAAAGATTCGACTATTCACAAGAAAATATTTATCGCTTACCCGACAGAATATAAAGTAGGAGAACGAATAAAACTTCTGCTTACTCCGGGAGATTCCATTATTCAAGACAAAGAGGCATTTACGAATGCACATACCTATCGTTACGAGGGACGAGGTAGTGAACAGAATAACCTACAATACAACACTCAACGATTTTCTTATTACAATTCTGAATACGGCAACATTTCTCCTGACGAGTTAAAAAAATCCTTCCTGCACCGTGATTCTCTTTTTCAAACTACCTTAGAAAAAGATTTTAAGAAAATGGATCCTTATTGGAAGAGAGTATTTGAATTATCGGAACAGTATTTCAAAGGAGGATTTATCCTACGGTGCTACATGTTTAAGAGCGACAAAGAAGCCTGGTATGATAGCAGTTTACTCGATTGGCAAGCTCCTCCTTTCGCATCAGTCAATCCGCTTATTGATAATGCCTACCACTTGAAGAATCCTTATTCAGCACATTACGGTTTTTTCCTGCATATGTATGCTACCTATAAAAAGCAGGAGCTCAAATCGGACAATCTGTGTCTGAACAAACAAAAAATAACTCCACAAGAAGACTATCTGCTAAATAAACAAATCTTCTCTGGCTATCCTAAATACTTTTTAAACGGAGCGAACCTGACAAGTTTGATGTATAGTAAGACACTACATGAAATAGAAGATGATTATAACGATTTTATCGCTTCCTGTCCAGATACCAGCCTGACAAACGAAATACAAAGAGTATACAATAAACTATTACCTTTCGAATATGGTAAGAATATCAAGGAAACCGGTCTGATCATAACCGACAGCCTACATTTGGTGAAAGGAAGCGATCGGAAATATATCCTGTTATATTTATCCGGCTATCATGGTCTCCCTGCACCCTATCTTCAAGGGGCACTCGACTTGAAAAAACTCCTTCAAGAGAAAGGATTGGCCTCCACTGTACAATTCGAACTTTATTCAGACTTTGAGCCCCGCAATGCTGAAGTGGTAAAGCCATTCAAAGCTATACCCGAAAAACAGTCACAAGATTTGATGTTTAAATCGCGTTTTGGTGCCATAACTATCCTGATGCGTGAAGACGGGACTATTCTCTATCGGAGATTTGGAGGGTTGGAAACAGAGCCTATTCTTGGATTAGTTCAAAAAGATCTGAACAGAGAAGACAAATCTTTCAACGATTTTATGAAAGGATTCAAAGAGGGCATTTTAGGTGCGCTCCTAATCGCAGCAATCATCGGTATCATATACTATTTCCGAAACAAAAACAAACAGAAGCAGGAACGTAACCGCCGTCATATCCGCGAACTCGAACTCCGTGCCATTCGTTCCCAGATGAACCCGCATTTCATCTTTAATGCGCTAAGTTCGATACAGAATCTGATCAATCGCTCGGCCAATCAGGAGGCGAACAAATACCTGATCGATTTCTCACGTTTACTGCGCAAAGTTCTGGCTACATCCGAAAAGAAACTGGTTCCTCTCTCGGATGAGATCGAGCAACTGGAACTATATCTGAAACTCGAACAACTTCGTTATCCTTTCTCTTACTCGTTGACAGTCGATCAGAATATCGAGCCGGATGCAATCGAAATACCGGGAATGCTGATACAACCTTTCGTTGAAAACGCTGTTAAGCACGGAATCGCTCCGCGCGGTACGGGAGAAATCATAATTCGATTATCTTTGCAGGATCAGTTGTTGATAATCGATATCACTGACGATGGTCCCGGATTGAAAACAGAGGCAAATGGAGGCTTCGGTATCCGTGCCGTCACCAATGAGTTCGAAATATTAAAGACTTTGTACAATACGGAAATCGGTATTACGATCGAAAACAGGCAAGAGAAAGAGACTGTTTCCGGTTGCCACGTCCAATTATCCATTCCTCTATAAAAACAAAAATATGGAGACAAAAATAACCGCAGCAATTGTTGATGACGAGCAGGGGAACCAGGAAAACCTGCTCCGCATGCTCGGCACCTATTGTCCGCAAATCAAAATATCGGCTATTTGCAGTTCAGTCACGGAAGCTCGTACCGTCCTGCCCGAAGCTAAACCGGATATCCTTTTTCTGGATATCCGGCTGGGCGACGATACCGGTTTCTCCCTCCTGGAAAGTCTGCCGGATATTCCTTTTGAAGTGATCTTTGTAACGGCTTACGACAGCTATGCGATCCAGGCTATCCGCTTCAGCGCACTCGACTATTTACTGAAGCCTATTGACCCGGAAGAACTGACACATGCTGTAGATAAAGCCGTCCAGGTCGTCTTACGAAAACAGGAAAACAAGCGGATGCAAAACCTTCTACAAAATAAGCGGGCACTGGATAAACAAAAGAAAATAGCCCTGTCAGTCGCCGACAAAATTGAATTTGTTGAAATCGGCTCTATCGTCCGTTGCGAATCGGAAAGCAACTATACCACTTTTTATCTTAAATCGGGAGAGAAGCTGATCGTATCAAAAACATTAAAAGAATTTGACGACTTGCTGACACCTTACAATTTCCTCCGTGTTCATCAATCACATCTGATCAATCTGGAAGAAATAAAAAGTTTCATTAAAAGCGATGGGGGATATATCCGCATGAAGGATGGTTCTTCCATCAGCATTTCCCGTCAACGACGGAATTATGTGATGGAAGTTTTAAAGCAGTTGTAAGCCGTAGCGGCCCGGATTCCCGTTCACTCTTTATATTTCAGGTCGAAGCGTCCTTCTGTAATACGGTCTCCCTCAAAAGTCCCGCTGAATATCCCGTCAGACATCCGGGTAATGTGGACTTTTCCATCTCCGATTTTTTGGTTATCAAAAGAGACATTCGTGTACGGAAGCGTTTCTCCCTGTTTGGGATTGGGTATTGAAAAGCGAAGGTAAGAATCGAAGCCGATTTGTGCCGAAACCGTCATACTGGTACTATCTTCCAGCTGGGTAAATTCAGCAACCGGTAACCCCCAGCGGCCACTTACAGATACCCAACCGTCAACCAGGCAACCGAATGTATTCGCACCGGTCGCAGTAGCCTCAGGCATAAGAGTGGGATCAACCGATTTATTCTCTTCACAGGCTATACAGAAAAAAAGCAAACAGATAAATAATATATGTTTCATAATGGTGTCTAATTAAAAATGAAAATTCATACCGAACAACAACGATAATTGAGAAAAACAGCCGCCACCGCCATTCAATTCAGGTGACTCGACCTGCCATTTCTGACCATGGTATTTGACGGAATAACTGTCCGAAGAGGTAACGATCCAATTCACCTTTGCAGAGATTCCTATATGTTGGGAAAAGAGATATTCACCGCCTGCGGATAAGTTATAAGCGAGCTTGTTCATCGACACATTCCGCGGTTTATCGTACACCAAACTTTTATCTTTGTAAAGCTGGTATCCCAAACCCGTCGACAAAGACAAATTAAACTTCTGCTTGACGTAGAACAGGGCGATTTGTGGCGCAATGTAGTTCATCAGAATTTTATCGGAGCCTTCATCATGACTGTTTTTATACTGTCCACCCTGATAAATGAGACCGGGAGACAGTTTAAATGAATCGAAGATATATTTATCCCCCAGATAATAGTAGTTAACACCCCAGGAAACCCCGTTCCGCAAATCACTGCGATAAGCATCGGAGTTGTTTGTAATCCCGATCATCTTTCCCAAATACCAGGAGGGACCCGCATGGACAGAAAACAACGATTTTCCGACCGACGCCTCCTGGGCAAACAACGAAAGGGTTGACATCAACAGCCCCAATAAAAACAAATACTTTTTCATAACATTCTTTTTAGACTTATATTAATATATGATGGACTATAGAATTTAAAAGCTGCATAGAAACATATAAAAAACATATTTAGGATAAAGCCACCAACAGATCTGCATCCGTAGAATCTTTAACGAAACAAAGCATAAGCAAAATATCCTTTGGGATGGTGGCTAAAAGGCGGAGTATGACTATCTTTGCAAAAGAAACAAAGAGAATTACGACAATGACTTTCAATTACGATGTGATCGTGGTAGGTGCTGGCCATGCAGGCTGTGAAGCCGCAGCAGCTGCCGCCAACCTGGGTTCTAAAACGCTTCTTATCACCATGGACATGAATAAGATTGCACAGATGAGTTGCAATCCGGCCGTAGGCGGTATCGCCAAAGGACAGATCGTCCGTGAAATAGACGCGCTGGGTGGTTATATGGGGATTGTAACAGACCGCACTGCGATTCAATTTCGCATGCTGAACCGGAGCAAAGGGCCGGCTATGTGGAGCCCGCGTGCCCAGAGTGACCGTGCCCGCTTTATCGATTGCTGGCGGGGAATACTGGAGAACCTTCCGAACTTATACATCTGGCAGGATACTGTCCGCGAAATAATGCTGGACGGAGATACTGTCTGTGGTGTAAAAACCAATATGGATGTAGAATTCCGGGCAAAGAGCGTAGTCTTAACAAACGGAACGTTCCTGAACGGCTTAATGCATATCGGACGTACACAATTACGTGGCGGACGCATCTCGGAACCGGCAGCAACGGGGCTCACGGAACAACTGGTTTCTCTGGGAATAAAATCGGAACGGATGAAGACCGGAACACCTGTACGTATCGACGGTCGCAGCATACACTTCGATGAAATGGGCGAACAACCGGGAGAGAACGACTTTCATAAATTCTCTTATCTCGATTTCCAGCCGCGCCCGTTAAAACAACTTAGCTGCTGGACGACTTTCACAAACGAAGCATGTCATGATATTTTGCGTGAAGGTCTCCCCGACTCTCCCCTATACAACGGACAAATTCAGAGTATCGGCCCACGCTATTGTCCTAGCATCGAAACAAAGATCGTAACATTTGCAGATAAAACCCAGCATCAACTGTTCCTGGAACCGGAAGGCGAAACAACACAGGAGTATTACCTGAACGGCTTCTCCTCCTCTCTCCCATTAGACATCCAGTTGCGTGCGCTGCAAGCAATCCCTGCATTCAGAGATATTCAGATCTATCGCCCGGGATATGCAATCGAATACGATTTCTTTGATCCGACGCAATTGCATCATAACCTGGAAACAAAACAAATCCGTAACCTGTTCTTTGCCGGACAAATTAACGGTACGACCGGTTACGAAGAGGCAGGCGGACAAGGATTGATAGCCGGCATCAACGCACATATCAATTGCCACGGAGGCGAACCGTTTATCCTAGGACGCGATGAAGCCTATATCGGCGTACTTATTGACGACCTCGTAACGAAAGGTGTAGACGAACCTTACCGTATGTTTACCTCCCGTGCCGAATATCGCATCCTGCTCCGCCAGGATGATGCCGATATGCGCCTGACAGAAAAAGCCTACAAAATAGGTTTGGCTAAACAAGAGCGTTACGACCTGCTGACAGAGAAAAAAGAACACAGGGATGCTATTATCAACTTTGCAGAAAACTATTCCGTAAAGTCGCAATACATAAACGAAGGATTGGAAAAGCTGGGTACTACCCCACTCGCTCACGGTTGTAAACTGATCGACCTGATCCTTCGTCCGCAACTCACTTTGGAAAGCGTTGCCACCCTCGTCCCCGCACTCCGCACAGAGTTGGACAAGGTTCCTGCTTCACGTAAAGAAGAGATTATCGAAGCAGCAGAAATCCTGATCAAGTATAGCGGTTATATCCGGCGCGAACAGATCATCGCAGAGAAAATAAACCGCCTGGAGAATATCCACATCAAAGGTAAATTCGACTACAATTCGATCCAATCTTTATCGACCGAAGCAAGGCAAAAGCTCACGAAGATCGACCCGGATACGATTGCGCAGGCAAGCCGTATTCCAGGCATCTCCCCCAGCGATATAAATATTCTGCTGGTACTCCTCGGAAGATAAAACGCGAATTGTTCCACGTGAAACATTTACTTTAGGTAAAAGAAGCTAAAACACTGGGTATAGGACAGAAACAGTTAAACAAGATGAGTCCAGAAACGGAGAAACATATAAAAATGATACTTTCTATCTTGCCGGACAAGCCTGGTTGCTACCAGTACTTCGACGACAAGGGAACAATCATTTATGTAGGCAAGGCAAAGAACCTGAAGCGCCGTGTATCCTCCTATTTTAATAAGGAACACGACAGCAATAAGACACGTGTACTGGTGAAGCAAATCCGCGACATCAAATACATTGTTGTCAACACAGAAGAGGATGCCTTGCTGCTCGAGAATAATCTGATCAAACAGTATCGTCCCCGGTACAACGTCATGCTGAAGGATGACAAAACATATCCTTCGATTACCGTAAAGAACGAATATTTTCCCCGCATATTTCAGACCCGGAATATAGTAAAGGATGGCTCACAATATTACGGTCCCTACCCGTCCGTATACACTGCCAAAGTCATGCTTCAGATGCTGAAGGAACTTTACCCGTTACGTACCTGCAAATATCCATTGACACCGGAATCTATCGCAGCGGGGAAATACGAGGTCTGCCTGGAATACCATATCAAACGTTGCAAAGGGCCTTGCGTAGGTTTGCAATCTATAGAAGAATACCAGCAAAACATTTCCGAAATAAAGGAAATCCTTCGCGGAAATATTTCCCAGATCAGTAAACACCTCTATGAAGAGATGCAGGTTTTGGCCGGAGAACTGAAGTTTGAAGAAGCTCAAAAAATAAAGGAGAAATACGAAGTAATAGAAAACTACCGCGCAAAATCGACAGTAGTTACGCCTATGCTTCATAATATAGATGTATTCTCTTTTGCAGAGAATGAGAAGTCGGCTTATATCAATTTCATGCATATTGGAAACGGGGCGATCGTACAGGCTTATACTTTTGAATACAAAAAACGGCTGGACGAAACCAAAGAAGAACTGCTCAGCCTGGGTATCGTAGAAATGCGCGATCGTTTTAAAAGTACGGCACGCGAAATCATCGTTCCTTTCGAAATGGAAATGGAATTAGGTAATGTGACCTTTACGGTTCCACAGCGTGGCGATAAAAAGAAATTGCTGGAACTGTCTGAAATGAATGTAAAGCAATTTAAGGTAGACCGACTGAAGCAAGCGGAAAAACTCAACCCGGAACAACGAAGCACACGTATTCTGAAAGAAGTACAGGACGCTTTGCACCTGCCCAAATTACCGATACATATCGAATGTTTCGACAACTCAAACATACAGGGAAGCGATGCCGTGGCAGCCTGCGTTGTCTTCAAAATGGCGAAACCATCAAAGAAAGACTACCGCAAATACATTATCAAGACGGTGGTCGGCCCCGATGATTACGCATCCATGAAAGAGGTGGTACGCCGCCGTTACCAGAGAGCAGTAAACGAAGGTTCTCCCCTGCCCGACCTGATCCTTACCGACGGTGGAAAGGGGCAAATGGAAGTTGTCCGGGAAGTCATACAAGACGAACTCCATCTCGACATACCGATAGCCGGACTGGCGAAAGACGGAAAGCACCGGACCTCCGAACTTCTTTTCGGCTTCCCTCCCGTTACGGTCGGTATGCCGATACAAAGCCAGATGTTCCGTTTCTTTACACAGATACAGGACGAAGTGCACCGCTTTGCCATCACTTTCCACAAGGACAAGCGCAGCAAAAGCCAGACCCGCTCCGAACTGGACAGCATCAATGGAATCGGAGAAAAGACTAAAGTATTACTTTTGCGTCATTATAAGAGCGTAAAGAGAATACGGGAAGCCAGCTTCGATGAATTGAAGGAATTGATCGGGGAAGCTAAAACAAAAGCATTAATAAATGGTTTAAAGTAAACATACAAATGAGAACAGTTATACAGCGTGTACAGCATTGCTCCGTTACAATCGACGGACAACTCAAATCCAATATAGGAAACGGGATGCTGGTATTGGTCGGTATCGAGGACCGCGACACACAGGAGGACATTGAATGGTTGTGCAAGAAGATTGCCAACCTGCGCATTTTCGACGATGAAAACGGGGTTATGAACCGCTCTGTAATCGATACGGGCGGCGAGGTAATGGTGGTTAGCCAATTCACTTTACATGCCTCTACAAAGAAGGGAAACCGCCCCTCCTACATCCATGCCTCCAAACCGGACTTTGCCATCCCGATGTATGAATCATTCTGTGCCGAAATGGGACTGCAAATCGGCAAGAATGTCGCCACCGGAGAGTTTGGCGCAGATATGAAAATAGAGTTACTGAATGACGGGCCGGTCACTATCCTGATCGACTCGCAAAATAAAGAATAAGATGGCTGATATTACCTTGCAACAAGCCCAGGAGAAAGTGGACCAGTGGATCAAAACGTATGGCGTACGCTACTTCAACGAGCTTACCAATATGACGATCCTGACCGAAGAAGTTGGCGAACTGGCGCGGATCATGGCACGCACCTACGGCGAACAATCGTTCAAAGAAAGCGATAAAAACCGCGATCTGGGCGATGAAATGGCCGATGTGCTATGGGTATTGATCTGCCTGGCAAACCAGACCGGCGTGGACCTGACCGCAGCATTCGAAAAGAATATGCAGAAGAAAACCAGCCGGGACAAAGAACGACATATAAACAACAATAAATTATAATTTATGGCACACGAACACAATTGCAGCTGCGGTCACGACCATGATCATGAACATCATCACGATCATGAACACGAACACATGGACAAATACCATGAAGCGTTCGCCAAATTCGACCCGGCCGGAACGGAAGAAATAGTAGGAAAGCACGTCGCATCCATTCTGGAGAAACACGAAAAAGAGAACTTCACTCCCGAAGTCCTGAAACAAATCCACGGATGCATCGACCTGACTTCGCTGACCAGCATCGACACAAAAGAAAGTATCTGGAAACTGGTAGACCGGGTAAATGATTTCGAAGGTACCCGCCCCGACGTTCCGAATGTCGCTGCCATCTGCACCTATCCCCTATTCGTGGAAACAGTCAAGCAGGCATTGACGGCACAGGAAGTAAAGATCGCCTCGGTAGCTGCCGGGTTCCCCTCCTCACAGACATTCATCGAAGTGAAGATTGCAGAAACAGCCATGGCAGTCATGACGGGAGCCGACGAGATAGACGTAGTGATGAACCTCGGTTATTTCATGGAAGATAACTATGAAGAATTGACCGAAGAGATACAGGAGATCAAAGAAAGCTGCCGCGAAAGCAAACTGAAAGTGATTCTCGAAACCGGTGCCCTGGTCACTCCGGAGAATATCCGGAAAGCTGCTATCTTAGCCCTGTATTCAGGCGCAGATTTCATTAAAACATCCACAGGCAAAGGTTACCCCGGTGCAACCCCGGAAGCCGTCTATACGATGTGTAAAGTGATCAAAAAGTACCATTCCATCACAGGAAAGCAGATCGGTATAAAAGTATCGGGAGGTGTACGCACTGCCGAAGATGGTGTCAAATACTATACAATCGTCAAAGAAGTACTGGGCAACGACTGGCTGAACAAGGAACTGTTCCGTATCGGTGCCAGCAGCCTGGTTGAAGATATTGAGCACCGCCTGGGGATATAAATTCATCTCCGGAAAAGCGATCTTAGAAAAAAGGGACGCGGATTACGCAGACGGGCGCAAAGAAACGCAGATAATTATTGTTCAAAAACAAAAAGTCTGTGTTCATCTGCGCCCGTCTGCGTAATCCGCGTCCCCTTTCTAAGATATCAGATACAACCAACAAACTTGGAAGCTATTACTTCTGCCGTTCCATAATATAATCGGCCAACGCCAGCAAACCTTCGCGGGCATCCGATTCCGGAAGCTGCATAAGCACCTCCACTGCTTTGTCGTGATACTCTTTCATACGCATTTCTGCATATTCAATACCGCCGTTCGCCTTGGCAAACTCGATCAAAGCATCAATATTCCCGGATGAGAAATCCTTTTCATTAATCACTTTCAAGAAAGACTCCACCTCTTCTCTCCTGCCACTTTCAAGTGCATGCAGCAAAGGCAGCGTCACCTTTCCCTCACGTATATCGTTACCGGTCGGTTTGCCGATATTCATTTCTTTGAAGTAGTCGAAAATATCATCCTTGATCTGGAAACAATACCCCAGATACTCTCCGAACTTACGGCATTTAAGCACCAGTTCCTGCGGAGCATCCGCCGAAATAGCACCGATCTCCGTGCAGGAAGAAAGCAGCGTAGCCGTCTTTTTCTTAATCACCTGCATATAGCAAGCCTCGTCGAGGATACTCTCTTCGGCCGTTTCGAGCTGCTTGATCTCACCCTCCGATAGGTCACGTCCGAGGTTGGATACGATATTTATGATTTGCAAATTGCCTGTTTGAATAGAACGAATCAATGCGGTGGAAAGGACATAATCACCTACCAACACCGAAATGCGGTTATCGAAAATAGCATTCAGCGAAGGGACTCCCCTACGCTGTTTCGTCTCGTCGATAACATCATCATGTATCAGGGTAGCCGTATGCAACAATTCAAGGAAAACGGCCGAATTGATCGTATGGTCGGTTACTTTTCCACAAGCTTTTGCTGTGAGAAGTACCAGTAACGGGCGGACATGTTTGCCACTGGCATGCAAGAGCTGGTCGATAGCTGATTGCAACCTATGCGTCTCACTACGAAGTGAATCCGCAAACTCATCGTTAAAGCGTTTAAACTCTTCCGCAACCGGTTGTTCTATTTTCTTTCTATCATTCATAATCTATCCAAAGATTCGCAAAAGTAACAAAAAGTATTGAGTAAGCGAGTTTTTTCGTACATTTACCGTCTATTGTCACCCTAAAACGTGTTAAAAGAGATGAAGCTATTCCTCATAGACGCGTATGCACTGATCTATCGGTCGTACTACGCATTTCTTAAAAATCCGCGTATCAACTCGAAAGGCATGAACACTTCTGCCATTTTCGGTTTTATCAACAGTCTGGAAGACGTTCTGAAACGCGAGAACCCGACGCATATCGCCGTGGCTTTCGACCCGAAAGGCCCGACCTTCCGTCACGAAGCCTACGAGTTATACAAGGCACAGCGGGAAGAAACCCCAGAAGTGATCCGGCAATCCGTTCCTATTATAAAGGATATTATAGAAGCATACAATATCCCTATACTGGAAGTCCCCCGCTTTGAAGCAGACGATGTGATCGGCACCGTATCGAAGCAGGCCGAGAAAGAGGGATTCGAAGTTTATATGATGACACCCGACAAAGACTACGGCCAGCTGGTATCCGAACATATATTTATGTACCGCCCCAAGTTCGGAGGCGACTACGAGGTAATGGGCGTCAAAGAAGTCCTGAATAAATACTCGCTGACTTCGGTCGACCAGGTGATCGACCTGCTGGGTCTGATGGGTGACAGTTCCGATAACATTCCCGGCTGCCCGGGTGTCGGAGAGAAGACGGCGCAGAAACTTCTCGAGGAATATGGCTCGATCGAAAATCTGTTGGAGAATACCGACAAGCTGAAAGGTGCCCTCCAGAAGAGAGTGACGGAGAATGCCGAACAAATCCGTTTCTCCAAATTCCTGGCAACGATCAAGACGGACGTCCCCATCCAGTTCGATGCCGCGAAATGCGTCCGTGAAAAACCGAACGAAACCCGTCTGACCGAGATTTACACGGAATTAGAATTCAGAACATTTATTAACAAAATGACAGGCGAAGAGAAAAAGTCCGCCCCCGCCCCGCAGAAGGTAGTAGCGAAAGGCCCTGTTCAAGGCAATCTCTTTGACTTATTTGCGACCGAGGAGCCGAGTGTTCCAAAATATTCGACTCTCGCGAACTTAAAAACGATCCTTCATGTATATAAAACCGTTGATACTGAAGAAGAAATGGCTAAATTAGGCCGTTTTTTAGCAGATCAGGATTTTTTCGCTTTTGACACGGAAACAGATGGCATTGACCCGCTTACTGCCGGATTAGTCGGAATGTCGTTCGCGGTGAAGGAAAACGAAGCCTGGTACGTCCCGGTTCCGGCCGACAAGGAAGAAGCTACGAAAGTTGTCGCCCACTTCTCCCCTGCCCTCCAAAATCGCAAATCACAGAAAATCGGACAAAACATCAAATTCGATATTATCGTCCTCCGCAAGTATGGAGTCCGCGTGGCCGGTCCGTTATTCGACACGATGATCGCCCACTACCTGCTGAACCCGGAACTTCGTCACGGGATGGACTACCTGGCGGAAACGTATCTCAAATATAAACCTGTCCCCATCTCGCAGCTGATCGGTCCGAAAGGGAAAAACCAGCTTTGCATGCGCGACGTACCTCTCGCCCAGATCGCCGAGTACGCCGCCGAAGATGCCGACGTCACCCTCAAGCTCAAAAACTTCTTTGCCCCCGAATTGAAGAAAGCCGGTATCGAGTCTCTCTTCTTCGACATCGAAATGCCTTTAATATATGTATTGGTAGAAATGGAGGTGACAGGCGTCAAGCTCGACACGGTTGCGTTGAAGCAGTCATCGGAAGAACTGACCGCCGCACTCAACAATCTGGAAAAAGAGATTTACGAACTGGCAGGAGTCAAATTCAATATCAATTCCAGCAAACAGGTGGGCGAAGTCCTTTTCGAACATCTCAAGATCGAAGAGAAAGCCAAAAAGACAAAAACAGGCAGTTACAGTACGAGCGAAGATATTCTGGAAAAAATGCGTTCCAAACACCCGGTGGTAGGCAAGCTGCTGGAATATCGCGGACTGAAAAAACTGTTGAGTACCTATATAGATGCCCTTCCCGAACTGATTAATCCGGAAACAGGCAAGGTCCACACCTCGTTCAACCAGACCGTCACGGCTACCGGCCGCCTGAGTTCGACGAATCCGAATCTCCAGAATATCCCTATCCGCGACGAACTGGGACGTGAGATCCGTAAAGCATTCATTCCCGACAACGAAGATTGCACCTTCTTCTCGGCGGACTACTCGCAGATCGAACTCCGCATCATGGCCCATCTGAGCCAGGACGAGCACATGATCGAAGCCTTCCGCAGCGGCGCCGATATCCACTCCGCAACCGCTGCCAAGATATATGGCATCCCGGTAGAGGAAGTGACCGGCGACATGCGCCGCAAGGCAAAAACGGCCAATTTCGGGATCATCTACGGCATCTCCATATTCGGACTTGCCGAACGGCTGAACATTCCCCGGGCAGAATCCAAAGAGCTTATAGAAGGTTATTTCAAAAGCTATCCGGGTATCCGCGATTACATGGACGAGAGTATCCGCATCGCAAAAGAAAAAGGCTATGTCGAAACGATATTCAAACGCAAACGTTACCTGCCGGACATCAATTCGCACAACGCCATCGTACGCGGTTATGCCGAACGAAATGCGATCAACGCCCCTATCCAGGGTAGCGCCGCCGACATCATCAAGGTAGCGATGGTACGCATCTACAACCGTTTCGAAGAAGAAGGTCTGAAAAGCAAAATGATCCTTCAGGTACACGACGAACTCAACTTTAACGTCTGCCAAGACGAGCAGGAAAAAGTACGTCAGATCGTTCTGGAAGAAATGGAAAACGCCATCCAGCTCCAAGTCCCCCTGATCGCCGACTGCGGTGAAGGGAAGAACTGGCTGGAGGCACATTAAACAGAGGTCTGATAAAACATACTAGTATATGAAATACCTCATTCTTGCCCTGGCATTATCGTTCGTTTGCTCCTGTAAGCAAACGAACGATAAAAACATACAACTGGTCACAGTCGACGTCGCAAAGGACTATCCACCCAAAGAAGTCTGGTTGCAAGATATCGCCGAAATGGTGCGAACCGGTCTATCGCAACCGTGCCATAAACAACCGCGAGATGGACCCGAAGTTCATCAACACTACAGCTGTCCCCTACGGCTACGGCCTGATCGAACTGAATGCCATGGACCTGGCAGAAGCCTACGCCAATAACCAGATAACGGACGAGAAACTGAAAGAAATAGCCTCCAACCTAAAGGAAGAAGATAACCCGGTCTTGATGATCCTGAAATTCAAAAACTAAAAGACAGACGGATAGTGCATGAAACAGCATCAGTATAATACGGTAATATGAAATAAATCAAAGAAAGATGACTAAAAGAAACATTTTATCTGTTCTATTCGCAAGTTTACTGGCCGGCAGTTGCTCAGGGCCGGAAGTGAGATTAGAAAAGATCGACCCATACGCAGTCCCACAAATCTCAATCGAAGAAGAGGCATTGGCCGATCTTCCGGACCTGTTCGCTCCTCCCCTGCATCTGCTGAACGATACATTACTCTGCCTGCTGAACCAGCAGGATGCCTCCTCCATCCGTATCTTCCAGACTACAGGCAAAGAAATGAACCAGTATACGCTAAAGAAGAAAGACACCGCCATCGTCATATCTCCCGACAAGAATTTACAGGCCCGGCTCGAATATCTGAACCCGGCCAACAACGTTTATTACGAACTCGCTATAGACCGCGGAGAAATGTCGATCGCCGATTTCACCCGCCTGCGGTTAAGTAAATTCTCGCCCAAAGAAGCGTTCAAGGTAGGCGATAAACTGTTTGTCGGTCTCGGCCCTTACCTCAAAGGACTACTCAGTGTTTTCGACAAAGACAAACAAAGCAAAGAAATCAACTTCTTCGGAAATTATCCCGTTGCCGGCACGGAATATCAATACCAGGAATACCTCGACTATTTCCAGGGACATCTGGCCCGGCACGACAACCAGTTCATATACGCCAGCACCTATTTCGGTTATATCGCTTCCTATTCTTACGAAAACGAACGCCTGACCAAACAATGGGAAAAGCAAACATCCGACTTCCTGTACCAAAGGGTAAACAACCGCATCGAATTCGACAACCTTCACCACGAGGGATTCGGATGCATCACAGCCGGAAAAGAACATATCTACGCCTTCAGCCAGTACCTGTCGGAAAAACAGATGAAAGAAAACGGAATATTAGTATTCGACAAAAGCGGAAAGCTACTCTCCTGCCTCCGGATAAAAAACCCCGTCGTCTACCTGGTAACAGACAGCCGTGAGGAAAATTTATATGCCGTCTCTTACGACATAGAAGAACAACATTTGTACCTAAGCAAATTAAAAACAACCCTATAAACCCACCGATTATGTCACTCTACGATTACATCTGGAAAATAATGCTGCGTAAAATCCTTTACGAAAAAGAAGGCACCCGCTACACCGCAGGTCACAGGCATCTGGCCTTCTCCCGCAGCAGCATAAATTAACTGTAAAAACCAGGATAATCCCTGTTCTTGAAGAATATACAAGAAAGAATGGTTATCTTTGCCAACTCCAATTAACAACAAAAATCTATGAGCGATGCAGAATATAATAATATGACACCCCGGCAAATGGAATTTGCTGTTTTTTGTGTGATGTGCGTTGCTGAAGAACTGCAAAAACCGGCAACAGAAATATATGACCTCATGATGCAAAACCGGGTTCTGCAAGACTATATCGTCGAGTTTTATGATGTACTACACACACAAAGCCGGGAATATATAGTGGAAGATATTATCAACTTAATGAAAGAAAATCAGATCCTATGATTGTTTATCACGGTTCATATTGCAGGGTGGAGAGGCCGGAACTCACTTTCTCCCGGGAAAAGTTAGACTTTGGTAAAGGCTTCTATATAACCCCTATCCGCGAGCAGGCAGAACGTTGGAGCAAACGTTTTCTAAGAGCCCGAAAAGCAGCTATACTCAATGTATACGAACTGGATGAAAATCTTTTAAAGTCCTCCGGCTTCAAGGTAAAAACATTTACTGCCTATGATGAAGAATGGCTGGATTTTATATTCGCTTGCCGGAAGGGAGAAACTATTTATCTACAATACGATGTAATAATCGGAGGTGTGGCGAATGATAATGTGTTTGCCACATTGGATGCTTATTTTTCAGGATATATGAGTAAAGACATTGCATTGGACAGGTTGAAATATGAAAAGCCTAACCATCAGATTTGCATATTGAATGATGCTATCCTGGAGCAATATCTGGTATTTAAAGAAGCAATCGATTTGATATAAAAAGTTATGGATGCAGTCGGAACATTAAAGCTATTGAAATATGCACGAATCATCAAAGGGTTCGCAGAGCAAATGAAAATACCTTACGCAAAAGCTATGGATTTATTTTTCCATTCCCTTACATTTCAATTATTGCAGGATGGAGAAGCCGATTTACATTGCCGAAGCGATTTGTATCTGATAGACGAACTCAAGTTGGAAATCTACGGGAAACTATGAATAACCTCTTCAATAAATGAAAATTGCACATATACAAGAAAGAATGGTTATCTTTGCCCGCTGAAAAAGTCTGCCGGACGGCAGCTTCCGAGATGAAACAATACGAATAGATAATAAAAACAACATACTAATTTATGGCATTACAATGTGGCATCGTAGGTCTTCCGAACGTTGGGAAGTCTACCCTTTTTAACTGCTTATCAAATGCAAAAGCACAATCAGCAAACTTCCCGTTCTGTACGATCGAACCGAACGTTGGTGTAATTACCGTTCCCGACGAGCGTCTGAACAAACTGGCGGAAATTGAACATCCGCAACGAGTGATCCCGACAACCGTCGAAATCGTCGACATCGCCGGCCTGGTGAAAGGTGCCAGCAAGGGCGAAGGGCTGGGTAACAAATTCTTGGCCAATATCCGCGAAACCGATGCAATTCTCCATGTCTTGCGCTGCTTCGACGACGACAACATCGTGCATGTAGATGGCAAGGTAGACCCTGTGCGCGATAAAGAAATCATCGACGCCGAACTCCAAATCAAAGACCTCGAAACCATCGAAAGTCGCATCGCCAAAGTGCAGAAACAGGCCCAGACAGGCGGCGACAAACAAGCCAAGCAAGCCTACGAAGTATTAGTCAAATACAAAGAAGCCTTGGAACAGGGTAGAAGCGCGCGTACGGTCACCTTCGAGACCAAAGACGAGCAGAAGATCGCCCACGACCTCTTCCTGCTGACCAGCAAACCGGTCATGTACATCTGCAACGTCGACGAAGCGAGTGCTGTCAGCGGCAATAAATATGTCGAAGCCGTACGCGAAGCCGTCAAAGACGAAGATGCGCAGATCCTGGTGGTGGCCGCCAAGATCGAAAGCGAAATCGCCGAGTTCGAAACGTATGAAGAACGCCAGATGTTCCTCCAAGAGATCGGGCTGGAAGAGTCGGGCGTGAACCGCCTCATCAAATCGGCCTACCGCTTGCTGAACCTGCAAACCTTCCTGACCGCCGGTCCCGACGAATGCCGTGCCTGGACGTTCCTGAAAGGCTGGAAAGCCCCGCAATGTGCCGGTGTGATCCATACCGACTTCGAGAAAGGTTTCATCCGTGCCGAAGTAATCAAATACGACGACTATATCCACTACGGCTCGGAAACCGCCGTGAAAGAAGCCGGCAAGATGAGCGTGGAAGGCAAGGAATATGTCGTACAGGATGGAGATATCATGCACTTCCGATTCAACGTGTAAAAAATAAAATAGCGGTACCAGTCACACGATGGCACCGCTATTTTCACCTTCACAACATTACTACTTATCGCCTATCGTCACCTCTCCTTTTCCTGTCTCCCAATAAGAATGGAATCCGATGGGTAACGTGTATTCACAATACTTATCTTTCAAACGTGGTTCCATCATAAAATAATCAGCAATAGGCATCCACACAAACAACCCGTCCATCTTCCAGTATCCCTTCCAACACAACCCGATAGTTTGAGTGAGATGAGGGCATGTCGAACGATATGGAAAACTCCTTTTCCAACTTTACCGCCGGATTCCAATAGAAGATCGTATCTTTATCCCTTCCTTTAACCTCCGATAGCTCTACACGTTTTTCAGATGAATCATCCACAGAACGGGTAGAAATCACCAACGCATGTTGTGGTGTTATTGTCAAATTATTCCTATCCACAATCGGTGAACCTTCTCTTCCAAACATGGCCATCTTAGGACCGGAAATAACCCCCATAAAGGTAATAGCAGAAGGTTCTATCTGATTGATATCAAAATAAGGTTGCATCAACTCATCATTGAAAACCACCATACAACCATCCCCCTTAGGCGTTGTCCCGCCCGACAAAGCCCGATAAAAGTTCCGATATTTACTCATTCCCGGCAAACGAACCAACAACTCATCTGTAGTCGTTGCTTTCCTTTTTTCTATATCCTTCTTAGAAAGAGAAGAGGAACAATAGTGTTGATAACGGGAAAATCCTTTTTCGGAAGAAACCTTTTGCTTTCCATCTTCATCCAACCTGGTTGTTACCTGCCAATCGTCAGCTTCCGACAAAGCCGACTCATAAGGAATAGAAGGAACGACATAGCGGTTATTCAATACAGCTTCCATGTCATACCTCTTCCAAGATTGACGCATCACCGACAGGCCATCCTCAGGCACCTCCCCTTCCAACAAATCAGAAGTGAACAACATATTTGAATAGATACCTGAAGAACCTGCAACCTTCTTCTTGCCCGCCACTACCGCTATGGAAACGTAATTATCTGAAGCAATCAGCGTACTATCCACTAAAAAGAAATGCAACGTCATCCGTTCCCCATGCCGTTCGGCTTCGACCTTTATCTGTTCCTTCTCAGGTTGTCTCATGACAAGTAACCGTTCACTAAGCAAGCGATTCCTTCCATCCAACAAAAGCAATTGGGAAACACCGGCAGGCAAACGATCCTTATCCAAACAAAGCAGTTCCTGCCCCGGTTTCCAGCTTGTCAAAAAAAGCAGTTCACCCCGCGTATGCAACAACAGATACAAAGAATCGGTAGGATAGGCTACATGATCCGATTGTGTCACCTCTATAGCGATCTTATCCGATACTTCTTTCACCTGCAAAACATAGTTTTCTTGCTCCAAAAGTACCGTTTCTTGCTCTGCAATCGGGCATGCTTCTGCCAACACCTGAATCGTCTGCCGGAACAGGTACTCTTTATTCCCCGTATTCCTCATATAATCCGTGTACCCTTGCACCCGATAACTACCCGCCTCCAACGTTTTAGGAAGCAACAAATAACCATGGAACAGATGTAACGAATCGGCACGCACCTTCGCCAGGCTCACCACCCGTTCTTCCCGGTCAGCCAATTCCACATATACATAACCACTCTTCGTCACTGGCCGATGCGAAGCGGCATCCACCAGATAGGCTCTGAACCGGACCTGCTCGCCCGGTGCATACACCTGTTTGTCCAAATGCAGGTAAAGCTTTTCTTGCGGAAACAAGGCCAACTGGGTTTGTAACTTCTCGGCAACAATCTCTGCCGTTCGTCGTGCACAAAGCGAGCTGTCACGGGTTACCTTCTGAGCACTTAGTGCCAGACACGAAAGCGACAGGACTAAATAAAACATTACTTTTCTCATAAGGTATCTTTTTTACGCATATAATTTATGATATATTCCTTATAAAACCAAACAAAAATGTCTTTTTTTATGAAAAACGCTCTCCTACAATGGGGTTTTATATATTTACTTTCACCCTTCACCGATTATATTACGTTGTAATACAAATGATCCCCTATACACTATCGGGCGGTACCTTATAGCATAGTAATCCTACCATTAATCACACTACTGTGTCAGTATAGCTAGCACAATAGTGTGATTAATGGTAGGACTACTATGTGAATTATTCGAAAGCGTACGGTCTCCCAAACGGATAGGCATCGGTTGCCCGGTGGATAACTATCCGTTCCGGAACGGATGCCTACTCATTCGGAAGTTTTTTTCTTCTGAGCATAAAAATAATCGGGAAAGGCAGACTTCACCACAAAAAACTATAATACAACACATTACAGCTGTGAAGGATGAAGTTTAAAAATCATGGAGGGGGAAGAAAAGGATTCTTCTTGCTGATTTCAGGAAGAAGCATTCTTCGTTTTCCTGTACTGTAACGGAGTGACACCGAAATAGTCCTTAAAGTTTTTCCCCATATAACTGGAACTGGAAAAGCCGGTCTTCCAGCTAATCTCTGCAATCGTCAAATCTGTCTTTTCCAACAAAGAGGCACACTTACGAAGTTTCGTCTGAATGATAAAATCATTCAAGGTCAGGCCTGTTATCGCTTTGATCTTGGCACCCAGACGGGTACGGCCGATAGCAATCTCACGGCACCACATATCGATGTCAAAATCCTTATTCTCCATATTTTCCTCTATAATCCGCACAGATTCGTCCAAAAGCTGTTGGTCCAGACGATTGGTTGCCAACTCGGAAGGAACCGATGCCACCTCTGCATGAAAACGAGTTTGATGGCTTTTCAAAGTGGTAATGATATTATGGCACTTCAACAAAAGCAACTCAATATTGAAGGGCTTCATGATATAATCGCTAGCACCGCATTTAAGCCCTTCCAAGGCATTCTCCAAGTCGACACGGGCTGTCAAGAGGATAATCGGAATATGCGACGTCTCTAATTGACGTTTCAGCCGCTGGCACATAGCAGTCCCCGATATACCCGGCATCATCACGTCGCTGATAATAAGATCCGGCTGCTTCTCCTCAGCCAAACGAATGCCTTCTTCTCCATCCTCTGCCTTATAGACCCTATATTTGATGGAAAAAGCCTCTTCCAAGACTTGCAACAAATCTTTATTATCCTCTACAAGCAATACGGAAAAAGACTTTGCCTCCTCTCCGATGTCCGGCAAATCCAATAAACCGGCCACACCCCTCTCCTGCACCACCTCCTGTCCGGGCAACATGTCGGTAGATTGCGTCTCTGTTGATTTCTGTTCGGAAGTAAAATGCTCGTCACCCAAGCGCAAAGTAACCGTAAAGGTGGTTCCCTTTCCCAATTCACTCTCCACCCCGATCTGCCCTTTATGCTGCATAATGATCTCATTGGTCAGCGACAGACCGATACCACTTCCCGCCGAAGTAACCCCCGACGCATTATCCGCCTGATAAAATCGTTCGAAGATATGCGCCTGCTGGCTCCGGGGAATGCCGGAGCCAGTATCAGAGATACGTATCTCGACTATCCCTTTTTTACGAAGTAGACTCACCCGGATCGTTCCTCCTTTCGGAGTAAACTTAAACGCATTGGAAAGCAAATTATTAAACGCTTTACGTATTTGTATCGGATCGAACCATACAGGTATCTCATCTTCCACTGTTTCAAAACTATACTGAATCTGATTGGTCAAAGCATAATCCTTAAAGGAATCAAACAACCGGCGCATGAATACAACCATATTCTGCGGCCTGGCACGAAGCGGCATCTTCCCCTGCTCCAAACGTCTGAAATCAAGTACTTCAGTAATAAGCTGTTGCATCTGAGAGGTGTACTGACGTACTTTCAACAGTTTGCTCCGCAAGGCTCCTGTCAAGCCGTAATTTTGTAGAATAAGATCAATCTGAGTAATTATCAAGGTCAACGGCGTACGCAGTTCGTGCGATATATTAATATAGAACTTCAACTTCATCTGGTTCAACCGCTCTATACGCTCCTTTTCCTGTTGCTCCAGTTGCAACGAAGCCTTCAAAACCGCACGGCTCCTGTTAAAACGAATCAACCAGACCAAAAATAAAAGAATCAATAAACCATACAACGCAAAAGCATACCACGAGGCATAAAAAGGCGCACGTACCTGTACAGACAGGTTAATCTGCTTCCCCCCACCCATCTCACGAAGGCATAAAGTATACTTTCCCGGAGGAATGGAAGTATAGACAATCTGCCGGTGCCGTGTACGTGTCCATTGCTTGTCCAACCCCTCCATTTTATATTCAAACAGATTCTTTTCCACATGCCGGTAATTTGTGGAAGTAAAACCCAACGTTATGTTATTCCGGTCATAAGGCAAAGTAAATCCGGAGGTATAGAAAATCGATTTCTGTAAAATACCGGAAGAAGCAGAAGGCCCGACCGGCGTATTATTCACGGAAAGACTGTTAAACAATATCGTATAAGGCGTCTCCACCGACGAAAAGCCAGCTTCTTTCATCGCAATCATCCCCTCTATCCCACCGATAAAAATCATGCTGTCGGTAGGCGAAAGATACACGCCGCAATTGGCATTCAGACGGTGCAAAGGCGAAGATCCCCCCAATAGCGTATGAGCCGCTTTCCCGGTTTTCATATCCAACAACGTGATGCCCCGGCTCGAAGTAACCAACAACCGCCCCGTGGGAGTGACCAGCACACGAAAAGAATCGTTCGTCAGCAACTGCCCCTGCTCCTGGTTATAACACGACCAAAAGTCATCCACCGGATCATACGCCAGCAGGCCGATACCCGACACGGCAAAATAGATATGCCCGCGCCCGTCGCCCGCAATGCTTTGTACCGGTTTCTTTCCGATCCGGTTTCTCACCGAAGGAATCACCTCGACAACCTGGTCATCCATACGGACACAAACCACCCCCTTATTGGCCAGGGCAAGCCACAACCGGTTCTCCCTATCCAAAAAGGCAGACCTGATAATACCTCCCGCCTGCTCACGAAGGCCCTTGTCGGAAAATAAAGGCGACAACTGCCGGGTATCCAAATCCAGCAAAAACAATCCATCTTGCGAAACGACTATCAGCCCGTTCTTCCAAGGAATCAGGTCGGTTATGATACGCTGGCTATCATTCACAAGCAAATCTGTCCCCACCGCTTCGAGGCGACCCGACGAATAGCAATACAAACCATATTGAAACGTGCCGATATACAGACACCCGTTAGCAGCATCATACCAGACAGATTTGGTAGTAGAGGCCGGTAGCCCCGACAAGGCCGCATCGAGCGGCTTTACCCTCCGGGTATTACGATCCAGGCAGTTCAACTTCCCGTGTTCGGTGGCCACATACAAATTGCCCCTGCCGTCTTCAGTCATTTTGCCGAACAAAAAACCGTTCAAACCGCCCGCTCCGCCGACATTGGAATAGAAAGCATAATTCTCCGTATCCGGATTAAAATAACTCAACCCGCCATAATAGGTGCCAACCCACATGCCCCCCTGGTTATCCTTATAAATCGCATACACCGACGAATGCTTCAACGACCAAGGCGCCTGCTCCTTATGCAACAAATGATAATGATCGCGAAGAGAAGGATCTACCACAGTGATGCCATCGTAGGTTCCGATCCAGACATTCCCTTTGTCGTCTTGATTGATGACGCGTACCTGATTATTGACCAAAGGACGTACAGGGTCGTTTTCCTGCCATGACAGCCACCTCCCCCGATCAAGCATCTTCACCCCGTTCGACAGCGTACCTACCCACAATCTCCCGTCGCGATCCATAAACAAGGAAGTGACCGACTCGTCTTCCAACATCGCCTGCAACGTGTTCCTATCAAAACAATACACGCCACGCGTGGTAGCCATCCAACAAACCCCGTCCTGCCAAAACAAATCCTTGATTATAACCGACCGCTCAGGCAACGCACAGACCTTTTCCGCCTCCCCCTCCGGTAGATAGCGAAACACTTCATTCCCGACAGCATAATACAACACTCCCTCATGATATTCGATGGCTTGCGCCTTTACGCCTGCCCAGCGGAACTCTTCAGCCTGTTTGTCAAAAATAACCACATCCTTGTTGGCCAGCATATAAACCAACGCCTCTCCATCCCCACATATCCCGTGGATATTATTATCTTCCGCCCCTTCCAGATAATTGGAAAGGCGAAAAGAGTGTACCACTCTCCCATCATAGGCATTCAGATTATCATTTCCAAACCAAATCAGTCCTTGAGCATCCTGATAAACGGATATGGCAGAAGGTTGCGTAAAATCTTCATTCAAATCAATATGCCTGAAATATAAATCTTTCGGCAATACGGGAAGAAATACGCATAAACAAAGAAGCAGACAGAAGCATTTGGATTTCATGATTAGTAGGTATTTAATGCAAAAATAAACTATTTTCAACGATTAATGATAATGTTTATATATAATTATACCTCCAAAACGAATATCCGGCCGGACGGCGGGCCTCAAAATGACATACAAATAACATTTTATCGTATGTTTACTGCATTTACGTCACTGTTACGTCACTTCCCATGAGTGGACCTTCACTGGAGGATCATTAAAGGATCATTGAAGCAAGAGCGACTATGAAACAATAAAATAGCAATATCCGTCAAAAAAACGATAAAATCCGTCGCAAACCGCATTCAACACTTTAACAACCTATATTAATATATCATCCTTTAACAATCATATAGATTTGCAATCAAAAATTTCAGATTTCTTGAATCTACTTAAAAATTCGTTTATGAAAAAAGTATTCAGACCTATCGGACTTATTTTGCTTTCCGGTATTTTCTGCGCTCCCAACCAAGTGTATGCGGCAGACAGTAAGCCGGAAATGGCTTTTGCCATCAATCAACAAAAAAAACAGGTAACAGGAACCATTGTTGATGAATTCGGACCCGTTGCCGGAGCTTCCGTCTCTGTGAAAGGAACCAATGAAGGTACTATTACAGATATGGACGGTAACTTCTCTTTGGCAGTAAACCAGGGTGCTACTATCACGATCTCCTTTATCGGTTATATTTCGCAAGAAATCAAGTATACCGGACAGACTTCGTTGGATATCAAATTAGTGGAAGACACACAGAAACTGGATGAAGTAGTCGTAACCGCCATGGGTATCAAAAAGGAAAAACGCGCCTTGAGTTATGCCATGAGCGAACTGAAGTCGGACGATATCCAGCTCGTGCCGGTACAAAACGTAGCCAACTCATTATATGGTAAGGCTGCCGGCGTACAAATTGCACAGACGGCTGCCGGTCCTACGGGAGGTACAAAGATTCAAATCCGCGGTATCAACTCCGTAGAAGGTAATACACGTCCGCTAATCGTTGTTGACGGTATTCCTATTAACGATACAGACTCTAACTGGGCTGGTCGCGAACGTGACCAGACGCAACAGGGTTCTGCCTTGAACGATATCAATCCGGACGACATCGAATCCATGTCTATCCTGAAAGGTGCTAATGCGGCCGCCCTGTATGGTTCGCGTGCAACGAATGGTGTGATCGTGATCACAACCAAACGCGGCGACGGCGGAAAGAAGGGATTAGGCATCCAGGTAGGTACCTCCTATACATACGACCAGCGTGCTTACATGCCTGAATATCAGAACGTCTTCGGTGGAGGTAGCACGCCTTATTTCGTGGCTAACGAAAACGGAGATTATACCTACAGTGGTACTACTTACCGCAGCTTCGGTCCGCGCATGGACGGTACGGAGGTGGTTTGGTGGGATGGCGTGAAACGTCCGTTCTCTCCGCAGCCTAATAACTATCGCGATATCTTTAAAGATGGTTTTACCAACAATAACAGTATCTCTATTACAAACGGCACCGACAAGAACAACATCCGCTTGTCATATACCAATATGAACTATGCCGGTTACCTGGAAAACTTTAAACAGAACAAGCATAACTTCAGCCTCTCGGGCAACTTCAAAGTGCACGAACGTTTGACATTCGATGCTGCCGTCTCTTTCAACATTTCAGATACAAAAAATCCGCCCACGCGTATTGACCGCGTATCCAATTACCCGATGCCTCGTAACGAAATCACCCAGTTGTGGAAGGATCACTATAAGAACAGCGAAGGCTACTACCTGACCGACGAAATCAGTGGCATCAGCGGCTCAAACCGCGACAACATCATCAACTATCTGTTATGGCAGCAGAATGAAAACCAGTATACACAGACGCGCGAACGTTTGATCGCTTCGTTGTCTGCCAATGTCAAGATATTCGATTTCTTGAACTTCCGCCTGCGTGGGGGTACGGACCGTTACAACGACAAGAAGGAAGACAAGGAAATGTTCAAGAGATATGCCGATCCGGCAAACATGAGCGACTTGCAGGGGCTTTACCGCAAGACCGACAATCATTACCGCAAAGATTATGTAGAAGGTTTGTTGATGTTCAATAAAACCTTTAAAGAAGACTTCGACGTGACGGCCAACTTGGGTATCTCAGGCGAAGATATCGCGGAAACCGGTATGACCTGGAGCTCTGAAGGTTTGAAATACAACGGCATGTTCTCTACCAACAATAACAAGAAAGACCCGAAAGCTGCAGGTAGAGATACGGGCTACAACCGAGGTGAATTCCTGGGTGCCGTGTTTGCATCTGCCCAATTGGCTTACAAACGGTTCTTGTATTTGGATTTGACGGCCCGCAACGACTGGTCTTCACGCCTGAGCGCAGGCAACCGCAGTTTCTTCTATCCCTCTGCCGGTTTAAGCTTTGTGTTCACCGAAACATTGGATCTGCCGGATTGGTGGAATTACGGAAAAATCAGAGGTTCATACGCGGTTGTAGGTAATACGACACCGACTATTTATTTCACCAATACGGAATACAATTACGGTTCGTTCAACAACTCGGCCATTACCAACGACTTCGGCAACGACGTTCCGCCTACAAACATTATTCCCGAAAAGACGTATTCATGGGAATTCGGTTTGGAAAGCCGCATGTTTGACGGCCGCCTCGGTTTCGACCTGGCTTATTATACCAACAGAACCAAAAACCAGATTATCACCGTGCCGGTCGCTCCCTCTACAGGTGCCACAGGTATGCGTATGAATGCCGGTGAAATCGGTAACTACGGTATCGAGCTTCAACTGAACGGTACACCGGTTGAAACAAAGAATTTCACGTGGGAAAGTACGCTGAACTTCTCTTTCACGCACAATGAGTTGATCTCGTTGATTGATGGTATGGAAGACCGCCAGATCGGTTCTCCTTGGAGTGCGGCTATCTTCAAAGCTGTCCCGGGATATGCTACTCCTAGTGTATTCATCCGCAAATGGGTACGCGATGATCAGGGAAATATGATTGTAGATAAAAACGGTAATTACCAGCAGGAAGCAGAATTTACGTATGCCGGAAGCGCTGCACCCAAGATGGTAGCCGGCTTCACAAATACCTTCCACTATAAGAACTTCTCATTGAGTGCGCATATTGACGGTTCATTTGGCGGTAAATTGCTTTCATTCACCAACAACTTCTTGAAAGCCACAGGTGCCGGCAAAGAATCTTTGTTCGGCCGTGATGAAGAATATGGCGGTTTGGCTTACTATATTGACAAGAACACCAACCAGAAAGTAGCTTTGGATAGCCACAGTGCTTCGGCTCCTGCCAATGCGTTGGAAGGCCGCGTACATCATGACGGTATGATTGCAGAAGGTGTAAAGGCTGATGGCAGCAAGAACGACATCATCGTGGCAGCTTCGGATTACTACAATTCGCGTTATAACCGTAACGGTTCGGAAGATAACCTGTATGACAACACGTATATCAAACTGCGTGAGTTGAAACTGTCTTACCAGCTTCCTAACAACTGGGTGTCTAAAATCGGTTTGCAGAACCTGAATATTTCTCTTATCGGTAGCAACCTGTTCTACATCTATAAGAGCGTCCCCAACATCAATCCGGAAGCTACTTTGGGTACAAGCGGAACCAACGCTTATGTAGAATATACGACTTACCCGTCGGCTCGTAGTTTCGGTTTTGCACTTAAAACAAGTTTCTAAGTTTTTTGAAAATTAATGTACATAATAAGTAAATCTATGAAACAAACAATATATGGATTCATTTTAAGCGCAATGGTCGCTTTCTCTTCTTGTTCAGACAAGTTGGATGAAAAGCATGATAATCCGGATGCGTTTACTTCCAGCGAAATAGAATATCTGTTTACTAAAGGAGCGCTTCAAACAATCGCTATCGACTATGTAGATACATACAACTTGACGTTCCGCCGCCTGGGTGTTTATCTCCAGACAACGGCCCGCCAGGAAGGTGAAAACCGCAATACGTTGTATCAGAATATTACCGACGACCTGGGACGTTGGGAAAACTATTACGAAACGCGTATGAGAACGTTGACGGAAATCGATAAGATTTATGCCACGTTATCTCCCGAAGAACAAAAAAGCTATCAAAAATATTTCGAAGCGACAAAGGTGATGAAGGCCTTCAATACGGCTATCGCTAGTGACTTTTTTGGCAATATGCCTTACTCGGAAGCCTTTACCGCACGTAATGTTATCTACGGAGGAGCAGTGATTTTCCGCCCGAAATATGATACGCAAAAGGATATTTACTACAACATGCTGGACGATCTGAAGGCGGCTGCCGATTATTTCAAGACAGCAACTTCAGACGATACATTCAAACGTCAGGATATCATCTATGCAGGCGATTGCCAGCGTTGGTCTAAATTTGCTAATTCACTGCGCCTGCGTTATGCGATGCGTATCTCAAACGTAGATCCTGAAAAGGCCAAATCTGTACTGTCTGAATTGTCTATCGACCAATTGATTACAACCAACGATGATAATGCGTATATCAAAGTTTCAGGCCAGTCAACCGCTCCTGATGCCCTATGGCGTGCTATGAATGAAAGCCATTCTACGGGACAAGGTTTTTATATGTATGCGCCGGAGTTGATGGTCAACAAGTTCAAAAAAGCAAACGACCCTCGCCTGTATGTCTTGTATCAACCTGCAACAGATGACGAAGGCAAGGTATATGAAGACAGCAAAGAGATCCTAGGTTATCCGGCTTCAGCCGACAAGGCCATTGCTTTGATCAACGAATATAATGGAAACACTGAAAAAAGTCTGCGCGAAACCTATGGTTGTTTAAATTCGGTTACTTTCCGTAAGAACTTCCAGTTCCCTGTCGGAATTGGTATGACGGCTGCCGAAACTTACCTTTGCCTGGCGGAAGCTGCTCAACGTGGATTGTACAGCGGGAATGCAGAGGAGTTTTATAACAAAGGCATCGCTTTGTCTGTACAAAACTATTACGACTACTACAAGACCAGTGATGCGGAAGGCAAGGACGAAGAATTAGCCAGAACAGACGTTTCGGACGAGACTTTACGTAACTGGATTGCTTCTTCTGCCTACAAGTTTGATGCTTCAAAGGCGTTGGAACAGATCGCTACGCAAAAGTGGATGCATCTTAACTTCCTGCAAATCTATGAAACATGGGCTGAATATCGTCGTACAGACCTGCCTATATTGGATGACGACCGCTTGAACGGGGCT
This sequence comes from Parabacteroides sp. AF17-3, assembly GCF_003635445.1. Lineage (NCBI taxonomy): Bacteria > Pseudomonadati > Bacteroidota > Bacteroidia > Bacteroidales > Tannerellaceae > Parabacteroides > Parabacteroides sp. AF17-3. The sequence goes on along the minus strand of NZ_QTMM01000001.1, from coordinate 231,296 downwards.
TTGCTAAACAAGGAAAATGCACCTGTACGTGTGTTGTATCCGGCAAAAGAGGCTTCTATGAATACTGAAAACTATAACACGCAAGCTGAATTCAACAAAATTGATGTACGTTTATGGTGGGATACTAAATAAGTATTTTTCACTTTGTCACTAATCTCTTGACCGTATGGTTGATAATCCTTATCTTTGTTGTAATGATTACAATCATACGGTTTTTATTATTACAAAAATATCATAATCAGCGAAGAAAAACATGAATGTGAAGTATCTATTACTTGCTGCCGCCTGTCTGGGTAGTGTGACTATACAAGCGAAAGACTCGATCTACAAAAAAGGGTGGATAGACCTTAACAAGAACGGCGTAAAAGACGTTTATGAAGATCCCGAAGCCCCTATCGAAGCGCGTGTACAAGACCTTCTGAACCAGATGACACTGGAAGAAAAAAGTTGCCAGATGGCCACCCTCTACGGCTTCGGGCGTGTCCTGAAAGACTCCCTGCCCACCGAAGGATGGAAGAATGAGATCTGGAAAGACGGTATCACCAATATCGACGAACAACTGAACGGTGTGGGAAGCGCCCGCCGCCGCACACCCGACCTGATCTACCCGTTCAGCAACCATGCCGAAGCGATCAACAAAACGCAGCGCTGGTTCATCGAAGAAACACGCCTGGGCATCCCTGTGGACTTCTCCAACGAAGGCATCCACGGCTTGAACCATACCAAGGCAACTCCCCTGCCCGCTCCCATTAATATCGGCAGCACCTGGAACCGCGACCTGGTTCATCAGGCTGGAGATATAGCCGGAAAAGAAGCAAAAGCTTTAGGATACAATAATGTGTACGCTCCCATCCTCGACGTAGCCCGCGATCCGCGCTGGGGACGTGTGCTGGAGACTTACGGAGAAGACCCTTATCTGGTAGGCGAACTGGGCACACAGATGGTAAAAGGTATCCAGCAGAACGGTGTAGCTTCCACATTGAAACATTTTGCCGTTTACAGCATTCCGAAGGGTGGCCGCGATGCCGCCGTCCGTACCGACCCGCATGTGGCTCCCCGCGAACTGCATGAGATCCATCTCTATCCTTTCAAAAGAGTTGTCCAGAAAGCGCATCCGAAAGGTGTGATGAGCAGTTATAACGACTGGGACGGTGTGCCCGTAACAGCCAGCTATTATTTCCTGACACAGCTGTTGCGCCAGGAATATGGTTTCAAAGGATACATAGTAAGTGACAGCGAAGCGGTCGAGTTCGTTCAGACCAAACACCATGTAGCCGATTCTTATGAAGAAGCCGTACGCCAGGTAGTAGAAGCCGGCCTGAACGTCCGCACCAACTTCACACATCCGAAAGACTATATCCTGCCGGTACGTAAACTGGTAAAGGAAGGCAAACTCTCCATGAAATCGGTCGACCGCATGGTTGCCGACGTATTGCGCGTTAAATTCGAACTGGGACTGTTCGATTCACCGTATGTAAAAGACCCGAAAGCCGCCGATAAGATTGTCGGAGCCGACAAACATCGCGACTTCGTACTGGATATGCAGAAACAATCCCTCGTATTGCTGAAAAACGAAAACAACCTGCTCCCATTGGATAAGAACCAGACGAAAAAGGTTCTTATAGCCGGTCCGTTAGCCAAGGAAACGAACTATATGATCAGCCGTTACGGCCCTCAGGGACTGGATAACATCACTGTTTACGACGGCATCAAAGACTATCTGGGCAATCAGACAGAAGTTGTTTACGCCAAAGGCTGCGAAGTGAAAGACGCCAACTGGCCCGACAGCGAAATCGTCCCGACTCCGCTGACCGACGAGGAAAAGAAAGGGATTGCCGAAGCCGCCACTGCCGCCGCCGATTGTGACGTTATCATTGCCGTACTGGGAGAAGACGAATCCTGCACTGGCGAAAGTAAATCCCGCACTGGCCTCGACCTTCCGGGCCGTCAGCAACAACTGCTGGAAGCCTTGCACGCCACCGGCAAACCCGTCGTGCTCGTCCTGATCAACGGACAGCCGCTGACTATCAACTGGGCTGATCGCAACATTCCCTCCATCCTGGAAGCCTGGTTCCCCGGCCAGTTAGGTGGAGAAGCGATCGCGCAGACCTTATTCGGCGATTATAACCCAGGCGGCCGCTTATCTGTTACCTTCCCCCGTTCAATCGGACAGATCGAGTTCAACTTCCCGTTCAAGCCGGGTTCACAGGACGGCCAATACTTCGAAGGCCCTAACGGTTCAGGAAGAACCCGTGTAAACGGTGCTCTTTACCCGTTCGGCTACGGATTGAGTTATACCACCTTTGCTTATTCAAACCTTTCCGTAAAACAGGAAACACCCTATTCGCAAAGTCCTGTAACCGTTACCGTAGATGTCACCAACACAGGCAAACGTGCCGGTGACGAAGTCGTACAGTTATATATCCGCGACAAAGTAAGCAGTGTAATCGCTTACGAATCCGTGTTACGCGGCTTTGAACGTATCTCCCTGCAACCGGGCGAGACAAAGACCGTATCCTTCGTCCTCTTGCCGGAAGACCTGCAAATTCTCGACAGACATATGGAATGGACAGTCGAACCGGGCGAATTTGAAGTCCGCATCGGAGCCTCTTCCAACGATATCAAATTAAAAGAGACTTTTGTTGTAAAGTAAAAGACAGGTAATCATAGCCTATCCGCATATTTTATTCCCTCCTGCTTTCGAAACAATCCACAGATTTCGTAAAGTAAGAGGGAATATTTATTTGAAAAAAGAAAGATTAATTATCTTTGCCACAGAGATAAAGGAGAAAAGGCTTGAAAAATCACAAGATACAACAGAGAAACTCACTGGAAACACAAAAGTGTTTCTCACAGATCTACTCGACATACTTTATCAAAATGACACGCTTCTCACAAGCTTATGTCATTGCTGAAGAAGATGCAGAGAATATCGTACAAGATATTTTTCTCTACCTATGGGAACATCCGGAAGTTTTAAAAACGATTGATAATATGGATGCTTTCCTGTTTACCCTGGTCAAAAACAGATGCCTAAATTTCCTTAAACACAACCTGTATATAAATGAAAAGAAAAGAACTTTAGAAACAGCTGAAGAACAAGAAATGCAAATGAATTTATATTCACTCCAACAATTTGACGAATCATTTCTCACGATTTCGGAGGTTGAAAATCTGATTGATGAAGTGATCGGCAAATTACCGGAACGTTGCAGGGAGATATTTATCCTCAGCCGCATGGAGGGATTAAAATACAAAGAGATAGCCGAACGATTAAACATCTCTGTCAATACGGTTGAGAATCAGATATCCATTGCTTTACGCAAATTAAAAATCGAGTTAAAGGATTACCTCCCTCTCCTGCTTTTCATAATATAAGAAGGACGGTAATATTCCTCCCCGTATAAAAAAACTACTTTTTTTCATTTTCCTTTGGTGGTAACTTCCGATGCTTTTGTCTTTATTATAGAGACAAACAAATATGCCATGAATGACAGATTAGATAAATATTTCTCCGGAGAAATGTCCACAGTTGAAAAAACAGCGTTTTTCCAATCGCTGGAAACAGATCCGGAAGCCAAAAAGGAATTTGCACGCACCAAGAATGCACTCGCAATCTCCGAGCTGGTCGACCGGAAGGAAGATGAAGAAAAGACCATCAGAGGAATCCGTGAGTTCGACAGGCGGCTTGGCAAACGCTCCGCCAGACAATTCCGGATCAATCTCCTGAAATATGCAGCGATAGCACTGATCTTGATAGCCGGTTCCTGGTTTGCCTCCCAACAGTACACCCGCCATCAGCAAAAGATTCTATTTACCGAAATAAACGTACCTAAAGGACAGCGTGTAAATATGACATTGGCCGACGGTACATCCGTCTGGTTAAGCCCACGAAGTAGAATCAGAATACCCAATGAATTCCAAGGAGATAACCGTACAGTCGAGTTAGACGGAGAAGGGTATTTTTCTGTGACAAAAGATCCCAAACGGCCATTCATCGTCAAGACGCAGCAGTTTAATGTGGAAGTTTTGGGCACAGAATTCAACGTGTTTGCCTATACTGAGATACCGCGCTTTGAAACCAACCTGGTCGAAGGTTCCGTACTTGTTTACAACAAGGACAACAGGAATGAAATGATCCGGCTGAAACCCAACGAGAAAGTATCGGTCATCAATGATGTCATGGTCAAATCGAGTTCCGATTTTGATAATAAGGATTATCTGGAGAGCGGTATCTTCAGTTTCAGGGCAAAGCCTTTTGTCGAAATACTGGACTGCCTGTCACTCTGGTATAATGTCAGGTTCAAAGTGACCGGAACAATTGCTCTTACCCAGAAAATATCCGGTAAATTCCGGCAAAGCGAAGAAATAGAGAAAATACTGGGTGCCTTACAGAACGTTTACCATTTCAATTTTAAGAGAATATCTGAAAATGAATTTGAAATCTATTAATCAACATATGTCTAACCGATAAAAACAAATGCCCATGAAGTAAGAAAACAGCTATTATGATAGGGCCAAAAAGGGTAAGTGCTGGAATCACTTACCCTATAGAGCCAATACTATCAAATCCATTTCGAGACAGATAACAGTATCAACTTTAAACTATCAGCAAAGTTATGAAAAAAAACTTGTTGCAACTATGCTATGTATTTAAACATGATGAATTAACACACATTATTCGTATTATGAGATTATCCGTGTTTTTTGTATTCGTACTATTTCTTCAGCTGCATGCGGTCAATATGCATTCGCAGGAAGCACGAATCACCATCACCAGAAATAATCTTTCATTCGGTGAACTGATTACCGAAATAGAAAGACAGACCGATTATTTGTTCCTGTACGGCGATAAGGATATCAACCTGTCCCAACCAGTCCAGGTCAATGCGAAAAACAAAACAGTGAAAGAAGTTTTGGACAATGTCCTGGCAAACAAAGGACTTACTTATAAAGTACTGGATAACTACATATCCATACATTCAACGAAAAACAAACGTTCCATCTCCTACTCCGAGCCGCCGGCCGGCACTCCTCAGGTTCCCGTTATCAAAGTCACAGGGACCGTGGTAGACCAGTCGAAAACTCCCATTATCGGAGCCAACGTGCTTCTGAAAGGAAGTACCTCAACCGGGACAGTGACCGATATCGACGGTCATTTCTCGATCGAAGTTCCGGCAAATGCCCATCTTGTGTTCTCTTATATCGGCTATCAAAACAAGGATATCGCCGTCAATAATCAAAAGACATTGTTAATCTCCTTACTGGAAGATTCTAAAAACCTGGAAGAAGTCGTCGTCACCGCCCTAGGTATCAAACGCTCGGAAAAAGCGCTGGGATATGCGGTACAGAAAGTTGGGGGAGATAAAGTCACAGCGGTTAAATCAGTAGATGTCGGCACAGCATTGACAGGTAAAATAGCAGGCTTGAATGTACAGAACAGTACGGAATTTAACGAAGCACCCAGCCTCCTATTACGCGGAGAAACGCCCTTATTGGTTGTAGACGGCGTACCTTACGGCAATATCTCCCTGCGCGACATCGCCTCCGACGATATTGAATCCGTAGATGTTCTGAAAGGCGCAACAGCGTCAGCCCTGTATGGAGCAAGAGGGGGAACAGGTGCCATCATGGTTACAACCAAAAGAGGTACAGAGGACGGCCTGAATGTAAGCATAAACAGTAGTACGATGTTCGAATCAGGCTTTCTACGATTACCCGAAGTACAAACATCATATAGTACCGGGATGAACGGGAAATATAACTCGGAAGACTTTGTATGGGGTGACAAAATGGACATAGGCCGTACAGCAACGCAATATGACCCATACACACACGAATGGCGGGAAATGCCTTTAGTATCCAAAGGTAAAAACAACTTCAAGAACTTCCTTGAATTCAGTTTTGTTACGAACAATAATATCAGCGTCACACAAAAAGGAAAATACGGAAGTTTCCGTACTTCTCTGACCCATATTTATAATAAAGGGCAGTACCCGAACACTAAATTGAACAAGATCAATTACACGGTTGCCGGAGATATGAAATACAAGAACTTCACATTTGAAGGCGGACTTACTTACAATAAACGTTTCTATCCGAATAACACCGGAACCGGATACGGGACCGGAGGGTATATATACAGTATGCTGGTCTGGACCGGAACGGACCTGGACATCCGGGACTATAAAAATTATTGGAAAAAAGAGAACGAAGAACAGAACTGGCCCAATAAAGTATGGTATGATAATCCTTATTTCATCGCTAATGAGATTGTCCATTCCAGCGATTATGATGTTGTCAATGGTTTCCTTACTGCCAGCTATGAATTCACCCCGTGGTTGAAAGCCTCATTAAGATCAGGTGTCGACACCTATAGCGAACGTGAGAAATGGAGAAACTCCATCGGAGCTTACGGCGGATGGAATAAAAAAGGATATTATGAAGAAAGACGAAAAGGCGGTTATAGCATCAACAATGATTTTATGGTAACAGCCGACCATAAATTCGGTGATTTTTCCGTTGATGCCTTTATCGGCGGTACCATTTATTTCTATCAGGACGACTGGCTCTCCGGTAAAACGAAGAACGGTCTCTCAATTCCCGGATATTATTCATTATACGCATCTGTCGATCCGGCACAGATAGAAAGTTCGATAAAGAAAAAGCAGGTAAACAGTATCTATGGAAAAGCATCCGTAGCATGGAAAAGTACGTTCTTCCTGGATATTACCGGAAGAAATGACTGGTCGTCGACACTCCCGTCGGAAACACGCTCTTATTTTTATCCTTCGGTATCGGCAAGTATTGTTGCTTCCGAATTAATCCCGATGCCGGAATGGATTGATTTCTGGAAAATCAGAGGTTCCTGGACACAGACCAAAAAGGATCTGGATGTCTATGATACCAACAAAAGTTATACCATCAAAACAAATATGTGGGACGGAATGAACGGAGCTACTTATCCGACAAAGATGAGAAGTGCCCTCATTAAACCGAGTTCAACCCGTTCATACGAAATAGGAACTGCTTTCCACTTCCTGAAAAACAGATTTCAACTAGACATCACTTATTACAATAAACTATATTACAACCTGACCCGTGACGCTTCTATCAGTGACGCTTCCGGTTTCGAATATACATTGATTAATATTGACGAAGAGCAACTCAGGAAAGGCGTTGAAATTACCATAGGCGGAAACCTGTTAAAGAAAAAGGACTGGGAATGGGATGCAACTTTCAACTGGTCACTCGACCGTTATTATTACTCCAAAGTAGACCCGATCTATTCTACACAGAAAGAATGGGTAAAAGCAGGCGAACGTTGGGACTGGTTGGGTTATTATGACTGGGAACGCGATCCGCAAGGAAATATAATACACGAAGGTGGTTATCCTATCCAAAGTAAATTCCAAAGCGTTGCCGGAAACGAGTATCCAGATTGGGTGTTTGGTTTCAACAATACACTCAGATACAAAAACTTTACATTAGGTTTTACGCTTGACGGCCGTATCGGAGGTGTCGCCCACTCTGTAATGGATCAGGCGCTTTGGATGACGGGAGCACATATAGACAGTGACAGTCCATGGAGATACGATGAAGTTGTAAACGGGAAAAAAAATTATGTAGGACAAGGAGTAATGGTTGTATCAGGAAGCGTAGACAGAGACTCTAACGGTAATATTATCAGAGACAACAGAGTCTTTGCTCCTAACGATAAAGCAGTATCTTATGAAGGTTATATGAAATTATATAACGGAGCCGGAAACGTTTGGGATGCCAAGCATCAGCATATATTGGATCAGACATTTATCAAACTGAGAGAACTGTCACTGACCTATGCAGTACCCAGTCCTTTCTGTAAGAAAATCGGTTTACAAGGAGCATCTGTCGCCTTTATCGGACAGAATCTGTTCATCTGGACAAAAGAATTCAGATTCTCCGATCCCGATAAATCCTCTGAAAACTTAAATTCCCCCTCTCTGCGTATGCTTGGATGTAATTTAAAAATCAACTTTTAATCAACAAATATATGAAAGCACTTAAATATATATTTTTGTCAGCCCTCTTTATTGCCGGATACGGATGTTCTGCATATGATGACATAAACACGAATCCGAATGCGGCAACCACAGTATCATCGTCTTTACTGGCAACCCCTCTCCTGCTTGATTTAACAGCTACAGGAGGTACTGCATCCGGTTTTATAAGCGACAATTGTCTGGCTAAACAAATGGTATGGTTAGAATCGTTACATGATTACAATTACAATGTTCTGGGGAGAGCTGGTCTCGGAGGATACAAAACTCTGATGAATGCCGTAAAAATGGTAGAACTGGCCCCGGAAGAAGACAAAGCCGCTTACCAGGGTTTAGGCCTTTTCATTAAAACATATAAACTGTTCTATACTTCCATGCAGCTGGGAGATATTCCTTACAGTGAAGCATTACAAGGTGAAGAAGGAAATGTCAAACCCAAATACGATCCTCAGGAAGACGTTATGATTGCCATCATGAACGACCTCGACGAGTCAGCTCGTTTCTTCAGTGAAGCCCACGATTTTGAAGGCGATCCGATCTTGCAAGGCAATATCTCGAAATGGCAAAAAACGGTAGATGCTTTCCGACTGAAAGTATTATTATATCTTTCCATGAAAGAAGACCACCCCGTGCTAAAAATAAAAGAACGGTTTGCACGAATCGTTACTGAAGGAAAACTGATGAAGTCAAACGAAGACAATTTCCAGTTGGTCTTCTCCAATAAGGCAGGCCAGACCTATCCTTTCAACACATCCGTGTCAAAACATTATATGTATTCGACCATTTCAAGTGTAATGGTCGATACACTTAAAGCCTATAATGATTACCGTCTGTTTTACTTTGCCGAACCGGCAAAAGCGCTTATCAGTCAGGGATTACAGGCGAACGATATGAATGCTTATGCAGGATTGGATCCGGCAGGTGACTTTTCCGACCTTCAATCTATGAATGCCGACGGAAAATGCTGTACGATGAACCTGAGATATACAGAGGTCGTTTCCGGTGAACCTTATATACGCCTGGGTTATGCCGAACAATGTTTTATTCTCGCCGAAGGTGTATTGCGGGGATGGATAAGCGGAGATGCCAATACATATTACAACAACGGCATTAAGGCCGCTATGAAGTTTGTTGCAGATAACACACCGGACGATAACAAATATCACCACGGAATGAAAATTACAGAAGCCTATATCACTGACTATCTGAACAGCGACCGTATCATCCTTTCCGGCAGTTTCGATCATAAACTAAAACAGATTATCGGACAAAAATACCTGGCTTACTACATGCAGCATCCTTTTGATGCATATTATGAATACAGACGCACCGGATATCCGGAACTTCCCATTAACCCGGAAACTAACCGGAACACAGTGAAAGACAAGATTCCTGTACGATGGATGTATTCCACCTGGGAATATGACTTCAACAGGGAAAGCGTGGAAGAAGCCGTTGCCCGCCAATATGGCGGACTGGATGATAACAACAAATTAATGTGGATCTTACAAAAATAAATAATCAACAGTTATGAAAAAGAATATCTTATTCATTCTACTTGGCATTTTCTTTGCCATGAACACCTACAATATATCAGCAGCATCCCCAAGAGCCAAACACGTGATTTTAATCGGTTTGGACGGCTGGGGAGCCTATAGTGTCTCAAAAGCAGAAATGCCTAACATAAAGAAACTTATGGACGATGGTTCATACACTTTGAAGAAACGGTCAGTACTGCCGTCTTCAAGCGCAGTAAACTGGGCTTCCATGTTCATGGGAGCCGGTCCGGAACTTCACGGATATACCGAATGGTATTCAAAGACGCCTGAACTTCCTTCACGGGAAGTAAATAAAAACGGAATATTCCCTACCGTATTCAGTTTATTGCATGAATCCGATCCCAAAGTTGAGATAGGTTGCATATACGAATGGGAAACTATCCGTTGTTTGGTAGATACTTTCGCACTCAATTATGATAAACATGTTTCCGAAGCAGAGAGTAACCCAGCAGCTGCTGCACAATATGCTGCTGATTATATAAAAAAAGCACATCCTAACCTGCTGGCCGTAATCATCGACAACCCTGACCATGTCGGACATGCAGCAGGTCATGACACTCCTGAATATTATGCAATGTTGAAAGAACTGGATAAGTATGTAGGCCAGATAGTCAATGCTGTAAAAGAAGCCGGGATGCTTGATGAGACTATTTTTATTGTCACTGCCGATCACGGTGGCATCAATAAAGGTCATGGAGGCAAAACCATGGAAGAAATGGAGACAGCCTTCATTATCTCTGGAAAAAATATCAAAAAGGGCCATGAAATAACCGAGAGTATGATGCAGTTCGATGTTGCATCGACCATAGCTCATATCTTTAAACTGGAACAGCCACAAGTATGGATCGGACGACCTGTATTATCGGCTTTTGAGAAATAAATAAAGTTATATGGGGCCGGTGAATGCCGGCTCCATTCATATCCCTCCCCTTTATTATTCATTCCTTTTTATACTTTATTAAAAAGAATCCCACCTCAATTCCCCCGGATTTGAATATCTTAGCGGAAAATCAGTTATCCTCTTAAAACCGATCGATTATGGATAGCCTGCAAAGATGGAAAACACAATACCGGTTTTACCGGACATTCTTCCTCAGTACATTAAAATTCAGTGTCCTGGTCAGCTTTCTCTTTGCATCTATGGGCGCCATTACTTTCATTATCCTATATAACGGAAACATTATGGATTCCGTCAAACTCTGGTTTCGCCTCATCCCTACGGTCGGACTGGGATTCGACTATATCTACAAGGAACTGACACGCAAAGAAGAATATTTTTTCTATTATAATCAGGGAATCGGCAAATATCAACTCTGGATCGTTACGTTTATCGTCATGTTCATCTGCTGTAATCTACTGAATCAAATCATCGAGCTATGTACACAGGCCTTGAAATAGACAGCATACTTAAATCGTTCGGCGAACGGACCATACTGGCAGACGTCTACCTGAAATGTTGCCGGGGAGATATTATTGCCCTTTTCGGACGAAACGGGACAGGCAAATCAACCTTGCTGAATATCATCTTCGGCACCTTGAAAGCCGACCGGAAGTTTATCCGCATCGACGGAAAAGTCATAAAAGGGCTGGCTTTCCGCTCCGGACTGCTTGCCTATCTGCCACAGCATCCCTCCTTTCCCTCACATCTGAAAGTATCACGGATAGCAGAACTTTGTATCGCTCCGGAAGACAGGAAACGCTTTTTCGCAGACCCAATACTATTTCGCATCCGGACCTCCCGTATCTGTGAAATATCAACCGGAGAACAACGTTACCTGGAAATCAAAACCACCCTTTTCAGTCCGGCCCCTTATATCCTGCTGGACGAACCTTTCAGCGGTGTCTCGCCCGTTGTTGCCGAACAGATACGCAAACTGATGACCGAAAGCGCCCAAAACCACGGAATCATTCTGACAGACCACAATTTCAGGGAAGTACACAAAATAGCGAACCGAATCACTCTGCTCGACGATTGTTACCTGAAAGAGATAAAAAACAGAGAAGAGTTAATACCTTACGGCTATTATCAGCCATAAAAAAGGGACACCCTTCCGGATATCCCCAACACTGAAAAACTTCATTTTATTCTATTCCATACTTTTGCATCGCATATCTACCCAAAACTTCCAGGTAGCTGAGACACTTTCTTGCTAACTTTTTCATAGCGCAATACTAATTATTTAAAACGATCTCTTTGTCTAAACATATTCTATAAATATGTTTTATAACACAAAAGTAGTGGTTATATAGATACGATATACTTCCCGGACCGGCTTTTAACATCATTTGCACAAAAGGCTGGCCGGGCCGTTGAAGCGCCTTACCCGATAATGTATTTGGAGTAAGGCAGTTTGCTCAATAAATAGACAAACAGCCAGGTCGCTGCCAGCGTAAAGACAGCCGATACCGGAACGATTGCCGGAATAGGAATACCCAACCAAAGCGTCAGTAAATAAGAAGGCCCTACAAAGAAATAATGTACGCAATAAACGCCGAACCCCAGTTTCGTCAGATTAGCCAACGCCCGGCAAATCAAAGGAGAAGTAATACGAACCTTCTGCATCAGAAGGAATATGGCCGCCGTCATCAGCATCGCATTCGGAGAACAATAAGTAAAGAACAGTTCCATACCTTCCTCACTCACATTCGGGTCCGATGTCATATATCTGAACCCAATGAAAGTGGCCAGATAGCCTATCAGGAACAAAGGAACAACAACAGCCAGTGTTTTGCCGACCGACCAGTCATTTCCTTTCCCTAAATAATGCCCGAGCAATAAATACCCGTTAAAACCGGCAAAATAATAGAACAGGCCATAAGCATTCCATGAACAAGTTCCGAAAAGATAATGAGAAACAAACTCCATCAGATAAGGAATAAACAACGAAGCTCCCCAAATATATAAGAACCAGCGTTTACCCTTTTCGGATGCTTTTTCCACCCAGGCAGAAAAGACAGGCATATAAAGATACAATCCGATTAAAGCATAAATATACCACATCGGCGTTGCGTAAACGGTAAAATTGAGCGGTATCATAGCTACATCTTTCAACCCGTCGGCCAAAGAAGCTGAAGGATTGGGTGCGTAAGGAAAAAAGTCTGTCACCAGTTCCGGACTCCCTCCTACCCATTGGATAAACCATGGAGCCAGATTAAACAGCACTGACCAGATCAGGAAAGGAAAAAAGACACGCGGAATACGTTTCTTATAAAAGACCGAAGCCTCCTGCTTCACCGGAAGCAACAAGAAACCTGTCATCATCACAAACAGAGGCACACAAGCCCTCAGCATTGATCCATAAGCCGATCCCCAGAAATTAAAATCAGGATTGGCACGCGACTCCGGAGAGGCATTAAAAGGGTCCGTACAATGGCAGGCAATCACCATCAGGATAGCAACGAAGCGAAGTGCGTCCAGCCAGACGATATGCGGACGGGCAGTAGTAGTTGTGTTATTCATGGTAAGCGTATTTTTTAATAGGACGTAAAAGTAGAAAATAGTTCCGTACATTACAACATATTTATTTCATATATTACGATAACAAAATATCATATATTATGATACAACATTTTCATAATATATGCGACTATAATATCATAATATATGATACTTCTCTCAGACCGTTATATAGTAAAACCGATAATACAACCTATCCCCTCTTGTACTCGGAAGGAACAATCCCTGTCTGCTTAATAAAGGCACGGCGGAATGTACTCATGGAATGAAAACCGGAACGTTCGGCAATCTCCTGGATACTGGCAAGCGGCTCGGCATCCATCAGGCGCTTACTCTCCTCCACCCGGAACTGGTTTACATAATCGGAGAACGACATTCCCAATTCCTTATTAAACAATTGCGAAAGATAGGAACGACTGATAGGGAACACCCGTTGAAGATCAGTTAACCGGAGGTCATCATTCAGATAAGGTTTCTCCCGCTCGAACCAAGTATTCACCTCTTCTGCATAACGTTTGAAAAGGGCACCCCGCTGTTCCTCGTCATCATCATCCTCTTCCTCATCATTCGAAGGAAGATCCCACCCGTTCTTAAAGGAATGCTCAAGCCGGATATTTTTAAGGAATAAAGCCTTATAGAAGAAATAAAACCATACTACCAGCATAACAGACTTAATAACGACATAAAGAATCGTCCGGTCGGTCAGCAACAAAATAACATAAAGGAAATACAGGATAGACAACACGATCATTGTCCGCCTCAACCACTCCAGGTCATAGTTTTCAGGGTCCGACACATTTTCACTTAAATAAGCTGTATATTCATCGGCATATTTTATAACCAGATATATCGGCACAATCATATAAAAAAGAGTAAGCGCCAAGACCAATAGCCGCAGAAATACATCCAGATTAAAATGCGTAAAAACATCTTTTATCGAATAAAAAACATGAATCTCCCCACCCGATAACCGATAAGTAAGATACGATAAACCACCTACTATAACAGGCGAAAGAAAAACCGAAAAACGCCTTAAAGTAAGGAAACCGGGACGTAGCTTTTCAATCACATAACTAGCAAGGCAGGCTGTCACAAAACAGCTTGCAATAAGAACGTCGGGATGGAACGCTTCCTTTGCTTCATCCACATAAGAATTAACGGAAATTCTGATTACAGCCATCAAAGCCCACATAATCATACTCCATGCCAAAATAAGTCGTGCTCGGTTACCAAATGACCTCAATAGCATCATAATGCCTCCTAATACGCACAGGCCTATTATTTGCATACTCAATAAAAACTGTATTTTGTCCAGCATATTCTTTCCCCTCGTTTTAGTATAAACAATTTGGTCCCTCAATTAGTTGATTTGCACTCTATTTAGACAATTTGACGCCTCTGGATTATTTGCACCATGCGTTTTTATACCATTTCATCGTGGTTTTATACCGTATGATCCCTCTCTTTCCCCAAACTGCCGGATATTTGCAATATGAAATTTGATACAAAAATAGCATAAAAGTATGAGAAATTTATTACTATTAATTACACTGATTTCGGGTTTGGCTGGTTGTTCGCACGAGAGCAATTTCTCAGCCATTGAGAGTATTAGCGCGAAAGAAAAGCCATTAAAAATTATTACACGTATTTTAACTACTAAATCGGCGAATTTCGTACAGGAATTCAAAGAAGGTTCGGAAATAGGACTGCTGATTACACGCGAAAGCGATGGCGGACTTTATGACGAGGATAGTGATTATATAAATGTAAAAGCAGAAGCAAATTTAATTAGTAATAAAATCTCCTGGCGGCAAACGCCGGAAGTCACACTTAATTTTGACCCGGCCACCGTGTATGCCTATTATCCATATCAGCCGCAGATGAAGCTCGGAACAGCAAGCATTCCTGTGAAGCTGTCGCCCGATGCCACTCAAACCCGCGACTATATGTATGGCACACACGCTCTCGGCCAAAAAATAGTAAACAGCATCTCCCCGGTGGTCTTGCTGAATATGGAACATGCGCTGTCGCTCATTTCTTTCCAGGTGAATCTGTCGGAAGGAGAAAATGAAAGCTATCAGCTAAGTGCCATACAGATAGGAAATAAAGCCGGAGGAAGCGCCCTGATATGCAAAGGTATGATGGACATCAGAAACGGACGAATCACTAAAATAGCCGGTTGCAGCACCTCGACCCGTCTGAATTTGCCGGAACCGGTTACATTAGGTAAGGAATATTGCAAAACCCAACAGATCAGGGTGATTCCGACAACGGCCCCCATAGCGGAAGGAGACATCGAAGCTCTTTTCATAATCAACGGGAATTCATATAAGTACAAGATACCTGCACAGACGATGTGGGAAAAAGGACATAAATACCTCTACAAATTAACTCTCAGCGGAGAGGCTCTTACATTGAAAGAGGTATCCGTTACCGACTGGATACAGGGTAACGGTGAAGATGCTACAAGCAGCATTATGTAAGTTTTATTTTATGTTTTGGTTATGGTTTAGAATCACTGGGTAACTGTATTTTGTTGCGATGCCGATGCACTGGTGCCCGGATGTACGGACGATTCGTCTGATAGAGCAGACAGTCCGGCATTGCAAGAAGAAATACAGTTACCGCCAAGGAAGGAAAGCAGTCTCCCTCACAACCCCGACATCCGGTTAAGAGGCCTAAAAAACAACCTTCCGACAGGATTCTATAAGTGTAAACGCCGTGGCAAGTTGTTCCATGCTTCTTGCCACCGGCCACTACACCGAAACAACCATCCGGGATACGGCAGCGGCCGATCCTTTCTGAAAAAGATTGAACGAACTAACTCGTGAGAGTTACGTATACATTTAATTAATACTAAAATAGTAGTAATGAAGCCGGCCCCGAATACCGCGTCCTGCACTCAACAGGACACATATTCCCTCTCAACTTATCGCCGACAACACTCTTTTATTTGACTATAAACCTTGCCGGGGCCGGTTTCATTATGCTACTATTTTCTTTTCCTCAAAAATTCAATACGTATTATTTCATCAAATAGAATTATATTTTCCATATTTTCCCTACTTTTGTTTTCCAATGACTATTGTGAATACAACGGAAATAAATGATCGGGACTGAAATACATAACTTCAACACTTTATATACTAAATTCTACAGAAAATCCTTTCTGTTCACTAAATCCTATGTACATGACGAATGTATCGCCGAAGATATTGTATCGGACGTCCTGATTAAATTATGGGAAATATTGAAGGAAAAGGAGATAGAACATATTGAAGCCTTGCTATTGACGACATTAAAAAACAAATCGCTCGACCACCTGAAACATGAAGCTGTCAAAACAGAAGCACTTCGCACCTTGACGGATATGAGACAAAGGGAACTGGATATCCGCATCTCTACGTTGGAAGCATGTAATCCCGAAGACATATTCTCTACCGAAGTGCAGCAGATTGTCACAGCAACTTTAGCTCTTCTGCCAGAACAGACCCGGCGTGTCTTTGAAATGAGCCGCTTCGAAAACAAAACAAATAAAGAAATAGCCGAAGAACTCCAACTTACAGTTAAAGGCGTTGAGTATCATATCACAAAGGCTTTAAAGCCTCTGCGTGAAAATCTGAAGGATTACCTGCCGCTCTTCTATTTCTACTTTTTTTTCCAATAATTTCTCATACTCCACTAGGGTTATCACTCAATGAATCGTTTTAATAATAACGGGGCATGAAACACATCCCCACAAAAGTAAAGGAATGAACCAGGAATTATTAAATAAATATATCGCAGGTGATGCAACTCCGGAAGAAAAAGAAGAGGTTGCCCGCTGGTTGGATACCGACAAGAAAAACATGAAAGAGTTTCTTGCCCTGCGTAAACTATATGATATATCTATCTGGCAGCAGGAAGCGAATTCCACTATTCAGGAAAACAAAGTGACAGACAAGAAGCAATGGACATTACGGACTATAGCCATTGAATTATCTAAAATAGCTGCCATTTTCTTCATCGCTTTTACCGTCGTGTACTCATTTATTATAAATGAGGAAACAACAGACCCGGCTAATATGCAAACAATTTTTGTTCCGCCTGGACAACGGGCCGAGCTGACACTGACAGACGGAACAAAGGTCTGGCTAAATGCAAAGACTACTTTTAGTTTCCCCGACAGATTTACAGCCGACAGCCGCAACGTCATATTGGACGGAGAAGGTTATTTCGATGTTGCTAAAGATGCAGAAAAGCCTTTTACCGTAAAAACCGAGAAATATGATATCAGGGTATTAGGAACAGAATTCAATGTCACAGCATATTCCGCTTCTTCTAACTTTGAAACTTCTTTGCTAAAAGGCTCTGTCGAAGTTTCGTCGTCAGACACCCACACCACCGTCAGGTTGGAGCCCAACACCCGTACTTATATAGAAAACGGTAAGCTGAAAAAAGGAATAATAGAACACGACACTTATTTCTTATGGAAAGAAGGACTAATATGCTTCTATGATGAACCTGTAGGTAAAATGATAGAAAAACTTGAATTATACTATGATGTAAAGATTGATGTACAAAACAAGGAATTGCTCAGGAACCGTTACTCTGGAAAATTCCGTACCAAAGACGGTGTAGAGCATGTATTGAAAGTTCTTCAATTAAAGAATAAGTTTACCTATACGAAAGACAATGACTTGAATCTGATAATCATTAAATAATTAATCACAAAAACAGTTAGCCTATGAGATAAAAGACATGAACAAACAAAAACCGGAAAGTGCTCCAACACTTTCCGGCCAAGAGTAAGTCAATACCCGACTTCTTTCCTTAAATATCTAAGTATTAACTAACACAGTTTACAAAAGTATGAAAAATATTTTGTACAGGGGCTCTTTTGTCCCGCTTAAACCACAATTTAAACACATATTTCGTATTATGAAACTAGCCTTTATGTGCCTCTTTGTATTTGTTTCCGGACTATTTGCAACGGAAGCCTCCTCACAGACTGCGAGAGTTTCCATTGTTGCCAATAGTATCTCTACAAAAGATCTTATCCGGGAAATAGAGAAACAGACAGAGTATCTGTTTGTATATAATAAAAATGAAGTTGACCTGAATCAAACAGTAACGATCAATGCAGACAACAAAACGGTAGCAGAGATCCTAAACAAGACGTTCGGTAATACCGATATCGTCTATGCAATGGAGGGCAGCAACATTATGCTGATGAAGAAAGAATCAAAAGCAGAGATTCAGGCTTCACAGCAAAAAGAAAAAACAGTTAACGGCATAATTACCGACGAGAACGGTGAAGCAATTATCGGAGCAAACGTATCTGTAAAAGGAACCACTATCGGAACAATTACCGATGTAGATGGTAACTTCTCTTTAAGCATACCTGAAAACTCTTTATTGCAGATATCATATATCGGTTATCTTACCCAAGAAATAGCTGTAGGAAATAAGAGTTCTTTTTCGATCAAACTGCTTGAGGATACGCAAAAGATCGAAGAGGTCGTAGTAGTAGGATACGGTGTCCAGAAAAAGCAGACGGTAACAGCATCCGCTTCTACTGTAAAGGTGAAGAGCCTGGAGTCATTGCCTTCTACCAACTTATCATCTTCGCTGGGCGGACGTGTCAGTGGTTTGCTGGTACAACAAAGTAGTGGTGAAGCGGGTTATGAGAATCCTAAAATCATTATCCGCGGTTCAAGTTCTCCTACGTCGTCAGATCCGCTGATCGTTGTGGACGGAATAGTCGGACGTAGCATGAGTCAGCTCGACCCCAGCGAGATAGAAAGTATGACGGTCCTGAAAGATGCATCTGCTGTTGCTCCTTACGGTGCACGCGGAGCCAACGGGGTTATCCTGATTACCACCAAACGCGGGAATACCGGAAAAACATCTGTCAATTATAGCTTCAAAGGTGGCTTTGGAGTCCCGACGCGCATGCCGAAAATAGCCAGTTCTTACGATCATGCACGCCTTATGAATGATGCATGGCGCAACAAAGAAATGAGCATGGGCAATGATCCGGGTATGTATGGTGTATATACGGAAGACGAATTGCAAAAGTTCAGAGACGGCTCAGATCCTTACGGATACCCGAACACCAACTGGACCAAAGAAGTCCTGCTGCCCAGAGCATGGCAACAACAACACAGCCTGACAGCCAGCGGTGGAAATTCGAGCGTAAAATATTTCGTAGGATTCGGTTTTGTAAATCAGGACGCCCTATATGGAGATACACGTACTAATACACCTTCTACTGATTTCAAACGTTATAATATCCGTGCCAATATAGACGCCAATATCATTGACAAATGGCTTACCTTATCGGCAGACATGGCATACAGACAGGAAGATAGAAATACAATTGCAGAAAGTACCTCTTTTATCTTCTCTAATATGTATCGTAATCCACAGACAGACCCGGGGCGGTTCCCTGACGGCAAACTGGGAAAGGTGTCGTTAGGATACAACCCGATCGGATTGGTTACAGACGGCGGTTATAGCCATGACAGGAAAAGCATCCTGAACACACGCTTTGTTCTTGACTTAAAAATACCCGGTGTAGAAGGATTAAATGTAAAAGGTATCTTCGCCTACGACAAGGACTTCGACAAAACAAAAACATGGACAAGCCCCGTCAATTTCTATATCTGGAACAAGATACTGGGTGAATACGACGGTAGCTCGCCTAACAAAGAAGGAGCCGACCTGAAAGAATCATTTGAACAAAACCAGCCTTATACCTTTGAGGCACAAGCCAGTTATAACAAAACGATTGCAAAAGATCACCAGTTAGGTGCCTTATTCGTATTCACGACATCACAGGGACAGGGAGATGACTTCTGGGCTGCCCGGTATAAATATCAAATATCATCTATCCATCAACTATTTGCGGGACCCGACAAAGATAAAGACAACAGCGGCAAGGCCAAGGAAGATGCAAAAGTTGGATCCGTGTTCCGTCTGACCTATAACTATAAAGAAAAGTATATGCTCGAAGCAAACGGACGTATAGACGGTTCAGAGAAATTTCCTAAAGCCAAACGATATGGTTTCTTCCCATCCGTATCTGCAGCCTGGAGAATATCATCGGAACCTTTTATGGAACCGGTAGAACACATTGTCAACAACCTGAAGATAAGAACATCGTGGGGTAAAGCCGGCACAGACAATATCGGGCGATTCAGATATATGTCTGCTTATGGAACCGGAGATAATGCTGTGTTCGGCGGTCAGTCGCCCGAAATTGCCATAGGATATACGGAAAACAGATTCCCGAACCCCAACATTACCTGGGAAACTTCAGAAATGTTCAATGTGGGTGTGGATGCTTCCTTCTTCAACAGTAAGCTGACATTGGAAGCCGACTATTTCTATAAAATTACCCGCGACATCTTACGTGAACGTACTGATATGCCGGGAATCTTAGGCTACAAACTACCGGCAGCCAATGTAGGTACGGTTGATAACCGCGGGATTGACATGAATCTTTCTCACCGAAATACGGTAGGCGAATTCAATTACTCGGTAACAGGAAACCTGACATGGGCCAGAAATAAGGTTATAGACCTGCTGGAACCCGCCGGACAGAAAAATAACCCTAACACAAGAATAACAGGACGTCCGATGAACCAGCAATTCGGTTATGAGGCTTTAGGATTATTCCAGTCCGACGAAGAAGCAGATAACTCTCCGCAACCACAATTCGGTAAAGCAAAAGCAGGAGATATCAAATACAAAGACCAGAACGGTGATGGTATTATTGATGCAGAAGATAAGGTGGCTATCGGAAGAAGCAAATTCCCCGAATTGGTATTCGGTCTAAATCTGAATGGTGAATACAAAGGTTTTGATATCCAGTTATTCTTTCAGGGAGCAGGGCTTACAACTTATGGTTACACCGGATTTCTGGCACATCCCTATTCAGAAGGTAAAGGTAGTACGTTGTTCGAACATCATATAAACAATACCTGGACACCGGAGAATAGAGATGCAGAGTTTCCACGCCTGTATTATGGCGGCAATCCCAATAACAACTATACTTCATCTTTCTGGCAACGAGACGGTTCTTACCTGCGCCTGAAAAACATTGAAATAGGATATGACTTCAAAAAGTATCTCCTGAAGAATGTAGCTATGATCCAGGGATTGAGACTGTTTGCCAGTGCACAGAACCTGTTTACAATCTCTGCCATCAAATACATGGACCCTGAGTTACGTACCGACAACGCAACAGATGCCGGTATGGATGGTTCGGCATATCCTCAGATGAAGAATTATACACTTGGAGTAAATATTACCTTCTAATAATAAAATTACCACAGTATGAAAAATATAAAATTATCACTTTTATTCCTGCTGGCATTCCTGTCGTATGGCTGTAACAGCATATTGGATAAAACTCCTTTGGATGAGATTGGAGATGATGCATTCTGGGCAGACCCGATATTAGTCGATTATTATGTAAATAATCTATATTCAATAATCTATTTGGACACACGTCTGGAGCAAGAAAACAGAACAGACAACTCCGTTTCGGCTCAAAGAGATAAGTTTCGTGCCAGTACTTACTTGTTTAATTATAATCTGGTGAGTGCCACCGATCCGAACGATAACATCTGGAACGATCACTACGAGAAAATCCGTAAGTGTAACCGTTTTCTCGAAAGAATAGGAGAGTCTAGTATTGAAGAAGATGAAAAAAATGTATTGACAGGACAAGTCCATTTCCTGCGGGCCATGTTTTACTTCGACCTTGTTAAACGGTATGGCGGAGTAGTACTTCTTGATAAAGTACTTACGATGGAAGATAACTGGGAAATTCCACGTAGCTCAGAAAAAGAAAGTTATGACTTTATCATTGCCGACCTGAATAAAGCGATCGAACTACTTCCGAACACGTGGAGCGGCAAAGACAAGGGAAGAGCAACTAAAGGTGCAGCCCTGGCTTTAAAATCGAGAGCAGAACTATATGACAAACGATATGCCGATGCCATTAAGAGTTGCGAAGCTGTCAGACAACTGGATTATGAATTGATACCCGGCACAACACCCGAAGATTATCGTTCCATCTGGTGGATAACGAATAAGGATAATAAGGAAATCATATTCGACCTACAATTCAAAAGCCCGGACGTATATAACAATATGATGGTTTTCAATCTGGTATGCTATATAAATAATCCCTATGGAGACAGAGGTTGGGGCGGCATCGGACCGACACAGGATTTGGTAGACGAGTTTGAATTGAAAGACGGAACACCTGCTCCCGCATTCTCACAAAAAGATAACGGAGAAGTGTTTGATGTCAATACCTCCAAAATATATGAAAACCGGGAACCAAGATTTTACGCTAATATAGTCTTCCACGGATCGGAAATATTTTTCAAAGGAGATAAAGGCCCCGTTACGGTAGATCATTACTTAATGGATACCCCCGACAAAGGCGATGCTTCACAAACCGGTTATAACGTATGGAAATGGATCGATTATGACAATTATAATTATCCATATGCAGGTGCTTCGGGCAAAGATCATAGTACGAACTGGATCATGATCCGTTACGCCGAAGTTATTTTGAATGAAGCAGAAGCCCGTGTAGAGACTAATGACATACAAGGTGCCTTAAAAGCCGTAAACGAAATTCGGGCACGCGTCGGGTTACCTGCCTATACAGAAACAAATCAGGAAAAACTCCGTCAGCTGATCCGGAAAGAACGCCGTCTGGAACTTGCCTTTGAGGATCATCGATTCTACGATGTTCGCCGATGGAGAATCGGTGCACAGACACAAGGTAAACTTCATGGACTCAAATTCGTTTCACCAACTGAATTTACTGTTGAGACAGTCGACACCAGAAGTTGGGACGATCGCCTTTATCTCCATCCTATTCCTTATGAGGAGATTATCAGAGTGAGTGCCATCAAACAAAATACTGGTTACTAAGCAATTGTATAACATAAATATGTATCATTATGAACAAATTAAAATATATAATAGCCATTATAACCTGTTTTGTCCTTTCCGCATGCGAAAAAACAGAAATTCCGGATGCACCTAACTTCGATAAAACAGAAATATTATTAGTGAATGCTTATGATAGAAACAAAGGAAATATCATCTCAGAAAATCCGATTATCGATACAGAGAAAGGAACTGTAACCATTTCTGTGAAAACAGGAACGGATCTATCCAGTATTTTCCTCACCTGCGGGCTTTCTTCAGGAGCTAACATTTCACCGGCATTAGATGGATACAGTGACTGGTCTTCAAAGACGAAGACGTTTACCGTCACTTCTGCCAGCGGTACACGCTCCCAACAATGGACAATTATTCTCAACTGATTAATATTCTGATAAACAATGAAAAAGATACATTTGATAATTGCTGCCACAGCCTTTCTCACGATGAGCTGCAGTCAAAAAAAGTCATCTCCACTAGACTACTGGAAAGCAGGTTCGGCCAACGATGACGTATTTATTGAAATGACGCAGGAAGAGATGGATGCACTCGCCAAAAACGATCTGCCGTATCTGGAAATAGACTGGCCTTATTCTGCTAAAAAAACGCAGGAGGAGATGGAAGAATGGGCCATAAAAGTCAAAAATCGGGCAGATAAGGCCGGAATCGTGATATGGTCTGTTCATTTGCCATTTGGCGGTCCTTACGATATTTCGCAAACGAACGATACTTTAAGGCAAAGAGCGGTAGAACTGAATATGAATGATATGATATTAAGTGCAAAAATCGTTGCACCTGAAAAGTTTGTCATTCATCCCAGTGCAGAGCCTATTTCCAATGAGGAACGTGCAACAAGGATAGTAGCCAGTAAGAAGTCTCTACAAGAACTGGCTGCTAAAGCAAAGGAACTGAATATTCCTTTATTGGTTGAAAATCTTCCCAGAACATGCCTGGGAAATACATCCACCGAGTTACTGGAGATCATTAACGGCATTGATAATACAGCAATATGCTTCGATGTGAATCACCTGTTAATTGAACCCCAGGTCACTTTTGTGAAAAATACAAAAGGAAAGATCCAAAATACCCACATGTCTGACTACGACCGTAAAAACGAACGACATTGGTTACCAGGAGAAGGAGTTATTGACTGGACAGAGTTACTCTCAGCTTTAGTAGAATCAGGCTATGAAGGCCCTTTTATTTACGAGGCCGGCAAAGGTAAAAAACCTAATATTGTCACGATTCAAAGTTTAGGAGACAGATGGAAAAAGTTGAAACAGGATTACGTAAACATGAATAAATAACGACTACTTTTCCAATCCACACATTTTCCGGTTCATACTTATTATAACAAAAGTATGAGCCGGAGTTTTTTTATACTGCCGTTTATGAATAACTTATTGCTTTATTTGTTAGAAATTGGTATGAAAGTGGCGGTAAACCCTGGTCAAGCAGACTTTATTCCCCGGAAATGTACCTGTTTTTTCCCTAAAGGGCAGCTGCCGCTTCTCTATATCCTGCCTGCTTATTCCCTTGAAGGTAGCAGTTGTTTCCCTATAGGCTGGATTTTAGTCACTATGTAATTGCATATAGATAACTATGTAACGTCACATACATAACTATCTATTCATTATACACGTTTCAGCTTTCAGGAGCTTCCTCCCTTTGATAATCAGATCATAATCCTGAAGGATGAAAATAGTTGGCAGAAATACAATCTGACAACTAAATTCAGGACGCTACAGTACATATTTTACCTCGATGACACGTTTTATTATCATTTCAGGATAACACTTTATAAATCAACACCTTGAAATAACTGAAGGCTGAAAGATAAATATATGGATCTCGCTTGTAGGAGCCATTTTAGATACCAACTACAGTCATTTGCAGTAGTTGCCGCGGTTATGAAAAATCACTGCGGCACTTATTTGAAATGGCTGCCTACCCATTCTGAAAAAAACGTAAGCTTTTTCTCTGAAGGTTTCACCTTTTTCTATAAATGAAGCAAAACAATGAAATCAAAACAGCTTCTCAGAACTATCGAAATCTGGATGGGCAACGCATCAGGTCAATATTCAAACAAATTGACTCTGGAAACAGGTTTTCTTTATTCAACAAAAAGGAAGGAAAAGCTTTTGAAATACTAAAACTGACTTAGTTCTAGAAGAACTATATCATTATTACAAAATCAACACACTGATTATTAAGATACATACTCATACTTACAACGTAAACATCCTTTTTATACAATTTGAGGAACTAAATGAATTGTTCCACATAATTAGGTACTTATCTCATAAATAACTTATATTTGCATTTGAATAAACATAGTAGTTCTTCTAGAACAAAGTTATTAACCTATGAAAATAAAGGCATTCCCTGAGCAAAGAGAAGAGACCAGATTTGAAGACATCTATCTCTCATATTTCTCAAAGATGAAGTATTTTGCCAAAGAATACGTTATCTCAGAGGAAGATGCCGAAAATATTGTGCAGGATGTCTTCGTTGAACTTTGGGAAAACAAAAAAATGCTCAATATGCATATGAATCTCATTGCCTATTTATTCACTACCATAAAAAACAAATGCCTGAATCATCTTCGTCACAAATTAGTCGTACAAGAAACAGCCAGTAAACTACAGGAAGAATACACCATTTCCCTACGAATGAATTTAGATTCATTAGAAGCATTCGATAATAACCTTTTTTCTGACCAGGATATAGAAAAAATTATTTCCCGTGCATTAGACACCCTTTCTGAAAAATGCCGGACAATATTCATTATGAGTAAAATCGAAGGTAAAAAACAAAAAGAAATAGCCCAGGAATTGAATATCTCTATTAACACCATTGAAACTCAAATGGGCATTGCTTATAAAAAACTCAGAATCGAACTTAAAGATTACTTTCCGATACTACTATTTATTCTTTGTCTTTAAGAAATCAGAAAAAAATATTTTTCCGTTTAGCGGATTTTTCATGCTTAGGTGTTTACTATATACAAGGACAAAATTATGAATGAACAAATAATAAAATATTTCCAGGGAGAGCTTAATACTACAGAAAGATTGCAGTTTTTAAGACAGGTGGAAACTAACAGTGAGTTGAAAAAACAATTCATTGAATATAAAAACATGCATGCCCTGCTAACTCTTTCCGACCAGTCAGATAATAAAGAGGTAAACAGACAGGGATATATACTATTCAACAAAATCATCCGAACAAAAAAGATACGCAAAATCATATTACATACTGCCAGTTATGCAGCAGCCATCACATTACTGGTTTTGTCTACCTACTGGTTTACCACCAGTCACTATGATATACAACAGTCTGTAGCGGACATTGAGAATACCCTGTATGTACCGGCCGGTCAACGTGTAAAACTGACTTTGCAGGATGGAACTGAAGTCTGGCTGAATTCACAAACAAAATTAACTTATCCCGCTTTATTCTCTGGAAAAGAAAGACGAGTAACCGTGGAAGGTGAAGCCTTTTTCGATGTCGCTAAAAACCCGGAAAAACCGTTTATCGTATCTTCACAGGGAGTAGAAATGAAGGTCCTGGGCACAAAATTCAATGTCCACAGTTATCCGGGGAAAGAGACAATTCAAACAAGCCTGCTTGAAGGAGGGTTAAAAGTATATTTTCCTCATGCCGAATCCAAAGGAGTTATCCTCAAACCGGATGAACAAGTGACAATAAAGGGAAACCAAATGAAAATAGGCTCCCTGCCCCATGCAGATTATTTCTTATGGAGAGACGGGATATATAGCTTTATCAACGAACCGCTTATCGACATATTGAAGAAACTCGAACTCTATTATGACGTAAAGATCATTGTAAAAGATCAATCCATATACAACTGGGAATACACCGGGAAATTCCGTCAACGTGATGGCATCGATCAAATTTTACACATGATACAGAAAATACACAAATTCAAAATCAGCAAAGATGAAGAAAAGAATATCTTCACATTAAGCAGATAACATGTATAATCATTAAAATTAGTATGCCTATGAAGAAACACTTTTAAAAGCAAAAACGGCAGATGCTGTAACATCCGCCGTTGACAATCAAGTAAACACATCAAGTCAAAAATTTTTAGTATTCACTTAATTATTAGCAAAGATATGAAAATAAAAACTTTGTTACCACTCTTTATTGTACATGATCAACACTTTAAAGAATATTTTAGAATCATGAGAGTATCGCTATTTATGCTATTCGTCTGTATTTTTCAACTGATGGCAACAAATACAGAAGCACAGAATGCCATTATGAAACTGGAAACAAATGTGATATCCATCGGGCAACTCATCAATCAAATAGAGAAACAAACAGACTATCTGGTAGTATTTCGCAACCGGGAAGTTGATACGGAACGGACAATACGTGTTCAGGAAAAATCAGGAAAAGTGATCTCATACCTGAAAGACGCTTTCGAAGGCACAGATATCAGTTACGAATTTACCAACAAATACATTTTGTTATCTAAAAAGAATCATTCCGATGCCGTTAATGATAACCAACAGTTAAACAGGAAAATTACAGGTACGGTTAAAGACAATAACGGAGAGCCTGTGATCGGTGCTAATGTATCTGTCAAAGGTACTACGAACGGGACGATCACAGATGTAGATGGCAATTTCAGCCTGGAAAATATATCTGATAATGATATTATCGTTATTTCATACATCGGTTATACTTCACAAGAAATCAAAGCCGGAAAACAAACCAGTTTGAAAATCATTCTGAAGGAGGATACCCAGGCTATCGACGAGGTGGTTGTGGTCGGGTTCGGTACACAAAAGAAAGTGAACCTGACCGGATCAATCGGTACCGTTAAAACAGATGAGGTCCTTAAATCCCGTCCTGTTACCAACGTACAGGAATTGCTGGCCGGTTCGGTACCGGGTATGGTCGTATCGAAAGGAAGCGGTGCAGCCGGTTCCGGTGCAAGCATCAACATACGTGGTACTTCCACTATCGGTAACAGTTCCGGCGTTCTGGTTCTCATCGATGGTATGCCGGGTAATATCTATACATTGAATCCCAATGATATAGAAAGTGTATCCGTATTGAAAGATGCTGCTTCTGCTGCTATCTACGGTTCACGCGCTGCCAATGGTGTTGTTTTGGTGACTACCAAAACGGCCAAAGCAACAGAGCGTCCGACTGTGGAGTTCTCCAGTAATATCGGTATACAAAATCCACAGTTTAAGCTGGACTTTATCGGATCAGAAGATTTCATGCGTCTATACGACCAGGCAATGATCAACGATGGAAAGGATGCTATTTACGGAGAACAGGGCATCCAGGACCTGAGAGCCGGTAAGTATGTAGATAATAAATGGTACAAAGAAATTTATAAGAAAAATACCATTATCAATAATACGCATCTGGCGTTGTCAGGTAAAGAGAGATCGATTGCTTACCGTTTCTCCATATCCAACGACTATCAGGATGGAAACTTACCGAATAATAATTACAATCGTCTGATATTCAAACCGGATATGCGTTTTCAGATATTGAAGAACCTGGAAGCACATGCCAGCCTGCAATATACACAGACAAATATCAAAAATCCGAATGGAGGTACTACAGGATGGCAATCACAGGCTGCCCGAATCTCTCCGATCACTCCGATCAGGAATTCCGACGGTTCATACGCTGCCGGTGGGGCAATGGGAGGCAACCCGATTGCGGGAGTAAACGAATCCGGCTATTCCAAAGAAAGGCATAAAGAAATGATGGCGATCTTCGATGTGACCTATTCTCCTCTGAAAGACTGGAATATTAAAGGAAATATAGCTACTTATTCCCATAATACGACTACCAAAAACCGTGTAAGTACATATTACTTATACGACGAAGAAGGCAATATCGCAAAAACGGAAAACCGGGTATCTTCTCTAAAAGAAACGAATACATACAATTTCCGTACACAGTTACAGTTTACAACCGACTATTCTTTTAAAATCGCATCCGATCATAACTTTAAAGTGTTAGCCGGTTACTCGCAGGAATATTATAAATCCGACGGTTTCTGGGCATCCCGGGATAACATGCCGTTTGATAATGTTGACGTATTAAACACCGGTAGCAGCAATAAACAAAATGGTAGTGCAGACGGTGACGGAAACGAATACGCCAATGACGTGGCGGTTCAATCCTGGTTCGGTCGATTGAATTATGATTATCAAGGAAAATATTTGTTCGAAGCTAGTTTACGTGCGGACGGTTCTTCCCGTTTTGCCAAAAACCACCGATGGGGGGTATTCCCGTCTTTCTCGGCTGGTTGGAATTTGCACCGTGAATCATTTATGATTGAAACGAACAATTGGCTGTCCGAATTGAAAATAAGAGCATCATGGGGTGTCCTGGGAGATGCCGAAAAAGTAGGTTACTATCCGACAGCTCAGATATTATCTTATAATCCAAAGATTTATGCCTTCAATGATAAACTGGTAGGGGGTGCATACAATAACATCGCCGTCAACCAGAACATCACATGGGAAGAATCCAAATATACCAATATCGGTTTGGATTTCGGATTGTTTGACCAACGGATCAAATTGTCTGCCGACTATTTTATAAACATGAGAGACAACATCCTGTACAGACCACCCGTTCCAAGCGAATTCGGCTTAAATGCTCCTTACTCAAACTTACTGAAAATGAAAAATCAGGGTATGGATATCATGGCAGGTTATCAGGATGGGAACGGTGATTTCCATTGGGGCATCGACGTCAACCTCAGTTATTCCAAAAACAAGGTGCTGGAAATGGGAGATTCTGAAAGATGGATTGAAAATAATACGGTAACCTATCTGAACGACCGTTATCAGCTACCGTTCGGTTACGAAGCGATCGGCCTGTTCCAGAGCGAAGAAGAGATTGCCAATTCTCCGAACCAGGGAAATGTTCTACCCGGTAATATCAAATATAAAGATCAAAACGGCGATAACATTATCGACGGGGAAGACCGCGTAGTGCTGAACCGGAAAATCCCTCTGAACTTCGGTATGAACCTGTCTTTCGGATACAAAGATTTCGATTTCTCCCTGAATATGTATGGAAAACTGAATACGAAAAAGTATCTGCAAGGATACGAAGGATGGGCTTTCTATCTGACAGACAATGCACGCCCTATGCACCTGGATGCATGGAACGAAAGTAATCCGGATGCCTCTTATCCACGATTGACACTGACAAACACATCCAATGATTATGATTCACGATATAATAGTTTCTGGTTACGTACAGCCGATTACCTGAAAATTCAAAACGTACAGGTCGGTTATACTGTCCCCCAAAGTGTGTTGGAACGTGTTAATATTAAATATTTGAGAGTATATCTGTCCGGCCAGAATTTAGCTACGATCACAGGTTATGACGGTTTCGACCCGGAAGGTGGATGGTATCCGCTGGCAAGAACATTCTCATTTGGTTTTAATCTTCAATTTTAATAAGTTATGAAACAATATAGTATAGCATTGATATTGGCTTCTGCCCTTACATTCGGCAGTTGTTCGGACTTTTTGGACCGGGATCCTCTTTCCCAAGCCTCAGAAAATACATTCTGGCAAACAGAGGCTGATGCGTTGGCAGGTGTAAACGCATTATACCCATTATTACCCAACTCCCGTGATTTCTGGAGAGATTGCCAAAGTGATAACTCATTAATGACCAATGCCTGGGGCGAAAGCGGGCTGGGATATATCTGTCAGGGATCACATAACGCAGCTACCGGTTACCTTTCCGAGGAGTGGAAATACGACCATATCCGCAGAATCCTTTATTTCCTGGAACGGTTGGAAGGTATGAACATTGATGAGAGCAAAAAGAAACGTTTCGAAGGGGAAGCACGGTTTATCCTGGCATTACGCTATTACCGTATGACACGTCACTTCGGCGACATTCCGCTAATCAAAGAAAAGCCGATAGACCTGGATGAAGCAGCATTGCCACGTTCGCCTAAACAGGAGGTACTCGACTACGCATTGGAAAACCTTAATAAAGCAATCGAATATCTGCCGGAAACCTATTCCGGTGATGATATCGGACGCATAACCAAAGGAGCAGCTCTGACATTGAAAGCCGATATGTACCTGGATATGGCTAGTTACGCAAAATTCCATCACAACCAGGACGGCACAGAGTTATGGAAAGAAGCCGCCCAATCTGCAAAGAAAGTGATCGACATGAACCTGTACAGTTTGGAAGATGACTTTGCAAGCATTTTTAAATCAGCAGCAAATAATAACAATAAGGAAGTTATTTTGGCTTACCAATATAAGGAAGATGAAATCACTCACATGTTACCGATTTTAGCATCTCCGGCCGGAACCGGAATTACCGGACAAGGATGGGCAAGTTTCTGTCCGACCCGCCAGTTGGTCGATTCTTACGAAATGACAGACGGTAAAACCATTTTTGAATCGGATTTATATGACATGAACAACCCGTGGGAAAACCGAGATGCCCGACTGAAGAAAACATTCTTCCTGCCTGGTTATGAATGCTTGCGTCCGAACGGTTCATACGAACCTTATATGCCACATCCGGCTTACAATAAAAACGAGAGAATAAATCATGAAGGAGGCGGTATTACAGGATATATGTATCTGAAATACAATGATCAGGAACTGGTGAAACCCGATGCCTCCTGGACTAATTTCAGCCTGTACCGGTATGCAGAAGTCCTCTTGATCTATGCAGAAGCGTTAAATGAATATGATCCGGGAAACCCACAGATAGCATGGGCTGCCAATCAGGTGCGCGAACGAGCAGGTTTGCCTGGTGTGGATCAACTAACAGGGAACCAGGTAGCAATGAGAGAAAAGATACGGGAAGAAAGACGACACGAATTCGTAGCGGAACATAAACGTTACTTTGATATTCTTCGTTGGAAAACAGCAGAAAAAGTTCTAAACGAACCAGGATACGGCATCAATAAGGATGAAAAGGCTCCTATTGGAGATTATTCCGTAGAACAATTCCTGGGACAAAACCGTACTTTTGACGCAAGTAAACATTACCTGTGGCCGATTCCTCAGTCAGCAAGAGATAAGAATCCTAACTTAGGACAAAATCCGAATTGGTAATTATATTAACAAGAAAAAGCCGATCCGAATAAAGTCTGATCGGCTTTTTATACTAACTTTAAAATATGAACAAATTAATATTACTAACAATTTGTACACTCGTTTCCGGAGCCATTGCATCTCAGGAATGGAAGCCACAAGAATGGCCGGTACTGAAAAACTACGATCAGGAACACCTTTACCAGATTGCACTTCCATTAGGAGGCATCGGAACCGGAACGGTATCGCTGGGTGGTCGCGGAGAACTCCGGGATTGGGAGATCATGAATGTACCTGCCAAGAAATACAGTACGGTAACAACCGGAAACAATGCCCCGTTCTTCGCAATCTATGCGAAGCCACAAAATCAGGAAGCCACCACCACTCTACTGGCCGGTCCTTTATACCCTCAGGAATATCTCCATTATGAAGGTCGTCCGGTAAATCATCATGGTTTACCTCGCTTTGCACAGGCTTCATTTGATGCTGCTTATCCGTTCGGACAAGTACACTTATCAGATAAAGACCTGCCGGTAAAAGTCACGATAAAAGGATTCAACCCGCTTATTCCGGGGGATGCAGAAGCAAGCGGCTTACCTGTTGCCGTACTTTCCTATGAAGTGACCAATACAACCAGTCAACCGATGGAAATTGCTATTTGTGGCTCCATGCGCAATTTTATAGGGAAAGACGGAAGCAAATTCCGTACCGACTGGAAAGGAGACTATATCCCAACCGGTGTAAAAGACAATAAAAACAAATACGTTGAAAACAAAGGAATAAAAGGAATCTATCTCTATTCAGACGGAGTGGATAAAAATGATCCTGCCTGGGGAACAGTCGCTCTCACGACACAGGCAACCAGTGGAGTAAGCTACCGTACTTCATCGAAAGCCGACAACTGGAATAACGGTATCCTGAACTTCTGGGATGATTTCAGTGCCGACGGTATGCTAACCGAGCGAAACAAACAGGAAGATGAAGACCCGATGGCCTCACTCTCCGTAAAAAAAACAGTAAAACCGCAAAGCACGGAAACATTCACATTCTATATCACCTGGAATTTTCCAAACCGGAAAGCTTGGTCCTCGACTGTTGTCGGAAATTATTACAGCCGTCAATATACAGATGCCTGGAAAGCGGCAGAAACAATCATTCCGCAAATTCCCAAATTGGAGAAGAAAACCTTATCTTTCGTAAACGCCTTACTCAATACTTCTTATCCGGATGTTGTAAAAGAAGCAGCATTATTCAACCTGGCAACCTTACGGTCGCAAACCGTATTCCGTTTACCCAGCGGTCATATGATGGGTTGGGAAGGCGTAATGGACCGTTTCGGCTCTTGTGCCGGTTCCTGTACGCATGTCTGGAACTATGAAACAGCTACTCCTTATCTATTCGGAGAACTGGCAAAAACAATGCGTGACGTAGAGTTCAATTACGCAACTAAAGAAAGCGGCCTGATGAACTTCAGGGCCTCTCTCCCACTAAATGAAGCAAATAAAGGAAACAGTGCCGCAGCCGACGGACAAATGGGCTGTATCATGAAGATATACCGCGAATGGCAACTTTCCGGAGACAATGATTTCCTGAAAAATAACTGGGGACAGATCAAAAAAGTACTTTCTTATGCTTGGACTGAAAAGGGTTGGGATGGCAATCAGGATGGCGTAATGGAGGGTTCGCAACACAACACTATGGACGTGAATTACTTTGGTCCTAATCCTCAAATGGGTTTCTGGTATATGGGAGCACTGAAAGCAGCAGAAAAGATGGCTATAGCTATGAAAGATAAAGGCTTCGCCCAAAAGTGCCAAACGTTGTTCGAACAAGGCAGTAACTGGATGGACAAAAATTTGTTCAACGGCGAATATTATGAACACAAAATAACCGATCCGGAGACATTTGAATACCTCGATATGAATAATCCGAATGTCAAAATTCCATCTTTCCAGCTAGGCCCCGGTTGTCTGGTAGACCAGTTAGTCGGCCAATACATGTCACATTTATGCGGGCTGGGTTATCTCGGAAACAAAGATCATATTCAGACCACCATGAACAGCATCATGAAATACAACTACGTATCAGATTTCAGCCGTCATTTTAACAATATGCGTTCATATGTGATGGGCTATGAATCCGGGCTACTTATGGCATCCTGGCCAAAAGGCCGTCTGGAAGTACCGTTTCCTTATTTTGCTGAGGTAATGACAGGATTTGAATACTGTGCAGCCGTAGGTATGATTTACGAAGGAATGGAAAAAGAAGCACTCACCTGTATCCGGTCCATCCGTGACCGCCATGATGGAGCAAAACGTAATCCATTCAGCGAGCCGGAATGCGGTCATCATTACGCCCGATCCATGGCAAGCTGGTCTGCTATTATTGCACTTAGTGACTTTCAGTATTCAGGCATTGATAAAAGTATGAAAATTACGGCACGCCCGGGAAATTATTTTTGGAGTAATGGCTATTCATGGGGAACTATCGACGTCAGCGACAAGGATATTACAATCGAAGTAATAAGCGGTTCTCTCCAATTGAAATCCCTTACCGTCGGTAACGAAAAAGAAATGCGGTTAAAGCATTTTGACCTGAAAGAAGGCGACAAACAAGTCATAAAACGATAAAGTCATGGGTAAATCAAACATTATCTACTACTTACTCGCTTGTTTGTTCCTGAGTGGAGGGTGTATCCAAAAAGAAGCAACCAACCACCACTCCCAACACAAAACAAACTGGCAAACCGTCCTGCAAGACAAACTCCCTCTGCTGGGACACCGTAACTGGATTGTTATCACAGATATGGCTTATCCGTTACAAACCCGGGAAGGTATCACCACTTTATATGCAAACGAGCCTTATACGGAAGTTTTGGGCACAGTAAAAAAGATGGTGGATAACTCTTTGCATGTGTATGCCCATATCTATCAGGACGAAGAACTATCTTTTCTGGAAGAAGGTTTTTGCCCGGGGATAAATGATCTGAAAACAGAGATGGGGAATGTCCTTCCGGCAACTGAAATAATGAGCATCAGGCATGATGACCTGATAGCCCGGCTGGATAGCATCAGCAATCTGTTTGAAGTAGTCATTATCAAAACAAAACTGACAAAACCCTATACTTCCACCTTCTTCGAACTCGATTGTAAGTACTGGGACAGCGACAAACAAACGATACTCAACGAACGAATCGCAAATACCGGAACAAATCAACTATAAACAGATCGAGGGATGCCATAACGAAGGCATCCCTCTGCTTTTTCAGCCAAAACACATAACATTAATATCATTATTGAAACATTATTCTTCTGATTAATAGCTATTTTTGCTTCAATACATATTCTAAACTAATCACCCATGAAAAAACTTTTTACCCTTATTCTATCTGTCTTGTCCCTGTCCTTTGCTGCACAGACGAGACAATTATCTCCCGGTCATCCGGACCGCACCGCTAAGGCAGACCTGAAGAAAGGTTTTGCAACGCCACCCAAAGGGTATGGTGAAGTACCTTTTTACTGGTGGATGGGAGATACACTAACCAAAGAACATCTCACCTATCATCTGGACCAGATGGCAGCTAAAAAAGTAACCAGCCTACAGGTAAATTATGCCCATTCGGACAAAGGAGGCGTCAGCTATGGACTGACTTTCCCTTCCAAACCGGCCCTGTTCACGGAAGAATGGTGGGACCTGTTCGGATGGTTCATAGAGGAAGCAAAGAAACGGAATATGACCGTCAGCCTCAGCGATTATACTTTAGGAGTGGGACAAGGTTCCTATGTAGACGACGCCCTCAATGAAAATCCCGGACTGACAGGAGCCGAACTGAAATTCGAAAGCGATACGATCCAGAATAAGTACACAAAAACATGCCACGACCAGCTACTCTCCCTCTACGCCTACCAATTGGGAACAGATGGGAAAATCATCGAAAACTCAGGCATAGACCTGTCCGGAAATCTTACAGGCAACAAAATAGAATGGCAATCACCCGCGGAAGGAAACTGGATCGTCACCCAGGTATACAGCGTTGCTAAAAAACCTTCGCTCGACCCGATGCACCCTCTTTCCGGAAAAAGCTATGTCAAACACTTCTTCCAACGGTTTGAAGACCGTTTCCCGGAACAATCCAAAGGAGGACTGAACTTCTTCTTCTCCGATGAGCTGAACTTCAATCTACATGGTTATATATGGAATTCAATCTTCAGAAACGAATTCCGGAAACGTAAGGGATACGATATCGTTCCTTATCTTACCGCCCTGTTCACCCATATCGGTCCGATTACACCTAAAATACGGCTTGACTACAACGATGTCATGGTTTCACTGAGCGAAGAAAACTTCTTTATTCCAGTATACCAATGGCACGAAGACCGTAACCTGATCTACGGTTGCGACCATGGCGGACGGGGAAAAGATGTCAGCGAATTCGGCGATTATTTCCGTACCCAGCGATGGAACCAAGCACCGGGTTGCGACCAGCCAAACTTGGGAAAAGACATTATAAAGAACAAAGTAGCCTCCTCCATCGCCCACCTTTACAAACGTCCAAGGGTATGGCTGGAAGGTTTCCACAGCAGTAACTGGGATACCAATACAGCCAATCTGACCGATGCCACCTTTGCCAACTTCGTGATGGGGCAAAACCTGCTCAGCCTGCATGGTTTCTACTACAGTACAATGGGCGGCTGGTGGGAATGGGCGCCTCCATGTAATCATACCCACATGCCTTACTGGGAAGAAATGGGACCGTTTCTGGAATGTACCGAACGTCTCAGCTACATTCTCTCACAGGGATACCACCGGGCCGATGTCGCTATCCTGTACCCGGTAGAATCAGTTGTAGCCGGCTACGACCAGACGGCTGTGCAAAAAGCATTCAGCCTGGGAGAATATCTATACCGGGAAGGTGTCGATTTCGACTTTATGGATTATGAATCGCTTGCAAAAGCCAGTATAAAAAACAGTAAGATCCATATTTCCGGCGAAGAATTCAAAGTATTGATCATCCCGTCCATGAAAGCAATCCGTCATTCTTCATTGAAAAAAGCCTTGCAGTTCAAACAGAATGGCGGGATAGTCATCAACCTGGGAGAGCTACCTGAAGCAACGGAAAAGAAAGGATTGAACGATCCCGAAGTACGTTCGTTACTAAACAAATTGTTTGGGTCCGACAGCAAGAACGCGTTTGTAGCCAAAGAGAACCAAGAAGTGCTCGACATTCTCGACACAAACCTTACCCGCGATTTCCGCATCCTGTCGCAGCAACTGCAAAAAGATATGCCATACATCATGCACCGTAAACTCGGAAATAAGGACCTGTATGCCGTATACAATGTTCCTTCCGGTACCGAATGCTTTTTCCGCGCCACCGGAGGAATCGAATTATGGGATCCCTGGACAGGTAAAACAAAAGAAATTACCGCCTCAAAAACAACAGACGAAGGAACCATTATCCAAATGCCGATGGAAAAACAAGACCTCCATCTATTCGTCTTCGATCCGGCCAAAAAGACTATAATTGCAGAAGTACCTCAAACGAGCGTCTCCAAAACCATATTACTCGACGGTGAATGGTCATTCGACCTCAAACCCTCTTTAAATAATAAATTCGGAGACTTCCACTGGCCTGCGACCGATGAACTGCTAGGCGCTTATATCTATAAAGCCAGATACAACCAGGCCTCTTCCGAAACAGCGGACTGGCAATCTCCCTCCTTCGACGATTCAGGATGGAAAAGCCAGACTTTCACCTACGGAACCAAGTTTATGATACTGGAAGCCACTCCCGAATTATCTGAGAAAGAACTTCTCACCCATCTTCCCTATCAAAGCAACAGGGTTCAAATCGATAATAAAGAATATACCTGGAAGCCTTATGAATTTTCATGGCGCTGGGGTGTTGAGAACGATTACGGTCATCAGGGATGGCATGGATTGAAAGCCACTGTTCACGATGAATTTATCCGCATGGGTAAACTCGAAAAAGAGTTTAGGGAAACAGTCCGCGTAGAAGATCCTAACGGAAACAAAAACTATTACCTCTATTCAAACGTTTTGGCTCCCGAAACGGGTAATTACCAACTGATATTCGGAGAACTAAAACCTGCCGATATCTACATCAATGGTAAAACAGTCAGCCCCTCCACTTCTACCGTCACTCTGAACCGGGGGACCAATGAAATCGTTCTCCATTACGATACATTCGGGGTAACTTACTGTGTGGTGCGTAAAGCCGGAGATACCCCTCGTATACTGAAAGAAGTTACCGCAGAAAAACCTCTCGCTACGAATTTCCGGGGGGACTTATCCCTTTTGCCATTCGATATAAACAGAACCGAAGAGCCTACTTACGGCCAATACCGCTTCACCTCTGCTCCCGGACTGAAGAAACTCGAGTTTTCGGCCTTCGGTGAGACCAAAATCTGGGTAAACGGTGCCTTATGCAATCTAAGCGTAAAAGAGAAACGTCCGGACGGCCTGACCCGGTATGAAGCCGTAGTGACCAATCCGTCCAAACGGATATCAACCGTAGCCATATCCATAAAAGAACCCTGGGGAAATGCCGGAGGCGCCGCTATCGACGGCCCGATTAAACAAACCTGCGGGGATGGTCTCATTTCCGCAGGAGACTGGACACAGATAGAGGGTCTTTCCACTTACTCCGGTGGTGCCTGGTACCGGAAAAACATTCATCTGGAAAAGAATAACGGAGATAAAGTATATCTGAACCTGGGACGAGTGGTTTCCACAGCAGAAGTCTGGATAAATAAGCAGAAAGCCGGACTGAAGCTCACCCCGCCCTGGCGTTTCGACATCACGGAATACATAAAGGAAGGAGATAACCAGATCGAGATATTGCTTTACAATACCGCAGCCAACTATTACCTGTCTGTCCCGACCATGTACCGGGGTAGTACGAAAGCCGGACTGTTGGGTACTGCATCCATCGAAATAGTCCGTTAATCCGAGACCCACACTGTATAATAAAGGGGCGAGACCATCACGGTTCCGCCCCTCCTCTTTTTAGTACGTAGAATAGAAATTACATAAGTATATATTATGCTTGTGTATTATTCGATTTAGTTGTATTCGTAGTTGTAGTTGTGCTATTTGTATTGGCAGTCTGAGTAGTAGCTGTTGCACCGGCAACAGGAACCTGTACTTTAGCTTCTTCCCAATGGAAAGGCTCAAACTGTGCGTTCGGATCAACCCAGGATGCTTTTTTAGAAGCATAGATGATGAATGGAGCAGCCACAACAACAATGGCACCGATAATCAATACGGCAAACCAGACGGTATTACTACCGACAGAAATCTGACTGGGTGGAATAAAGCTCAAGATGAAAGCTAATAACGAACCACAGAAACCAAGACCACCGATAAACCACATCAATCCGTTGCCATGTTTACCGATACGGAACGGACGGTTTGCCTTCTTCATCCGGTAACGCAATGCGATAGCACCGGAGAACATCAGCAGATACATAACCAGATAAAGGATCACTGTCAACTGTGACAAAATCTGATAGAAACTCTGTACGGAAGGCATTACCACGAACAGCAGGCTCAATAAAGTAACCGCACATCCCTGTACCAACAGAATGTTTTTCTGAACACCGATCTTATTTGTTTTCTGGAAGAAAGGAGGCAGATAACCTGCTTTACCCACGGTAAAGATACCTTTTGACGGACCGGCAACCCATGTCAATACACCTGCCAGCACACCGAATGCCAAAGCTACGGCAATGATCGGAGATAACCAGGAAGCATGAATAAATTTAAAGTAATTGTCGAAACCGACCAGCAGACTCTGTGTCAGGTTGATATCTTTCTGAGGAATAATAACACCCAGAGAGAAAGTACCTAATACGAAGATAAGAACAGTGATCAACGCACCGATAAATACGGCTTTCGGATAGTTCTTAGAGGGATTTTCCACATCCTTTACGTGGATACCTCCCATCTCCATACCTGCATAAAACAGGAAGATACTGGAGGCCAGCACCAGGTTGTCGAACTTAGAGAAATCAGGGAAGAAATCACCATGGAAGTCCATGTTTGAATGACCACCCATAGACAGATAAACGATTCCAAGGATAATCAACAGGGCAGCCGGAAGGATCGTACCGACAATACCGCCCACTTTAGCAACCTTACCAACCCAACTCAACCCCTTCAACGAAATAAAAGTAGCCAGCCAGTAAATGATCAGCACCACAGCCAGCGTGTACATTTTGTTTGAAGCCAGTGTCATATCATGCGCATCATTCATCCCGATAAAGGCGATGGAAACAGCACCGAAGGTCAACACGGTAGGATACCAGATCGTACTTTCAATCCATTGTACCCAGATAGCGAGAAAACCCCATTTTTTCCCGTAGGCTTCCCCCACCCATCGGAAAACCCCACCTTGTTTATCCTGGAACATAGCGGCCAACTCGGCTGCCACCAGCGACGTAGGGATCAAAAATACGATTGCCGCGAATAAGTAATAAAAGGCTGAACTTAATCCGTATACAGCCTCGGCAGGTAGTCCGCGGAGAGACACTACCGCCGTAACATTCATAATTGCAAGAGTAAAAACTCCAAGTTTTACTGCTTTTCCTACATTTGCCATGAATTTTACTGTTTAAATGTGAATTTTGTATTGTTTAGTTTCGCTTTAAATATGTCAGTAAAACAAATCGTTATTGTGTTAGTTTGTCAACAAGATGTCAAACTAGGTTAATTAACAGAATAGTGTTAAAAACAAAATCACGGTATCCTTTGTTAGATAACCTAAAATATTTCTATCTAAACGCCTAATAATTAAACGCAATGAAGTCTGCTTTCAATGACATTATTTACGAGAAAAGAGGAATATACGGAGTCTTGCATGTTATCATTTTGCTACTCTCCCTTTTCCTTATTGTAGTCATCTCAGTCGATACATTTAAGAACATCCCTTTCATGACACAGGGTTCCTATCTGAAGATACAGTTCTGGATCTGCATGTTCTTTATTGCCGATTTCGTTTTGGAGTTTTTCTTATCAAAACGTAAATTATATTATCTGCAAACCCACTTTATTTTCTTAATCGTATCTATTCCTTATCTTAATATTATCAGTTATTACGGAATTGAATTCTCCCCGGAAATCACCTATTTCCTGCGTTTTATCCCGTTGGCACGCAGCGGATATGCACTGGCTATCGTAGTAGGATGGCTATCTTCAAACAAGGCTTCAGGACTATTCGTATCCTACCTGACCATGTTGCTGGCAACGGTTTATTTCTCCAGCCTGATATTCTTCGTGATCGAACATAAGGTAAATCCGCAGGTCACCGGCTATGATGATGCTCTTTGGTGGGCCTTTATGGACGTTACGACAGTTGGCTCAAATATTTACGCCGTCACACCGACAGGACGGATACTATCGGTTCTGCTGGCTGCACTGGGAATGATGATGTTCCCGATCTTCACCGTTTATGTAACCAGTCTCGTACAGAACGCGAATAAACGGAAGAATGAATTATATAATGAAGATAATACGCCGCAACCGGAAGCAGCAAAACAGACGGCATCGAAACCTGCGGAAGGGGAAAAATAACATCGTAGGAAACAAGCTGTTTCGATCACTAACGTTCTATACAAAAAAACAGGCATGGACCTCATAAAAGAAACCCATGCCTGTAGTGAGTGTTTTATTCTACTATTTTATTACAATCTTTTGACTGAATCCTTCAAAGAAAATAATATATGTGCCTTTAGCCGGAACATCTATTTCGGTATAGGTTCCGTTCAACAAGTTTGTCTTAACGATACTTCCATTGAATGAAGTGATATATAAAGGCTTATTTCTCATCTCAGGATGTTTGATACAGAGTTTATAACCCCTTATTGCTATTTCTATCCCAGCAGAATGGATATCTTCATTGCCGACAGAAGTATTGACAATTACAGTTATAGTCTTATTTTCATGTATATCGTAAATAGTATATACAGAATTTATGGGCATCA
Organism: Parabacteroides sp. AF17-3; assembly: GCF_003635445.1. Lineage (NCBI taxonomy): Bacteria > Pseudomonadati > Bacteroidota > Bacteroidia > Bacteroidales > Tannerellaceae > Parabacteroides > Parabacteroides sp. AF17-3. The sequence goes on along the minus strand of NZ_QTMM01000001.1, from coordinate 189,182 downwards.
ATAATTCTCCATTGGCCCTGACCTGTAACTGGTCGGTTTTATACCTGCTTTCCAATCGGAACTTAAAGTTATTTCCGACCAGCACCCTATCCGGATTATAGCCCGTCTCAGCTATCATTTTTACATCTTCCTTCGGTTTAACGAACGTTACGCTAAATACTTCAGATAAAGTAATCACAATATTTTTGTCCGAGCGAATGTTTGACAGGGTATATATACCCCAGATATCAGGAGAAAGAAGAACACCGTTAACCCGTACCTGTATCTCCCAACCTTTATGTAAAGCATCTGATACAATGTGGAATTTAAAGTCTTCTCCCGGTTTTACCTTATTCTTATCATAACCGGATTCCGGAATCAGTGTTGCTCCTTCTTCTGCATTCCAAACAATATAGAACAGTTCTTCAATGGTTGGCGGAGTCACTTCTATTTTCACAATCAGATTGGCCTGTACATTTATAATGGTATATACCGATCCGCTGCCGGCTGTTATAAGCGCATTATTGACAAACACTCTTACAACGTGCTGTTCATACCCGGTTTTAGGTTTGATGCTGAATTTGAAATCAGCACCTTCCATTACAGATGATGCGTCATATCCTTCAACAGCTTTAATCTCAAAGCCGGTTTGAGAGGGAAGAGTTACCGTATATCTGATTTTATCCACCAACGTTATCGTTAATAATATATCTGCCTGAATATTGTAGAGCGTATAAACCCCATTTACATCAGGAGTTATCACAATAGAACCTTGCTTTACAATCACTTTTTTATCGGAAGGAAAGACGATTGTAAACTTGAAATCACCTCCTTTTACAATAGATGTTGCATTATATCCGCTTTCCGGTTTGACTGTTACACCGGAGGGAATATTCCAGGTTACTTTATAATTCGTACTTTGTATTTTTACTACTAAAATTTGGTTGTTACTCCAGATAAACTGCCAGTTTTCTGTTACACATACAAACTTATCCAAATAGGACTGAGAAAGAACAAACCCACTTCCTCCTTTAACTATGACAGTTGATGATTCACCGTCGGTTAATATTTTCAATAGATATTTGGGGGCACTGGTCATCGTTATCAAGGCACTTCCTGAAAGATAAACTCCGGTGTCTATTTTAACTGTCCCTGACAAGTAAAACAGACCGGAGGAACTTACCTGGCCATGAACCGTTCCATTTGTCAAATAGAGTATGCCCCCGCTCGATATGCATCCGGTGATAATCCCCTCGTTTCTCAACGTGCTTCCTGCTTCTATATAAATCAAATTCAAGTCTTTGGAGTTACTGCTGATGGTAGCTGTCGAACGGATTACCAGCGTTCCATTGCTGGACACTGTAATGAATTTACCGGAACTGCTCCATCCGGCAGATACTGCAATATTATCGAGAATAAGTCCGCCTTTTTTTATGTTGATCTTGGCAGAACTGTTAGATGATATCAGGCTTCCTCCATTGAAGGTTATATATTTGCCATCAATAGTAAGAGGCTTTGTCAATGTCACATTTTTGATGGGGATAATTGTCGGGGTAGATACTGTTCCCGGGGATGCAGCATCAAGGGCTTTTTGCAGGTCGTCTTCCGTCTCAATTACAGAGGAGGTTCCTCCGCCTATCTTTTCATAAAGAATCTGATTGTTTTTCCACACCATCTTGTAATCGGTATCAATACTCTCAAACATTGAAAGATATCTTTCTGCCAACACAAATCCGTCTCCTCCGCTCGCTACTATATTACCTTGGGTTAAGCTAAATTTAAGTTTATATTGAGGAGCGCTTGTCAATATAACTTGACACGAAATTTCGTCAGAAATTTGTACACTACCGCTCAATCTAACCGGGATCGTACTAAGTATAGCTGTGGCACTTCCGCTATTAAAGGTTATAGAGGAATTTAAATTTACTATAGCTCCCCTAATTGTACCCTGATTGATTTCTATAGATCCAGGTTGGAAACCCGCACTGATTCCTCCACCCTCGCCTCCGTCTATTAATGAATTATTTATTATCAACCGTCCTCCATCTACATAAATGGGTAAACCACCGTATGATCCTTTATTGGTTATTTTGATTTGATCTATATTAAGTCCTCCTCCTTCTAAACTAATCCATGCGTCATTGATGTTTCCTATAATATTTCCACCTGTTAAAGTGATATACTTACCGTTAATTGTGATACCTTTCGTGATTTCCACATTTCCAATGGATATAGAGGTAGGAGACCCTATGCTACCTATTGGAGCTGCATCTATTCTCTTCTGTAGTTCGTCTTCGCTGTTCACAGTGGAAGACTGTTTGGTACATATAATATTACCATCTTTTAGATCAAAAGACCAAGTATTTTGATAATCCTTGAATTTTGCAACATCAGCAGTTGTCAAAGTGTATCCAGCCGCAGCTGTCACGGCAATGGCACCTTCTTTTGCCAATATTCTCCAAATAGGAATTACATTTTCCAAGGCAGAAGAAAGCATCAGATGATACTCTCCATTTAGTCTAAAGTAAGATGTAATCTTGGCAGAACCTCCTATAGTAGCATTACCTTCAGTACAAACAGAACGAATAGTACCACCAGTCATTGTGAATTGTCCTCCTTTAGCAACATAGACCTGACCCATGTCATAATCATAACAGCCATATATTTCTCCTCCTGTCATAACAAAAGAAGAACTTCCGTCTACCTTAACACCTCCGGCTGTTACTTTACCTATAATATCATTATTCTTTATTATAGTCCCTGCTTTAACCGTTAATTCCGAACTTATCAAAGAAATGAGAGGACCTCTTGTATCCTTATTTTTTTCGTTGCCATCTACAACAACAGACTCTAACGTCAAATAACTATCCATCACATGCACAAATGTTCCGGGAGAATAAAAGTTATTTCTTAAAAGCGTACCATTCTTTAAAGTAATATTCCTTCCTCCGGTAATTTCCAACAGATCGGCCTGCTGATAGGTTCTCCCACCCAAATCGAGGACTTTTGTTCCGTTAGCCGGAACATCATTGATCAATTGTTGTAATTCGCTTACTGTACTTTGAGCTTTTACAGGCATCGATATTAAAACACCTCCCAAAAACATCAGCCAAATCAGAAAGGAGGTTCGTTTAGATTGGCTTGTATTAATCTTTTTCATGTACAAATAGGTAAATATTAGATTTTAAGCACTTTATATCATTTAACATATTTTAGGCGCATAGCCTAACCAACGTTGGTTAGAAGCCCTAACTGCCTCCAGTTAGATAGTGTCTCTGCCATTGGTTAGTCGGTCTAACCAACGTTGGTCGGATAGTATTACTCGATTTCAGGACGGTCTCCGCCTCCACCACTCGGTTTGTTACCTACGTAAAGTAATACAGGGAAGATATAAGTGCGCGGTTCTTTTACAAGTTTATTACCCGCAGCCGATTGGGTAACGATACTCAACGTATATTCGCCATCTTCGAGGGTTGGCATCATAACGGTCAATTCAGAAGGATTGTTATGAACTAGCAACGGACATTTCTGTGCAGTACCGCCTGTTTTTGTAAAGAAAATACCTATGCTGGCATCGTCGCCTGCCACTTTGATATTAGAGCCGCTGATAACGGCAGGGGCGGCAGAAGTGAGTTGAGTATTCATTTCGCCGGTGGTAGAATCGGTAATCGAATTGATGATTGGGCCCGTGACAGCAGGGCGGGTTTCAACCACTACGTTTTTCAATGTGTCACGCAGTAATTTACCGGGTACATAACTGGCAGTGAGTTTGTTTTTAGCAGGGTCGAAAGCTGCTTTTTCGCCTTCGAAAGGACCTGTGAGTGTCGCCATGTACTGGCCTACACCGTCAACAACGCTTTTACCTTCGGCAATAGCGGTTACCTTTTCCTGATCGCCCATGCCCAGGATATACTCGATGGTATCCAATCGCAATTCAGAACCTCTTGCCAGGATGCGTTCGGCAACCTGATGGTTTCGCACTGTTCCTGTAATACGGGGCTTCGCTGTGTAATCGCCTTTTCGCTCCGTGACGGCATTGTCGTAAAGATCGGCAGTCAAAATGATTTTTTCAGCCATAATAATAAATAATTAAGCCTGTTGGTTGGACAAGGCGTTACCTGTGTGATCCGTAACCTTATTTGTGAAATAAGGTATCAGTTTATCTTATGATTATCATAACAGAGAGTAACTTCCTCCCCTCTCGAGAGGGGGTAGGGGGTGTGTAAATTGCTGTACTAAAGCACGAACTACATAGATTGACGCGGATATTTAACTGTTTTATCTGTGATTTTCTATCTGGATAGTCTTTATTTAGAGTATTAACACACCCCCTGCCCCCTCTCAAGAGGCGAAAAGATACCCTCCGCCCCGCTATGTCCATATCTCACCAAAAACTGCCTGAATCTCACCTTTTTGCCTAAATTCTCCCCCACCCACTTAATTATAAGCAGATAAGTTTGTTCTTGTTTAAATAAAATTCCTATATTTGCCCCGTCCCCACACTAGTATAAACTTTGTTTTTCACAGCTTGTATCAAACGGGACAAAATACCTTATTTCACAAATAAGGTTACACCCTCACTCCTACCAGGACATCCAATCCTTTTGTAATAATCTCATTGGCAGAATTGAGTCTCGACTGGTCGAGTGCAGCCAGATAGTGACGTGTCGTCCGCTCCGATGTATGTCCGAGTGCCTGGCTGATGATGGCTACCGGTGTGTCGTTGTACAAAGCTGCCGTCGCCCAGGTATGCCGAAAGACGTACGAGGTGAGGCAGACCGGGACGGAAAGGCGCAATCCAATCTCCACCAGACAACCGTTGTAATGGTGCAGAGCCTGTTTATAGGCCTCATGTAACCGTTCGCCTTCCGCCTTTTCGGGCAAAACAGGAAAAAGATAGCGGCTGTCGGACAATGCATATTTATCGAATAGCCGTTGCATGCCGGGAGTAATACCGACACGCACCAGGACCCCCGTCTTGCAACGGTTGTAGACCAGTTCATTATCGACGATATTGTCGCGGGTAAGATGCGCCAAATCGATGAACGGCATCCCGCAGGCAAGGAAGGAGAAAAGAGCGAAGTCCTTCGCTGCCTGCAATTCCGGCTCGGCAGAGAGGTCCATCCGGGCAATCTCTTCCATTGTCTGAATACGGAGGGCGCGTTTAGCTGTTTCCTCCTGCCGCAGGTTGAGGTGTGCAAAAGGCGAGAGGCGGCCGGCCGGCGCCAGTTCCTCACGGACAGCGGTGTGATAGATGGCCCGGAAACTGCTGAGGTAACTGTTTACCGAATTTGTTTTCAGATGTCCCAATGCCAGAAGCCAGTCATAGAACCGGTCTATCATACCAGGGGTTATCGCGTCAAACGAAAGTTCGTCGGTCCCCCAAAACCGCAGCAACCAGTTGGAGGAAGCACGGTAAAGATCGGCGGTCGAATATTTGCCCGCCTTGCGTTTACGTTTCACCAACGCATCGGCGTAGGTGAAGAAGGTTGTTGTCATAAGCATAATAATAAATACATACTTGCATAAATGAGAATACTGAGAGCTAATTATTAAAAAGAGAATCAACTTCTATAACATATCAATTGCTTTTAATACCTTTGTTTCCATATTAACAATCAAAACAGATTAATTATGAAAGACAAAGATGAATTATTGGTGATACAGAGTAAGATATACGAGATCAGAGGACAAAAAGTCATGCTGGATCGTGATTTAGCTGAAATGTATGGAGTGTTGACAAAAGCTCTAAATCAAGCAGTAAAACGTAATCCAGACCGCTTCCCCGAAGACTTCATGTTTCAATTAACAAACGAAGAAACTCAAAATTGGAAGTCACAAATTGTGACCACCAATTCCATAAAGATGGGTGTTAGACGAAATCCATATGCTTTTACAGAATTGGGAGTTGCAATGCTCAGTAGCGTTCTTAACTCTAAAACGGCTATACAAATAAACATGAGTATCATGCGTGCTTTTGTAGCAATTCGTCATATTGCATTCACTCCTCCAAAGGATGAGTTGCAGGAGTTACAAAACGACGTCAGACAGTTGAAGGAATATATAGAAGATGTCTTTACCGATTACAACGACATTAACGAAGATACCCGTATACAACTGGAATTAATAAATAAAACATTGGCTGAGTTGCAAATACAGAAGAAGCTATTTAATAAGCCTCGTAACCCAATAGGATTTGTTAAACCTAAACAATAACCAAACAAGCCTCCCGCCCTCTGAACGAGGGACGAAGAGGCTTGCCAATTAAAAGAATAAACTGTTTGTTATTCAGTTATTGTTACCCGGTCGCCATTGAAAATGGACAGACCCAGTTTATTCATTATATATTTGATGGCCAATTGTGCTTTTACAGAATTACCCGCGCTATCAATTGGAGGGGCAAAGGCTGAGATACCGAACAGGCCGGGCATCACTCCCATCACACCACCGCCTACACCTGTTTTTGCAGGGATACCGGAGGTGTACAACCAATCGCCGGTATGTTCGTAGAAACCAACGGTGGCAATCAGCGAAGTAATCTTCGGTGACAATGAACCGTCGAATATCTGCTTTTTGGATATCGGGTTCAGGCCGTCGTTGGCAATCGTTGCTCCGCAGACAGACAATTGGGCAGCTGTGATTCCCAGCGAACACTGACGGGTATACAGGTCGAGCGACATATCCGGGTCATCGTAGATACGGTTGTAGTTCTTCAATAACCAGGCAATGGAGCGGTTGTTGAAATTGGTAGCCGATTCCGATTTGTACAATTCGTCGATCAGCTGAGGCGCACTGCCGCAAAGGTCGGTAATATTGGCAACGATGGCGTCCCATTTCTTAGCTGAGTCGCCTATCGGCTGAACCATACTACAGGCGGTGATTGCACCGGCATTGACCAACGGAGTAGACGGATGGTCTTTCTCCAACAGGATAGCCATGATGGAGTTGAAAGGCAGTCCGGTTGCATCGGCACCAATCATTTCCAACAATTTCTGTGCACCGTACTGGCGCAATGCCAACACGGCGGTATGTACCTTTGAGACGGATTCTATACCGAAACGATATTCAGAATCACCTAACTGGATAAGTGTACCGTCCATCAGACAGATACTGATACCGAACAAGTTCTTATCTATATTTGCCAGATAAGGAATGTAATCGGCATTCTTACCGCCTGTGTTCGTCTTGAACATTTCATAGGCTTCCTGAGCCACTTCTTTTATTTGTGAAACGGAAATCTTTTTATCCATAACCAAACAAATTATTTAGTTGATTTAGGACAGCCGGTATGAGTGAAGACAGAACCTTTTACAGCCTGTTGTCTGTCCTGTGCGATACGGGTCGGGGTCGGATATTCCAGTTTTTCCAGGTCGGTGATCGCATTGCTGATGTCGCCCAGCAACTGGTCTGCCATGTCGCGACTGAAGCCCTGACGGACAACGATACGCATAACGACCCAGTTTTCGAGATTTTCAGGCAATGTATAAGCCGGAACCATCCATCCGCTCTGTTTCAGTTTATCCTGCAAATCGTACAGTGTCCATTTAGCTGATTTAGCATAATCCGGTTTCAGATACCAGATGAACAATGGGTTCACAACATCTTTGCTGTAGTTCTGGAACGGAGCCATCTTGCCGATTTCAGCATGCAGGTAGTCGGCTACAGCCATACTGTTCTGCTGTACTTCCTTGTAACCCTGGAATCCGAGACGGATGAACTGATAGTATTGTCCCAGAATCTGAGCGGCAGGACGAGAGAAGTTCAAACCGACCTGAGTGATGTTTGCACCTAAATAATTTACACTGAAAGACATGGAGCCCGGCAGGTATTTTTTATCTTTCCAGACAACCCAACCCAGACCCGGATATACCAGACCGAATTTATGGCCGGAAGTACTGATGGAAAGTACCCATTTCAGGCGGAAGTCCCATTTCAGTTCCGGTTTCAGGAACGGCAGGATGAAACCACCGGAAGCGGCATCCACATGGATAGGAATATCGTAGCCTGTCTTTGCATTGTATGCGTCGAGTGCAGCGTCCAAGGCTTCCACATCGTCGTTCAGACCTGTCCAGGTAACACCCTGGATGGGGACGATACAGATGGTGTTTTCATCACAATACTTCAGGGCTTCCTGCGGGTCGAGTGTGATATGTTCTTGTGTCAATGGCACCTGACGCATTTCGATCTGCCACAGCTGGGCGAATTTTTCCCATACGACCTGGAATCCGGCAGAAATAACGAAGTTAGGTTTGTCGGTCGGTTTGCCCTGTGCTATTCTTCTTTCGCGCCAACGCAACCAGGCGGCAACACCACCCAACATACATGCTTCGGAAGAACCGATAGCCAAGGCTCCGGCTTTCCACTGTGCCTGTTCGGGGCTGTTCCACAGGTTAGCCATGATGTTGATACATTTAGCATTCATCACAGCAATACGCGGATACTCAGTTTCGTCGATATAGTTGATGTTGATTGCTTCGTTCATCAACTTTGTTGCATAATCATCCATCCAGGTGGTAACGAATGTAGCCAGGTTCAGACGGGGTTGTGTCTGGGCGAAAGTTTCGTCTTTTACCATCTGATAAGCAATCTCCGGAGTGGTCGGACCATCAGGGATTACATCTACTGGAGCGGGATGCAACATTGCATTCGAGCCAAAAATCGCGGTTTTGGCATCACCTTCTCTAAAACTTGAATCTTTCATGTCTTTTTGTTTTTAAATTATTAAGAATTGGCGCAACCGACATTCGTGCGTCGATTTGTAGTGCAAAAACAGCCTCTGAAAAGAATTGTTCTTCGATTTTGGTTAATGAGGGAATATTTGGGGTTTATTAAAACAATGTTATTTAAAATGAGAGAAAACAGTAATAAGTTCGTTAATGGCACACAGATGACAATTCTGTTAAAATGAACATTCAGCCATAAGAATTGTTTTTTGTCTTATAAAACAGCTATTTAATTATGAGAATAAAAACCGGACAGGGGACGATACCCCTTATTACATTAATAGGTATATGGTCGATCTCGGCGCTGAATGCACTGCCGGGATTGGCGGTCTCTCCTATCCTGGGAAAATTGTCCGCCATATTCCCCCACTCGACGGAGCTGGATATACAAATGTTATCATCCCTGCCTTCGCTGCTGATTATACCTTTTATTATATTATCGGGGAAGCTGACGGAAAAGGTCAACAACATCTGGTTGTTACAAATCGGGTTGAGCATCTTCGCCGTCAGCGGAGTATTGTATCTGCTGTCAACCAAGATGTGGCAGCTGATTGCAGTAAGCGCCTTGCTGGGCATCGGTTCGGGACTGATTGTTCCGCTATCGACCGGCTTAATTTCACGGTTTTTCGTCGGGGCATACCGGACAAAGCAGTTCGGTCTGAGTTCCGCCATCACCAACGTTACACTGGTCCTGGCAACCATCCTGACCGGTTATTTGGCGGAGGTGAACTGGCATCTGCCGTTCCTGGTTTATCTATTTCCGTTGATCTCGATCGTGCTGTCGTTCTATCTGAAAAAGAATATCGATCCCCTACCCGTTCATGCAACAGTTTCGGAGAAAAACAAAACTATTACTGCTGATCCCACATTCGGAAAACTGGGCATACAGGTTAAACACCTGATGCAGATCATGGGATTCTACGGGCTGGCGACTTATTTGGTCATCATAGTCAGCTTCAACCTGCCCTTCCTGATGAAAGAATACCATTTCACCAGTGGTAATTCAGGTATCATGATCTCGCTGTTTTTCCTGGCTATCATGGCTCCGGGATTTATCTTGAACCAGATCGTCGACCTCCTGGGCAAAAAGACGAAATTCTATTGTTTGCTCTCGATCGCTCTGGGTATGCTACTGATCCTGATTTCAAGAACGGAATGGCTGATCGGCTTAGGCTGTATCTTTACCGGATTTGCCTATGGCGTTATTCAGCCAATCGCTTACGACAAGACGACCCGCACGGCTATTCCATCGAAAGTAACACTGGCACTGGCTTTCGTGATGGCAATGAATTACCTGGCCATCCTGTTATGCCCGTTTATCATCAATGTATTCAAAGATATGCTCCACATAGAAACACAACAGTTCGCTTTCATATTCAATATGATCATTGCACTGGCTGCTGCTGTTTGGGCTTATATCAAACAGGATTCGTTCCTGTTTAACGATAAGTTTTAGATGATGTAACGGCTTCAACATTTCCGGAAATGGCATTTACATGGTGAAAGTTGACTTCCGGAAAAGCAGAAACGACTTTTCAACGTTTAAAGTCGGTTTCCTAGGCCTAAGAAGCCTTTACATCCGATTTTTAATCATTAAAACGCCAATAATATGAAGAATAAAAAGACAGAAGCCAACCTAAGTATGATCGTATCCAAAACCTTCAGCGGTTTGAATGCGAATGCCCTCAAATATCTCCTACCCTTATGGATTGCTCCGCTGACAGGAGTTATGTTTCGTTGTGTATTCGCTGCCATTGTGTTCTGGATCATCAGTATATTCTGGAAACAAGAGAAAACAACCCGGCGGGAGAAGATAACCCTGTTCCTGCTGGGAGCGATCGGATTATATGGTTTCATGTTCTTTTATTTGCTTGGAGTCAGCAAAACAACACCGGTCTCCAGTTCGCTGTTCAGCAGCCTGCAACCGATTTGGGTATTCATCCTTTCCGTCATTTTCCTACGGGAACATATTACGGCAATGAAGATAATCGGTATCGCGATCGGCTTGGGCGGCGCACTGCTCTGTATCCTGACGCAGAAAAGCGACGATTTGGCTTCCGATGCTTTTACGGGTAATATGCTCTGTTTGATCAGTTCTATAGCCTACGCTGCTTATCTGATCGTAAGCAATGTAGTATTGGGAAAAGTCAGTTCGCTCAATATGTTACGCTATAGTTTCCTCGGAGCAGCTGTTTCCTCTCTGATCGTGATGGCTTTTACCGGTTTCGACGGCCATCTGTTCAGTCATTTCGAATGGACGCCTTTCCTTGTCCTGATGTTTGTCCTTATCTTTCCCACCACAATCAGTTATCTACTCATTCCGATAGGCTTGAAATATCTGAGTACTACGCTGGTTGCCCTCTACGGCTACATTATATTGATTGTTGCCACCATCGTCTCCCTTTCCATCGGTCAGGACCGTTTCAGCTGGTATCAGATGATCGCCATCGCACTGATCTGTTCGAGCGTCTATTTCGTTGAAATAGCGGAAAGCAAGGATAAAAGATAATTTTTTTCCCTTTCTTTGTAACAACTTATTCTTTGTTCCCGTCTACCTTATGAAGCCTCTCCGAAGTGCGCACGAGGAAAGGCGGAAACAAACAGAATTAGTAATCATTTAATACAATAGAAAGATGAAACGATACTTTGTTATCCTGGCGCTGATCTTGATCTGCCAGGCAGGAAACAGCCAGACAATGAACCAATTGTTCAACGAGTTCTCGAAAATAGAACAGATCAACCATGTCAAAATAGGCAATATCACTATGAAACTTGCCAGCCTGTTCACCGAAACGATGGGGGTAAACGGCATCGAAGTCCTCGAGTTCGGCAGTTGTAACAGCGATGTAAAACAACGTTTCGAAAAAGCGATCAAGGAACTGAAAGACCCCGACTTCGAGACAATGGTCACCTCCAACGAAAAAGGCAGTCGCACAAAGGTCATGGTACGTATCGAAAAAGACATGATCCGCGAAATGGTAGTCCTCACCACCGGCAACAGCAATGCCTTGGTACGCATCAAAGGTAAGATCAAACCATCCGATATAGAAAAAGTGGTGAAAGATCATGGGAATGGATGCTGAGAACTTCAAACGAAAGTTCCTCTCCTTCCACCCCAAGCTTTTCCGGATCGCCTACGCACTTGTTGAGAATAAAGCCGATGCAGAAGATATCCTTCAGGATGCTTACTTCAAATTATGGAACAAACGGGACGAACTGCCCGACATAGAGAATCCCGAAGCCTTCTGTGTGACCCTGGTCAAGAACCTCTCTCTCGATTTCCTTCGTTCCCCACGTGCCAACCGACGGGAAGAAGAAATAGAAAGTGTATTTACGCTGGCAACCGATTCTTCACCGGAAAAGGAACTGGAAACGAAAGACAAGGAACAACAAATCCGGCAGCTGATCAACCGTTTACCCGAAAACCAGCGGCAGGTACTCCGTCTCCGGGGAATCGACGATTGCTCGATGGATGAAATAGAACAGATAACCGGCCTGAATGCCGTAAATGTACGTGTGCTACTTTCCCGGGCACGAAAAGTAATCAGGGAACAATTTGAAAAATTATACGAATATGAACGATAAACAGATAGATGAATTAATCAACAAGGTCCTCCGGGAGGATCAAACGTTACCGGAAGGACTTTCCGAACGGTTGGAGCAGCAGATAGATGCCTGGGCCGCCGCCGAAAAGAAGGAGACGATCCGTTCATCTTTCCGCCGCCGTTCTCTCTACTGGCTCAGCGGAGCCGCTGCCGTAGCACTGTTATGCATAGGCATCTTCCAGTTTACTACCCCCAATGAGGAACACCAACTGGCAGATACGTATACCAATCCGCAAGAAGCCGCCATGGCCGCCCAGAAAGCACTCGCTTTCATGTCTGTAAACCTGAATAAGGGAATCGAACAAGTGAACGAAGCCCAGCAGGAAATGAATAAAGTAAATGAAATACTGAATAAACATTTAAAAGATTAACAAGATGAAAACTAAAAATATATTGCTCATTCTCTTTCTGTGCTGCACAAGCATTTGCTTTGCCCAGAACAAACTTTTCGACAAATATTCCGAAATGGATAACGTCACCTCCGTCTATATCTCAAAAGCCATGTTCCAGATGATGCCCAAGATCGAAACAAACGGCCTCAACCTGATGAACCTGAAAGGGAAAATAGAAGGTCTGCAAGTCCTCACCACCGAGAACAACAGCATAAAGGAAAAAATGCGTGATGATTTCAAAAAGCTGATCAGTAAAGACCACCAGGAACTGATGCGGGTGAAAGACGGCAAGACACGCGCCACCTTCTATGTCAAACAGAAAGGAGACCTGATAAGCGAAATGATCATGTTGGCCGATACGGACAATAGCTTCAACGTAATCCAGTTATTGGGTAACTTCACCCTCCAGGACATTCAGGAGATCACAAAAGAAATGAATAAGTAAAAATGAAGCGATTATAGACCATAGTAAATGCTCTAAAATGTTATATTTGCGAAATATAAAGGATTTACCTTGATTATCTAAAATAACAAACGAGCAGAATAACGTATGAAAAGTGGAACAGAGAGGTTGAATGTACTGATTATCCTGATTGCTATGTGTTTTCCATCCGCCATTGCATTAGCTGATGAAGGAGCACATAAAAACGCATCGGGGGATATGACGGATTCCGTATCCTATTCACGTCGTTTAATCCATCGGTTAGGTTTCGACGTGCGGCCGACTTATATTTTCCCTACCAATTCTTTCCTGAAAGGAGAGAATACGGAAATGGAACCCATCCGGCGGTCTGTCTCTGCACATTTAAAATACTCGTTCCAATACTATCCGAACAGTTACACAGACCGGATTTACAGAGGCTCCTACCAAGGTATCGGATTATCGGGATACTCGTTCCAGAATAAGGAAGAACTGGGAAATCCGATAGCTGTCTACGTTTTCCAGGGAGCCCGCATCAAACGATTCAATCCACGTTTGTCACTCAATTATGAATGGAACTTTGGCGCATCTTTCGGCTGGAAACCTTTCGATGAAGTTGAAAACCGGTACAATAAGGTGATAGGTTCGAAAATCAATGCTTATATCAATACGAATTTCTATCTGGACTATATCCTTTCAAAAGAAATAGACCTGACAGCCGGAGTCGATTTGACGCATTTCTCGAATGGTAACACAAGATTCCCGAATGCCGGACTGAACACGATCGGATTAAAAATCGGATTAGTATATAACTTCAACAGGAAGGATGAATGTCTTTCCCGTCCCTTATTCCAACCTCCTGTTCCCCGCTTTCCCCGTCATATCAGTTATGATGTGGTCTTATTCGGTTCCTGGCGGCGGAAAGGTGTTTATGTAGGAGAAGGACAAATTGCCGCCCCCGGTGCTTTTGCAGTAGCGGGATTCAATATAAACCCGATGTACAACTTCGGATATAACTTCCGCGCCGGAGTATCATTGGATGGCGTTTATGATGAGAGCGCCAATATTTATGCCGACGAATATTCTTCGTCCGACCGCTTCTACAGGCCGCCTCTCAGCTACCAAATGGCGTTGGGACTTTCTGCCCGGGCAGAATATGTCATGCCTTATTTCACAGTCGGAATAGGATTGGGAGGAAATGTCATACATCGTGGCGGTGACCTGAAAGGTTTATACCAGGTACTGGCCCTCAAAGTAGAAGTTACCCGCAGTTCGTTTATCCACGTAGGATATAACCTGCAAAATTTCCATACTCCCAATTACTTAATGCTGGGTATCGGATACCGGTTCCATAATAAATATCCGACATTCCACAGGTAAACCTACTTTCCTGTAATGATCTTCCGTATCTCGCTTAGCTTGTTCAACGCATCGATAGGTGTCAGGTTGTTTACGTCGAGATTCTTGATCTCATCGCGAACCTGGCTTAATACGGGGTCGTCCAATTGGAAGAAACTCAACTGGAAGCCTTCGGCAGCAGCGGCAATCTCCTTGACTGGTTTCGCTTTTACCTTACCTTTAGCTTTCTCCTTGCAATCGATTCCCTCCTGGCGGTTATCCGTTTCCAGTTGTTTCAGGATTTCGTTGGAACGTTTCACGATACTTTTCGGCATACCGGCCATCTTGGCTACATGGATACCGAAACTATGTTCGCTACCTCCGGGAACCAGTTTACGCAGGAATATTACCTTATTTGAAACCTCTTTCACCGAAACATTGTAGTTTTTGATGCGTTTGAAAGAACGTTCCATCTCATTCAATTCATGATAATGAGTGGCAAAAAGCGTCTTTGCACGGGCATTCGGATGCTCATGGATATATTCAACGATCGCCCAGGCAATCGAGATACCATCGTAAGTACTTGTTCCGCGGCCCAACTCATCGAAAAGAACCAGACTGCGCGAAGACATGTTGTTCAGGATATTCGATGCTTCGTTCATCTCTACCATAAAAGTAGACTCACCGACAGAGATATTATCGGAAGCTCCTACACGGGTAAATATCTTGTCTACCATACCGATACGGGCAGACTCAGCCGGCACAAAACAACCTATCTGCGCCATCAGGGTAATTAATGCCGTCTGACGTAACAACGCTGATTTACCCGCCATATTCGGACCGGTAATAATAATAATCTGCTGCTTCTCACTATCCAGATACACATCATTGGCAATATAAGCCTCCCCCAACGGCAACTGTTTTTCGATCACCGGATGACGACCAGACTTGATGTCGATTACATCCGAATCATCCACATTCGGACGGATATAGCGGTTACATTCCGCCACTTTAGCAAACGACAACAGACAATCCAGACGACCTATCAGATTGGCATTCACCTGAATAGGTGGTATAAATTCTGCCAGACAGGTAACCAATTCAGTAAACAGGCGATTTTCGAGGGCAAGAATCTTTTCTTCCGCTCCTAATATCTTTTCTTCGTATTCTTTCAGTTCTTCCGTAATATAACGCTCGGCGTTTACCAACGTCTGTTTGCGTATCCATTCGGCGGGAACTTTGTCTTTATGCGCATTACGCACTTCGATATAATAACCGAATACATTATTGAAAGCAATCTTCAAACTCGGAATACCCGTTTTCTCACTTTCCCGCTGCTGCACCTGCAACAAATAATCCTTACCGGAATAGGCAATGGCACGCAATTCGTCCAGTTCCGCATTGATACCTTTGGCTATCACACCTCCTTTATTCAGCAAAGCGGGCGGGTCGTTATTGATTTCTTTCTCGATACGGTCACGTATTTCGGTACAGGCATTCAACTGCTCACCGACACGGGAAAGGCTCGGTTCGTCGCTGGCCATACAGGCTTCCTTTATAGGTTCGATTGCCCGGAGAGCAACTTTCAGTTGCACCACTTCCCGGGGAGAAACACGGCCTACCGCTACCTTTGAAATAATACGTTCCAGATCACCGATCTGTTCGATTTGTTCATCCAGTATCTCCTTCACCTCCGGATGACGGAAGAAATAATCTACGACATTCTGCCGTTCCTGAATAGGTTTCACATCTTTCAACGGGAAAAGTACCCAACGCCGCAACATACGTGAACCCATCGGAGAAACCGTCTTGTCGATTACGTCCAGCAGGCTGGTTCCTTCGTCATTCATCGTACCGACCAGTTCCAGACTGCGCACGGTGAACTTATCCAGGCGCACATAACGGTCTTCTTCAATACGTGACAATGCTGTAATATGCGAAATATGTGTATGTTGTGTCTGATCCAGATAATAAAGGATTGCTCCCGATGCGACGACGCCCAGTTTCAGATGTTCTACTCCGAAACCTTTGAGATTCTTTGTTTCGAAATGTTTCAACAGACGGTCGTTGGCGGCATCGGCCGAGAATACCCAGTCTTCCATTTCAAAGGTAAAGAAACGGGGACCGAAGGCTTCTTCGAAACGTTTCTTATTATTACGCTCGATCAGAACTTCCTTCGGAGAGAAGTTATTGAGTAGTTTGTCGATATAGTCGATTGTTCCCTCAGCAGTCAGAAACTCACCGGTGGAAATATCCAGCAGGGAAATTCCACAAACATCCTTACCGAAATGAATGGCGGCAAGGAAATTATTCTCTTTATGATTCAGGATATTATCGTTGATAGAGACACCCGGTGTAACCAACTCCGTCACTCCGCGTTTCACCAGCTTCTTAGTCATCTTCGGGTCTTCCAGCTGGTCGCAGATAGCAACACGTTTACCGGCACGGACCAGCTTGGGAAGATAAGTATCGAGGGCATGATGCGGAAATCCGGCCATTTCAATAAACTGGCCCGGCCCGTTGGCTTTTTTTGTTTGTACGATTCCCAGTATCTCGGCACCAATCACGGCGTCTTCGCCATACATTTCGTAAAAGTCTCCTACACGGAACAGAAGTACAGCATCCGGATGTTTCGCCTTTATATCGAAATACTGCTTCATCAATGGGGTTTCAACGATCTTTGCCACGGGATATATCTTTTATCATTTTATTTACAACCGCACAAAGGTACAAATTTTTATGAGAGAAAAATAACCTCTTCTTGTATCAGCTTCTTTATTAATTAGAAAACTTTCCTACACTTTTTAAATAAAAAATATAACTTTGCCAGCATGTCTGACAAGAAACATCTTAGAATCATGAAAAAAACTTTATTACTCGCTTCCGGCTTTATGCTGATTGTTCCTTTTGTACAAGCACAAAAGAACAAAGACAAAAAACCGAACATCGTATTTATTTTAGCAGATGACCTGGGATACGGTGACCTGAGCTGCTACGGACAGGAAAAGTTTGAAACTCCGAACATCGACCAACTGGCGCAAAACGGTATGCGTTTCACCCAGTGCTATTCGGGAACGACTGTCAGTGCCCCTTCCCGCTCCTGCCTGTTGACCGGTACACACAGCGGACATACTCCTGTTCGGGGAAACAAAGAACTCAACCCGGAAGGACAATTCCCGTTGCCGGAAGGTACCCGCACCATCTTCCATGTAATGCAGGATGCAGGATATAAGACTTCTGCCTTCGGTAAATGGGGATTGGGTTATATCGGTACTTCGGGCGATCCTAAAAACCAGGGTTGTGAAACATTCTACGGATATAACTGCCAGTTGCTGGCACATAGTTACTATCCCGACCACCTGTGGGATAACGACCAACGAGTGGAACTAAAAGATAATGTATTGGAAGTTCAATACGGAAAAGGTACTTATTCGCAGGATCTTATCCATTCAAAAGCACTCGATTATCTGGATAACCTCAAGGAAGACGAACCTTTCTTTATGTGGTATCCGACTATCCTGCCGCATGCCGAACTGATCGTACCGGAAGACAGTATTATTAAGAAATTCCGTGGCATGTATCCCGAAAAGGCTTACAAAGGAACAGAACCGGGCAGTCCGGCTTTCCGCAAAGGCGGTTATTGCACACAGCTTCATCCGCACGCTACATTTGCTGCTATGATATATCGTCTGGACGTATATGTGGGACAGATTGTTCAGAAGCTGAAAGATAAAGGTTTATACGATAATACAATCATTATTTTCGCCAGCGACAACGGTCCGCACATGGAAGGTGGCGCTGATCCTGATTTCTTCAACAGCAACGGTATGTACCGTGGCTACAAACGTGACTTATATGAAGGCGGTATCCGCGTGCCGATGATTATCTCATGGCCGGGACATATCCAACCGGGAACAGAAACAAACTTTATGTGTTCTTTCTGGGATGTATTGCCTACATTCGAAGAAATCATCAGCCCGAAAGCCAAACAGAAAGAGATGGATGGCGTAAGCATGTTGCCATTGCTTCAAAACCGTAAAGGTCAGAAAGAACATGAATTCCTGTATTTCGAATTTCAGGAAATGAACGGTCGTCAGGCTGTCCGTCAAGGTCCGTGGAAACTGGTTCACATGAACATCCGTGGCGATAAGCCTTATTATGAGCTTTACAACTTAGCAGCCGATCCTTCGGAAAGACATAACATCCTGGATAAATATCCTGAAAAAGTAGCCGAACTGAAAGAAATCATGGTTCGTGAACACATCGAAGACCCGAACTGGCCGTTGCTGAAAAAGTAAAACCATTGAAAATAGGGGATGTCCGACTTTTGGACATCCCTTCTACTTCTATTATATATTTACTTTTTTACCAACTTATGGCTGCTTCTTCCTTCCACAGTCTGTACTTCCATCACATAAATACCTGCCGGATATCCACTATAAGAAAGCGTAACGGTTGAGTTATTGCTTCCCGGCTGCTTTTTTAACAGGCGGCCGTTCATATCATACAAAGCAACTTCCAGAATAGCTACAGGAGAAGTTACATAAGCTGTACCATCCACATAGGAGACAGAAACATTCATATCCGAAGATATTTCTTCCGTCGAAGTCGGGTCGGCAGCCACCAGAATCTCGCCGGTCGTATTACCACCGCCTCTTACCCATTTCCATTCGCTGCCGTCACTGCTCTTATAAAGCAAACGGATACGATCACCCGGAGCGATTGCTTTGGTAATCGTACAAGGTATCTCCTGCCCCACTCCGCGTTCTATCTCGATAGTGACAGGTTCTTCGCTGGAAATAAATTCTTTGGTATTTCCATTCTTATCCACAAGGGCTGCAACAAGGTTACCGGTGAAATCACGGATACTCATATTTCCTACATAACCGTATTGAAGACCGAAAAGCTGGTTCTGTTCGAAATCGTCAGTCGTAGCAGACAGACCATTGAATACAGTACCCTCATTTTCACCATAGAAAAACACCAGTACGTCCTGATAGGTCGAACCTTCCACCGGCTTCATCATGCTGATAATGGCATTCTGGTCGAGGGAGAAACCACCGCCGCTATTGCCACCTGTTCCCTGTTCTTCGGGTTCGAGAACCGATAGCAGGTAATAACCGTTCGCCAGTCCGCTCCAACCCCAGTTCACATGATAATAATCGGATGTATTGTATCCGTCGATAATAAACTGATGGCCTTCGTTCTGATCATTTTCACCACCATAGATGACAGGGCGATTATCATCCAATTCACCTTTGATGATAGACTCCCACTCAGCCGTCTGATAGTTTTCACGTTGCAATACATGAAGAGACTTATCGTATTTCATATAATTGACAAGGCCCTGGGCTGCTGTAATTGTCAGCGCACCACTGTTTCCGGGCGCGTAATTCATTTCCGACATAACACCGACATCATACATCAGAGTGGCTACATTCTGCGCCTGCTGGGTAGTGTACTGCCCGGCAGTATAAGTAGAAGGCATATTATCCCATTGGTAAGGCGTATTGAAAGTAGCGGAAAGAGATAAGCCATACGTCTGTGAAGTATAGGAATGACTGCCCTGTCCTACATCCGGCCATTTATGGTATTGCATGGCAATAGCAGTGGAAGTCGCCACGCAACCGGTCGGAGTACGCTGGCTGTTTACCACCGGGCAAAGATTATTATAAGGCGTCATCTGGTCCCACAACACAGTCGTCAGTAATACACCATCCGAACTCAGTTGCATAGTGCCCTGCCGCAACTGATTCCAGGCGGCAGTTATCTCTTTACCGGCTACCGTTTTATTTCCGCGCATCCAGTTAATCTGACGCTGATAACTATCAAACCATGAACGCAGGTTAACCGGCATGGAATCTTTCCGGAACGGTTCCTGCATACCATATCCCAGAATAGGATAAACAACGTCATCACCGGCAACGACCACAAAACCGTTATCATCGCCCTGATTAAACACATAAAAAGTAGCATCCTGCGAACCGGCATCCGATTTGGTAGCGACTCCGCCATCCGACCAGACTAACGTCAGTTTCGTAAGCGAGGATTTGGTCTGCGGACGATTGCTTTTCAGAAAACTGAGCGCAACGCTCCGGGCCTGTTCCACATCGACAGGGGCAGCGCTTATCGACATTGTCAACAAGGCAACCAGGAAAACAATAGTACATCTTCTCATTACTTGTAATTTTTATAGTTTAAATTTAGCTTGCTTGTCAGAGGTCGGGTTAAAGGCATTAATGGCGTTTCAAATTTATTGTCATTCAATAACAAAGAGGATGGAAAGAAGGTTCAATTTCCTCCATAGGGAACTGTAATTTCCCAGGCAGGAAACACGTGTTTCCTATGGAAGAAACTAGAGTTTCCTGCTAAGGAAATTGTGACGGGGTAGAATGAGGCAAATAAGTATCCGCCGAAGCAGGCTCATTTTGTACGAGTCTTCGTTCAAAAAGAACGATAAACCCGGACCGAAGATTCGTTATGTGAAGTAAAACTAAATAAAATAACTAACTTTGTGGCTTTAAACTGAAAACGATAAAAAACGATTAGATATTATGGAGTACAATTTCAGAGAAATCGAGAAAAAATGGCAAGAATATTGGATTGCCAACGGGGTTTATAAAGTGAAAGAAAATAAGGATAAACCCAAATACTACGTGTTGGATATGTTCCCTTACCCATCCGGTGCAGGACTACATGTAGGTCATCCACTCGGTTACATCGCTTCTGACATTTATTCCCGTTTCAAACGGTTACAGGGTTTCAACGTATTACACCCGATGGGATACGATGCTTACGGCTTGCCGGCAGAACAATATGCCATCCAGACCGGACAGCATCCCGAAGTAACTACCAAACAAAATATCGCCCGTTATCGTGAGCAGATGGATAAAATAGGTTTCAGCTACGACTGGAGTCGTGAAATCCGTACCTGCGACTCGGAATATTATCACTGGACACAATGGGCATTCATCAAAATGTTCAACAGCTACTATTGCAACGATGAAAAGAAAGCACTTCCTATCGAAAGCCTGATTGAAGCCTTTGAAACCGTAGGTACTGAAGGTCTGAACGTTGCCTGTGGCGAAGAATTAAGTTTCACCGCCGCTGAATGGAAAGCTAAAAGTGACAAAGAAAAACAAGAAATATTACTGAACTACCGTATCGCTTATCTGGGTGATACAATGGTTAACTGGTGTTCCGAACTGGGAACCGTACTGGCAAATGATGAAGTTGTAAACGGCGTTTCCGAACGTGGAGGCTTCCCGGTAGAACAAAAAATGATGCGTCAGTGGTGTCTGCGTGTATCTGCTTACGCCCAGCGTTTACTGGACGGACTGGATACCATCGACTGGACGGATTCATTGAAAGAAACACAACGTAACTGGATAGGCCGAAGCGAAGGTGCCGAAGTCAATTTCAAGGTAAAAGACAGCGACCTGGAATTTACCATCTTCACTACCCGTGCCGATACGATGTTCGGTGTTACTTTCATGGTACTGGCTCCCGAAAGCGAACTGGTTGAGAAATTAACAACTCCGGAACAAAAACAAGAAGTAGACGCTTATCTGGACCGTACCAAAAAACGTACAGAACGTGAACGTATTGCCGACCGCCAGGTAACAGGTGTGTTCAGCGGTTCATACGCAATCAATCCGTTTACCGGAGATGCAGTGCCTGTATGGATTAGCGATTATGTGCTGGCCGGTTACGGTACAGGAGCCATCATGGCTGTTCCGGCTCACGATAGCCGTGACTATGCTTTCGCAAAACATTTCAACTTGCCTATCATCCCGTTGATTGAAGGTTGCGACGTTAGCGAAGAAAGTTTCGATGCCAAGGAAGGTATCGTCTGCAACTCACCGAGACCGGACGTTACTCCTTATTGCGAATTGTCACTGAATGGATTAACCGTTAAAGAAGCTATTGCCGCCACCAAGAAATTTGTAGCAGAACATAAGTTAGGACGTGTAAAAATAAATTACCGTCTGCGTGATGCTATCTTCAGCCGTCAGCGTTATTGGGGCGAACCGTTCCCCGTATATTATGATGCGGACGGAATGCCTCAGATGTTACCGTTTGAAGCATTGCCTTTACAATTACCGGAAGTAGACAAATTCCTACCGACTGCCACAGGCGAACCTCCATTGGGACATGCAACCAAATGGGCCTGGGATTCGGTTAATAAAGAAGTAGTTGAAACCTCCAAGATAGATAATAAAACAATCTTCCCGCTGGAACTTTGTACGATGCCCGGTTTTGCCGGTTCTTCCGCTTATTACCTGCGTTATATGGACCCTCATAACGACAAAGGTCTGGTAGATAAACAGGTAAATGATTACTGGAAAAACGTAGACCTGTATATCGGTGGTACGGAACATGCTACCGGTCACCTGATTTATAGTCGTTTCTGGAACAAGTTCCTGTATGATATGGAAGTTATCTGCGAGAATGAACCGTTCCAGAAGTTAATTAACCAGGGTATGATTCAGGGACGTTCAAACTTCGTATACCGTATCAAAGATACCAATACATTTGTCTCTCTGAACCTGAAAGACCAGTACGAAGTTACTCCTATCCACGTAGATGTAAACATTGTATACAACGATATCCTGGATGTCGAAGCGTTCAAAAACTGGCGTCCGGAATATAAGAATGCTGAATTTATCCTGGAAGACGGCAAATATATCTGCGGATGGGCTGTTGAAAAGATGTCAAAATCTATGTTCAACGTAGTAAACCCGGATATGATTGTTGAGAAATACGGTGCAGATACATTACGTTTGTATGAAATGTTCTTAGGCCCGTTGGAACAATCCAAACCTTGGGATACAAACGGTATAGACGGTGTTCATCGTTTCCTGAAAAAGCTATGGGCTTTATTCTACGGAAATACCGACAACCTTCAGATAATCGATGCCGAACCGACAGCTGAGGAATTAAAGTCATTACATAAACTGATTAAGAAAGTAACATTCGATATCGAGCATTTCTCTTATAATACTTCTATCAGTGCTTTCATGATCTGTGTCAATGAATTAAGCAGCTTGAAATGTAACAAACGTGCCATCCTGGAGCAACTGGTTATCCTGCTTGCCCCGTTTGCACCTCATACGGCAGAAGAGTTATGGCACGAATGCGGTCATACGACTACGGTTTGCGATGCTCAATGGCCCCAGCACAACGAAGAGTATCTGAAAGAAAAGTCAGTTACCTACGCTATCTCATTCAACGGAAAAGCCCGTTTCAGTATGGAACTTCCGGCTGACATGCCCCGTGAAGAGGTTGAAAAGGCAGCTCTCAGCCATGAAAGTTCCGCTAAGTGGACGGAAGGCAAAACACCTAAAAAGGTTATTGTCGTTCCGGGTAAGATTGTTAATATCGTTATCTGATGAAAGCTGCTCAGTTTTATAAAATTTATTTTTCAATACAGGATTATCTGATGATTCTGTTCGGGACCTTATTATATGGTTTCGGATTCAATGCATTTATCCTGTCGAATGAAATTGTTACCGGTGGCGTCAGTGGTATCTGTGCGCTGATATTCTTCGCCACAGGCGGCGCCATACCGGTATCGGTTTCATACTTTGTTATCAATGTAGTCTTACTACTGGCCGCACTTAAAATATTAGGTTTTAAGTTCCTGATAAAAACCATATTCGGAGTATTCTCCCTTTCCGCTTCCCTTTCATTTTTTGAATGGCTGCTAAAAGGAAACCCGATTCTGCACGACCAGCCGTTTATGGCTATCATGATTGGTGCCCTCCTTTGCGGAGCCGGACTCGGACTGGTCTTTTCTGCAAACGGAAGTACGGGAGGTACCGATATTATCGGAGCTATCGTGAATAAATACAAGAACATATCCATCGGACGTGCCTTGTTATTCTGCGATTTCTTCATTATCAGTTCTTCTTTCTTCCTCTTCCATAATGTGGATAAGATCGTGTTTGGTTTCGTAGAAATGATAATCAGCAACTATGTCCTCGACATGGTATTGAATGGTAACCGTCAATCGGTGCAATTCCTCATCTTCTCACAGAAATACGATGAAATAGCCGAACGAATCATTCATGACCTGGACCGTGGATGTACCATCCTGGACGGTGTCGGAGGTTATTCCCGCAAACCGGTCAAAGTTGTCGTATTATTAGCTAAGAAATCAGAATCAGTATCCATTTTCCGTCTGGTAAAACAGATAGACCATCAGGCATTCATCTCGCAAAGTATTGTCCGGGGAGTTTACGGAGAAGGATTTGACCAGATAAAAACATAAAAGATTCATTCAAACAATTAAAAGCACTTCCATACGTTATATATCGTACAGAAGTGCTTTTTTATTTAGACATTTACAGATATGAAACTCGTATTCGCAACAAATAACCAACATAAGTTGGATGAAGTACAAAAAATAACAGCCGGTCATACAGAAATAGTAAGCCTGGCTGCCATCGATTGTCATGATGACATACCGGAAACAGCCGATACCCTGGAAGGTAATGCACTCCAGAAAGCTCGTTACATTAAAGATAAATTCGGTTACGACTGCTTTGCCGACGATACCGGCCTCGAAGTAGAAGCGCTGAACAATGCTCCCGGTGTATATTCTGCCCGCTATGCCGGTCCCGGACATGATTCGGAAGCCAATATGAAAAAACTTCTCCGGGAAATGGAAGGGATGGAAAACCGCAAAGCCCGTTTCCGTACCGTTATAGCACTTATTCTGGATGGAAAGGAATATCTGTTCGAAGGCATAGTAAACGGTCAGATAACAAAGGATAAACGCGGAACAAGCGGATTCGGATACGACCCTATCTTTATGCCGGACAATCATACGGAGACATTTGCCGAAATGGGTAATGATATAAAGAATACAATCAGCCACCGGGCTGAAGCTGTAAAAAAATTAAGTGCTTTTTTATCTACATTATCAGAATAAATTATGAGAAGAATTGTATATACTCTTTTACTTTGTACGATAATATCCAATCTGATAGCTCAAAAAAGTGTTGGAGAATGGAGTACTTATCTGGCCTATTATACAACAACTCAAATTGCCGAAGGTAATAATCATGTATATGCCGTAGCTGATGGTTCTCTTTATAGTTATAATAAAGAAGACAACAGTATTACTCATTATTCCAAACAAACAGGATTAAGTGATAACGACATAAACTTCATCAGCTTCAATCCGGAAGTAAATACATTATTAATTACTTATAGTAATGGGAATATAGATCTGTTAGGTGATTTTGGTATTTATAATCTATCATATTTACTTGATAACTCAGGCATAACAGACAAAACCATTAACAATATATATCTTTATAAAGAAATCGCTTATATATCTACTAATTTCGGAATTATAGCTTTGAATATGGATAAAAAAGAAATTAAAGATACATATAAGTTAAACAGAAACATTTATTCCGTAGCCATAAATGGAAATTATATTTATGCTGCTACTTTGAATGGATTATTATATGCCTCACTGGATAGTAATTTATTGGATTATAATGAATGGGAACCCTACTCCTTATCTTCATTAGAATTAAATTCAAGTAGTATCAGACAAATATGTTTCTTTCAGGATAATCTTTGTTTATTTGCTAATAAAAAAGGAATTTACTATCAAGAACCAGACGGAAAAATAAAAAGTTTATTGAAAAATGAGAACTTAAAAAATATGGTTCTTCAAAATAACAAACTAATGTTTTATACTAATTCTGAATTATATATATATAATTCTTTATCAAGCTCTAACAGAGATGTTGTCAATGTTGGTATTATTGAAAATGTCACCTCTCTCAAAGATCCCAATACTTTTTGGATAGCTTCAGGTATAAATGGCATAAAAGGTATAGAAAAGAAAAATAACATATACGAAGTTATCTTAGAAAAGACAAATAATGATACCGAATATCCTAAGCGAAACTTCAACTATTTCATGACAATATATGAAAATAAATTAATGATTGTCGGAGGAGGACGCTGGACTGATCGTTTTGGAAGGCTTGGTACATTTATGGAGTATGAAAATGGAAAATGGTATAATTTCAATGAAGCAGAGGTATACAAAAAATCACCATATTTCCGAGATTATACAGGAGTAGCAGTAGATCCGAAAAATCCGAATCATTATTTTATTTCATCTTATGGAGAAGGTATAGTCGAATTGAACAATAAAGAAGTTATACAAGTATATAATAATACAGATAATAATTTGGATCCTGTTCCAGGTATTAGTGCAGATCCTTCTAATTATATACGTATCGGTGGAATTACTTTTGATAAAAATGGTAATTTATGGATAACAAATTGTGAAGTTCCTGATGTTCTTAAAGTATTGAAAGCTGATGGAACATGGGTTCGTTTCAATTTTAGCACACAAAAATTCACATCTGTTCCTATGGCTGACAAAATTACGATAACAACAGACAACAGAAAATGGATCAATGTCCCTTATGGAGATAAATCGGGTATTTTCATATTTGATGACAATGGTACGATAGACGATACGAGTGATGACAAATCTCGCTTTATCCCTACATTTACTGATGGAAACGGAACTATTGATGCCAATGGTTATTTTTGTATCACTGAAGATAAAAACAGACAAATTTGGATTGGAACCAATAGAGGTCCTATCATTGCAACAAATTCAACAGACATAAATAACATAACCGCTACTCGTATCATTCGCTCAAACAATGAAAACGGAGATCCTTATTATTTTCTCGATGGCGAACAAATCAATGCAATCGCTGTCGATGGAGGAAACCGTAAATGGATAGCAACAGAAAATTCAGGTATTTTTCTAGTAAGTGAAGATGGTATGGAAACAATTACCAATTTCACAACCACTAACTCTCCACTTCCTTCCAATAAAATAAATTCTTTAACTATCAATCAATTAACAGGAGAAGTATTTATCGGTACCGATAAAGGATTGGTTTCCTATATGGGAGATGCCACAGAAGGCAGTGAAAATTATTCAGATATATATGCTTATCCAAATCCTGTTCGTCCGGAACATAATGATCATGTGACCATTGTCGGACTAATGAATGATTCTAACGTAAAGATAACAGATCTGAAAGGTAATATCATTTATCAAGGTAAATCTACCGGCGGTACATTTACATGGGATTGCCGGAAAAAAGGAGGTGGTCGTATTGCTACTGGAATTTATTTGGTATTATCTGCAACACCGGAAGCCAAAGAAAACGTAGTAACCAAAATTATGGTAGTGAAATAATTATCTGGTTCGTAATTTTTTTGGCACCTCTGTCGTTTGGATGAATCGCATCATAGAAGTCAGATGCTTCCAGTAAATTATAACAATTGATGTAAGGAATATATCCAAACTCATCTATAAAAGACTGAAAAGCTTTTTGCTTTTCAGTCTTTTTTGCGGATATAATATCAGGATTATAAGGCATTATTACCAAAATATATTGAATGCCTTTCTTTTTAAATAAATTATAAGATTCCTCTATTAATTGCTTATACTCGATAGTTATTTCAAAATTCTCAAAAATATTCTGCTTATTCTGTTCTGCCAGATCACGTTCGTAAACCGTTTCATTCCTATAAGAAGTCTGTGATGTTGGATAATGAAGCTCATTATCTATAGAACTTTCAGGAGCATCATCATCCAGCAAATTACGGAGAAGAAAAGAAAAACCTGAAAATAAACAATTCTTAGCTTCATAATTATAATACCAATCAGATTTATTCAATTCATCATATAGTTTAGGTACTAATAATTTTGTCTGATTATCCATCTTATAACCATACATAAACAAAGCTACCTGATTAGGTATATTTATATCAATTGGCTGAGATAAATTATCTATATCGATACATTGAATAACGGTTTTTACTGAAACCGGCAAAGAAGTATAATACAAAGCACTTTCACCTAATCTTTGTCCCGTAGAAGTGAAACTGTAAACAACAGGATTACTATCTAAATTTTCTTGTAATAAATATCCATCTATTCCATTCATTCCCCTACTATTACCAAAAATAACTATATCCGGAGTTTGGGTAGTATCTTTTATAGTATTTATTATAAGTTTAGTACGAGCATAGTCATTAGGTAATAGTCGGAAAAAATAAGGAGTTATCTGATTTAATCCTATCATTAAAACTATCAAAAACAATAGAAAAAATAATATTTTATAAATCTGCTTTCCGGTTAGTTCCATAAGATTCTAAAATTGGAAATAAATAAAATTAGATGAATCTGCTCCAAAAAAATAGATAGAGAAAAGTATCCCGGCATAAATGGAATATCTGACAAATGAACTTTGTATATTCCGTATATCCAGTCCGAAAGGCTTCTCTCTGTTTATCCATTCTACTACTAATAAAAGAATAATAAATACTAATGACAACATAGCTGTCACATTATTTGCACCACTTACTTTCGGTATTTTCAACAACGAATCTGAAAAAATATCCGCAATATAATTAAATGCCATAGAAAGCGTTTCGGCTCTGAATATAATCCATCCCAATGTCACAAATCCAAAAGTTATCAACATGGAAATAACAGAACGAATCATATTCGAATCAGGCAGTTTGTTCTTATCCATCAACAACAGAGGAATGAATAAAAGGCCATGGTAGATACCCCACGTCACAAACGTCCAGTTCGCTCCATGCCATAAACCACTCAACAGAAATATTACCAAAATATTACGTATATGTTTATATTCTCCTTCCCTGCTTCCTCCCAATGGAATGTATACATAATCAACAAACCATGTATTCAATGAAATATGCCATCTACGCCAAAAGTCTATAATATTTCTTGAGAAATAGGGATAATTAAAATTCTGTTTTAAAGTAATGCCAAATAATTTAGCTGTACCAATAGCAATATCTGAATAACCGGAAAAATCACCGTATATCTGGAAGGCAAATAAAACAGCCCCCAAAACTAATGTACTTCCCGAATAATTAGTATAATTACTAAATATATCGTTTACGACTAATGCACAGTTATCGGCAATCACCATCTTTTTAAAAAATCCCCATAAGATCTGCCGCATGCCATTCACAGCATTCTCGTAAGTAAAAAAACGAGGTTTATAGAATTGTACCAATAAATTAGTAGCTCTTTCAATAGGACCGGCTACTAATTGAGGAAAAAAGCTCACAAAGGCAAAAAAAGCTACTATATCCTTGGTAGGTTTCAATCTCCTTCTGTATACATCTATTGTATAACTCAGTGCCTGAAATGTATAGAAGCTGATACCAACCGGTAAGATAATCTGTAAAGTAGTTTTATGTAAAGTAATACCCAGCAGGGAAAAAGCTTCAACAAAGTTATCAACAAAAAAATTAAAATACTTGAAGAAACCAAGAATAGCTAAATTCAGAAATATATTTATTCCTGTTATCCATTTACACCTTTTTTGTACAAACGAAGTATCTTCTGAGACTGAATTATTATCTTCCCGTATTTTATCAATCGCAATACCGCTTAACCAACTACAAAAAGAAGTAAATGCAATCAATACAAGAAAACGCCAGTCCCACCATCCATAAAACAGATAACTTACAATTACGATAAACAAGTTTTGCAGTTTTATCTTCCTGTTAAAAACAAACCAATATAATAAAAAGACAATCGGAAGATATATTAAAAACTCTATTGAATTAAATAGCATATAATTCTGTTCTATGAATGATGGGACAGTAATATAACATTATAAACCTAACTTCTCAGATATCTCCAACATCTTCCGAATCGGTTTAATAGCTTTTTTCTGCACTTCTTCGTCTACAAATATTTCCGGCATCTCATACTTCAGGCAGTTATAGAGCTTCTCCATCGTATTCAAACGCATGAAATTACATTCGTTACAAGCACAGGTACTATCGTTTGGCGGAGCCGGGATAAACTCCTTTTCCGGACTCTTTTTCCGCATTTCGTGAATGACGCCGCTTTCCGTCGCTACAATAAACTGTTTCTTGTCCGACTTGATAGTGTGCTTCAAAAGTGCCGCAGTCGAACCTACGAAGTCGGAAACCTGTATAACGGGCTGTTTGCATTCCGGGTGGGTGATTACTTCTGCATCCGGATACTGTTTCTTCAATTCCAATATCTTTTCCAGTGAAAATTGTTCATGTACATGGCAGGCACCATCCCACAGCAACATATTACGTCCGGTAATACTGTTGATATAATTACCCAGGTTACGGTCCGGGCCGAAAATCATATTCGTTCCTTCCGGGAAACTTTCAACAATCTGACGGGCATTCGTGGAAGTTACCACCACATCTGTCACCGCTTTCACAGCAGCAGTTGTATTCACATAAGAAATAACCACATGATCCGGATGCTGTTTTACAAATTCAGCAAACTCCGGAGCCGGACAACTGTCTGCCAGCGAACAGCCTGCATTCAGGTCGGGAACCAGTACCTTCTTATCCGGACAAAGAATCTTCGCCGTTTCACCCATGAAATGAACACCGCAAAGAACAATGATATCCGCCGTTGTTTTAGCCGCCCACTGAGCCAGTGCCAGGCTGTCTCCTACATAATCTGCTATATCCTGTATATCTCCTGTCTGATAATAATGAGCGAGGATAACCGCATTTTTCTCTTTACGCAACTTATCGATGGCCTCCTTCAGATTTATATCTTTGGGAACCGGTGCGTCCATATATCCGATCGATTGATTTGTCAACATAGTATATCTATTATATTATTCCTGATTTCAATAGCCTATCAACAAGGTTATCACCAGTCTTTATTATTGATATTCTTACTATTAGTATAGTTATTAACTTCTTGTTGATAATTTGCAAAGGTAAAAACTTTATTCATTCCCGCCGAAAAACAAAAGCAAAACTTAGCTATCCGATGACAAAAAAGGTATAAATTATTTACCTTATTCTATAGGGGCGAGCAGAGAGTTTGTCACACCTCATTATCAAACGATTACCCTTAAAAACGATTACAACCAGGGGTAAAAACATACTACATTTGCCCTTGAGTTTGTCACCGTTAACATTTAAATACATTCAATAGAAGTAGCTTATTATCATCCCGATGATGTTGAAATGCCATCCCGGTGTTGATGCCGCCTCACCGGGACGACAATATTCAAAGCTAATAGCTTTTATCATTAAAGCCTATTGCTTTTACGCTTAAAGTCTATTACCTTTGACCTTAGTCATAGCTATCCGGATAATAATACGAAGGTTTTAATTCAATGTTATTGACCGGATCCGGGGGTATTCACAGTTAGTCCCTTCGGGACATTCGCTGTCACTATTCTTAATCCGATGACAGGAGTTAATGACATAAGGTTTCATCAACCATTAGTTATCCACAATCATATATTATATTCTTATTAATCTTTAATTTTAAATTTAAATATGATGAATATGATATCCTGTTGAAACAGTTAATACATTTATCTTACAATATTTGTTTGGAGAGTTATTAAAGTATATGAACCGGTTATCAAGAGGATACTAACATGAATAATGATATTTTAATTGCTGTATATCTTTATATTACGTACTTTATTAGTTTTATGTTGATAACTGGTTGTGTGTAAAAGTTTATATCTCCGGATGGTTGTTGAAACGTGTATAACCCTTGTTAATAGCTCGTAATAAATAATGGGTTATAATTGTTGCATAATTAAAACAAGGGGGTGTATAACGGAGATTCTGAATAATGCAAGAACTTTTTTTCATTTTGTGTTCACTACTTATCAATACCTTTTCAACGGCATATCCACATTAATTCGCTACTTTTGCAACCAAAGAAAATAGCTATGCGTAAACTGAAGATAACAGAAATGAACCGCCTCACGCCGGAGGCTTTCAAGGAAAGTAAAAAGATACCTTTAATTGTTGTACTTGACCATATTAGGAGCCTGAACAATGTCGGTTCCGTTTTTCGTACTTCCGATGCGTTCCGGGTAGAGGCTATTTATTTATGTGGCATTACAGCCTGTCCTCCTCATGCAGAGATTCACAAGACGGCTTTAGGGGCGGAAGAAACGGTCGACTGGAAATATTTTAAAGATACACACGAGGCTGTTGATAACCTGAAACAACAAGGGTATGTCGTATGTGCCATTGAACAGGCAGAGGGAAGCGTGATGTTAGATAAGTTGTTGTTAGACAGGAATAAAAAATACGCTATTGTTATGGGAAATGAAGTAAAAGGTGTTCAACAATCCGTTGTTGATAACTGTGATATGTGTATTGAAATACCTCAGTACGGGACAAAACATTCATTGAATGTGTCGGTAACGACCGGGATTGTTATCTGGGATTTCTTTAAACAGTTGTCAGAGTAATCCTCTTTCCACCAGGATAACGACACGTTCCGTCATGGCATCTTTTCCTTTCGGGTCGTATTCGGATTTCAGGCTGGCTCCGAACATACCGGCAAACAGGTTCCAGAAGCCGGCCCTGAAACTACCCAGATAGGCTTTCAACAGGTTATAACTTGATTGGTTACATTCCCTGTCTATCAGTTTGATAAGTAATTTGCCTTGCGAGAAAGTCAGTTTTTTCAACTCCGGTTTATATTCTTTGAACAAGTCTTTTTCCATCCGCTTCAGATGAGCCTGGCGGGCTTTGTCATCGGGAAGGGTTTCCATATATTCGTATGTTTCTATTAATGTTTCGTAGACCATCTTGGCATAAGGTAACGTACGTTTGACGTCGCGGACCAGTTTGTTATACTTTTGTTCTTCCCGTTTGTTTTTAAAACGAACTTGCGGAAAGACAAAGACTTCCTGCAAGTTAACAACGGCAATGGTATCTTTCCCGTCGACATACGCTCTTTGTACACCTTCGGGAAGTGTATTTATTTTCAGTTTCTGCGCCTGGCTTCCAACTGCACAGAATAGAAATAAAATCAGGATTTTATACCATCTCTTCTTTATCATCGTTTACAAAAGTAGGTGATTTAGCAATAGCCTGTACCGGTTTTACAGAATTTGACTAATTATATGGAAATGATAATTTAGTTGTTAATAAGTTGTCAAGTCAATAAGAATCATTATATTTGCTCCGATTCTGATAATGACAAAACGGTATGACTATGAACATTGAATAGTATTTTGCATTAAAAGAGCGTTTATTTATTAACAACCAAAAATATCTTATCTATGAAACAATTGTTTTTATGCCTCCTGTTGGGGATTTCTCCCTGTTTGCATGCTGTTAATAACCTTCGTTTACCCGGTGTCCGTTGTATGGGAATGGGCGAGTGTGGTGTTGTGCAATCTGCACTTTTTAATCCTGCGGTAGTTGCTTTGGACAGCTATAAGTCTTTTGATATCAATTACTTTAATTATTACGGACTGAAAGAACTGGGGACGGTGGGAATGTCGGTCAGTTATCCGAACAACTTACTTTCTGCGGGTGTTAATATCTCTTCTTTCGGTTACGACCGATACCGGGAAAGTATGTTTCGTGTTTTCCTGGGAAAATCACTTACTGAAAAATGGACGGCCGGTATCAGTATTCAATATACATTTCTTCAGACCGAGCTGGTTGAAGAAAAGCCGCAATACTTGTCCGCCGATGTCGGTATCTTGTTTATTCCCGTTGAAAAGCTGTTGATTGGTATGTTGATACAGGATTTTCCATCTGTCAGCATTCAGAAAAAAGAGATTGATATAGAGTCTTTTATATCCTATTCATTGCAAATAGGTTTTCAATGGGAAGTAATTAACAACCTGTTGATAGCCGGAAATGCGGAGACGAATAAACAGACCGTATTAACAGGTTGCATCGGCATGGAATATCAGTTGCTTACTCATTTTTATGTACGCACCGGTATTAAGACAACCCCTCTCCTGCCTACCTTGGGAATAGGATACCGGTTATCGGGTTTTATTGTAGATGTGGCCGCTCTTTATCACCCGGTGTTGGGAATAAGTTCCGGTATTGGTTTGAAGTATTGTTTTTAACGGAATGATCACTATGAAAAGATTGTTGACAACTCTGTTGGTATACCTGTTTATAAATAGTTATAACCTTAATAGTCAGACTATATATTCTGTTGATAAGTGGATGGAATATATAGAAGAAATGGCTTCTGAAACGGAAGATGAAGCACAGATTGAAAACCTGTATTCGGACCTTTCCTATCTGTCGGAACACCCTTTTGAACTGAACAGTGTGACCGAAACTGAACTGAAACGCCTGCCTTTCCTGTCTGACCAACAAATAAATAGCCTGTTGGCTTATCGTGTGAAATATGGAAAGCTGGTCACTCTTTATGAACTGAAGAATGTGGAAGGAATGGATTTTTCAACGATTTCTTTATTGCTTCCGTTTGTTTATATCGGAGACATATCGGTTAATAAGCGGCCGTTTTCTGTTAAGAACATGTTGAAGTATGGTTCTAATGAATTGCAAATCAGATATGATAAGTGTTTTCAACAGAAAAAGGGATATTGTTCATATCCGGATAGTATCTTGCAGCAATATCCGAACCGGAAATATCTGGGGGAACCTTTCTATCATTCCCTGCGTTATTCGTATACTTTTGATGACAGGCTCCAATGGGGAATGGTAGCTGAAAAGGATGCCGGTGAACCGTTTTGGAATAACCATCATAAAGGCTATGATTTTTATTCGGTACACTTGTTTTTCAAAGATATGAATAAATGGTTGAAAACTTTGGCCATCGGTGATTATAAGGTTTCTTTCGGGCAAGGTCTGGTTATCAGTAATGATTTTACTCCCGGCCGCAGTTCGATAGTGGCACAGGCAGAAAGACGCAGCAATGGTTTCCGTCGTCACTTTTCAACAAATGAAAATGATTACTTTCGCGGAGTAGCTTCTACTTTAGTATTAAAACAGGTATATATCAGTTTGTTATATTCGTATAGAAAGTTAGATGCCGGTGTTGATAACTATGAAGTCAGTACATTTAAAACAGATGGTTTGCACCGGCTGGAGCGGGATTGGGAAAAGAAACATACGGTTCCTATGCAGACATACGGCGGAAATGTACACTATACGATTTCTAATTTTTCCATCGGGTTTACAGCTCTCTCCTACTCTTTCGGAAAATATCAGGTACAACCGGATCCGAAACCCTATAATCTTTTCTATTTCCGTGGAAACGATAATATCGACATAAGCGTTGATTACATGTTTAAAACAAAGAAAATAAAGTTTTACGGAGAAACAGCCATGTCCTCAAACAAGGCAGTTGCCACATTGAACGCCATCCGATTAACGCCTGTCTCCTATTTTTCTTTATTGTTGCTTCATCGTTATTATGACAAAAAGTATCAGGCTTTTTTCGGGAATGCTTTCGGACAGCATTCATCTGTACAGAACGAACAGGGTTTCTATACCGGGATGCAGTGGACGCCGTTTGCCCGTTTCAAATTGTCGGCGTATGCGGATTTGTTCCATTTCCCCTGGTTGAAATACGGTGTGGATGCTCCTTCTTCGGGACAGGAATATATGGTTCAGCTGGATTATAATTCGGGAAAGAACTTTACGACTTATTTACGTTATAAATACAGAAAGAAAGAAAAGAACCGGACATTGGAAAATGAATCGACATTGAGTATTCTGCCTTATTCCCAGCAGCGTATCAGACTGCAATTGCTTTACGGAATACAATCGACATGGGTGTTGAAAACATCGGCCGACGGTGTTTATTATGATGAAGGAAAAGGAAAACGAAGTCTCGGGTGGATGATTTCGCAAGGTGCAGGCTGGAAGCCGTCTTCTCTCCCATTCCAATCAGATATTTACCTGGCTTATTTTCATACGGACGATTATTACAGCCGTATCAATTCGTATGAGAAAAATATATTGTATGCTTTCAGTATGCCTTCGTTTTATGGGAAAGGAATCAGGTTGTCATTTTCTTTCCGATGGGATATACTAAAGAAACTTTCTCTTTCTGCTAAACTGGGACATAGTTATTATGCAGACCGCGACTTAATCGGTACGGATCAGGAAGAAATAAAAGGACATAATAAAACGGATATGTATATGCTTTTACGGTATAAGTTTTAGAATATATATTTACAATTCAATATCTAATTTATGCCTGATGGAATCCTTTAGTATTTTAGTAAACTTTTCAGCACCTTCTTCTGATAAATGATCGCCGTCTTTGAAATCGTTATCATTGAATCGGTCATCTTTTAGAAAGTTGAAATAAAATACATTTTCGTGATTATTATCCAGCTCTTTTGCGGTGGATAATAATTGGTCGAGTTGATGCTTATCCAGATGCTCATAATAACTATGCCAGGTTGGTGTAGTGACAAGAATTAATTGAATCTGTTTATCTTCACAGAACTGAATGATTTTGTGAAGATATTTCAGATTATCATCCAAATTTTTCCGGTTGTTTAATGTATGTCGTTTGGCTGCTTTTATACCATTTACTTCCAAATTATCTTTTGAAAATTTGTTTACTCTGAATCCTAAAGGAGAATATTGTGAAGTATCCTCTTTCAGATAGTCTTTTATTTTCTCATAAGTAATGCTGCTCGTTATTTCCACACTGTATTTATATTTTTCATATCCCATATAAATACCATAATATTTTAACCGGGATTTGTCCGTATTATCCATCTTGTCCTGAAGTGTACAATACGAAAAAGAAAGGATAACGCATTTTAAATTATTGTACATATTCTCATATTTAGTCAATACAAAATAGTCACGTTCCAAATCCTGTGAAGAATTTGCGAAATTGAAAGCGCTGTTGGTCAGGTATAAAGGATTGACTCCCGACATACAATGTGAATTACCCAATATGAGTGTATTCAGGCTATCTGCATGCTGTGACATCCACTCATTTTTATATTTGTAAGTGTTCGGTATTTGCCGGATAGCATATTCCAACAGGATGAACAGTATCAGGATAGGTATCAGGAAGATAATCAATCGTTTTATAAATTTCTTCATATCGTTTAGAATTGAAAATAAATGAAATCGGCCGGTGTACCTTGCAGAAAGACGATTATAAAAATCAGGATATAATAGATTCCCCAACGTACCACAGGTGATTTGATCTCTTTATTTATCTGTAATGCATGTTCTTTTTCCCGTTGCATCCATTCAATGATTAGTAGCACTAAGCAATATATCAACGCTCTTTTGCCGTGCGGAAAGGACACCTCGAATAAAGACGGGGAAAAAAGACGTGCTAAATAGTCGGATGCTTCGCCGATGTCGTTGGACCGGAAAATAATCCATCCGATAAGGACAAGGAAAAAGGTGGAAAACATCTGTACAGCTTCTTTGAAAGAGGGTAAAAGTTTACCTTCAGCGATTACATTTTTCGTATATCTCCTGTTTTTATTGAGCAGCAAGAGAGGCATAAACAACAAGGCATGATAAATACCCCATAGAATGAACGTCCAGTTTGCCCCATGCCAGAGTCCGCTTATAATGAATATGATGAAAGTATTTCTGATTATTTTTGTTTTCTTGCAACGGCTTCCTCCCAACGGGATATAGATATAATCGCGGAACCAGGTGCTTAATGAGATATGCCAGCGTCTCCAAAATTCGGATATGTCTCTTGAAAAATAGGGATAATTGAAGTTTTTCATTAAATCTATTCCGAATAACCGGGCACATCCGATAGCAATATCCGAATAACCGGAAAAATCTCCGTATATCTGAAAAGTGAATAAAAGACCGCCGAGTAAAAGAGTAAAACCACTCTGATACTGATAACTGCCCCATATTTCATTGACTGCCATCGCACAATTATCGGCAATGATCATCTTCTTAAAAAATCCCCATAACATCTGCCGGCAGCCGTCTATTGCCTTACTGTAGTCGAATGTACGTCGTTTATAAAATTGGGGTAACAGATTGGTAGCCCTTTCTATGGGACCTGCCACCAGCTGCGGAAAGAAACTGACAAAAGCGAAGAATGCAATCGGATCATGACAGGCGGATATTTTCTTCTGATATACGTCGATGCTATAGCTTAAAGCCTGTAAAGTATAAAAACTAATACCTACGGGAAGAAGTATATCCAGTGTTATCCAATCCGGTTCAAACCCTAATGAATGTAATGCAGTTTCAATATTGGTACTGAAGAAATCAAAATATTTGAACGTTCCCAGGATACCTATGTTGAGTAAAATATTGATCGTGTTGATTATCTTCTGTTTCTTCCGGTTACCTTCGGCTCGTTCGATGAGAAGTCCGCTGACAAAACAAAAGGAACTGGTCAGTATGATCAGAGAAAGAAAACGTATATCCCACCAGCCATAAAAGATATAGCTTGCTGTTACGACAAGGAAGTTCTGCCATTTCAAATGCTTGTCTGCTAACCAATATACAATGAAAACGATCGGCAGGAAGCAAATGAATTCTATGGAATTAAACAGCACAATATAAAAAGTTATGTCACTGATTCCCTGAAGTGACAATTGTTATAAAAGAAAACGCAGGAATTTACCGGTTTTTATCGTATCAACAGTCAGTCATCACAGTTTACAGCACACAATAAGGCACCCTGGTATATCACTACTTACCCGTAACAGGTAATGTGAAATACTAGTGTGTCGAAATTCTATAAACTATGAAATATAAACTGAAAAGGATAAAGCCGGACGCTTTCTATGATAAATATCGCCTATATATGATCATCGATCAGTCGCAAAAGTAGTGAAACATAGCTTATTGCCTATTTAATTAATAATAAATTATGTTTCAATAAAGCAAGGGGGATGATTCTCTTTTTAGCTTTTCTTCCTTGGTAATTATAAGGTCTTTTGTAGCTTTGTATCCGTAATTCAGGAAATATTGTTCTGTTCTTTGTTATATAGAGAACTTGATAGATAAAAACGTATTAGATATGTCAACGATTCTTTTTGATAAAATAGTGTTCGGTCCGGTACATAGCCGGCGGTTGGGTGTTTCTCTGGGTATGAACCTGCTTCCTGTGGACGGCAAACTTTGTTCTTTCGATTGCATTTATTGCGAATGCGGACTGAATGGGGAACGGCGTACACGTACCAAATTGCCGACCCGTGCAGAAGTGAAGGAGGCATTGACGGAAAAGTTATCGGCTATGCAGGCCGAAGGAATTGCTCCCGATGTGATTACTTTTGCCGGTAACGGAGAACCTACCATGCATCCGGAGTTCGAAGGTGTTATAGAAGAAACGATTGCCACCCGCGACCGTTTCTTTCCGAATGCCAAGATTGCTGTCCTATCCAATTCAACCATGTTGCATAAGGAAGGAGTATTCCGGGCATTGAATAAAATTGAAGATAATATACTGAAACTCGATTCTGTGCTCGACAGCCGGATACAACAGTTGAATGCTCCCAATTCTCCTGCTTTTACATTCGATAAATTGCTCGGACAGTTATGCCGTTTCGAAGGAAATCTGATTATCCAGACTATGTTCCTGAAAGGCGAAGTGAACGGCGAATCAGTGGATAATACAACCGAAGTAGAAATAACCGGCTGGCTTGAAGCCTTGAAGCAAATCAAACCGAAACAGGTAATGATCTATACCATCGACCGTGAAACTCCTTTGAAAGGACTTAAAAAAGTTCCCAAAGAAGCATTGGACGCCATAGCCGACCGGGCACGGAAAGAAGGGTTTGATGTGACGGTTTCCTATTAAAGAGATGAAAGGCGTTTCTCAAAACTATCACAGGGATAAAAGAACTATCATACTATCATATTTTTATATAATATACCTATAATCAATATGTTATCCTATGATAGTTCCTGTTTTCAACTGTCATTTACCTATCATGCAACTATCATAGTCTTATCCTGAAACCCAATATATGCTTCTTGTTTTACTGAAATATATGACTTATTATCAGCGAAATAGTTATTTATGTTGCTCGAGACCCGGGTGTCGACAATATTGAGACCCGGGTCTGGGCACGGTCAACATCCGGGTGTAAAACAGGCTGAGAAGGGCATCTTGAGAACAAAAAGTATGTATTCCTGTGAGATTAGTCTATATATTTTCGCAAAATATATAGTAGGGAAAGCAATATATAAGTGCGATTTATCCTATTTGTAAAGCCTTTTTTAGGTCTTAAACAATGTATGTTTAATTAAAATATAGTCCAAATGATGGTTTTATGACAGTATTATGATAGTTGAAAATGGCAACTGTCATAGAATAACATATTGATTATATGCGTATTGTATAAAAATATGATAGTATGACAGTGCATTTGATGAAGCATTATTATGAAACTCCAATATAGAAATAATTGAACTAATTGCTCTATTCATTAACACATTAGTAATGTTTGTTCATTATTGTTTGATGCCGCGAACGGTTTTGAAAGTCTTATCATTGCTTAGTTTGAAGAAATAAACACCTTGCGGGAGATTACCTGTCTCTATCCATTCTGCCGGATCGGTTAATTTCCGGATCAGTTTTCCGTCGGATGAATAAATTTCAAGGCTTTTGACTTGCTGGTAATTATTTATCTGTATCCGGTCTTTGAATATTGCAGGGGTGATATGGAAATCGGTTGTTTCCTGTATACTCTCCGTATTTACATTTGTTTCTGCTGTAGCTGTGGCTGCTCTGCTTTCTTTTGAATCGTATAGAGCAGAAACACTGTAGTCATGCTTGCCTCCGGTGACATTTTTATCTGTGTGTTGTAATGTGGAAGCAGGGATAGAAGCTAGTAACATCTGGTCTTTGTATATGTTATATCCGGTAATAGCAGGGAAAGCCGGAATCTGTATATCACTGTTTGCTGCGGGAAGGGGAAGTGTCGGTTCACCTTCTTCGGAAGTGACGGTAGCAGACAGGATAAAATTAATATTGAATTCTTCGTCCAGCAGATATTCCCATTCGTTTCCGTCAAAAGATACCAGATTCCCTTTTCCGTTAATGGCCGGACCATTATCTACGAAAGCAGGATAAACCGAACGTCCGTATTTCCTGGCATAGATGGAAACGATCAGATCCTGGTTGGCATCAATCGTGTAAGGTGTTTTCAACTCTATCGTGTTGGACCGGTTGGCCGTCAGATTGGTTATTTCCTGTTGATAGGTCCGTTCTCCTTGTTTGATAAAGATGGCATAATTCACACTGTAGACAGGAATGAATTTTACGTTTACCAATTTCTTTTTATGTATGTTTATCAATTCTTTAGACTCCCATCTTTGACCGAAATAAAAAGGAGTGCCATGGTATCCGATTTGTGCGTCCGAATTTTGTGTACCCCAGCTGATCAACTGTGTATATACAGGTGCATTCCATTGAATAAGAACATTATTGGAAGAAATGGATTGGGCAGTAACATTTGTCGGTGACTTATAATTGATAAGGCTCCCCTCCTCTCCGGTTTGCGACAAACCGGGAATTGTTGTTGCACCGGTGTTCAACGGATCGAGCCAGATATCCATACGTCCGGTATCAGCTTGGCTGTATTTATCCCAGTGATAAGAAAACTTGCCGTATAAGTTATTGCCGCTTGTCAGGCGGCAAGTAGAATTACCGCCGGTCAGTGTACCTACTATCTGCTTATTTTCATTGAAAAGCGGCGAACCGGAAGAACCGCCTTCCGTGATACTGTGCCCGTTGGTTGTTTTGTCGAAAATGACATTCCAATGGGCATTGAGAGCTCCGGCTTTGGATAGATTATCTATCCAGGTCGTTGTTTTTACCGAGTGATTACCGAAGGTCGATATTTTCATATAATCGCCGGAAGGATGATGAATATTCACTCCGGATGAAGTAGCCGTTTCACTTCTGTCCCAACCGTTGAAATGTACATTATATTCTGCCGGGATCTTGTCGTTCAGCAATAATAATAGTCCGTCGGAACCGCCCTCTATCGGAATACTTACAATCCGCCGGCAGCCGGTCATTGTTTTATGTCCGGCTATTGGCGAAGCGTTTTCGCATCCGGTATGTTCAAAATGGAAATAAAATACCCATTGGTTTAGATCTGTTTCCGAAGCAGTTGTTCCGTTATCGTAATCTTGTGTACAATGGAAAGCCGACAATATATAAGGTTTCATGTCTTTCGCCGTGTTGTTCACCAGTGAACCGGAACAGAGGTATCCAGCCTTCCCTATTTTCTCAACCATCATGCAAACACCGTTCTTTTCGTGTTGCCACTCCTCTCCTTCTTCGCAGTTGATATTGACCATGCAGGAACCGGAAGTTCCCGGACCGGTACTCCGTAAGTCAGTAGTTACATGCAGATGATTGTATCCGTATCCTATCTGATTAATGGCTATACGGGCTTTTTCGTCCGAAACAGGCGGTTCGTATTCGAGAATGATATCATCGCCGGCCACAAATTCCGTAGCAAATGATTTTCCGTCCGGATTGGTTTGCGAAGTATAGGCTCCCAGTAAATGCGTCTTTTCTGCATTGTATATGAATAGTTTTCCGCCTTCCGGCAGGTAAAATGTTTCGTAATATAACATTAAGGCAATCGCCCCTTTTGCCTGAAGGCGAAGCTGCCAGATTTTTTCTCCGCCGGGCAATACCCGCCATTCTCCGGCATTTTCCATGTTCAAATCCGTATCTATCAATGCAGAAACAGCCAGAGGTGCTCCCTGGCTTACCCGCCATTCATCGACCGCTATCCTGTCTTCCACACTGAAATTTACCGGTATCTGAACAGCCGGTTGCCAGCTTTTCAACGGGTTCTGATAGTTGAAACTAACCGGTTTTCCTCCTTCGCTTATCTGCGATTTTGCTTTGCCGGGGCAAAACAGGAATAAGCAGATGATACTTATATAAATGCAGTGATAAAACAGTCTGTAACGATTCATTATAATTTGATGTAGATACGTTTCTTATATAACCAATATCCCGGTATCCAGTTCAATACGACAAACAAAATAGCCCATGTCAACGAACCTCCGAAGTTTCCGAAGAGCGGGACCAGGACATCTGCATATACATACGGTGTCACTCCGCATTTATCGAGTACCACTGCAAATACATCTCCCTGTACATAGAGATATAACGGATTAATCCCGAAAGATTCGAAAAACAGCGACCATTTCTTTTTGCCGTTTATGTCGATGATCCAGATCAGCAACGCCAGAAACAACGAGCCGAATCCGCAAGTGGTTAATACAAATGTACTGCTCCATAGTTTTTTATTGATCGGGCAGCCGTAACTTAGCAGGAATCCCAGGAACAGAATAATTGTTCCAAAGATAAACAAATTCCTGATAATTAATTCATTGTTCTTTTTACAGTCGAGAATCATTTTACCCACATAGAAACCGAGCAATACATGCCCGATACTTCCCAGGCAACTCAGCAACCCTTCCGGGTCAAAGGCGATGCGGGTTCCGTCTGCCAGATAATCATGGTACATATGCGTATTTCCGAACAGTGCACGGTCGACTATTGCAATTATATTATCTTCCGACAACGTCTGGCTACCGGTAGCGGCTAAAAGTATCCAGTAAAACAGCAGTATTCCGGCTGCTGTCTGTAAAATATATTTATGCTTAACGGATAATCCGATCAGTGAGCCGATCCCATAAGCCAGTGCCAGCCGTTGCATAACTCCCAGGATACGCAGGTTTTCGAAATTGGAAAATCCGTTGTAGCAGAGATGTCCGAATAAATTCAAGGCAAATCCGACCAGGAAGATCAGCACGGTCCGTTTCAGTACTTTCGTAACGCTTTCTCCGGATAATTTGAAGTCGTATTTCCGCAATGAAAAGAACATGGAAACTCCCATAATAAACATAAAGAACGGGAATACAAGGTCGGTAGGAGTGAGGCCGTTCCATGATGCATGCCGTAGCGGAGCATATACATATCCCCAGCTTCCCGGATTGTTCACCATGATCATCCCTGCAATTGTAATACCTCTCATTACGTCCAGTGAGAGCAGTCTTCCTGATTGTGCCATAATTTTGATTATTCGGTTATAAGACGCAAATGTAAGTAAAAAGAACAGGATTATATCATATATAAAATAAAACCTTAATGTTCAGTAGAATATAGCTTATTTTTGTCTGTTATACTGACGCGACTTTTATTGGAAACGAAATCTGATAATAAAAAGTATCACTTCAAAGTAGGGGTATTTTATTAAAATCTGTCTATAAGATATAAATTTGAGACAATATGAAAATGAAGCTTTGTATTATTATGAGTATGCTCATGTGTTTGGGTATAGTGAAGATGAATGGACAAGTA
This sequence comes from Parabacteroides sp. AF17-3, assembly GCF_003635445.1. NCBI lineage: Bacteria > Pseudomonadati > Bacteroidota > Bacteroidia > Bacteroidales > Tannerellaceae > Parabacteroides > Parabacteroides sp. AF17-3. Next base: position 144,552 of record NZ_QTMM01000001.1, on the reverse strand, counting down.
CGTTTAGGTGTTGAAGCTGGTGTTAATATGACTAGTTTGGGAGTCAGAGGTAATCATGCTCAAATTGTACCTGTAGGGGGTTTGGTTGTCGATTATCAGTTTGAAAATAATATGATAATCCAGAGTGGACTTCATTATGTGATGAAAGGTGCTAATAGCCTTGTCAATGGTTCTAAGGAATTGATGGTCCGTTTAGGATATATTGAATTGCCTGTAATGGTGGGGTATCGTCTCCCTGTGGCTGAACATATATATATGATACCTCAAATGGGGGCTTATTTTGCTTGCGGTGTGAACGGATATGGGGAATTTGGATCGAATTTTGTGAATACCGGGATCGGTAATACAGATGGAATATGGTATAATCCTTTTAAAAGATTTGATTTGAATACGGGGAAAGAGGAATATATTGAACCTTTTAAACGTTTTGATACTGGCTTAAGATTTGCATTAAGTACTGAAGTTTATAAATTCAATTTGACTTTGTCTTATGACCTTGGACTTAAAAAAGTATGGAAAGAATTTGATCCGGGACATTATTTTAAATATAAGAATAGAAGTGTAGCTATCACTTTAGGATATAAATTCAATTTGTAAATACAATCTCTTTTTCGTCTATATTCCGACATCATTGGTAACTTTCAAAGAAAGAATGTTTATTCACAGACTTCGGAAGGACGTCTTATGCTGACTTATAAATTATAGAAATTTCCTGCCGTAGGATAGGGGTATTTCTTGTTTTTCATGTCTTCACAATAGTGAAAACGGAAAAGATATGAAACGATTGTTGTTATGGATGGTGTTGTTGCTCCCTGTTGTTGCCGGGGCAAAAGAGGAAGAGGCATTCAGGAGATGGGAATTTGCTCTTTCAGGAGGGTTGAATAATAACTATTCCTGGGAGGTGGAGCCGGCGTTTACTTTCTTTGTTTGCCGGTATGTCGGTATAACAGGAGGTGTTAATTTTACAGGACAGTTTTACGATGAATATTATTCCGGCTCTGCTCCGGGAAACATGAGATGGTATATTGGTTCGGATGAATCGAATGTAAAACGGATACTTTTCCGTCCGGCCCTCCGGTTGCGTACACCCAATATAAACAGGTGGGGAGATCGTGACCTGAAGGTAACGTTCAATATGGAACCCGGCGCATATATGGTTGTTCCTGCCAACGAAACGCTTCGGGTGGGTTATGAAAATGAAAAACACCCCACTCCGGCTCTGCATACGGAAGATGTGACTAACCTGAAGGGGGATTGGTTATATTGGAATGTAAGGAGTTTTATGCAGATCGAAGTAGAAAGCTGGGTATTTTCAGCCGGATATACCATTTCTAACTATGATGTGTATGGCGGTCGCCGTAACCTCGTGATTGAACGGAAACCGCTAAACGATATGCTATGGAAAAAGAAGATGACGCATTCGTTCTTCCTTTCCATAGGCATTCAGTTTTAGAAATTATTTTACAGCTTCTTCCGCTTTCCTGACGGCTTCGTTGATGTTGGAGCAGATATTATCCGGTCCGATCTTCTTGTCGAATCCGGATTTGGTCAATACCCGGCGTACATCTTCGTTTACTCCGGATAATATCATATGGATATTTTCTGCTTTCGACAGACGGAACAGGCTTTCCAGATTATGCAGACCGGTCGAATCCATGAACGGGACTTTGCGCATGCGGATGATACGCACTTTAGGTTTGTCACCTATGATATTCATGACGTCGTCGAACTTATTTGCTATGCCGAAGAAGAACGGACCGTCGATTTCGTACACTTCTACGCCTTTCGGTAAAGTCAGCACTTCTTCATCATGATGGATTTCTCCTTCATCGGACAGGTCGATCTCGTCTTTGGAAACAGACACATGCGTCGTTTCCGCTACCCGTTTCATAAACAGGAACATGGCGATCAGCAAACCTATTTCAATGGCGATGGTCAGGTCGAAAATAACGGTCAGGAAGAATGTGACCAGCAAAACAGAAACATCGCTTTTCGGATTCTTCATCAACGAACGGAAGGTACGCCATTCGCTCATATTATAAGATACAATAATCAACACCCCTGCCAGGCAAGCCATCGGAATATGCTTGGTAAGCGGTCCGAGAAACAACAGGATCAGCATCAGTACGACTGCATGGATAATACCGGCAACAGGTGTACGGCCTCCGTTGTTGATATTGGTCATCGTACGGGCAATTGCTCCGGTAACGGGAATACCTCCGAAGATGGGAACAATGATATTGGCAGCTCCCTGGGCGATCAGTTCCGTGTTCGAATTATGTTTATCTCCCGTCACACCGTCGGCTACAGTTGCTGAAAGAAGTGATTCGATAGCTCCCAGCATGGCGATGGTAAAAGCCGCAGGAAGCAGGAGATTGATTGTTTCCATATTGAAAGAAATAGCTTCCGGTTGCGGGAGGGAAGCATTGATAGTGAAACGGTCGCCAATGGTTTCAATACCTGCGATACCCAGATGATTGCGCATAATATATACGATGACTGTCATGACGATAATAGCAATCAACGATCCCGGTATCTTTTTGGAAAATCGGGGAGAGATGGCAATAATAAGTATACTGACAATCCCTATTACAAACGACCAAGGATTGACCGTATGGAAATGTTCGAAGTAAGCAATCCATTTGGAGATAAAATCGGCCGGCACTTTTTCCATCGTCAGTCCGAACAGGTCTTTCATCTGTGTGGTAAAAATAGTCAGTGCGATACCGCTGGTAAAGCCGACAACAATCGGGTAGGGGATGAACTTAATGACTGTGCCGAGTTTTAATGCTCCCATAATTACCAGTATGATACCGGCGATAACAGTTGCAATGGCAAGTCCTTCGATACCGAAATTCTGTATGATACCGTATACAATGACGATAAATGCTCCCGTCGGTCCCCCGATCTGCACATTGCTGCCTCCCAGAAAAGAGACAATGAACCCACCGATAATAGCGGTGATCAATCCTTTTTCCGGACTAACTCCCGAAGCAATACCAAATGCGATGGCAAGCGGAAGGGCCACAATGCCCACAATGATCCCTGCCATCAGGTCTGCCATGAATTTTTCTTTGGAATAGTTTTTCAGTGCCGAGATCAACTTGGGCTGAAAATCAAATTTACGTTCCATCTTTCTGCCTAGTATGTTAAATTTTGATGCAAAGATACAATAATATTTAGCGTAAAGCATAAAATATAGGATATATTGTAATGTCGACATTGCAAATGTGGTAAAAATTGTATCTGTATCTGTCCTGAACTAATGATTACTTGTCTTTCGGGAGAAAAGTAATAGATGGAATTTATCTGTGGATAGATATATTTTAAGTAAAAGAATGAATTAAAGTATTAAACATTTTCCTACTTTTGAGAGTTATTTCAATAGGGCAATCTTACAAACTCATTTTATACTACATATATAATTAGCATTATGGAAAAAAGTATTAAAGGTACACGTACCGAACAGAATCTGCTTAAATCATTTGCCGGAGAATCTCAGGCAAGAAGTCGTTACACATTTTTTGCAAGCGTAGCTAAAAAAGAAGGTTACGAACAAATAGCCGGTGTATTTATGGAAACAGCTGAACAGGAAAAAGAACACGCTAAGCGTTTCTTCAAATTCCTGGAAGGTGGCATGGTGGAAATTACTGCTTGTTATCCGGCCGGTGTGATCGGCACAACAATGGAAAATCTGGCTGCTGCTGCTGACGGTGAGAACGAAGAGTGGGCTGACTTATACCCTGCATTCGCTGACATCGCAGAAGAAGAAGGTTTCAAAAACATTGCAGTTGCTTTCAGAATGATTGCTAAAGTGGAAGCTGAACACGAAAGACGTTACCGTAAACTGTTGGCTAACTTGACAGAAGGCAAAGTATTCGAAAAAGACGAAGCTATCTTCTGGCAGTGCCGTAACTGCGGTTTCGTGATCGAAGGCAAGAAAGCGCCGATGAAATGTCCGGCATGCGAACATCCTCAGGCATTCTTCGAACCGATGAAGCAGAACTATTAAAATCTGATTTTAATTAAAAAATTAAGCGTCCTTATCCAATATATTGGGGATAAGGACGTTTTTTATTTGTATTCATGCGAATAAAATATATCTTTACCAGCCATTAATACTTAATTCTAATTTCTTCTGAATAGTTGGCAGAATGAGCATATCGATAAAAGACCTAAATAAGGTGTATCCGAACGGAAACCACGCCTTGAAAGACATTAATCTGGAGATACCTACGGGCATGTTTGGACTGCTCGGGCCCAATGGTGCCGGTAAATCTACATTGATGCGTATCCTGGTTGCATTAATGGAACCGTCGTCAGGACAGGTGAATATTTGCGGATACGATCTGTTCAAACAGCGGAAGGAGATCAGGGGAATATTAGGTTATCTCCCGCAGGATTTCCGTTTCTTCGCCAAATATAAGACACATGAATTTCTGGATTATGCGGCCCGTTTATCGGGCATGACAAATGGTAAGCAACGCAAGCAGGCAGTCGATGCCATGCTGGAAAATGTCGGTCTTTTCGATGTGCGCGAACGGTATGCGAATAAACTGTCGGGCGGTATGAAACGCCGTCTGGGTATTGCCCAGGCATTGATCCACCATCCGAAGGTGATAATTGTGGACGAACCGACGACAGGGTTGGACCCGGAAGAACGTATCCGTTTCCGTAATCTGCTGTCGGAAGTCAGTGAGAATGATGTGACGATTATCCTTTCCACCCATATTGTGGGAGATATATCCAGTACCTGCAACTGCATGGCGTTGATGAACAAGGGACAGGTTTCCTTTTACGGTTCTCCGCAGGATATGCTGAAACAGGCGGAAGGGAAAGTTTGGCGCATTAAAGTGACAAGTGATGAACTGCACGAGGTGGATAAGAAATATCCTGTTATCTCTACGATTCCTTCCGGTTCGGGTTGGGAAGTGCAGGTGGTGGCCGACGAGATCGAAGGGTATGAGGCTGAATCGTATCCTCCCAATCTGGAACATGCTTATGTATATTATATGGAAAATAAATTGAATCTCTGGACCAATGATTAGTAACCTTTTACTTTACCCCCTATGTCGTTTGTCAACAATATACAATCGGTAGCAAAATACGAAAGCAAGATATTGATCCGAAGCTGGTTCTTTAAGGTGTTTACCGTACTGGCTCTTCTGATACTCGGATTCTTTGACTTTGGTATGTTGGTTGCCGACAATGGCGGAGGTATGTGGATGTTGAAAGCACTCCCTTCCAATCTCCCTTACCTGAACCTGCTTTTACTGAATACCGGGCAGGCAGTCATATCGATATTCCTTGCTTCGGAGTTTTTGAAAAGGGATAAGAAGCTGGATACCTCCGAGGTCTTTTATGTCCGTCCGTTGAGCAATGCGGAGTATGTGATCGGAAAGATATGGGGAAACCTGCGGGTCTTCCTGATACTGAACCTGATCGTCATGGGAATGGCTCTGATATTTAATTTTATAGGATCGGGCATGTCGGTAGACTGGCTATCGTATCCGGTTTATTTCCTGCTGATAAGTATTCCGACACTGATCTTTATCATCGGATTGTCCATCTTCCTGATGCTGGTACTGAAAAATCAGGCGCTGACCTTTATTATCTTATTGGGATATATCGGGTTGACATTGTTTTATATCAGCGATAAGTTTTATTACCTGTTCGATTATATGGCTTATAGTCTGCCGCTGGTTAAATCGACTATCGTGGGCTTTACCAATCTGGAAGTTGTATTGAATCACCGGGCGATCTATTTCTTTGCCGGATTGGCTTTTATCTTTTTTACGATCTTTCTGTTCAGGCGGTTGCCCAATTCGTCGCGCAGTAATTATCCGTGGTTGTTCCTTTCGTTTTGTATGCTGCTGATAAGTGGGGCGGCCGGATATAAACATGTTCATTCCATCCTGGGAGAAGGGGAGGTGCGTACCCTTTACACCGAGATCAATAATAAGTATGTGAATACTCCCAAGATGATAATCAATCAATACGATATATCACTCGAACAGCAATCGGAACGGGTGGTTTCGGAGGTGGAAATGAAAGGGATGGCTTTGCAGCCGGCGACTGTTTTCACTTTTTGTCTGAATCCCGGTTTGCAGGTGGAGGAAATAAAAAGAGGAGGGAAGCCTCTTGATTTCAAGAGGGATAATCAGATACTGCTGGTCGATTTCGGTGAGGAGGTTTTACCTGGCGATACGGTATCTTTCTCTATCAGGTATAGCGGGAAAATTGACAGTAAGTTCTGTTACCTGGATATTCCGGCAGAGGTTTTGCAGAAAGAGCGCAGGGATTTCCTGTTTAATATAGATAAGCAATATGTGTTTCAGACACCGGATTATCTGTTGTTCACTCCCGAAACATACTGGTATCCGCGCCCCGGAACCTCCTACAGCAATGTGAGTCCGGACTGGCAGCAGACTTATTTCAGTAAATTCGGTTTACGTGTGAAAACGCTTCCGGGTCTCACCCCGCTTTCGCAAGGGGAGGGAGTGAAAGGAGAGGACGGCGTTTATTCGTTTGCCTCCGAATATCCGGTACAGGCAATTTCCGTGATTGTGGGTAAGTACAAACAGCAAAGTCTGGAATCGGACAGTACATTATATAGTATATGGCACATTGAGGGAAACGATTATTATACGGCTACTTTCGACTCCATACTCGATACCATCCCCAGCTTTATCCGTAATATGAGAGATAATCTGGAACGTAACTATAAACTGAGTTATCCGTTCAGCCGCTTCTCGATTGTGGAAGTGCCTGTTCAGTTCTCCACCTATACCCGTGCCTGGTCGCAGGCTCAGGAAGCTGTACAGCCCGAGATGGTCCTGTTCCCGGAAAAAGGATGTATGTTCGGCCAGCTGGATGTGGACAAGATGTGGCGTAACCAGGTGAAGTGGTCGAAGCGGGGAGGACGTGAGATAACGGAAGAAGAGGCAAAGATACGTACACTGAACAACTTCTTCTGGATATTCCAGCGGCCGGAAGGAAACTATAATTTCTCATCCAGCGGCCGTGGTAATTATAATATCAGTTCGCAGGCAAACCCTTATTTCCTGTTTCCGCAATTGTATAATTACCGGTACAATATATTTTCTCCCGAATGGCCGGTCGCCAATACTGCGATCGAACTTTATCTGCAAAAGAAATCGGATAACTATGGCTGGGAGCGTGAGATCAATGGCATCAGTAACAATGAAAAAGCCAGCTTGCTGATGGAAAAGCAAACCTTTAAGGAGTTGCTGGGTAATGTGGAATACCGTGATTTGCTGGAGAATATTATCAGTTTAAAGACTTATCGGTTGTTTGCTATTCCTGAGATCAATATCGGGGTGAATGCATTCAGGGATTCGCTTTATACATTACTCGAACGGAATACTTTCCGGAATATCCAGTTTGAAAGTTTACTGGATACGTTGGGGATGATTAGCCATGCGGATATCCGGTCGGGATTGGAGGAATGGTCGCATCCTACGCCTCTGCCAATTTATAGTTTGGGACGACCGGAAGTGACAAAAATCACTAACCGGGGACAGGAATCTTTTGTCCTGAAAATGCAGGTCAGCAATAATTCGGATTATGATGGAATTATACATATCGATATTCAGGGAGTCGGAAGAAGCAGCCAGAACGATATCGATCCGCGTACCAGCCGGAAGATTCCGTTGGAAGCTCACCAGACAAAGGAACTGGTATCCGTTTGGGAGGATGCTCCCCGTGATGTAACCGTCAATACCTTGATATCCGGTAATTTGCCGAGTGTGATCAATCAACCTGTCGGAAATATCAGACAGGAGAGAAGGCAGAATATAGATGCAGAAGGAGATTTTATAATTTCCGATTCCTCTTTCGGGACGGAGGGAGAAATTATTGTAGATAATGAAGACAGTACATTGTTCATCCTTTCCGAACCGGATGTAGTGGGGTTATTACCTAAATGGCTGGATAAGGTGGAAGATACTTCATTCAAGTATTCAGGTGTTTCCAGCTGGCGGCCTCCATTGGAATGGACGGCAACCACCAATGCAAACTATTACGGTAAATATATTCGTTCCGCTTATGTGATAAAGAGCGGCAACGGTAGCCAGACGGCAACCTGGAAAATTCCTGTCCCGTCGGAGGGTACCTATGATGCCTATTATTATGTAAGTAAGGATAACGAACTCCGGTATAATGACCGGGCCCAGGGGGAATATCGTTTCAGGATCAGACAGGGGGAAGAAAGCGAAGATGCGTATATCAACCTCCGGAAAGCGAATGAAGGATGGGAACAGCTGGGCGTCTATTATTTTGTGGCCGATACGGCTTACATTACCCTGACGAATGAATGTAAATTAAGAAGTGTAACGGCCGATGCCGTCAAACTGGTAAAACGATAATCATTAAAACAGTCTACTTATATGCAAAGAGAGTTAGTATGGATGAAAAAGATGATCCTTGTGGTTGTTCTCCTGTCGGGAATCCCTCTGTTTTCCCACGGACAACTGTCACTGACCATCGAGAAGGCATTGGATATAGCAGAAGAGAACAGTCCGACCCTGCGCCGTTCGCACATGAACCTAGACCGGTATCAGGAAACGCTGATAGCCCAGCGGGCTTCCCTTAAATCCAAATTCTCACTGAACCTGAATCCCCTGGATTATAGTAAGAACAGGAGTTTCGACAATCGTTTGTCGCAATGGTATACAAATGAAAAACTCAGTACCAGCGGAACATTCCGGGTGGACCAGCCTATCTTGTGGACGGATGGTGAGATTTCGTTGATCAATACGTTCGGCTGGCAGGATAATAATTCGAATATCGACGGTGACAAGAATAGTAATAAGGCGTTTAACAACAACCTCTATCTGCAACTTTCGCAACCAATCTTTACTTACAATAAGCGAAAGATGGAGTTGAAACAGATCGAGTATGATTACGAGAATGCCCATATCAGCTATGCTCTCCAACGCTTGAATACCGAAAAAGACATCACCAACCAATTCTATAGTGTTTATATGGCGCAAAGTCAGTTGGCTATTACCCGCGAAGAATTGGTGAATGCCCAGCAAAGCTACGATATTATAAAGAATAAGGTGGAAGCTGATCTGTCAGCCAAAGACGAACTGTTTCAGGCGGAACTGAACCTGGCAACCGCCCGCTCTTCGGTAGAAGAACAGCAAGTCTCCCTGGAGAATGCAAAAGATAAACTAAAACAGGCATTGGGTATGAACCTGGATGACGACTTGATGGTTTTTGCCGAGATAGATATCAAACCGATCGATGTTAACCTCCGGCAAGCGATAGATCACGGTCTGCAATCGCGCCTGGAGCTTCGCCAGCGGGAAATTGAAAGTGATGAACTTGGTTTCGATATGATCAAGACGAAGGCCTTGAATGAATTTAAGGGAGATATCTCACTCTCTTTTGGTTTGATAGGTGACAACAAACGTTTTCAGAATATCTATGAAAACCCGACACAGAACCCGCGGGTGGCAATCAGCTTTACGGTGCCCATCTTCGACTGGGGAGAAAAGAAAGCCCGTGTCCGTGCGCAGAAAGTGGCCCAGAATATCAACAAACTCGATTTCCATGAAGATAAAGTCGATATCGAATTGAATATCCGCCAGGTATGGCGTAGCCTGGAAAACTTACGGACACAGATAGAGATTGCCGAACAGAACGTGCTGAATGCACAACGTACATACGATCTGAACCTGACCCGTTATCGTGAAGGCGATCTGACCGGAATGGAAATGAGTCAGTTTCAGACACAGTTGTCGAATAAGAAGATATCTTATACACAAGCCCTGATCAATTACAAAATCGAATTGTTGAATCTTAAAATACTTTCCCTGTACGACTTTGAGCTGAATGCTCCGATCGTTCCGATGAAAGACTTTATATCAGAAAAATAATCAGCCATGAAACAGTATAGTCATACCTTTGTATCTTTTGTATTACTTGCCATAGTAACAACCGGTTGTAACAATCAGCCGCAGAATCCTCCCAGCGATATAGCCACACCGGTTTCGGTAACGGAACTGAAAAAAGGTTCTATCAGTAAACTGATTAACACGACCGGGACGGCACAGCCTACATATGGAGTCGATCTTAACTCGGAAATGAGCGGTCTGTACAAACTCCAGATCAACCCGAAGACAGGAAGACCTTTCAAACTGGGCGACCAGGTCTCTAAAGGACAGTTGATTATCCATCTGGAAGATAAGGAATATGAGAACGGTGTTGCCATAGATGCCAAGGAATTGAGTCTGGAAATAGCGGAACAGGAACAGTCGAAACAGAAAGCCCTTTATGAAAAAGGCGGTGTGACCCTGAGCGAAATGCGTAATACCGAAGTGAAAGTGACGAATGCCCGTTATGACCTCGAGAATGCCCGGATCAATCTGGAGAAGATGAATATAAAGGCTCCTTTCGACGGTGTTATTGTCGATCTGCCTCATTACACGACTGATGTGCGGGTAGAACAGGGGAAACCGATGGTGGGTATTATGGATTATGCCCGGATGTACATGGATGTCAACCTGCCGGAAAGTGCCATCAGTTATGTCAAATCGGATCAGCCTGTATTTATTACGCATTATACATTGCCGGAAGATACATTGAAGGGAGTAATCAGCGAACTTTCGCCGGCTATCAGTACGGAAACACGCACATTCAAGGGAAAAGTGATGATACAGAACAATGACCTGAAACTGCGTCCGGGAATGTTCGTCAAGGCGGATATCGTCGTTGACAGGGCCGACAGCGCTATCATCATTCCGAAAGACGTGGTACAATCCAACCGTCGCCGCAAATTTGTGTTTATAGTGGATAAGAATACGGCTATCCTGCGGAATATCAAGACCGGAATGGAAGACGAGAACAATATCGAGGTTCTGGAAGGCCTTCGCGAAAACGACAACCTTGTCACCAAAGGCTTTGAAACATTGAAGGAGAACAGTAAAGTGAAAGTACAGAAATAGAAAAAGGTGAACTATCTGTTTGTAGTAACGGGAGTAACCAATTCCCCTTTTGAGAGGGGATAAGGGGTGTGTTAAAGCTAGTTATAGAGCGAAACTATGACACACCCCCTTCCCCCTCTCAAGAGGGGAGCCAGGTACAACCGGTCAATAATCGGACAGTTTATATCTGATAATATTGGAACATTATGAAGAACATTGTCAAATTTGCGGTAAGCAATCCGGTCACTATCTGTATGGTCGTGCTGGCCATCCTGCTGTTGGGAAAGATTTCCTACGATCAGCTGAGTGTCGACCTGCTGCCCGACCTGAATAATCCCCGGCTGTTCATCGAGTTGAAGGCTGGTGAGCGTCCGCCGGAAGAGATCGAGAAGCAGTTTGTGAAGAACATGGAGTCGATGGCTATCCGTCAGAGCGATGTCACGCAGGTTTCGTCGGTTGTTAAAGCCGGTTCGGCCCGTATCACAGTGGAATATACCTGGACGAAAGATATGGATGAGGCTTTCCTCGACTTGCAGAAAGCGATGAATCCGTTTGCCCAGAATAAAGATATCACCGAGTTGAAGATCACGCAACATGATCCGAACCAGTCACCGGTTATCCTGATCGGAATGTCCCATCAGAATATAACCGATATGGCGGAACTCCGGAAAGTGGCGGAAAGCTATATTCGCAACGAGTTGATCCGGTTGGAAGGCGTTGCCGAGGTAACGTTGTCAGGACAGGAGGAGAGTACCCTGACGATCCGCACCGATCCTTATAAACTCGATGCTTTCGGTCTGAAGATAGAAGATATCGCTTCGCGTATCGAAGCAAACAATCAGAGCATATCGGGAGGCCGTGTCAGTGAACTGGGCTTGCAGTATCTGGTGAAAAGTTCCAGTCTGTTCGGTTCGGAAGAGGATTTCGAGAACCTGATAGTCGGTTATAAACAGGTGGCTAAACAGGAAACAGGTACGAATGCTTCCGCCGGTACGGCAACGGCTTCGGGCGACAAGGCTCCGCTTTTCTTGCGGGAAGTCGCTACCGTAACTTTTGAAAATGCCCGCCCCGACAATATCGTCCGTATCAACGGCAAACGTAGCATAGGACTTTCGATCTATAAAGAAATGCGTTATAACACCGTGAAGGTGGTGGACGGTGTATCCCGCCAGCTGGGTGTTATCGAACAGGCGTTGCCCGGTTATCAGTTTAAAGTGATAACCAACCAGGGGACGTTTATCAAGAATGCGATCGGGGAGGTGAAAGACAGTGCCGTGCTGGGTATCGTCCTGGCGGTTGTCGTGCTGTTCGTTTTCCTTCGCCGGTTCGGGACGACGCTGATTGTCAGTATGGCGATTCCTATTTCGATTGTCGCTACTTTCAACCTGATGTTCTTTAACGGGCTTACGCTGAATATTATGACGCTCGGAGGTTTGGCTCTGGGAGCCGGTATGTTGGTGGATAATGCTATTGTCGTTATCGAAAGTATCTTTCGGAACCAGGAGAAAGGGTTATCCATACGTGAAGCGGCTATCAGGGGAACGTCGGAGGTGGCGGGGGCTGTTATTGCCTCGACGCTGACGACTATTGTGGTTTTCCTGCCGATCGTTTACCTGCATGGGGCTTCGGGGGAATTATTCAAGGACCAGGCCTGGACGGTGACGTTCTCGCTGGTATCGTCGTTGTTTGTGGCTATTTTGGTGATACCGATGTTGTATGATAGGTTGATGAACACACCCCCTGCCCCCTCTCGAGAGGGGAGCCGGATACCTTCGGATGCTAAAAAAGAAGTTGGTAATGAGACCGGAAGAGGTATCCAGTTATTAGGGTACAGCCATCTGTTGCGTAGCCTGATCGGACATCGCTGGATTGTTATTTCGGCGGCAGTCGGGTTGATGGTGCTGACGGTTTTTCTGCTTCCTTTCATTGGGACGGAGTTTATGCCGCGCATGGAAAGTAAGGCTTTTACTGTTGTGGTGAAGATGCCGGAAGGGACAAAACTGGAACGTACTTCTTCGGCGGTGGCGAACCTGGAAGAATTGCTTTATACCATTACGGGCGATAGCCTGCTGACCGTTTACAGCCATATCGGCGAGGGTAGCGGTTCGGAGAATGCCATCTTCGAAGGAGAGAACACGGCAATGATGAAAGTAGTCCTTTCCTCCGAGTGCCGGGTAGCTCCCGAAGCCGTTATCGAGCAGTTTGTCCATACGGCGGAGAATCCCGACGGACTGGAACTGACCATCAAACAGGAGGAAAATTCTCTCAGCTCGTTGCTGGGTAGCGAAGGTGCCCCTATCGTTGTTGAGGTGAAAGGGGAAGAACTGGATGAAATAGCCGATATTACGGAAGAAGTGAAAAGCCGGATGCAGGAGGTACCGGGACTCTATAATATTGTATCTTCCATTGAAGACGGTGCTCCGGAGATAACGATCTCCATCAACCGGACGATCGCGGGTATCAACAACCTGAGTGTATCGACCGTCATCGAACAATTGAAACAACAACTCAGCGGGAAAGAAGCCGGAAAGATGGAATATCGCGGAGAGATGCGCGACATCGTCATCAAGGTTCCTGATATTCCGTTGCGTGCCCTGGGTGATCTGGTTATCAAGAATGGCGAACAGGAGTTCCGCCTGCGTGAGATAGCCACCTTCGGTGAATCGCAGGCCCCGAAAGAAATATACCGCCGTAATCAGAACCGCATCAGCAAGGTAATGGCCAATATGGATGCCGGCAAGTCGCTGGACAAGGTGGCGGAAGAAATCCGTCAGGCGGTGAAAGGCATCGAACTGCCGGTCAACTATTCGGTTACGGTAACCGGAGAAGAGGAGAAGCGTCAGGAGTCGATGAACAGCCTGCTGTTTGCCCTTGCCCTGTCGGTCATCCTGGTGTATATGGTGCTGGCTTCCCAGTTCGAATCGCTGCTGCATCCTTTCACGATCCTGTTGACAATTCCACTGGCGGTGGTAGGTGCTATCCTGTTGTTCTTCCTGACCGGTACGACGATCAATATGATGGGAGTGATCGGTATCGTGATGCTGGTAGGTATCGCGGTGAATAACTCGATTATTCTCGTAGACCGTATCAATCAGCTGAAAGCAGACGGAACCGGCTTGACAGATGCCATCGTACAGGCCGGACAACAACGTATCCGTCCGATCATTATGACAACGCTCACTACGATACTTGCCCTGCTCCCGATGACGTTCAGCTTTGGCGAAGGTGCTTCGTTGCGTTCGCCGATGGCTATTGCCGTGATCGGAGGGTTGGTGACATCTACTTTGATGAGTTTGATGGTGATACCATGTGTCTATTATGTGTTGGAAAGACTCAAGAATAGCTGGAATAGAGGGAACAAATAATGTAAAATGCCGGCGCATGATGCGAAAGCGTTTTACAGGCGTGTAAAGTCCCGGCGCATGATGCGAAAACGTTTTACAGACATGCAAAGTCCTGGCGCATGATGCGAAAGCATTTTGCAGACGTGTAAAGCCTCGGCGCACGATGCGAAAGCATTTTGCAGGCCTGCAAAGTCCCGGCGCACGATACGAAGGTATTTTACAGGGTGTAATATATAAAAAAAAGAATATGAACTTTTTACTACATAGAAGAATAACGATCTGTATGCTGTTTATCGCACTGACCATGCTCGGTTATGTGTCGTATAAGCAGTTGCCGGTGGAGTTATTGCCCAATGCCGAACTGCCGATGCTGTTCGTACAGGTTTCGTCCCAGCAGGACATGGACCCTTCGTACGTGGAATCGGAAATCGTTATTCCGCTTGAAGGGGCGATCAGTTCGATCGGAGGGGTGGATAAGATACAATCCACCGTCGACAGCCGCCAGTCTACCATACAGATAGATTTCAAAAACACGGTGAACTTCAAGATCACCTCCCTCCGTCTACAGGAGAAGGTGAACGAACTGGCAGCCACTTTCCCCGACGGCTTCAATGTGCAGTTGCAAAAGGTCGATGTCGGCCAGATGGCCAATAACTTTATGGTTTTGCAGGTGCGCGGTTCGGGCGGTGTCGACAGGGTACGTAATATTGTGGATAAGGAGATTCGTTCCGACCTGGAGAATGTGGACGGGGTTGCTTCCGTCAATATCTACGGCGGCCGGGAGAAAGCGATCGAGATACGCCTCAATCCCGAGGCTTGCAAGGCGTTGAACCTGACGCCGTCTTCCATCAGCGGCCTGCTGACGCAGAACACGCAGGATAAGGCCTTTGTCGGTTTTGCCAATGAACCGGACAGCAAATACTTTATCCATGTCAATGCTCTCTATTCGAAGGTGTCCGACCTGGAGAATATCGTGGTCGCTCCCGGTCCTGTGCTGCTGAAAGATGTAGCCACCGTCTTTTTCGACCTGAAGGAAGAGACTTCCTATAGCCGTGTGAACGGAAAAGATGCGGTATCGGTCGCCTTGATGAGCGATTCGCAGGCGAACCTGATCGACTTGTCGCACCGGGCCGTCGAGGCAATCGACCGGCTGAACGAGAAGCTGGCTTATCTCGATGTGGAAGTGGTGGTGCAGGAGAATACGGCCGAGACAATGGAGAATAATATCGACCAGATCATCAATCTCGCCCTGGTGGGCGGTCTGCTGGCCATACTGATTCTCTGGCTGTTCCTGAAGAACCTGCGGCTGGTATTTTTTATTGCCCTTTCAATCCCTATATCCGTTTATACGGCATTTAATTTCTTCTATGCCTTCGGTATAACGATCAACAGTCTGACGCTGGTGGGGATGGCGCTGGCTATCGGGATGCTGCTCGACAATAGTGTGGTGGTGCTTGAAAATATCTACCGCCTTTCGGCTTCCGGTTGTACGCCCGAACGTTCCGTTACACAGGGTACAAAGGAGGTATGGCGTTCTATCGTGGCGGCTACGCTGACGACGGTGACGGTCTTCCTTCCCTTCGTTTTCTCCGACAACTTTATGATCAAGCTGATCGGGCATCATATCGGTGTTTCGATTATCTCTACCCTGACCATCTCCTTGTTTGTCGCCCTGCTGTTCATCCCGATGGCAACTTACCTGCTGCTGAGGAAGAAAAACGGGCAGAGCGTCTTTTATGAAAAGGTTTCGATTGTACAGCGTCCTGTACAGGTCTACCTGGTTTTGCTGAAAACCTGTATGCGGAATCCGGGCGTGACGATCTTCGGAGCGATCATCGTCTTGTTCGTCACCCTGATCCTTTCCATCTACATGAATGTGCAGCAGATGAAAGATGTGAATACCGACCGTATCAATATCTATGTGACGATGCCGACGGGCAGTACGCTCGATAATGCGGATAAACTGGTGAAGGTGATCGAAGCGCGCCTGGACAGTTTTCCCGGCAGGAAAGACTTGATCAGTCGTATAAATGAAAAGAATGCCGTCCTCACGCTTAACTTCACCGATGACTTTGTGAAGAAGGCGGGAAGTAAAATGGCTGAATATAAAGCCACGGTGCAGGCCACCGTATCCAATATCCAGGGAGCGGAAATCTCCGTGGAGGAATCGATGTCGGGTGGCGGCGGCGGAGGTGGCGCAGGAGGAGGAGCTATGGCCGGCCTGGGTAATTTCATGCGCCTGCTGGGTATCGGTGAGAACCGTGAACGGATCGTGATAAAAGGTTCCGATTTCGATGTGATGCAACTGGTAGCCGAAGATTTTCGCTATTACCTCGATGAACAGGAGTTTATCCGTGGTTCGCGCGTCTCCTACAACCGCCGGCAGCCTGAAATACATCTCGATTTCGATCCGATCCTGCTGACTTCATACGAGATTACCCGTGCCAATATTTCCTCCGGACTGGCGGCGCTTAATCCGGAGTATTCTTCGGGTACCTCTTTCAAGATCGGGGAGGATACCTACGATATTATTATCCGTAACGATATCCCCGGCGACGAAGAGAACGAGGAAGAAGAGGCGGAGACGGAAAAGAAAGACAAAACCGTCGATGACCTGCGCCGCGTACAGATACAGAATGCCAACGGCGGACTGCATGATTTGCAGGACCTGGCTTCTGTCAATTATGGCCGGGGACGTACCCGTATCATGCGGGTCAACCAGGATAAACAGATAGAGGTATTCTATAATTTCTCCAAAGACGTGCAATCGTCGAAAGACCTGCTCGAGGGATATCGCTCGGATATCGACCAGTTGGTTGCCAATTATAATCTGCCGTCGGGGGTTGCCGTGGAGGTGTTCCATGAAGAAGATGAGTTTGCCGATTTTAAGTTCCTGATACTGGCAGCTTTCATCCTTATCTTTATGATACTGGCCTCTGTCTTTGAATCGCTGGTGACGCCTTTCGTCCTGCTTTTCTCGATACCGCTGGCTGCTATCGGTTCTTTGCTGGCATTGTTGCTGACAAGCAATAGCCTGTTGAATGCGAATACGCTGACCGGTTTCCTGATCCTGCTGGGCGTGGTCGTGAATAACGGCATCATCCTGATAGACTATTCCAATATCCTCCGCAAACGAGGCTACAGACGCAACAGGGCATTGATGACGGCTGGCTTGTCACGTATCCGTCCGATCCTGATTACGTCGATAACGACAATTGTCGCCATGTTCCCGTTGGCGATGGGAGATTCGGAATATGCCGGTGCTATCGGTGCACCGTTTGCCATTACGGTGATCGGCGGGTTGACATTCTCTGCGTTGCTGACGCTGATCCTGATACCGACTGTTTGTATGGGGCTGGAGAATACTTTGCAGTGGTATCGGGGCCTGTCCCGTAAAATATGGATATTCCATCTGGTACTGTTCCTGTTGGGGGTTGCTGGTATTTGGCTGTATGCCGACGGGATGCTGTGGCAGTCTGTTTACATGGTTCTTCTGGTTTTCGGTATTCCGGGAGTGACTTATTTTGCTCAGACCAGTTTGAGGCGTGCCCGTTCGAAAGTAATCGATCCCGGGGAAGATATACATATCTCTGTCCGCAACCTGGTGAAGATATACGACTGGCCGGGACGTATCAGCCGTCAGTGGAATAGCGGCCTGAATATCCGCCGGCATCTGGGACTGAGCAATGAATATCGTTCGCTGAAAGACTTTGTCAACGTTCTGTGGCAGTTCGGTATGTTGCTTTTCGGTATGTATTTCACCTGGTTCTTCATCAATAACAGGCTGTGGATATTCCTGTTGTCGTTTGCCATCTATGCCACGATCCTTTATCTGTGGCGGAAGGTCCGTCAATACCTGTTCTACCGTTTCGGGGAAAATAAGCGGGTGAAATATATAAACCGTCTGATATTCTGGAGTATTCCTCCGATCATCCTGTTTATTCTGTTCCGGAAGATGGATAATACCGGACTGATTTCCGTTGTGGGCCTTCTGTGGGCCTTCTGTATTGCCGTATATGTTTCTTCGCAATACTTGTATGAAAAGAATGTCAATATAGAACGTATCAAAGGACGGCTGGCTGGACTTCGCCGCTCCTGGTTCCGTATGGTCAAAGGGATTCCGTTGATCGGGAAACAGCGCAGGCCTTTCAAAGCCTTGCGAGGTGTATCTTTTGAGATCCGTACGGGAATGTTCGGTTTGCTGGGACCTAATGGCGCCGGTAAATCAACTCTGATGCGTATTATCTGCGGTATCCTGGAACAGAGTTACGGCAGTATCTGGATCAATGGACTGGATACCCGCATTTACCGGGAGGAATTGCAGAGCCTGATCGGCTTCCTTCCGCAGGAGTTCGGAACTTACGAGAATATGTCTTCCTGGGAGTTTCTCGATTATCAGGCGATCCTGAAAGGGCTTACCGATAATAAGCTGAGGGAAGAACGTCTGGAATATGTGTTGAAAGCAGTTCATATGTACGAACGGAAAGACGACAAGATCGGTTCTTTCTCCGGCGGTATGAAACAGCGTATCGGTATAGCCCTCATCCTGCTTCATCTTCCCCGCATTCTGGTGGTGGATGAGCCAACAGCCGGTCTCGACCCGCGTGAACGTATCCGTTTCCGTAACCTGCTGGTAGAGTTGAGTAAAGACCGTATCGTGATCTTCTCCACGCATATTATCGAAGATATTTCCAGTTCATGCAGCCAGGTGGTGGTTATCAACAAAGGCGAGCTGAAATACTTCGGCGATCCGACCGATATGGTGGATATGGCTACCGGTAAGGTCTGGCAGTTCCATATCGACCGTGAGTCGTTCGAACAGGTGCTGGATAAAACGATGGTGGTCCATCATATACAGGATGGAGATACGATACAGGTGCGTTACCTGTCTGTCGGTTCGCCTTATGAGGGAGCCGTAGAAGTAGAGCCGAACCTGGAAGATGCTTATCTCTGCTTGCTGAAAAATATGGAAGGGAAAAGCGGACAATGAGTTTCTTGCTAATCTCAGGCGTGATGCGAGACACAAGTGGTAGATTAATGTTGTAAAAAGATAGTTATGACGATAAAGCAATTGATACCTTTATTACCCAAGGTGGTAAAATATAACCTGAAGATCATCTTCGCTGGCAAGTTCATCTGGTTCTTGCTGGCGGCATTCGCATTCTTTGCCTATTTCATGTTCCAGGCTGCCTGGAATAGGGCGGAGATCAACGAAGGACTGATCTATAACCTTTTGATGTTCCCTTGTGTCCTGCTGGTATTCTATCCTGCCGTATTCGGCATCCAGAATGATGAGGATAACCGGATACTGGAAATCCTTTTCGGTATCCCTGACTACAAATATAAAGTCTGGGGAGTACGCCTGCTGATGATTTATGTCGCTATATTCTTTATCCTGGTGGCTTTTTCTTATCTGGCTACATTATTGTTATATCCGGTCAATCCGTTCGAGATGTCTGTCCAGTTGATGTTCCCCCTTGTCTTTTTCGGGAATCTGGCCTTTATGCTCTCCACCATCACCCGCAGTGGTAACGGCACGGCTGTGTTTACGATTATCCTGGCTATTCTCCTTCTGATAACGAGCGAGATGGAAATAATAGAACGTTCATTCTGGAATATCCTCCTGAATCCTTTTAAAGTACCTGATAACTTCCTGCCGGTAATCTGGGAAGGGTTGATCGTCAAGAACCGTATTTTCCTTTTGATAGGTGGTATTGTGTGGATGATGATCGGGTTGCTGAATTTGCAGAAGAGGGAAAGGTTTATATAAATAATCAGGCACGGATCACATGCTTTTATTAATAAGTTGTGTGTAATTCGTGCCTGAACTGTATGATCTTAACTGTTCTTGTCTACCCAATCCCTACCTTTCTTAGTTTTGAAAAGGAGAATATATGCTATAAGGACAGCGCCTCCTAAAAGAGAATATAATAATATAGCAGGTCCCATAATTATTTATGTTTTAAAGTTAATACTATAAACCCAACAATACATAATGTAATGGCTAAACCTATAGCGATACTATTACCACATATTTATCGGAGTTAAGCTGTATAACTGTTGTAATAACAGCTCCTCCAATGATCAGCTTCGATAGATCCAATAAGTATCTTCCAAACTCTTTAGAGAAACGGATTTCCTCTTTCCGTATCTGCTCCTGTATGACAGGAACAGGTACAATCCTTATCTTATGCCTGTTCTTCATAGTTAAATAATTTTGTTACAGGCAAAGATAGGGTATAATATTGAAAGAGTACAGGAATAACTGCTAAAAATTATATCTCATCCGGCCAGGGGCAAGGTTTACCCGTTGCCTTGAATGACGGGCGCTGTGCTTCCATCTTTCGTAATTGTTTGCCCAGGTCTTTGGATAGTTTCTTTATCAAGTCGGGATGGGAAGCGGACAAGTCATTCTTTTCGCCTATATCGTCGGGAATATTGAATAACTCTTTTTTTCCTGTCTCATAATAATAGATCAGTTTCCAGTCACCCTGGCGGATTGTGCAGGTGGCTCCGATACCCGGTCCTGTGTTGCCCCAGAGGTTCGGGAAGTTCCAGTACAGGCTGCGCCCTTTGGAGGGATCGCCGGTATTGGTCAGCAGCGGCATGAAGCTGACGCCGTCTATTGGCTGGATAGTCTCGTATTTCTTTATTTCGGCCATTTCGAGGATGGTCGGGAAGAAGTCTTCGATGATCAGGTATTTATCGCATTTGGTCTGCGGCTGTACCTTGCCCGGCCAGCTGACGATCATCGGTTCACGAACGCCGCCTTCGTAAGCGGAACCTTTACCGCTGTTCAGCGGGGAGTTCTGGGTATGAGGTTTGCCGTCGCGCCATTCCGGTTCGGCAGCCAGACCGCCGTTGTCGGACATGAAGATGATGATCGTGTTATCCGCCAGCTTGTTCTTCTCCAGATAATCCATGATATCGCCCAGACTTTTGTCCATTCCCTCTATCAGGGCGGCATAAGCGGCTTCTTTCTCTCCCAGTCCTTTGTCGATATATTTCTGATAAAAACGCATATCCTTATCTATCGGGACATGAATGGCATAATGCGACATGTAAAGGAAGAACGGCTGATCGTATTGTTGCGCCTTATCCAGTGCTTTGGTAGCTTCCTGTGTCAGGGCTTCCGAGATAAAGATATCCTTTCCCCAGTATTTATCCAGGCCCGGAACGGCGAACCAGGGATTCGGCTTACCGTCTGTCCGGTTACCGAAATTGGCTTCTCCCAAATAACTGGCAAGGCCGCCGCCGGCATGTCCGGCAATGTTTACTTCGAATCCGAAATGATACGGGTTCTCTCCCGGTGTGTCTACCGCTCCCCAATGGGCTTTTCCGCAATGGATGGTATGATAACCGTTATCTTTCAGTATTTGAGCCATAGAGGTGACCTGGTAAGTATGTTCGATGCCTGCGACCTCACAGATACCGTTTACATTCCAGTCCGGCAATTCCAGCACATCGCTTTGCCGGTCTGTCGATTTGTTTTTGGGATACGTCCAGTTCGTTACCCGGTGGCGTCCTGCATTCATGCCGGTATAGAGGCTGCAACGGCTCGGCGAACTGATGCTGGATGCATAAGCCTGGGTAAACATCATACCCTGGCGGGCAAGGCGTTCCATGTTAGGCGTTTCGTATACTTCATTATAATGTGTCTTTTCCTTCCAGAAAGGGAGGGAAGTATCTTGCCAGCCCATATCATCTACCAGGAAGAGAATAATATTCGGCCGGTCCTGCGGTTTGGCCGCTTCGGCTTGCCCGGCTGCTCCCAATAATGGAAGTGTTGCCAGTGATAGAAATAGTCTCTTGTTCATGCTCGTATCGTTTTTAGTTCATTTGTTAATTGTTATAGTGCCCGGAGTTGTTACCGGAATGCTGCGTAATTCCTTTTTGTTCCCTGATTCTACCCATACACGGACAGTTCCGGAGCAGAGGACATCGAGGGTGAGTTGCTTCCGGTTGCAGGAGATGATCCTGACGGTTGCCGGCGACAGAAATTTCTCCTGTACTCCGATAACCGCCCAGCCATTGTTTACCGGACAGAGATGATATAACCGGTCGGTGAAACCTTCCAGTTCTGTCTGTTGGTCTGTATCCAGTTCGCTGGCCGTCTGTTCGTTCCAGTCGTAAAGAATGATCCGTTTGTTCTGAGGAATGGGTTTTCCTGTCATGGTTTCACGCAACAGGTAATCGGATCGGCTGATCGTAGCCTGTACCTTGCGGTATCGAGGCGATGTGTTGAGGTTATAGCAGATCAGTGAAATGGCCTCGTCTCCGGTCGGAGCAAATACACGGTATGCCTTTCCACCCTGTAAAGGATTGGTGATGATCGATTCGGGTGTCGGGATAGCCGGGGCTTCGGGACGGAATAACTTTCCTTCCTCGTCGATCAAAGGAAGAATGTTTTCCCGGGTGAAATCGACGGGAGAGTCCGACAGGTAGACCGGACCACCGGATAAGGCTTTCGAGCGGGCCATCAGGCTGCCGCAAACCGTATCGTAGGAATGGAACATATCATGGTCGGGCCAGACTGTCTGTCCTTGCAGTAACGTATTGATATACGACTGGAACAGATGCGATTTGGCCATATCTTCATCATATTTCTTATAGTCGATGCTGACACGGGTCACACCGCTGTATTGTGTATGGTCTATGTTCAGGATATTCTGTGCCATGCAGTTCATCAGTCCGACCTGCTGGTTATGGGTTTGCTCTTCCAATGCCAGGTTACATGCTTTAGATTGCTGTATGACCTCCTTGTTTCCCATATAAAGAGGCAACAGGAAAGACTGGTTGTCTATCTTGAGGAAATCGAAACCATATCCTTTCAATGTCCGGATATAATAGTGATAGAACGTGTCGATATTCTCCCTGCTTTGTCCGGGTAACAGGCTGCCGTTGTAAGGGTAAAGCGATTGCTTCACCTTTTCCGGGAAATCGTTTTCCGGAGATATTCCCATCCAATACCCGCAGAAGTTATACCATAACCCCATCCATTTCACTTTATCTTCTTTCTTCCGGGAGATGATGTTCTTCCATCCGTTGGGAAACCGTTCTCTATCCGGGATGAAGCTGGTAAGCTGGCGGTTCTTATTCGCCAGATGGCCGTCGTCTATCAGGACGTAACGGATGGGGAGGCCGGAAGCCTCGATGCCGTCCAGGTCGTTCAGTATCTTTGTTTCGTCGATATCGTAATGATAATGTTCCCAGGAACACCAACCCAGGTATTTAAAGGCTTCGAAATAATCTTTATCCGTCCTCTTCTGCAATGCCGAAATCTCCCGGTTGCCGGTTAAAGCGATATATGCTTTATGAATGGCTTCATAGGCCGTTTTCCCTTTTTCCATTAACAGGACGGGAGCTTGCGGAGCGAGATTGTCTGTTCCCAAAGTAGATAGGAAGACTGTTAACGAACCATCCCTGTTCACCCGGAACCAGCTGATACTATTCTCTCCGGCAACAGCTTTGGCAAACATATATTGTCCGTCAACCAGTTCCAGCAATAAGGCATCCCCCAGCAGGGAAGGCGCTCCGTTAGACGGGATACCCGGATAATCTTCCTTCGCCAGATCGTCGAGCCGGGTAAAGACCCAGGTCAGTAACCGGTTGGTATTATTGGGCCACTGATAATCGCCGGAGCGGGAGTCGCGACTAAAGAATATGCCTTGTTTATAGGAGGGTATATTCGTTTTATAAGAGACTGTTTGTTGCTCTCCCGGTATGTTCTTTTCATAATAGACAGGTGTCTGTTGCTTCTTCAGATCGATAGCCTGCTCCATCCGGAAAGCATCGACATCGTTGAACATCTTTCCCCGTTCATAGACAAAGGTTGTTTGTCCGGAGAGGGAAGGGCTGAGCCAGGCCGCACTGCTCAGGATCAATGTCAGCAAATATGTCTTGTTTCTTGTCATTTGTTTACTTCTTGAACGTTGAAAACACTGAAGTTACGTATATCCGGTTGTGCTACCGATTGAGAGATTGTCAGGCGCAAAGCGGAAGCCTCTACTGCCGGGAACTGTTCTATACGCTTGTGCCCTACCGATTCGCCTTCGCAAATGGTTTGCCATTTACCGTTTACCCTGGCTTCTACTTTATATTGACGGATACGCTCACCGTTCCGGATGTTTTCCTGGATAATGCAATGATTGACCGGTTGCGCCTTATCCAGTTTCAGTGTCAGGCTTTTCTTTTGTCCGGAGGTAGAGGCAATCGGAGAGGAGAAGCGGCGGTTTATCTCGTCGCCCCATTCTTTCAGTCGTTGCACGTCGCCGGATGGGATCAGACCTGTTGTATCGGGTGTCAGACCGACAATCAGTGTTGCATTCCTTCCGACCGATTTATAATACATATTCATTAAAGATTCAACCGGGTAAACCGTATTCTCGTCATCCGGCTCCCAGAACCATTCATGCCGTCCGTTCATGCCTCGCAAGGGAGTGTCTGCCATAGCCGGAACCCAGTATTTT
The DNA here is from genome assembly GCF_003635445.1 of Parabacteroides sp. AF17-3. NCBI lineage: Bacteria > Pseudomonadati > Bacteroidota > Bacteroidia > Bacteroidales > Tannerellaceae > Parabacteroides > Parabacteroides sp. AF17-3. The sequence goes on along the minus strand of NZ_QTMM01000001.1, from coordinate 119,787 downwards.
CCATCCTTGTCGCCCTGTTTCAACAGATCGTTATGGTTTCGGCTCCCTTCCGTATTATTACTGTGTGAGTAAGGGTAGGGGAAAGAAGACCAGCAGGGATAACCGACCGTCCCTGTCTCGGAACCGCCCCAGCGGAAATCCGCCCGGTCTACGTTATGATAGAAAAGACATTCCGGCTGGTACTTGCTGACGATGGGCAATACGTCCGGCCCGTTGCCTTTCGGATCGTCTGCGCCACCGTCAAACCAGATCATAAACAAATCACCGTAGCGGCTGCAAAGTTCTTCAACCATGCGTTCGCAGAAATGCTTATACCATTGTTGACGGTTAGCGGCAAACTCTCCTTCTCCCTGTACCTTGAAATTATGAACGCCAAAAAGTGAGTTCCACCGGATACCGACATAGATCCCCGGCATTATATCGTATTTTCTACATGAATTGACAAAGTCGCGGATGATATCCCCCTTCCCGTCGCGCCATTTTACCGCTTTCAGGCAATAAGGATTGACATCGCTCTGGTAAATGGCAAAGCCTGTCTCGTGGGTGGCCGTCAGGACGGCAAACTTGGCCCCCGCTGCTTTTGCCGCCTGTACCCACTGGTCCGTATTTAGTTGGGTAGGGTTGAAGATATTGTAATCTTCTATCGGCTGGACGCGGTTGTTGCCCTGACCGTATTTGATGCCATCGAAGACATGGAGATCATAATGGAAGACGACGCCCATTTCCGACTCGTGCCATTTCAACTGGTGAGGGGCCGGACGGGGGATATCCGCCTCTTGTCCCGTTGCCGGGAAAATACTTGCTATCAGTAAGATTGCCAGATAAAGATGTGTTTTCATGTGTATATAATTTACAGACAGTTCATAAACGGATCGTTGGTCTTCTTCAGCCAGTCTTTCAACTGGTTTGAAAACTGTTTAATCAGTGTCGGCTGATCGGGGGCTATGTTGTTTAGCAGGAATGGATCCTGTTCGCGGTCGAATAATATCCATTCGTCAGTCCGGCCGTTTGTGGCGTGTACTGCAAATGTATATTTTTTCGTCCGTAATCCCCTGTATCCGGTTGTTAAATTTTCAGGGAGAAGATAATAATAGGGCTGTACGATCTCCTGTGTATTCTCCGGTGAGAGGATAGAAGCGGACAGGTCGAAAGTCTGGACCTCTGCCGGTATCCGGTCTTTGAATCCCATTAATGACAAGAGGGAAGGATACAGGTCGGCGAAAGCGATCATCAGGGTAGAATCCCGGCGCGGCGTGATCTTTTCCGGCCAGCTAATCATCATCGGGATGCGCATGGCTTCTTCGTAATAAATATTTTTACCGATATGCTCGTGCATCCCCATGCTGTCGCCATGATCGGAAGTAAACACCACAATTGTATTGTCGAACAATCCCTGTTCTTTCAACTGGCGGATGATACGGCCGACCTGTTCGTCGACACCTGTCATACAGGCATAATAATCCAACACACTCTTGCGGTAGAAGTCTCCCATTTTTGTCCCTTTGGGGGCGATGATGGGGGAGTTGCATACTGTTTCGACATCTACGTTGCGGTAGATTTCTTTGTATTTGTCGGGAACCAGCTCATATCCGGTATGAGGCGGGTTCATGGATACGACCAGGGCAAAAGGCTTGCCTGCGTCGCGTAATTTATTATCTCGATTGGCGATATAGTCGATGGCCCGGTCGGCTTCATATTCCGGTCCCCATTGGTCGACGAAATAGAACTCGTCGCGCGAAGCATCCGTATCCCAGTACATGGGTTTCAGATGATAATCGTATGTGCCATAGGCGATCCAGTGGCTGAAACCGTGGCGGCGTTCTTTGGGACACCATTCATTCCAGGCTATTTTTCCTTTGTTGTTATTGGTTTCAATGTAGGGCTGATAGGGGGAGTCGAGATGCCATTTTCCAATGTATCCCAACTCATATCCCTGGTCTTTCAGGACGTCGGACCAGCAACGGGCCGATTCGGGAAGTTCAACTCCGTAAGGGGCAGTATTGGAATTACAGTTGCCTGTTACCTTGCTGCTTACCGGATACATGCCAGTCATCAGCATGCCTCGGGCAGGGGATGAGACGGGATAACTGCTGATCGCATCCGTAAAGTGCACACCTTCGGAGGCCAGCTTGTCCAGATTGGGTGTCCGGACCGGTTCCAATCCCAGGCATCCTATAGCCTGTCCGCGCCATTGGTCGGCCATAATGAATACTAGGTTAGGAGAAGATGGCTTCTCTTTAGCTTGTATGGTGCCGCTGTATAGGCAGGAAGTAATCAAAAGTAAGTATTCCGGTAAGTGTTTCATATCTGCTTTGTAATGTTTAATATAGGACCTTTTATATAGTTGACCCAGGTGAAATACATGTTTGACCTGGGTCGAATACCCGTTTGACCCAGGTCAAAAGTATATCAGATAAGGACGTTTGTATTAGCAGGCTGTAGCTTTCTGCCTACTATGTCCTTTACTTCTTGGCACTTGTTCCCGGTTGTACGTCCCATCCCGGATTCTGGTAGATGTAAGCAGTGCTTATATCACCTCCCTTTTGAGGGGTACTCAGACGGATCACGTCGTAAGCGATAGGTGCCAGGTAATGAGCTTTCATGAAAGTATATCCCAGGTATGCCTTGTTGTTACGTTGTATTTGGTACGGGCGGAGATACTTGTTGTAACGGCTGGAAACGTTCGGTTCGTCTGTTTCACCTTCCACTTTCAGGTCGTCATACAACTTATAATTTTCATCCCAGAGGTTGAAACCTTCTACCTGGTAGTCTTTCATTCGATCGAGTGCTCTCCAACGGTACAGGTCGTCGAGGCGGAAGCCTTCAGCCAAAAACTCGATACGTCTTTCGCGGCGTATGTTATATAATGTAGCATCTACCAGTTGTTCGCCGGAATAAGTGGCAAAATCGTTTTCTTTCGACAGGTCGGTAGCTGCAATAGTTTTCTGAAAATCTTCATCCACACCGGCACGGTTGCGCAGGGCTTTCCAGTAGGCGGTACTCTTGGCATCCAGATTATGGTCGAGTTCGTAGTTTGCTTCGATATAATTCAGATATGCTTCTGCGGCACGGAAAATTACGCATCCGGTATTGCTCGGCAACGTCGGGCCCATGTTGATATCCTGGTTCAATCCTTTACGAAGGCAATAACCGGTGGTACTCTTGTTTTCCGTAACGATAGTTATGCCCGGGCGGGTGAAGTTGTTGAGGCTGTTGATCGGATCGCCCGGGATACTTATTGATTCGCGGAAACGATTGTCGCGGTCGGTCGCTACATCTTCCAATGTCTTATCGCCTTTATAACCGGAACCGGAGGCATAGATAGGCAGCCCGTTTTTCATCAGAACGCTTTCAACCAGCGTACGGGTAAAACCTGTATTTCCGCAACCGTTGCCGGAGGGATGAACCGTTTGCAGATAAGAAACAACGTAATGGAATACTTTCAGGCTGATGTCGTATCGTCTCCAAAGCAAAACCTCTTTCATATCGGACAGGTCAACACTGTTGAACATGCTTGAATAATCTCCCAGTGGGAAAGCATCGGCAACTTCCTGGGATGCTTTCTTTGCTTCCGAGAGGAAGAAGTTTATTTCCGAATTCAGGTCGATGGTGAAATCTTTCAGATAACTGGCATTGGCACCCGGCCAGCCTGGTCCGCCCGGAACACGATCGGTTCCTGCATGATATTTCAACCAGGTTCCTTCGTACAAAGCGACTCTCGATTTGAGCAGAAGGGCTACGTATTTAGTCAGACGGTTGGATTCGGGAGCTGTTTCTTTCATCATCTCTGTGGCTTTATCCAGGTCGGTCAGGATGAAACGTGCCACTTCGTTTTGCGGACGGCGTTGGTTGGCTTCGGCCAGTTCGACATAATCGTCCGACAGGATTTTATCTACGATCGGGAAGTCACCGTACTTTTTCATGAATGTGAAGTACTGGAAAGCGCGGAAGAAATACATTTCACCGATATAATGGCGGATGTTGGCATCTAAGCCGCTGATCTTACCTTCTTCATATTTGGGCAGTACGGTTTCGAGGAAATAGTTACAATCGCGTATCTTCTTGAAATCCCATTCTCCGCTGGTCGGTACGCGGCGTTCGCCGGGAACGAAGTTATCATCTTCTTTTGCAGCGCATTGGTTGTCGCTGTTGTTGTCTGTTTTGAAGACACCGATACTGTATTCACCCGGTTTGTGTGCCGGAAGTGCGTCGTATTGGGCAGCTCCGAAACTGGCTAACTCGGCTTCCGTATTCAGATAATGTTCGGAAGTGACGGACGACAGGGGTTCACGGTCGAGGAAATCGTTACACGCAGTGAAACTGAGGGAACCGACTGCCAGCGATAATATAATGATTGATTGCTTTTTCATGATGCTTTAATATTTTAGAATGAAACATTTACTCCGCATGACAGTGTTCTTGAAAGCGGATAGATTTTACCGTTACCCAATGCTCCGCCTACTGCTTCGGGATCGAATACACCGAAGATGGAAGAAATGGTAAACAGGTTGTCGCCGGAGAAGAATACGCGTGCTTTGCTCAGACCGATCTTCGAGGTGAGCTGGTTAGGCAACGTGTAACCGATCTGCAGGTTTTTCAGGCGCAGGTAAGCGGCACTTTGCAGATAACCGGACTGTGTTTTATGGTTCTTTGTTGCATTAGCGTCGAAATAGGGCTTTGGAAAGTAAGCGTTGAGATTGGCACCCATATCATCACCTTCCGGACGGAAGTAATCGAAATGTTCCTTATATCCGATAGATTGCCAGATACCGCCATCTACAGCGCCCCAGAAGAAGTTACCGTCCAGCCAGATGTCGCGTTTGCAGACTCCCTGAAAGAAAGCGCGGAAGTCGAAACCGTTCCAATCGGCTCCCAGTGTGATACCTACCTGATAGCGGGGAGTTTCATTACCGATGATTTTGCGGTCGCCCGGATCGCCAACCGTGTTGGAGCCTGTTGTGATCTTACCGTCACCATTGATATCTCTATACATGATGTCGCCTGCCCCCCATTTACTACCGATCTGTGACTGGTCTGTCGTTGCCAGATGATCCTGCATTTCCTGCTCTGTCCTGGCAATACCGATGGTTTCGAATCCCCAGATGTCACCCATGTATCTGCCGTTATAAGGGACATATTCCATGATTCCATCCGAATTCTTGCGGTCGATGATTTGCGCATCATTCGGGTATTTGGTGATTTTGGTACGGGCATCTGCCAAGGTAAATCCGACGGTATAGCCCACCTTACCGATCTGGTCGTTCCAGGTTAAAGCCAGTTCCCATCCTTTACTTTGCATGGCAGCGTTGTTGATACGCGGCAGTTTGTCGTTGTCGATACCGATGATAGAGGATTTCTCTTCGGGAGGACCGACCATGTCGTCTGTTTTTCTCATGTACCATTCGAACGAACCTGTCAGGCGGTTGTTCAGGGCACCGAAGTCGAAACCGATATTGGTGGTCGTGATCTTTTCCCATGTCATCAGGTCGCTGACCATCAATGGGGCAGTAGCCGTAGTCGGTTGCTGTCCGCCGATCAGGTATTTTCCGTTTTTCAGTCCCAGCGGCTGTGCCGGATAGAACGGATAAAATTCCTTCGTGTTCTGGTTGCCCAGCTTACCCCATGAGAAACGGGGCTTCAAAGTGCCTACATATTCCGAAAGATCTTCCCAGAATGCTTCACGTGCGATGTTGTATCCCAACGAGAAAGAAGGGAATACATTCCAGCGTTTATCACGCAGGAAGCGTGAAGAACCGTCGTAGCGGATATTGATCTCAGCCAGGTAACGACCGTCGTAGTCGTAGTTCAAACGTCCGAAGAAGCCGGCAGTTGCCCATTCCTTCTTGTTTGCAGAAGTATAATCTTTACCCATGCTGGTGTCGATACTCGGTACTTCGTCGCTGATCACATCGTCACGTTTAGCATACACATAGTTCTGCTTGTAGAGTTCGGTGTTGAAACCGACCATTACTTTGAAGTTATTCTTATTGAACGACTTGAAGTAATCGGTATACAAGCTGGTTGTCAATAAGTTATTGTCCTGTGCGGAAGACCATGCATAGGTTGCTCCCGGACCATAACTCCCGGCAAATGCCATAGGCACCGGTTCATTCTTTGAGTTCCATTCATACACTTTAGCCAGGTTTTCGTCTTTGTTTATATGTTCTGCCTTCAGGCTAACGTCTCCGCGGATATTCCAGTCTTTCAGCGGAGTGATAGTTACGTTGGCCTGTGTATAGATAATGTCTTTCCGGCGTTTATAACGTCCGCCGTCTTTGATCTGGATGATCTTGGAGTTACGCATGTAGTGGCCGTTTGGGTCCTGGAAAGGCATGGTCGGCCAGGTACGTGAGATGTCGTGGTAATATAAACCGACCTGGATACCGTTTGCCGTATTGTCCGGATCGTCATTTGCATAAGTCGGACGATCGAGTTCTTCACGGATGAAGCGGGTACTTAAACCAATCTGCAACCAGTCGTTTACTTTCGAGTTGATCTTAGCCGAGGCATTCATACGTTTGAAGTCATCATCGCCGTAACGCATGTTACCGCCCTGGTCCATAAAGGCACCCGACATGAAATAAGTCAGCTTTTCTGTACCGCCGCTTACATTAACATTATGTTCATGGCTGAAAGCTGTTTTGAAATGATTGCGGGTCCAGTTCTGGTTGTCATTGGCCAGTTGGTGGAACTGGTACATTCCGTTGGCACTGTTCGGTATGGTTGATGTCGTTAATTCTCCTTTCTGATAAGCGATAATGCGACCGATAGTTTCATCGTTGAATGATGCACTTTGTCCGCTGTTCAGGGCAGCTGCATTGAAGTACTTGGCAAACGTGTATGAGTCCATCATATCCGGCAAGTTGGTGGCGGTAGACCAGCGCAGGCTGTTATTATAGGTAACCTGTGTCTTTCCGCTTTTTCCGCTTTTGGTAGTAATCAGGATCACACCGAACGGGGCACGCGAACCGTAAATACTGGATGCGGCAGCATCTTTCAATACGGAGATGTTCTCGATATCATCCGGGTTCAATGCGTTCATATCTCCTTCGATGCCGTCGATAAGGATTAGTGGGGCATCGTTAGAACCTTCACCGATTGTACCTGTACCGCGGATATTTACTTTCAAAGCGTTACCCAGGGCACCTCCCTGGTTGTTGAGTGAAAGGTTCAGACCGGGAACAACACCTTGCAGGGCTTGTCCTACTTGAGCTACCGGGCGTGATTCGAGTGCTTTGGTGTCGACGGTGGAAACTGCTCCTGTCAGGTTTACTTTCTTTTGTGTACCGAAACCGACAACGACTACTTCGTCGAGTGTCTGTGTATCTTCACCCAACTGGATGGTGTACACCTTCTGTACTCCGTCAACTTTGATGGTTTGTGGCTGGTAACCGATATAGGAAATATGTAGTATATCTCCTTTTGATACATCCAGGGAAAACTTACCGTCCATATCGGTGACAGTTCCGTTGGTGGTTCCTTGTACCAGAATGGTTGCTCCGATAACCGGATCACCCAGACCCTTGTCTGTAACAGTACCAGTAATGGTTAACTGCTGTGCGTATATATAAGATATACTGGCCATCAGCAGTGCAATTAATAATGTGACTCTCTTCTTCATCCTCTTTTAGTTTTAAGGTTGTGAATACTAAATTTTAAATAATCTTTGTAAGCAAAAGTATCGGGTATGCCTGAATGGACTGGCAAGCGTTTTAGTCATTAACAATGGGTATTTTCTTTATTTCGCTTATTGATATTCAGTATACTTTGTATTTTATTCACGGATAGTGGGTATTTTGTTCATTCGTGCTATGCGGGTGGTTTTTCTTTTGTTTAATTGTCCTTACTCTCCTTCTTTTTTTGTTTCTTTGTATATGAACCTGATGTTAACCTCAGGGAGGTACGTGAATGTGGAAATGAGGAAATTTATTATAGTTATATCGTTTGTTATCTTTTATAGCTTTACAGGCTATGCTTTTTTTGAAAAGGATATCCGGGTACTTACTATGCAGAATGGATTGGCCGATAATACGGTTTCCTGCATCCATAAGGACCGGGATGGTTTCATGTGGTTCGGTACTGATAACGGACTGAGTCGGTATGACGGAAAAAACATTAAGAACTTCGGTTCGGATAGCCTTTATATGAAGGTGTTTCATATCAGCGAGACGGAGAACGGCTTGCTCTGGCTGATAGCCAACGGACAACTGTTTTGTTTCGACCGCCGGATGGAGCATTTCATACCGGTGAGGATCAGTGAAAAATATACCGGAGTTCAGGACATACTCATGCAAAACGATACTTCTTTCTGGTCTATATCGCCTGATGTTCTTTCCCTTGTCCTGATCGATTACAAAAAAAATAAAGATGGAAATATAGCAGAGGTTGACCTGAGGGTAGAAATGGAGTTTACCGGTTTAGGAGGAAACGATACCGATTATATGGCTTTTTGCCAGTCGCCGGAAGGCTTGATCTATATCGGGACGAATTGGGGAAATATCATTACATTCGATCCGGAGACATTCCAGGTAATAAGTAAAGGTGAGTTGCCGAAGGTTAGTAAAATGCATGTACATAGACTTTTATATTCCGAAGGATATGTGTGGATCGCCACTTGGGCGAACGGGGCGATCCGCTATAATCCGGAATCGGGAACTTATACGCAATATACTTATAATCCGGAGGACAAAGTAAGAACATTATCCCATTGGGATGTTTACCAGATGGTATCGATCAGCAACAGCCGTTACCTGGCAGCCACCTGGAATGGATATACGATCATGGTACCTGACAAAGATGATTCTACCCGTTTTACGACAGAAGTATATAATAATACAGCATCGCAGTTACATCGCAATCTGGAGACTCGTATGATCTCTGCTTATTATGATCCTGAAGGAATTATTTGGGTGGGAACACAGGGAGGAGGAGTTTATGCTTCTGATTTGCGTAAGCAGTTTTATCAGCGTTTTCATCAGGAGACGCATAATGAAATATGCGGAATGGCAACCGATAAAAAGCAATATATCTGGCTGGCAACTTTCCACAAAGGAATCCTTAGAAGTACGAAACCGTTTGACCCGCAAAGCCGTCTGTCTTTTGAACCGGTGTCGTCCGGTAGCGGAAATACGGTCTTGTGTGTTACCACTGATAAACGGGGTGATTTGTGGTTTGGTAATAACAGGTCTGAACTGATTCACTATCATTCGGATACCGGTAAGCTGAGTATTTTTCCTATTCGTGTATCCGATAATCCTCAATGGACGGGTTGGATCTGGACTTTATTGTTTGACAGCCAGGAGCGTTTATGGTTAGGGACATCAAACGGTTTGTTACTTTTCGATCCTGTTACGGGATTGTTTACGCATTATTCTACCGGTTCCGGTGCTATACGGGCAATGACAGAGATATCTGGAGAATGTCTGTGGTTAGGAACTATATACGGACTTAAAAAGTTTAGCTTCACAGATGGTACTATCCGTTCGGGATTTGAAAAGCAAACTAATATCCCGGCCAAGGAGATTCGTTCCCTCTTTTCTTCCTCTGACGGAAAGTTGTATATCGGTTTTACAGACGGGTTTGGTATAATGGATTTGTCTTCTGATACGATCGAGAGTTTTTATACAACCCATGATGGGTTGAGCAGCAACTTTATCGGCTGTATCAGCGAAGATTCGAAAGGACATCTTTGGCTGGGTTCCAACTCCAGCATTTCGCGTTACAGCAAGCATCAGAAACTCTTTTATAACTATTATATATCGGGTAATAACCGTTCGGTAATGCATTATAAGAATTTCTTGTTCTGGGGAAATAACAAGAATATGACCTATTTCCTTCCGGACGAAGCCATGAATGACCATCCAGTCTCTGACAAAGTGGTAATAACCCAATTGGAAGTCGATAACAAATCCGTCGAGATCGGACAAAAGGTGAACGATCAGGTCATTCTGGAGAAAGGTATTCCCTATACTAATGAGTTTACACTGACTGCTGCCAATAATAACTTTTCACTGATGTTCAGTAATCTGACTTATTCGGACGAGTTACAGAAGTACAGCTATCGGTTAACGCCGGCTCAGTCGGACTGGCTGATTGCTGCCGATGGGGAAAGGGTTTCCTATGCCAATTTACCCCCGGGAGAATATCTTTTTGAAGTAAGTAGTATTATGCCGGACGGTTCCAATGGGAATGCGACTTCGATGGTAATCCACATTTTGCCTTTCTGGTATGAAACAGCCTGGTTCCGTTTCCTGATAGCTACTCTGGCTGCCTTTCTTATTTATTACCTGATACGTCGTGTAAGGAGAGAGCAAGCCCGGCTGAGACAGGAGGAGCGCCTGAAACATGAGTTGTTTGTTTCCAATCTGGAACGCGAGAAAGAGAAGCAGATCAACCGTGAACGCGGAAACTTCTTTACGAACGTATCCCATGAACTTCGTACACCTCTCACACTGATTCTTTCTCCTTTACAGGAGTTGTTGCAGACGGAGCGTCTTTCAGAAACTTTGCATGATAAGTTATCGTTGGTCTATAATAATGCGACCTCATTATCTACCCTGGTGAACCAATTGCTGTACGTCCAGAAAATCGAGGCCGGAATGGTTCAGTTACATTTGTCGAAAGTGGAGATCGTTGCTCTGGTTGAACACGTAATGTCTTCTTTCAGGCATATGGCCGAGATAAAAAGTACTGAGTATGTCCTGAACTCCGGTATCTCGTCGCTTGATTTATGGCTGGATGCTCCGAAAATAGAATCAGCCTTGAAGAACCTTCTTTCGAATGCGCTCAAATATACCTCGAAGGGCGGAAAGATAAGGGTTACGATCACGGAGAAGGAGGTGGACGGGAAAATGTTCTGTTTATTATCCGTTGCAGACAATGGTCCCGGCATCGCTGAAAATTTGCAGGGACGCATCTTTGAATCCTTTATAACGGGCGAAAATGATCCCTCATTTTCTACCAAGGTGGGTATCGGTCTGCGTATCGTTAAAAACACGATGGACCTCCATCATGGGAAAGTCTTGCTGAACAGTGCTCCCGGCAAAGGCTCCGAGTTCATCCTTTACCTTCCGTTGGGGCGCGAGCATTTTAAAGAAGATGTATATCAACTGGTTGAGGATACCCGTGATGAACAGAAGGAGGAAGCATTCATTGCCCCGGAAAAGGTTCGTGAAGAGACATCCCCCGAATCAGGCAAGAAATTGCTGGTTATTGAAGATAACGATGAGATAAGACATTATATCCATACGCTATTCAAGAAGAAATACCGTGTCCTGGAGGCCCGGGACGGTGAAGAGGGCGTGCGGATCGCCCGTGAAGAGATCCCTGACCTCATCATTTCGGATATAATGATGCCGGTCAAAGACGGCTTTAGCTGTTGCCAGGAGATCAGGCAGGAGTTGCAGACGGCCCATATCCCGATCATCATGCTGACGGCCAAAGCTGAGGAGGAGGATTTGCTGAAAAGTACCCGGATCGGTGTGGACGACTATATCATGAAGCCTTTCAACCCCGAAGTACTCAAAGCCAAGGCAGAGAACCTGATCCGCATGCGTGAGCAGCTGAAACGTATCTATACGAAAACCCTGATGTTGAAACATACGGTAGAGAAGCCGGAGGAAGAAGAGCAGGCCGGCCTTTTCATGCAGCAGGTAATCAGTATCGTCGAAGCCAACCTGACGAACCCGGATTTCAGTGCCAAAAGCCTGGCAAGCCTGTTGAATCTCAGCCAGCCTACCTTATACCGGAAGATGAAGCAGCAAAGTAACCTGTCGATTATCGAAGTGATCCGCAGTATCCGTATCAGCAAGGCAGCTTCCCTGATCATGCAGAAGAAATATTCTGTTCAGGAGGTGGCCGAAATGGTCGGTTATAACGATATAAATACATTCCGCAAGCACTTTACGAATCAGTTTGGTGTATCGCCTTCCCGTTATAATGCTTTATAGTCTCCGTTACCCTTGGGGTAGAGCTGGTTACCAGGGAGAGACTGTCGTTAACCCGGTGTATCGTTTCCCTTACCATTGCATTCCCTTTGCATATCACAGCTGTGAAACAAAAGAAATCCATCTGTGAAACAAACGGAATCCAACTGTGATATGAAAGGAATGCAGTTGTGATAAGCAATAGAAAGATTAAAAAAAGAATTATTGCCAATGGATATTGACTATTATGGAATAAATCTTATTTTTGTATGATATTGGAGTAAATGGAGAGAGCCTTCTTTAGATTTCCTAGGAGATGAGTAATATAAGTTTCAGCGATATATATACAAACTACTACAAACGTTCGTTTTTGTTTGTGAAGTCATATGTCAGGGATGATATGGCGGCAGAGGATATTGTATCTGAATCTTTGATTAATTTGTGGGAGACCAGTAAGAAGGAGAAAGTTGAATATCCACTGGCACTGCTTGTCCAGATGTTGAAAAACGGTTCCCTGAACTATTTGAAGCATCAGGACGTGAAACAGGCTGTCTCTGAATCCATCTCTTCTAAGATGGACCGTGACCTGTATTATCGTATTTCGACTTTACAGGCTTGTGACCTGGAAGAAATATTCTCGTCTGAAATAACCCGTATTGTCAATGATACTTTACAGGCTTTGCCCGAACAGACCCGCCGCGTTTTTGAAATGAGCCGTTATGAATGCCGTACGGTCAAGGAAATATCGGAAGAATTGTCTATAAGCCCAAAAGGGGTCGAATACCATATTACCAGATCGTTAAAGGTTTTGAGGGTGGCTTTGAAAGATTATCTGCCTGTTTTCTATCTCTTGTTTCTAAGATAACAGATTGTTGTTATCTGACAGTATATATCCGATAAAACAATCTGTTAACTCAACTATTCCGCTACTATCTTACCAGCGGAAATTCAGAAATCCTGAGAGTCGTACATCCGAAAGGAATGAGTGTGATCTCTTCTACAGGCTGTTTGCTTCTCCCTGTAGAGAAAGGTAACGGACCGGCCATTTCGTTATACAATTGCCAGGAAGTTATTTCTTTCGCTTTTACTTTGATAAGGATGGGGGCATTCTCTACATTCCAGAAATAATTGCCGGCCTGCTTGCTCTTGTCGATCGTTACCTGGAAATTCTCCTGCATATTATCAGGATCGAAAGCAACTATGCCATAATTCCATTTGGTTGGTGAAGTCACTTCATAATAAGACTTTCCGAACTGGGTAATTTCATCTCCCTTAAATTCTTTCTTTTCCCATTTCTCATCCATTTTCAGGGCATATACCAATGGTCCGCGTTCAACGGCAACAGAGTTCTCATACCATTTGCTTGTTGAAACCTCCATGGGCAAATGTAAAAGAACCTGGTCCCCACTTTTCCATGTCCGCCGGATGATAGCCACGCTGTTTCCTTTTGCCGTTGATTCCGGGACGCCGTTGACAGTTACGGTTGCTTCCTTGCACCATCCGGGAATACGCAAATGGAGCGGAAATGCTATTTCTTTCGTTTTGTCGAGCAACCGGATTGTCAGTTGGATTTTATCGTCCATCGGGTAACAGGTTTCTTCCGTAATTTTAATTTTACAGCCGTTACCCACTTTGGCCGTTACTTCCGAAGGCGAGTAGGCCAATGCGGCAATACCGTTATCCGGGGTTGCATACCAAAGGCTTTGGGTGAACTTGGGCCATCCCTGGTGCATATTGGAGAAACAGCATGGATATCCGGTCCGTGTCCCGTATATAATATCTGTTTCTGCATGATTGGCATCTTCATAGAAATTGTGGGCGTGGCGGGTTATCATGACCTGGTTGGCTTGCTGGAAATATTGTTTGTCCATAAAGTCATCAGTGACCTGGGTCGGGAGGGCATTGAAGGCGATCCGTTCCAGATGATCCGTAAAAGCCAGGTCCCCTGTTATTTCCATAATCTTTTCCAGTGAATACATTAATTCGACGGCGGAACACAGTTCGGAACCTTGCGTAGGGTTATTACCGTGCAATCCTTCGTCTCCGCCATACATCCCCTGCGGTTGGCCGTTGTATTGCCGGATATCGGCAAATCCTTTCTTTACGGCATCCAGGTATTTTTTGTCAGGATGTTGTTGATAGTAAATGACCGGCTCTTTGATACCTTGGGCCAGATTGACACAATGGATGGTGTTGAAGCGGGTCAGGTCATCCCGGTTGAGGAACATGTCGACGAAGTCATAGCTCTGTTTATGTAATAAATGACCTAAATCGAGCAGGAAGGCATCTCCGGTTATATTGTAAAGCCAGTATACGGCCTGGAGATTGTCGCAGGCACGGTATTCAGCCCAGAAAGTCCAGTTTCCCAACGGGGTGGACGGAAGAGTTTCCAGCTGGTAGCGGAAATACCGGGTCATAAAGTCTGTCACCCGTTTATCTCCGGTTGCCGAATAATATTGCTGCATGATCTTCAACAGAACCATCCGGGGCCACCAGTCGGCAGAGTTGTCCCGTTGAAGTCCGGGTTCCGGTGCATAGTCTTTGGCCGGTCCGAAGAAACCGTCCTCACGCTGGCTCTTCAAAGCCCATTCTATCCAGGGTTGTACCTTTTGTTTCAGTTCTCTATCATCAAGGATATAAGCCAGGGGCAGCAATCCGTCTATCCAGTAAGGACCTCTTTCCCATTGGTCGCCGTCGCCTCCCAGCCATCCGTTACGTGCTCCCATTACTTCCGGATACAGGATATCCATCTGGCTGGATGCCCCTTTTTTCTGCCGTTCAAGCATTTCAAGGAGCCAGCCTTTAGGTTTGATGCTGCCCAAAGGTAGTTCTATATAAGGTTTTCTTACAAGCGGATAGCGGTTATTGGGGTAATCCGGATTATCGGCCTTCCCTGGAAAGGGAAGGCTATTCAATGCTGCTGCAATTAATAAGGATAGAATGATTTTATGTTTCATGACTCATTGTTTGTTTATTTTTCAATTGAAAGGGTTACCGGTCCCATAAGGCCGCTTTCTCTCAAGGGTTCGTTCTTATCCGGCCATCTTAACACCCATGTCTTCTGGTTACTTTCCGGTTGTCCTGCGTCATAGACAAGACGGTTGAACCAGGTACTGGTTACTTTTACCTGAAGTGTGTTTTTTCCGGGACGAACGGCTTTTGTTACATCGGCTTTGTAGGGTGTGGTCCAGACTGTCCGGACAGGTTTGCCGTTGATGATTATTTCCGCAATCATATCCACTCTTCCCAGATCAAGAATAAACCGGTTGCCGGATGTATTATCGATATTGAAGGTCGAAGAATATTCGACTGTTCCGGAAAATGCTTTCGCTTCTGTTGAAGTATCCAGATCTTTCCACGGTTTCAGTTCAGATATCTGAAGAGATGCAGGTGCTCCCCAACCGTCCGGGAATTTGAGTTCCCATGGCTGGCTGAGAGGAATCGTTGTTATGACTTGCTTTTCCACAGCACTTTTTGCAGGTATTTCGGGGTTGTCTTTGCGGAATACGACAAAATAAGATCCGGCCTGGGGTAAACTGATCTTTACAGATGTCCGGTCTCCCTTTTTTTCATATATGGCAGGAATAACATTTCCTGTCAGAGGGTCCCATATCTCGGCATGTCCGCTATTCCGGAAATCCAGCTCTTCCTGAAAACTTTTGTCTTTCGGTACTGTAACAAAATACCAGTCGGCATTCTCTGTCTTCCTGTGCAGCCACAGGGAACCCGAACCTTTTACATCCGGGGCAATATCCAGTTGTTCCAAAGCATCAGCCAAAGTTATACCGGAAATGATACGGCCTTTTCCTATCTGCCGGATACCTGTTTCCGACGTATTTCCCCATATTTTCTTTATGGTCCTGTCGAATCTTTTCTGTGCATCTTTTCCTCCTGAAAGTGTGGCAAGTCCGGATGGTGCTTCTCCGACGACAGTCGCTCCTTCATAAATGAGTTCATATAATTTTTCGACTGTTTCCGGGCGCATGCGCGGTACCTCCGGTAGCCAGAGGAGACGGTAACGTAAACCTTCCGGAGTCACCAGGTCACCGTTGTTTACGGAAAGCCGGTTCAACAGCACATCCGGATTGCAATAGTCATATTTGAATCCTTCCGGGAACGGTGCTTTCTGGTCTGGTTTATGATCGGTCTCGTCTCCCAGATACCAAAGCACATCGGAGACTGGTTTCCCTCTTTCCAACAGATAGTTGCATCGGGCTAAATAAGTCGTAAACTCAGGCATGTATTTCCACCAGGTCTGTCCGCGTAAGAACGGTGTACCGATGCCTGCTCCGGAGAAAGAAGTTCCGGGAGGGGGAAAACCTACTTGCGGATTATGTGTATATGTATGGAATACCAGGTGGGTAACTCCTTCCGTAGAATTGACATTGGCTACTTCTTTCAGCATTTGCCAATGTTCGTCCCAGGTATGGCTAAAGGAAGTGAATGCTTCTGCCGCAACGCGGGGTTTCCCATATATGCGGGCTGCGGAGGCCGCCGGTTTGATCGGTTTGAAATTGATTGAACCTACGAAATTCTCCGTCATAGGTTGCCAGAACTCGCACATAGGTACATCGGCAAATTTGTAATATTCCAGGATATCCGTGGGGAAACCGTCACCGGCACTGGTTTCGTATGTCAGGGAGAGATTATTCTCTTTGGCCAGCCTGGCTATATTCCCATAAAAGTTATTGACAAAAAGAGTATTGAGTACCCTGCGCCAATCGCATAAAAAGCGAAAAGTGGTTTCTTGATCTTCCACTATATAGCCGAAGAGTGCCGGAATCCATTTTTTCAGCGGATAACCTGTGATTTGTTCAAACTCTTTGTCGAGTCCGGCTGTCCAGGTCTGTGTGTAACACTCCCAGCTATCCATTAACAAGCCATTGAGCAACCCTCCGGCCAAAGGACCGTTTTCTCCTGAGAGCCGTCCGATATATCCGGCGAACTGTGCACTGGAACCTTCTACGGAGAGTTTGTTGCATTCCCATCCTGTACCTTCCGGTGGTGCTGGAGAATTACGTCGTCCGGTATTCACATGGCCGATGCGTAAAACAGTCCATTTTCCTTTCGGTGCTTTCCATGTCAAGTTGCCTTGTGCATCCATAAAGGTGGTTATATCTTTGATTTGTTTCGTATTCAGGTAGGTTTCCGGGTCGTGCTGTTTCAGATCGCCTGTCCGTTCGATGCTTCTTGATACCCATGCGGCCTGTGACTCCCAGCTGTTTTTGCGGGCAGCAGTGAATAAACGTAACGATTTAAGGGCGATATTATGTTGATTAATGAGGGTGATACGATATTTCTTTGCCCCTTTTGTCTCTGCACAGGCTAAAGAGATAGGGTAATTATCTTGTGTATTGCTCTGGGGAAGGTCTGTGTTCAGAACTTCCCGGGTTGTTCCGTCAGGCAAACAGGCCTCCAGCTTCACACGCATATCAGGTTCAAAGCACCACGGGTGGTTCATTTCGTTACTGGAAGGAAGTTCCAGTGTACGGATAATCTCGTTTTCCGGGAATTCGACTTCGATCCAGTACGGGTTCTCGGCAGTAGTTGCGGTGAGCTGTATCGGGTTTTCACTTTTTCCCTGCCATAAATGTTCCCATGCCGCCTCTTTATTGCTTTTGAACGAGGCCGGTATCAATGGCTTTCCGTCATCATCCACGGGCGTTGGGAATGCTATTACCATTAAGTCTTCATAATCCCTCCAATCTTCTTCACTGGGCTGGGGGAGAGGTAACTTTTGCATTATCTCATCCGAGTTCCCCTCTATGTCCGTGCGGCTCCAGGCCAGATGGCGCATGGCATTAGACGGTTTTATCCAGGGACCGCCCGCCATTGCCCATCCCGGGCAATTCTGCATGGTGAACCGTAACCCTAAACGCCGGCATTCTTCTGCCGTATGTTTCACCATTCCATCCCATAGCGGACTAAGGCAGGCTATTTGCGGGTCGACCCCCGGCCAGGGCCCGCCGAACTGTCCGTGAAACAGATGTATCCCGGAGAATCCGGCATCCGCAATCGCTTCCAGGTCAGCAGTAATACCTTTGATGGATACGTTACCCCCGATGTAGTGGAACCAGGTTTCGGGGTAGAAGACTTTGGGCGGTGATTTAAATTTATTTGCGTCCGCATTCTCAAAAGGACTATATAGTTCTTTATCAGACGGCACGACCGGTACCTGTGCATTTGCAAATAAAATATTTGCAAAAAGTCCTGTTATGAAGCAGGACAATAGAATGAGCGAATCCGTATGTTTCATGATATAAAGAATTGAGTTTGTAAATTTAGAAGAATTTAAACGATGTTGTTCTCAAAAAAAGATTAAAATGCGGACAAATATTCTCATAATCGGAGATATCCTATCTTTTAATCGTGACAGGTCCTATAAGCCCTGAAGGCATCAGCCTGTATGTTGGCGAAAAACCAATATTCGTTTTGGTAATCCTTTTTCCTTCAGGCTGTGAAGCGTCATAGACCAACCGGTTCCACCAAGTATTGGTTACTGCTATTTCAAGAATATTTCCTTTCGGTTTGCAATATTGAGAAATTTCAAGTCTCCATGGAGCGCACCATACAGTACCCAGGTCATTTCCATTTAAACGGACGGTTGCCAGGTCGTGAACTGTTCCTAAATCAAGGAAAAGATTTTCTTCGGACAATGCATCAAGATCGAATTCTTTACGATAAACCACTGTACCGGAATAATATTTGATTTCGGGTATATTGTTTGTTGTCAGATCCTGTAATGAATTGTAAATTACGGGCTCGCCAGGGCCTCCGGATTTAGGATCGAAATGCAGGTTCCATGAAGTATCAAGTGTTTTGACTACCGTATGCTCTGTGTAGTTAACTCCATCCTGTCGGGTATCAGAAGTAGGTTTACGGAAAACGACAAAAAGACCCTGGTAAGGTGCTAGCTGCATAGGTACGGTTGTGATCGAATCTGTGATTGAAAAGGCTTTTGCCGAACTTGTTGAACCATCAACCGGGTTCCAGAATTCCGGTACTTTTCCTGTCATACGGAACCTGGCATTTATATTTTCAGTTGTATTCCTTCGGTTGATAACAAAATATATATCAGTTTCTCCTTCTCTGCGATGGATAAAATCTATTTTTACCGGTGCTGTTCCATAGCTGGCGATTTCATTCTCATTCATGTATGAGAAATCTCTTTCAATAGCATTTTTCTTTAATACGTCTGCAATTTTGAATCCACTGATAACACGTCCTTTGCCTACAATGCGATCAACTGGTTCCTCCGTTTCGCCCCATAGTTTTTGGGCAATTTCATGAAGCATTTTTTCACTTTGGGGGAAATCTTTTAATCCTGGGGTTTTAACGAATCGCGGACCTATAACTGTTGCTCCTTCCTGAACTAATTCGAGAATCTTATGAGCAACTTCAACTGGAACAATTCCGGATTCAGGAAGAACAAGTACTTGATAATTCATTCCGTCAGGCAGGTAAATCCGGCCATCCCGAACGGATAAGCGGCTCATGATAATTTCTGTATTGCATACATCATAATCATATCCAAAACCACGGTCAGGATCTATATTCTTTGGAGATACGAAACAAGGTACAAGATCTCCTTCATAATAAAGTACATCTGCGACAAAATGTCCGCGTCGAAGCATGTATTGGCAGCGTGCCAGATAATCTGTAAATGATTTTGCCTGGTTCCACCATGTAATCCGGTTATTGAAATGAACTCCGGCTGCAAATACAGTTCCCGGCATACCATTGGCAGGACCGGATGTAGCAGAACCATGGAAGGTTATGTCGTTGATTCCTTCACAAAAAGCGACATTGGCTCGTGGTAATAGAGTGGCAGGCGAACTGACCCAATGAGTAAAACTGGTAAATGCCTCTGAAGCCGTCTTTTCTTTTCCATATAAATGGGAGGCACTGGCTGCCTGTTTAGTGTTGACATTCTGACGTCCTTCATACCATTCTTCCGAAAGTGATCCACTGTGATGCACTGCCGGGATCCATTGGTTTTCACTCCATTGGCCGCCATACCAGAATTCTCCGACTGGAACATCCATTCTTCCCAGATTTTTCAAACCGTCATTCATCATTAATCTTGGAAGATGTTGTCCTCCGGCTTCAGCACGAACCTGTACCCCTTTTTCATGTGCACGATCTGCCCATATTTTATAGTGTCCGTCAGCGACACAATCAGCAATCGTTCGACGAACATCATTCAAAAAACGTTCTGTAATATCCGTATTTTCAACTATTTCACCGGCCATAGCTGCAAGGTAAGGTTTTGGGTCATACCCCCGTCGATTACGGAATTCTTCCAACATATTCTCTGTCCATGAATAAATGCCATGAATTTCAACATTATCCTCATGTAAATATTTAAAAGTTGTTCCCTCTTGTTTTTCCGCTTCGCGGATCAGTACTCCACTGCTATGGTCAAAATCAAAGTCTGTGGATTCTACTGATAAATAGTCGGGCAGTAAACCTCCGCCTGCCGGAATTTCAACAAAAGCGGTTCCCACTCTAATGATTTTCCATTTTCCTTCCGGGACTTTCCAGTTCAAACTTCCGTCCGGTGATATTTTATTGGTCAAATCAATTGCATCTCCTATGCGAAGAGGAGAGTTTTTAGAAGAAGCCTGTAGTGGAGCCAAAGGGAAAGCTTGTTCTACTTCTAGTTTTGATGTGCCAATGGGGGTTAATGGATTCATCAGGCCACGTTTGGCATTCATTAAAGCTACTTGAAGAACGTCGCTTTTAGTTCCGAGAGATACCATACGGACAGATTCGCCTCTCCCCTTTTTCAGGACAAGCCGGAAAAAACGGGCTGTACGCTCGGGAACGGATTGAAAAACATTTTGATAAACATCACCAATCGAATGAAGTGTATCAACTGGTAGATATGTTTTTCCATCTTCTGAAGACTCGAGTATTGTTATTCCTTCCCGCTCAAGATAAACAAAATCAACCTTTTGGGGAGATTTAAAATCAAAAAGAATCCATGGCTCTTCCGTCTCATTTTCCGGATTCCAGGCGGTATTGTAATCGCCGTCCAGCATATTGTTGATGTCTTTGGCGTTACTGCTTACTGAAATAGATGGCTTAAATGAAATGGAATCATGGACTGGATAAGCCCAAACAGCATCGTCTTTGTATAATCCCGTAATTCCGGTTGGAGTATTTAATTTCCCTGAAAACAGAGATGGTCCTTCAAGGATTGTTTCACTAGAGGCTACACGTTTTGCCCCATTTTTCTGGTCAATCCAGGGACCACCGGAAGGCCAGCCGCTACTTACATTAGCCCCACATTCCAAGCCCAGGCGGGCACATTCCCGTACGGTATGGCGATATAGCTCGAGCCAGGCCTCACCTAAGAAAGGGACGTTGGGCATTCCGCCATGATAAAACACGAGAACTCCACCTATTCCCTTTTTACTAAGTTCTTCCAAATGCTCTGTAATAGCCGGTTTATCTACATTATCATACCACCACATAAACACCCACGGGCGGCTTTCTTTAGGTGGATTCAGAAAGTTATCGATTTCTGTATCTGATTTTTTAACCGCATGAACGGTTTCCGATATTAGGCTGGTAAAGAATAAGATAGCAATAATTACAGATATTATTTTTTTACTCATCGTTCTATTTTGATAAACTGTTTTTATAAAGCATTACATTCGTTTTCCTTATGGGGATATAGAGATTAACATTTTTCACATGTTCGGGACGCTTATAAAGTTCTAAGGACTGTATTAGAATATTACAGTCCTTAGATTCAACATATTTTTCAGAGTTAAAACTGAAACTATTTTATCTCATAACCGGAGTTTTGTTCCAGGCTATTATTACTTCTTTGAATTTCAGAAAAAGCGATAGGCAAACGATAAAATGCGTCTTTCCATTCGTTCTTCCGTGAATCCTGAGTCAATGGATGTCGATTATAAGTAAATGTTCCGTCATCATTCTTTATAATTTCCTGACCCATAATATGAGTAGTTTCTGTTTTTTCAGCAATCTTCCAACGACGTACGTCGAAATAACGATGTCCTTCAAACGCAAGTTCGATCATACGCTCATGGTATATTTTATTCAGTAACTCTTCTCCGGTGGCTGTAACAGGAGGCATTTTTACTCCTTCACGACCTCTTATCTTATTTATGTATTCACGTGCAAGATCTTCATTTCCCAAATGGTATTGAGCTTCTGCATAATTGAGATACATTTCGGATAACCGGAATAACGGGAAAGGACCTGTATAATGTCTGGTTTGAGAAATGCCTTTATCTTCCTCTATAAACTTCCTTATATAGTAGCCTGTCATGGTGGCATCCTGATTTGTTACATCATAACCTCCTTTATAAGTTTCTATTTTACGGTCCATAAAATCTGCACCATTATAATAGATCGATGCGTAGAAACGAGGGTCTCTGTTCACATAAGGATTGGATGAGTCGTACATCGATTTAGGATTGATTGTTCCTAACTCGCTATTGGTAACTGGTATTTCACCGTCTATCGTTTCGTAAGCATCCACTATATTCAAAGAAGGAACTGCCAATGCAAGTCCGCTATTACCCGCAGTGCCAATATAAAAGGTCAACTGACAGTAATAGGTCTCACTGAATTCTTTTGCGAATATAAATTCACTGCAGTTTACGTCCAGGAACATTTTCTGATAGTCTGTTGCCAGCGTATATCCTTTATCAAAAAGAGCTGCAGCAGCATCAGCTGCTCTCTGCCATTTCTGTTTATCATTGCTCGGATTATTCAATATACTTGCATCATAGAGTAATACTCGTGATTTAAGTGCGCGAGCAGCATTTCCACTGGCTCTGTTTCTTTCTGAAGGTCTGTCAGGAAGGTCAGCTATCACTTCATCCAGGTTCTTTACTATATAGGTAACACATTCATCCCATGAGTTTCTTTTTATTTGCGACCAGTCACTATTGATATCAAACGCTTCCTCTATAATAGGAACACCACCGTATGCCCAAATCAATTTGGCATAGATATAAGCACGTATGAATTTCATTTCTGCAATAAGTTCCTTTTTTACAGATTCGTCAATAGGTGATCCCTCTATGTTTTTAAAGAACACATTAATATTATGGATGAATTTATACGAATTATCCCATACATGTAGTATATTATTTAATGAACCTACATTATCGGCTGTCAATATATTTTCCCGGATAAGATCACAGCCTCCTTCATTGTATTTGGAGAAAATATCATCTCCAAAATACATTATTTTATAATAATTATCTTTCGTACAAATGCCACTGTATTGTTCATTTACAAACATTTTCAACAGATTCTCATCTTGCCAGACTGCCGGGTCAGGATATCTGTCTGTTGGTGTTATATCAAGCACATCACTGCAGGAATATAATAACATGATCCATGTTATGCTTACTAAATATATTATCTTTTTCATCATGTGTATTTTTAAAATGAAACGTTTACACCTAGATTTATTAATCGCATCGGATTCAAATCCCATCCTCCGTTGGCAACTTCCGGATCTATACCGAATTTGCTGGTATGGTCGATAGAGAATAAGTTCGTTCCGCTCACATATACCCGAGCTCTTGACAAACCGACTTTGGATATAATATCTTTAGGTATTCTATATCCTATTTCTGCATTTTTGAGTTTGAAGAAATTAGCGCTGATCTGAGTGAAAGTTGTTCCACCTATACCATATGCCGTACCTAACCGTGGTTTTGTTCCATTCGGGTTATCCGGTGTCATCGTATCTTCCGTCCACCATTGTAGAATATTTGCACCACCGTTTGATGTAGCCGGATTTACCCAGTCTTCACGAAGGTAAAAGACTGCCCGTGCCTGTCCCTGGAATCCTAACGTCAGGTCAAATTGTTTCCAACTGAGATTTATGTTAATACCGTAAGTTATATCAGGAATATTGGTCATATCCTGACGAACCTGGTCGAGTGAATTGATTTCACCGTCTCCGTTGACATCCCGTATCTTGATGTCTCCAGCTACTGTTCCGGGTCTTTTGGGAACATCCGGATTGGCAATATCAGCTTCGCTGTATATTCCGATCGCCTCATATTTTAATGCAGCACCAATAGGTTTTCCTTCTTCTTTCTGGTATATTTCCGCCATGGGCGTTTCATCTTTGAAAATTACTTTATTCCGGGCATAAGTCAGGTTGCCGGATACAGAATAAGAAAAATCTTTGGCGGGATCGTCCCTGAAACCAAGCATCATTTCAACTCCTTTATTTTCTGTTTCTCCGATGTTTTCATCAGGCAGGTTCAAACCTGTAAATGCCGGGATCGATGCATTACGTTTTGTCAGGATATCCTTTCTGTTTGTTTTGAACCAATCGAATTCAAATGTCAGACGGTTATTCAAGAATCCGGTTTCCAATCCAATATCATATGTTTCGGCTTTTTCCCAGGTAATATTGGGGTTAGGCACATTTGCCTGAGAAATTCCCGAATATTGTGTTCCGTTAAAAACCGAACCGTCTGCCAATGTATACATCGTCAGGTATTGGAATGAATCTCTGAGATAATCATTACCCATTTTTCCCCATGAACCACGTAGTTTCAAATTGTTTAACCAGGTAATATCTTTCATGAAATTCTCTCTGGATATTGTCCAACCTCCTGAAACTCCTGGGAAGAATCCAAACCGATTTCCGGAAGGGAAGTTATGGGAACCATCGTATCTGAATTGGAATTGCAGCATGTATTTATGGTCATAGTCATATAATACACGTCCGAAATAGTTTCTTCTGGCTGTTTTTGAAGAACTACTGTGATTTGTCTGTGTATTGGCATCTCCGGCATTCAGTTCTTCTAATGTACCTGTAGGAAAATTAGTACGTTTACCATCTAATGCCGTGCTTTTGGTTTGATTCTGTTCGAAACCGACAAAGGCATCCACTGTATGTACATCAGCAAATGTATTCAAATAATTGACACGTACATTTCCGTTGATATACTCAGTCCGTTTTTCCTCAATAAATAACTGAGGGGCAGAAGTATGACCCTTTAATTTTTCGTAAGTATTAGTACTTTCATCGTAACTATATACATAATATACATCTTCGAATTGTTTATAGTTCTGACCAAAATAGTCATAGGCTATACTTCCTTTTACCGACAGACCTTTCACCCAGGGTATCGATATGTCGATAGTAGATTGTCCGTTAAACACCCATGTTTTGGAAGCAGTGGTACCGGCATCTCCTGTAGAGATAACCAATGGATTATAATTACCCCATCCTTGATTTGTCGGATAATCTGTTCCGGGCCAGTATGCATGGGCTGTAGGAGCACTCAAACCGACCCAACTGTACATCCCGTTACCGCTGGCCTGACCATTATACGGTAAAGTCCGGTCTGTGTTTTTGCCGAACAAATCAAAAGTAAGTTTAATATAATCGTTTATTTTTGCATCTATATTTGACCGGATATTGTACATGCGATTCTTCATAGAACTTTCTCTATAAGGAGAACCTTGATCCAGGAAACCAGCAGATACAAGATAAGTTAAGTTATCCATACCTCCGGTAAGTTGTATATTCGCTTTGTCCTGACCTGACCAGTTTTTCTGTACTACATCATACCAGTTTGTGTTAGGATAATGTAATGGGTCTGACCCGTCGGCAAATTTTTGTATCTCATCTTCCGTCCAGCGAGGGCTGATTCCTCTGATTTCATTTGCCAAATTTTGTGCTCTTGCATATGAAGCGGAGTTTGCCATTTTTACAGTCCGGGTAGGTTGTGTAAATGAATGATTATAAGAGAGTGAAATGGTCGGTTTTCCCACTTTACCACGTTTGGTGGTAATCAATATGACTCCATTTGCGGCACGAGAACCATATATTGCAGCTGAAGCATCCTTCAATACTGTGATCGATTCGATATCTTCCGGATCGAACCGACTGAATATACCTCCTTCTTCAGAACGAACAACACCGTCGATTACATAGAGAGGATCGTTGGATACCAAAGAATTCTGGCCTCTGATGCGTATGGTTGACTCGTCTGCTCCTGGTTCACCGTTTCGTGTGTTAATAATAACGCCCGAAAGACGTCCTGCTAATCCGGAGGCCATATTGGCTGTTGGGCTGAGTGAAATATCTTCAGATTTTAAAGATGTGATAGCACCTGTAACCACTTCCTTTTTCTGGGTTCCGTATCCTACGACTACAACTTCATCCAATGCTTGCAAGTCTTCTTTCATGATAACATCCAATGATGTTTTATTCTGTACCCGGATTTCTTGTGTAAGATATCCGATATAGGATATTTGCAGCATTGAGGAAGGAGAAACTGTTAAAGTATAATTACCATTTATATCTGTCATGGTACCGTTTACAGTTCCTACTTCTATGACATTTGCTCCAATGATAGCTTCACCGTTTGAATCGGTTACCTTACCGGATATCCTTTTGCCACTTTGCTGCTTCTTTTCCGTTGTATTTTTCATTAACAGGATATTGTTACCTTCTACAGCATATACTACATCCGAGTTCTTAAAAAGAATTTTCAGAACTTCTGCTACGGAGATATCTGAAGCCTTTAATGATACTTTTTGTGACAGATCTACATTTTCATAATTGTAAACAAATAGATAATCCGTTTGTGACTCGATCTGACTGATAATATCCTTCATGTGCATATTTTCGGCCTGGATATTTACTTTAGTCGTCTGAGAATTGGCATTATTTGCCCAAACACTTGAAATACATAACAGAAATAATAAAAAGGTTAACTTCATAAGTCTGAATATGTGTTTAAAATTCGATAATAATAGGGCATACTTCTTCCCTATAGGTTTTTTTTTCATAACTTTGAAAAATCTAGAAAGTTAGTACTAAAATCAATTTGCTGTTGTGTCAGAGTACTGACTGTGATAACCGGGTTATGTTGGAGCATGATCCGGTTAATTTTTACATTTCATTTTTTATTTCATAGGCATTCTATTTTATAGTTATTAGATTTAAATCGTTATTTTTTGTATAACTGAATTTATGTTCTATCTGCAAGACTTTCAATACTTGCTCGATACCATCTTTTGTCCTGAATTTACCAGAATATCGACTGTTTAAGAATTTCTTATTGTGAGTTTCTATGTCGATGTCGTAGTATAGTTTGAGTTTCTCAATAATTGTTGCAACCGATTCATTGTTGAAACAGATGAGTCCCTCTTTCCATCTGAAATAATCATAGTCGGTAATATTATTTACAATCAGTTTGTTGTCTTTTAATTTGACGTGTTCTTTTTCTTTCACCTTATAGGTGGATGAAAGACTGGGTGAAGATAATTCTATACATCCTCTTAATAATGATACTTCAAAATCAGAAGAATAGGAAGTCACATTAAATTCTGTACCTAAGACCTGTATGTCCATTTGACGAGTTTTTACAATAAAAGGTTGTTTTTCATTATGAACAACGTCAAAATAGGCTTCCCCGTTTAATTCTACCTGACGGTTTCCTTTTCCAAAACTGACAGGATATATAAGTTTACTATGGGCATTGAGCCATACTCGTGTACTATCCGGTAAAATTAACTCGGCACGTTGTCCGGTAGGTACATATAGTGTCTGATAGGTAACAATACTTTCTTCGGTAGTGTTTGTTTCGAATAATTTCGTGCCTCCCCAGAATATGATTAGTATAGCTGCTATTTTGGCCAATTCATAGCCTATTTTCCGGAAAGAGATAGTCCTTTTCTTCTTTTGGTTATCGGCCCGGTTATCCGGTTGATTCAATAAGGATATATCATTCAATTTGTGTAACGCCATAAATTCCCGGACATGACTTTCATCTGCGTCCAGCCAGTCGACTACGGCAATGATTTCTTCCGGGCTGACATTTCCTTCTACATATCTTTGTAATATCTCTTTATCCATTATAGGCTAACTTATGTTGTTTTTATTGTCTTGTATAGAAAAGACAACACAAGTTCAGAAATCCCTAGTAGGAAAATGAAATATTTTAAACAAAAAGAGCATCCCGTGAATCAGAGATGCTCTTTTTTATTTTACTGTTCCTTCTTTACCGGCGGATAATCCAACGTATAATGCAATCCACGGCTCTCTTTTCGTTCGATGGCCTGGCGCATGATTAAATAACCTACATTAATCATATTACGCAGTTCGCAGATATCTTTCGAAGCGACCGAGCGTTTGAACAGGCTCTCCGTTTCTTCATAGATGATGTCCAGACGGTCCCAGGCACGTTTCAGGCGCAGGTCGGAGCGGACGATGCCGACGTATGTACTCATGATTTGTCCCACTTCTTTCACACTTTGGGTGATAAGGACCATTTCTTCCAGAGAGGTCGTGCCCTCGTCGTTCCATTCCGGGATGTTTTCCTGATACTTCAATGAATCAATGATTCCCAAACTGTGCTTGGCTGCTGCATCGGCATAGACAACGGCTTCGATTAGTGAGTTGGAGGCCAGACGGTTGCCGCCATGCAGACCGGTGCAGGAACATTCGCCTACCGCATAGAGACGGTCGATAGAAGAACGTGCATCCAGATCGACCTTGATACCTCCGCACAAGTAATGGGCGGCAGGAGCTACCGGGATATAATCCTTGGTAATGTCGATGCCCAGACTCAGGCATTTCTCGTAAATATTCGGGAAATGTTTCTTTGTCTCTTCCGGGTCTTTGTGTGTAACGTCCAGATATACATGGTCATCTCCACGGGTATCCATCTCGTTTTTGATGGCACGTGCCACAATATCGCGGGGAGCCAGTGAAAGACGTTTATCATACTTCTGCATGAACTCTTTTCCGTCCAGCGTACGCAAAACACCGCCGTAACCACGCATCGCTTCCGTAATCAGGAAGGAAGGGCGGTCGCCCGGATGGTACAAAGCCGTTGGATGGAACTGTACAAACTCCATGTCCTTAACGGTCCCTTTTGCACGGTAAACCATCGCTATGCCGTCGCCTGTGGCTACCAACGGATTGGTCGTTGTCTGGTAAACGGCACCTACGCCGCCGGTTGCAATCAGCGTTACCTTGGAAAGGAAGGTGTCGATTCGTCCGTTCGGGTCCATGATATAGGCTCCGTAGCATTCTATATCCGGTGTCTGACGGGTGACGGTGACACCCAGATGGTGCTGCGTCAGTATTTCGATTGCGAAATGATTCTCAAATACGGTGATGTTGGGGTGCTTTTGGATGGCCTGAATCAGGCTATCCTGTATTTCGGCACCTGTATTGTCTTTATGGTGCAGGATGCGGAATTCGGAATGTCCCCCTTCACGGTGCAGGTCGAAGTTGCCTTTCTCGTCCTTGTCGAAGTCTACCCCCCAACTGATTAGCTCTTTGATTTGCTGAGGGGCGTTGCGCACGACCTTTTCCACGGCATCGCGGTCGCTGAGCCAGTCGCCGGCTATCATTGTATCTTCAATATGTTTGTCGAAATTATCAACAATCAGGTTCGTTACCGAGGCGATGCCTCCCTGAGCGAAATATGTGTTAGCTTCTTCCAGATTAGTTTTGCATACCAGGGCTACTTTTCCCTTGCTGGCAACTTTAAGTGCGAAACTCATTCCTGCAATACCGGAACCTATCACTAAGAAATCGAATCTTTGTACCATAAGACATTACTGTTTAGATCACCAAAGTTAGGAATTAACTTTTATGGTTGTACCCTTCGATGCCCCCTTTCTTTATAAATAAGGGCGAAATAGGCATTCTTTTGCTATTTTTAAAAGAAAAGCCATAAACATTCGCAGGTTTCCCCTGTTTTAACTACGCATTGGATATCCGGCTTATTATTAATACTTAAACGTTTTGAAATATGAAATCTAAAGTTTTACTGGTAGCTTTGGCCGCTATGTTGGCAGGCGGGGCTATGGCACAAGATTGTACATTCTTTTTCCCTACGACAAAAGGTACAAAACTGGTGAAAAAGAGTTATGACGGCAAAGGAAACCTGTCAGGTGTGATGACTTATGTAGTGGATGAGGTGGAAAGTAAACAATCCGGCCTGGAAGTCGAAGCCGATTACGTGTTCGTCAATAATAACGGGACAGTTATCGATAAAGGCGAACTGGAGGCTTTTTGTCAGGATGGCGAATTCTTTATGGATATGAAAGAGGTGCTGTCCAATCCATCTTTTGTTACTACAACGAATACCGCAGTGGCGGCTACAGATGCCGTAATCAATTATCCGAGCGTAGCGCAGGGAGCATCTTCGGATGATGTCTATTTCGACGATGCCGTGATCAACATTTATTCAAAGAAGAATCGTAAAGACAGAAAGAACATTTCGATTTACGACCGCGAATATGTGAAAACCGAAGAGATCACCACTCCGGCAGGAACATTCGATTGTACGAAAGTAAAATTTAAAATCAAATCACGTTCCCCGAAAGAAACGATCGAAGGTTACGGATACGAATGGTATGCTCCCAATATCGGGGTAGTCCGTACGGAGCAATACAATAATAATAATGTATTACAATCTTATTCCGTACTCGAAGAAGTGAAATAAGTAAAATATATTCCTTTTTGGAATTGTTTGACCGGTTTAAGTGGATACGCTGTTGCTGTGAAGCGGCGGCGTATTTTCTTTTCCCCTGTCAGCTCTCTTTCCTTCTGTTTTCTTCTTTAAATTGGGTTGGAGTCATTCCTTTGACTTGTTTAAATATGGTACTGAAATACCGTTGATAAGTGAAACCTACATCATAAGATATTTCCGATATGGTCAAATCCGTTTGTATAAGCATCAAAGAGGCTTTCTCTATCCGGATTTTATTGATGTAATCGTTAACGCCCATACCGGTAAGAACCTTTACCTTATTATATAAGGAAGCACGGCTCATGGTCATCTTTTTCATCAGATAGCTTACATCGAGGTCCGGGTTGGCCAGGTTGTTATCTATCAGTTCATTCATCTTTGACATGAAGTGTTCATCCGCATTGCTGATCGTGACTTCCTGTGGCAGGAGCAGGGTAGAAGATTCCTTATATTTTTGTTTGACGGCTTCCCGGCTTTTCAGCAAATTAAGAATGATAGTCAGCAGGAAGTCTAACTCAAACGGTTTCGGGATATAAAAATCCGCACCGAGTTTATACCCTTGCGCAGTACTTTCCTGGTCGCATTTGGCTGTCAGCAGGATGATGGGGATATGGCTGATTTCAATATCGTTTTTTATATTCTTACAGAGTTCATAGCCGTCCATTTGGGGCATCATGACGTCGCTGACGATGATATCCGGTTGTTTGGCTTTGGTTATTTCCAGGGCGGCAAGACCATTTTCTGCGGTATAAACCTGCTTGAATATATCTTTGAACGAATCTTTCAGGAAAAGGCGGAGTTCATCTTTATCTTCTACGATGAGTAAAGAATATCCCGCGCAGGAAATTCCGGTCGCGGACAAGTCTAACGGTATAGATAGATTTTCGCTAATCTCTGTTTCCTGTACCTCTTGCTGTCCGGAGTTGATGCTATCGGTCAATGCGGGTAACTCATAATAGAATGTAGCTCCTCTGTCCGGATTGTTATAGGCGCCTATCCGCCCTCCATGCATTTCAATCAATACTTTGGCATAAGATAAACCGATTCCGCTACCGCTCTTATTATGTTCACCTTGATAAAAACGGTTGAAAAGCTTTTTCGGGTCCACATTTTGCAGACCGATACCCTGGTCTGCGACGGCGACTCTGACATAGTTATCTATTAGTTGGGTCGATATTGTTATTTGTGTCTCCGGTTCACTGAATTTGAGGGCGTTCATCAGTATGTTGGAAAAAATAGTCTGGCATTTCCATTCATCGAACCAGATTGAATCAATCTGAGTATCCAGCTGATATATCAGCTGGATACTCTTTTCCTTTAATTCAGTATTGAAATCTTCGGAGACGGATACTATCCATTTATTTAATGGATGAGGCTGTTTCTGTAAAGACTTCTGCTCCGTTTTGATACGGTTCAGGTCGAGAACCATGTTAATCAGGTTTTTCATTTTTCTCGACTGTTTGTAAATAGTATTTAACTGTCCGTGAATAACTTCGGGAGTCAGATTCTCATGGCTGGTGTCGATAAGTCTTTTCAGCGGAGCGTAAATGAGTGTAAGGGGAGTCCTGAGTTCATGGCTTATATTGACCAGGAACTGTATCTTTTCTTCGTTCATGGCCTGTTCATGTTCTTTCATTTCCCATTTCAGTCGGTTTTCTTTTTTCTTCAGGATAATATATACCGTGGCGGTAATGATTCCTAAGATTAACAGAATTATGCTGAAAATAAAAAGATTACTTTTATACCAAGGGGGAGTGATATGGAGTGTGAGTATCTTTTTGGGTTGGCTCCATATCCCGCTTTTCGTATTGTAGGATGCAATAATCGAATAACTTCCCGGGAGTAATACCGGTAGGTTTAGTTTGTTATTATAAGATTCGATGTATTGCTCGTTTGCCCCTTCTATTTTGTATCGGAACATTGTTTTTCTGAATATATCTTTCTGATTTATATTGAATACGACCGATAGAGATGTATAATTCCAGGGAATTGCAACCGACCGGTGAGTCGTGTTGAATTGTTTCAGATAGGTACTCCCGTTGAATAGAATATCGGATAAATCAATTTCCGGTTGAAGATCGTCATTATAGGAGATATTCTTATCTATTTTTACCAGTCCGTCGGTTCCTGCCAGATAAATATTGTTTGTCTTGGATTGTTCCTGATACATAAACAGGATTTCATTCGGCGAAAATCCATCGGATTCGCTCCAGATAATAAATCTCCCTTCATCGATAACATACGAAAAGAGCATATTCTGTGCGCCTATCCAGAGACGCCCTTTATCGTCGAGGAAAAGATAAGACACGTTATTGAAAAGCCGGGTATTGATTCGGTGTAATACTTTCTCGTTCAGATTGTAATAGCTGAGTCCCTGGTCGCTTCCTATCCAGACGGTCCCTTTTTTGTCATAACACAGGGTATGGATCGTTTCGCTTGGTTCAGTGGTGAATAGAAGGGACAGGCTGTCGTTCTTTTGTAATGTCTGTAAGACATAATTCTCTTTTATCATAAAAATAAGCGAATCGTCCGCATAGGTCAGGTTCAGCGCTTCCAGGGAGAAATCGGTTTCTTTTGTTTTTAGGGTAGAGAAGGTCTTTGTCTCAGGATAGTAGATACGTGCACTGAGCGACAGAATATATATTTTGTCATCGCTGACTTTATGCGCCAGGGGCATAAAGCCGTAATAACATTCTTCTGTATTGATCTGGTCGTTGACAATGGTAAATGGGGTGTATTTTCCCGTTTGCTTGTTGAAGACAACTATTCCCTGGTTGAATAACGAGACCAAAAGCTCCGTGTCGGATAAGCCGGTGATGGAAGTCACCTTATCGCCGTAGGTGGAGGTGAATTGTTTGAATGTATCGGTAAATGGGTTGTATACATTGATTCCTCCGCCGTCTGTCCCGATCCATAAAAGACTGTCATTGTCTTCGTACAGGCTGGTAATGGCTTTTTCGCTTAATCCGTTGGTGTTGTTTAAGGCTACGTCTTTGAATGTCTTGATATAAGTTTCTTTAATTCCGAATATACCGCCTCTCACGCTCCCTGCCCAGAGGTTATTTTCATTATCCATATAGAGAACAGTGATGGAATTGACGGGAAGTGAATTCACATCTCCCGGAATGTGTTGTAAGACGGTAAAATCTTTTGTGTCGGGATGATAAATATTGATTCCTCCTCCGTCTGTCCCTATCCATATGTTTCCGTCTTTTTCCAGAATACTGAGAATGATATTGTTACTGAGTTTAGAGTTTTCACTTTTATAGTGGGCGATCAATTTTCCTTTCGGATCGTAGCAGAAAAGTCCCTGTCTGTATGGTGACAGGTAAATATATCCTTTTTCATTGATAAAAATAGCGGATACGGTATTGGTAAACGGCAACGAGTTATCTTTATAAATTTCGTTTGTCGTATAATTATAGGTGAGCAGCCCATGTTTTTTTGTATTCAGTAATACTTTATTTCCTTCTATCTTTAATATGTTGAGAATGGAGTATTCTCCGGTTTCCCGTAGGTGGTTTTCCGTATGGAGAAGGATACGTTCGGTATTTTTGTTTTTGTAGTCGAATCGGTAGAGTGTTTTTTCTCCTCCGAAAAGAATCCCTCCGGGTATACAGAGATAAGAAAATATCTTTTCTTTTATGATCGGGTCGAAGTGGTTATAGTCCGGATTATATTTAACCAATCCCTTATTAGTAGAAACCCAAAGATTATTGAGTGAATCTTCCGCAACAAACTGTATGTGGTTACCGGGAAGCGAATATTTATTGTCTTTTTCGTTGAAGAAGCTTTTTAGCTCATGTTGGTCGTAGCAGTTTAATCCGGATTTTGTTCCTATCCATAATATTCCTTTATGATCACATAGAATAGAGTTGATGCTCGATTGTGATAATCCCTGCTCGATTGCTATTTGTTTGAAGTAATAGCTGGCGTTGTTACATTGTCCGATACCAGGTAAAAGACAGAGTAGAATAATATATGCTATGTGTGAAAAAAATTTCATAATTCAGTTTTACTTTTTTTACAAATATACGGCTAAACAATGAATTTCCCAACAAGGATAATAGCCTGAAGAGTGAATTTGTACTCAAAACCATTGATTGTTATCTGCTGATTAATAAATGATTATACGATAGAGGAATACTTTTAGACAGGATTTGACGCCCTTTTTGAAAGCAGACTATACATTTGTCGGTATATCTTAAATTTGAAATCAGATGAAAAAAAATGTAATTATTATGCAGAAAGGACCACCTCCGTCTAATTGACGGACTCTTAGAAAAATGATTGGTGAATTTGACTTTAAACTAAAAATACGATTAAACTTATGAATCAAGTACAGGCTAAGTATAAGCTGGTAGGTAGTCCCCTTCAAAAGGTTGGCGTACTGTTGCTGCTTATTTTGTTTATACGACCAGATGTACAGGCTGAAGCTAACAATCCAGCCTTTGCTTCCGGTCCGGATAGTAATGTCCCGTCTATAACCCAGCAAAAAGGACAAAAGAAGCTGGTAAAGGGAACGGTCAGCGACGATGCTGGCGAATTAATGATAGGAGCCACGATTTCTATCAAAGGAACGACCCAGGGAGTTCTTTCTGATATGAATGGAAATTATGAAATTGAATGTACGGATAATGATATTCTTCAGGTTTCTTATCTGGGTTATACGCCTCAGGATATAAAGGTTGGTAACCGAAAAGTCATAGATGTTATTTTGACTTCCGATAATGTATTGCTGGAAGAGGTGCAAATTATCGCTTATGGAACCCAGAAGAAACTGACTGTGACCGGCTCTGTTTCTTCGATAGACACAAAAGATTTGTTGAAATCGCCCACGTCCAGTATCGGTAATATGCTGGCCGGTTCTGTTTCGGGTATTTCAACCGTTCAGTATAGCGGACAGCCCGGAGCTGAAGACCCGGAAATATTTGTCAGAGGTATTGCTTCTTTGGATGGCGCCCGCTCACAACCATTGATTCTGGTGGATGGGGTGGAACGTTCTTTCTTCCGCATGGACCCTAATGAAATAGAGAATATTACTGTTTTGAAGGATGCTTCGGCAACGGCCGTATTCGGTGTACGGGGTGCGAATGGAGTTATCCTGGTAACGACACGCAGAGGAAAAGAAGGACGTACGGAAATATCGCTGTCTTCTTCGGTCGGTATCAGTGAAGCGATGCGTGTTCCGGAAATGATGGGGAGTTATGACCATGCCAAATATTTCAATGAAATGCAATTGAGCGACAATCCCGATTTAGGTCCCAACGATTTGAGATTCTCGCCTTATGTATTGGATATGTTCCGGACGAATGCCGATCCGATCATGTTCCCGAATACGAACTGGGAAGATTTGATGTTTAAGAAAGCATCTTTGCAAACCCAGCATAACCTGAATATCTCGGGAGGAACGAAGGATGTGAAGTTTTTTATTTCCCTGGGTTATCTGTATCAGGATGGTTTGCTGAAGAGATTTTATGAAAGTTATAATCCGAACTATAAAAACAATCGTTATAACTACCGGGCGAATCTCGACATTAACGTAACTAAGAGCACTACTTTGAAATTGGGGTTGGGTGGCCGTCTGGAAACAAAGAAAGATCCTAAGTTCGGCGAACAAAACAATTTATGGATGGAGATTCTCCGTGTACAACCATTCTCCAGCCCGGGCTTTGTAGATGGAAATCTGGTTCAGATTAAAAACCGTTATATCCCGATGACAATGCGTAACCTGTTCTCCATGTATTATGGAAAAGGATATACAGAGGCTTCGCAAAATACGATGAATCTGGATATGGATTTAACACAGAAACTGGATTTCATCACCAAAGGTCTTTCTTTTAATATTAAAGGAGCTTACAATACCTCTTATACGGGAAGTAAATCATGGAACGGCTCGATGGAATCGTATACTCCGGTCTACAAATCCAGTCTGACCGATCCGGGATTGGCTATTGATGATCCTAATTTTGATCATACGATTGTGTATCAGCTTGAAGGTACAGCGAGTGCTTTGTCTGCGTCGGAGGACTGGAGTACCAAAACGCGTGACTGGTATGTAGAGGCCAGCTTACGTTACGACCGTACTTTCGGGGATCATAAAGTCGGCGGCTTGCTCTTGTATAATATGACCAAACAGTATTATCCCAAGGCTAATACGGATATCCCGAAAGGATATTTGGGATTGGTTGGGCGCGTCACCTATGCTTATAAAGACCGCTATCTGGTCGATTTCAATGCCGGTTATAACGGTTCGGAAAACTTTGCACCGGGTAAACGGTACGGATTTTTCCCGGCAGCCTCACTCGGTTGGGTAATATCGGAAGAGAAGTTTATGAAGCAGGTAGATTTTATCAGCTTCCTTAAATTAAGAGCCTCTTACGGTCTGGTAGGTAACGATATATTGAATGAATATAAACGTTTCTTGTATTTGCCGGACTCATATTCAGCCAGTTCGGGCGGATATTATTGGGGAGTGAATACTCCGCAGGCTTATCCGGGCGCATCGGAACTGATTTTGGGAAATCCGGATGTTACCTGGGAGAAGGCTGCCAAACAAAACTACGGTTTGGATATGAATCTGCTGGATCAGCGTTTGAATTTCTCTCTGGATGTATTTTTTGAGAAACGTAAGGATATTCTTATTCAGCAAAATACAGTTCCGGGATTCGTTGCAGCCGACCTGCCTGCTGTCAATTTGGGTAAAGTGAACAATAAAGGATATGAAATCTCTTTGGGATGGAACGATAAAATTGGCAGCAAGTTCCGCTACTGGCTGAAAGGAAATGTCTCTTTTTCCAGAAATGAGATTGTTTATAAAGATGAAATTCCACAGAATGAACCTTATATGTATGAAACAGGACGTTCTATCGGTTTGAATTACGGATATGTTTTCGATCGTTTCTTCGAGGCAAAAGACTTTAATGAGGATGGTTCGACAATCACGGGAATCCCTACGCAGTCGGGAACATTTAAACCGGGTGATATTCTGTTCAAAGACCTGAATAATGACGGAGTAATCGATGGGGATGATAAAACTTATTTCGGTTATGGAGAAAATCCCGAATATATTTTCGGTCTGAATGCCGGATTTGAATATAAAGGTTTTGACTTCTCGATGAATTGGACAGGGGCAACTAACGTTTCCAGACGTTTGGAAGAAGACTTTACCCGTCCGTTCAATACCGGTGACGCTCCCCTGATGAAATGGATGGTCGAGGAACGTTGGACAGAAGAGAAAGGACAATCGGCCCAATTCCCGCGTTTTACCCAAACCAACAGAATGCATAATTCGCAAATGTCGGATTTCTGGGTGAGAGATGCCTCTTATCTGCGTCTGAAGAACCTGGAGATAGGATATACGCTGAATACGGATGTGTTGAAGAAAGTCGGTATCCAGAAACTCAGGGTGTTTGCCAACGGATATAACCTGCTGACATTTGACCATCTGGGATTTATCGACCCGGAATCAAAAATCAGTAATAAGAACAAGTATCCCAATACGCGTATTTACAATTTTGGAGTGAATGTAAATTTCTAATGATACAAATAGTATGAAAAGATTATTAATACCAATATCTATAATAGCCGCCTCTTTCTATTTCGGTTCTTGTAACGACCTGAAAATAGGCGATGATTTTCTGGAAAAAGCCCCGGGAGCAGATGTTACCCTGGATACGATTTTTGCATCCAAGCAGTATGCCGAACGTGCGCTGGCTGCGGCTTACAGGCATTTACCCTATGGGGTTATGTACAGTTGGGACCCTGCCGAAGACAAACTGGGAGTGGATCTGCTTGAATCGACAACCGATCTTTGCCAGTCTTACCTGGGATGGGGATGTGGTGCGGAACGCCATTATTATAACGGACAATATAATGCTTCGGTTGCCGACACCTATGATGTAATGTATGCTTACACAAAAGAACGCAGTTGGGAAGCCATCCGTAAAGCGTATATTTTCCTGGAAAATGTAGACCGGGTACCGGATATGACAGCAGAAGAAAAGGCTATCCGTAAGGGTGAAGCCAAGATGGTGATAGCAGTACAGTACACTCAAATGATGCGTCATTTCGGCGGCTTGCCTTTGATTGATAAAGCTATTTATCCGGGCGATGACTATAATTATCCGCGTGAAACCATTGAAAAGACGGTTAATTTTATCGTCAATTTGTGTAATGAAGCCGCATCCGTACTTCCCTGGCAGGTATCGGTGGAAGAAGACGGGCGCTTCACCAAGGCTGCTGCACTCGGATTAAAGGTGCGTGTGCTATTATTTGCAGCTAGTCCTTTGTTTAATGACAACCAGCCTTATCTGGATGGCGAAGCCAGTACGAACCTGATGGTTTGGTATGGAAATAAATCCGATCAACGCTGGCAGGATGTTGTGGATGCCTGTAAAGAATTCGAACAGGCGAACAACTCGGGTTCTTATAACTACCAGTTGGTTGAGACAGGGGATTACCGGCAGGATTTTCAGGATGCATGGTATAAAAGAAGAAACGGTGAAGTGCTGATATCTACGCGTGTAGCTTATACTTGCCCGGATATTTGGGATGGAAATTTTTATTTTATGCAGTCGGCCGGCTGGTATGGTTGTAGCTGTCCGACATTGAATTATATGGATATGTTCGGTAATGCCGACGGAACGTCTTTTAATATAGACTGGGATAATATACCGCAGGGCGTCAATCCGTTCGATGGCAGAGATCCCCGGTTGTATGAAACTCTTGTTATTAATGGCGACAAATGGCAGGGACGTACGGCTGAAACCTATATCGGCGGACAAGAACAGAATACTGAAAATTCGACGCGTTGCCGTACCGGTTCCGTTATGCGTAAGTTCCTTCGTGAACATGATTATGCCACTCTGACCGGTTCGGTTATTCACTGGCCTTACTTGCGTCTGGCTGAGATTTATCTGAGCTATGCGGAGGCTTTGAATGAACTCGGACGTACGGGTGAAGCTTATGAGTGGGTAGACAAAGTCCGCGGACGGGTCGGTTTACCGAAGTTGCAGCGTAATCTGTCACAGGAGCAATTCCGTGAAATGGTACTGAATGAACGTGCCGTGGAATTTGGTTTTGAAGAGATCAGATGGTTTGACCTGGTCCGCTGGAAACGTGCGGAAGATTTTACCAAACCTCTGTACGGTGTAAAAATCTGGCGTCAGGCAGACGGTTCTTATAAATATGAAAAATGGCAGTTGGCCGAACGTTACTGGAAGAAGAACTGGTCGCCCAAATGGTATTTGTGTGCATTCCCGCCTGAAGAGATTAATAAAGGTTATGGATTGGTCCAGAATCCGGGATGGTAATTCATTTGATAAATCATAAAAGCAGGTTATGAAAATAATAAAAGAAATATATGTAGCTGCATTTTTGTCTGTGTCTGTTTTCTCCTATGCACAGGATACAAAAATGATAAACCGTGGATTCAATTTATCCGGGCGTAGCGAAGAAAGTACGGCGGCAGTTTCCACGATATATATGGATGATTCTAAAACGTCTGATATTAATCCGGCTAATTCCCTGTATGGAAAACTTCCCGGATTGTTCAGTCTGCAAGGCTCGACTGTAGCATGGGATAATGATCCGACAATGTATGTGAGAGGTCTTGCCACGATGGGGGCAGGAACTCCTTTGGTTCTAATCGACGGTTTTGAACGCCCCCTCAGTTCCTTGTCACAGGATGAGATAGAGAGTGTTACGGTTCTGAAAGATGCTGCATCGCAGGCCTTGTATGGTGTACGGGGTGCAAACGGTGTCATTCTGGTGACTACCAAACGCGGTATTTTGGAAGGAATGAAAGTGCATGCAAGCTATCAGTTCGGGATAAATACTCCATTTCGTCTCCCCGATATGGCGGACGGATATACGTATGCATTGGCAATGAACGAAGCTTTACGGATGGACGGACTGTCTGCTTTGTATAGCAATTCTGATCTGGAAGCTTTTCGTACGGGTTCCAACCCGGAGCTTTTCCCGAATGTGAACTGGAAGGATGAAGTATTGAAAAATAAAGGAACGACTCATCAGTTTAATGCTTCTTTTACCGGAGGGGGAAAGAATGTGAGTTATTTTGCTGCAATCAATTACATCGGCGATAACGGTTTTATGAATGAGAACTATTTCAGCCCGGATTATTCCAGTCAGATGTCGTGGGATAAACTGAGTGCCAGGGCGAACCTCGATATTAATGCGACAAAACTCACGCTGGTAAAATTGAATTTGTTGGGTGAATTGTCGCAACATAATCGTCCGGCAACGGAGTATTCGACTTTGTTCCCGATGATCTATGATGTTCCGGCAGCGGCTTTCCCGGTAAAGACGAGTACTGGTGTATGGGGCGGTGATAATGTACGCAAAAATCCTGTTGCAGAATCGGTGGCTAAAGGTTTTTCCGTTGGAAATGACCGGGCTTTATATGCCGACTTACGGATTATCCAGGACCTGTCGGTTCTTACTTCCGGTCTGAGTGCAGAGCTTGCTATTGCTTATGATAACCGGGCCAGCTATTGGGATAATAAAACAAAGAATTATCTGTATGAAAGTTTGCAGCCGGTCAGGGATAACGGAGGTACTATTACCGACATAACCCGTACACGTTACGGACAGGAAACGGATTTGTCTTTCAGTTCCAGCCTCGGATATCAGAACCGTGTAACAACGTTTGAGGCAAAAGTCAATTACGAAAAAAACTGGCAGGATATGCATCAACTGAATGCTGCGGTCATTTATCATCAGGAAGAAAATTCCCTGAAAGGAATTAATAATACGTATAGACGGCAGAGTTATATAGGAAATGCAAGCTATGCTTATAAAAGCAAGTATCTGGCTGATTTGGTGTTGACTTATTCCGGGTCGAGTGTGTTGGGAAGTTCTGATAAGTATGCATTTTTTCCTGCCGTTTCTGCCGGTTGGGTCATTTCTTCCGAAGACTTTATGAAAGAAGTTACAGCGATAGATTATCTGAAAGCGAGGGCTTCATGGGGTATTACCGGAAGTGACCGGTTTGCTTATGATTATGATAAATATTATTTCAAAACGGGCATCAGCTCCTATTTTTTCGGAGATAATAATAACTCTGTATCCGGTAATGGCGAGTTCCGTTTACCTAATTTGAAGTTGAAGCCGGAAACAGCCTATAAGTTTAACTTCGGTATCGATATGGAAGTATTCAAACGGTTGTCTTTATCAGCGGATGCCTTTTATGAAAAGCGGACGAATATTCTGGTGAACTCCTCTGCTATTTACTCTTCCGTGTTGGGAGTCAGCACACCGATTTTGAATGATGGCGAAGTTAAGAACTATGGATTTGAAGCCGGTCTTTCCTGGCGTGACCGTATCGGAGATTTCACCTATATGCTGGCTGGTAATTTCACTTTTGCCCGTAATGAGATTGTAAATATGGACGAAGGATATAAACCGTATGATTACCTGAAAAATACAGGAAACCGGATCGGGCAGTATTATGGTTTGGAGGCTATCGGTTTCTTTCAGGATGAGGCAGATATAGCGGGCAGTCCTGCACAGTCTTTCTCCAATGTGGTTCCGGGCGATGTAAAATATAAAGACCAGAATGGTGATAAGGTGATCGATGATTATGATAAGGTGGCTATTGGTTACAGTACTGTTTTGCCGGAAATTATGTACGGGTTTTCTATTGGATTGGGATATAAGAATGTAAGCCTGAAAGCAGATTTCCAGGGAGTAGCCAACTATACGTTAGTTAGAAATATGTCAAGTATGTACCGTCCTTTGGTTGGTAATAAG
This sequence comes from Parabacteroides sp. AF17-3, assembly GCF_003635445.1. Classification (NCBI taxonomy): domain Bacteria; kingdom Pseudomonadati; phylum Bacteroidota; class Bacteroidia; order Bacteroidales; family Tannerellaceae; genus Parabacteroides; species Parabacteroides sp. AF17-3. The sequence goes on along the minus strand of NZ_QTMM01000001.1, from coordinate 77,573 downwards.
AACGTCTCTCAACATTATCTGGAAAATCGCTGGACACCGGAGAATACTAATGCCCGGTATCCGCGTCTGACAACTAAACAGAATGATAATAATTTCAGGGAAAGTTCTATCTGGGCTGAAAACGGCAATTTCCTGAAACTGAGAAATGTGGAGTTGGCCTATACTTTACCTAAATCATGGGTAAACAAGATCAGACTCAGCAATATCAACCTGTTTGCCAGAGGTATGAATCTGTTTTCATTTGACCATGTGAAAGATATGGACCCGGAGCAAATGTATGCTACTTATCCATCTTTCAGATCATATAACATTGGATTAACTCTTGATTTTTAAAAATAGACATTATGAATAAGAAAATATTATCTGCCATATTTGCTTTTGCAGTGTGTATGTCTTCCTGCAATTATCTGGATTATAATGAATCGTCCGGATTTGACAAAGAAGATATGTTCACCTATTTTGAAAGAGCAAAAGGTATGCTTACCACTGTATATTCATATCTACCCGCCGATTTCGGTAATTTTGACGGAGCGACCCGGGCAGCGGCGACCGATGAAGCGGAATATGCTTGGAATACATCGGGCATCATCCGGTATAATAACGGTTCGTGGAGTCCGATCCTGACAATCGATAATGTGTGGGGCACTTACTATACCGCAATCCGCTCTGCTAATATGTTTCTGAATAATTATCAGGAAGACTTCACCAATATTGAATGGAATGATAATTATGAGACTTTGATGCAGCAATATCAGTACTATCCGTATGAAGCTCGTTTTTTACGTGCCTTCTACTATTTCGAGTTGGCCAAACGGTATAAGAACGTCCCGCTGATTACGGAATGCCTGGAACTCGATGAGGCGAATAGCGTGACTCCTTCTGATTTTGATAAAGTGATTGATTTTATTGTCAGTGAATGCGATGAGATCATGGATAAGCTGCCTGTATCCTATAAAGATGTGCCGGGATATGAAACGGGCCGTATCACCCAGGGAGCCGTGATGGCCTTGAAATCAAGAACGTTACTGTATGCAGCCAGCCCTTTATATGCCGGGACGGCTGGTCAGGAAAAATGGATTGCAGCGGCTAAAGCGGCCAAACAACTGATCGATAAGGTTGAATCGGACGGGCGGTATCAACTGGTAGATGAACAGATATGGAATAATCTGGCTTCCAAAGAACTGATTCTGGAAACGCGCAGAGGTAATTCAAATGATTTTGAAAAACTGAATTTCCCTATCGGTTATGAGGGAGGAAACTCCGGAACCTGTCCTACACAAAATCTGGTGGATGCTTTTGAAATGAAGGATGGAAGCCGGTTCGACTGGAGAAACCAGGAACATATCGATAATATGTACAATCCGGAAAAGAGGGATCCCCGCTTGTTTAAGACTGTTCTGACGAATGGCTCTACTTTCAAGAATGCGGCTGTTGAGACTTTTGTAGGCGGTAAAAACGGAGCGCCTCTGGATGGTGCGACACCGACAGGCTATTATTTGAAGAAATATGTTGTCGAAACAATCAGTCTGAATCCGAACAATACGACTACCGATCGTCATGTCTGGATACTTTTCAGGTACGCAGAGGTATTATTGAACTATGCGGAAGCTCTTTATGAGGCCTACGGCAATCCGGACTATACGGATAATACGTTTACGTTATCTCCAAGGGCAGCCATCGACAAAGTCAGGGCACGTGCCGGAATGCCGGGAGTTGCTTCGGATGATTTTCTTGAACGGATCAGGAATGAACGCCGGGTGGAACTCGCTTTTGAAGATCATCGGTTCTGGGATGTCAGAAGATGGAAAATCGCTCCTCAGACAATGGATATTTATGGGGTGAAGATTGAGAAACAGGGGGACGGATTGATTTATACCCGTCAGCTTGTAGACAAGCGTACATGGAGTGACAAGATGTATCTGTATCCTGTATCCAATGAAGAATTGTTTAAAAATCCACTTTTGAAACAAAATCCTGATTGGTAAGAATAGAATGAGCAGAGAAGCCACTCTAAACCTGTTTACGGTGGCTTCTCTTTATAATACCTCGATTTAGAAACAATAGAACTTTAGAAAATGAAAATGTACACTTTCGTACTGGCATTGTTATTATGTGCCTGTACCTCAACACAGCGAACCTTTTATGTGGATAGCATAACCGGAGATGACGCGAATAAAGGGTCTTCACCGACAGAAGCCTGGAAAAGTCTCGATAAACTGAACCAGCAAGTCTTTGAACCGGGTGATAGGATTTTATTTAAATCGGGGACTGAATATGTCGGGCAGTTTGAACCGAAAGGTAGCGGGAGCGAAGGAAAACCGGTGATGGTCGATAAATACGGAGACGGAGGGAAACCTATCCTGCATGGAGACGGTCAGAAACAACATACGATACTACTGGAAGGACTTGAGTATTGGGAGTTGAATAATCTGGAAGTTACCAATAAAGGGGAAAAACCGGATCCCGGTAGAAATGGTATTATTATTTATGCCTGGGATAAAGGTGACGTACATCATATCCATTTGAAAAACCTGACTGTCAGGGATGTGAACGGAAGTTGTATAAAGAATGAAGGAGCCGGAAACGGAATTTACTGGCATAACGGGGGAGATGAAGTGCCGACCCGTTTTGTTGATTTGCTGATAGAGAATTGCCATATTTACCGTTGCCAACGGAATGGAATAACCGGTAATGGTAATAGTGACCGTGATAAATGGTTTCCCAGTCTGAATGTCGTTATCAGGGGGAACCTGATCGAGCAGGTTCCGGGAGACGGGATTGTTCCTATAGCCTGCGACGGTGCATTGGTAGAACATAATATAGTAAGGGATAGTCCGGATCTTCTGCGGATAGAAGATGCCGCTGCCGGTATCTGGCCCTGGGGTTGTGATAACACGATTATCCAGTTTAATGAGGTAAGCGGACAGAATGCCAAATGGGACGGGCAGGCTTTCGATTCGGATTACAATTGCCGTAATACCGTTATCCAATACAATTTCAGCCATGATAATGCCGGAGGTTTTGTGATGGTGTGTAACGAGGGTAATACTTTGGGTAAACCTTATAATATAGGAACGGAAAATACGATAATCCGTCATAATGTAAGTATCAACGACGGTTTGCGTGCTTATCCGACACGTCCCGGCTGGTTCTCTCCGGTTATACATATTTCCGGACCGGCTAAACAGACCGCTATTGAAGAAAATGTGATTGTTATTATGAAAAAGCCTTCACCGGAGATAGACCGTTCGGTACTTATCATGGATAACTGGGGAGGGCCCTGGCCGGAAAATACGGTGTTCAATAAAAATATTTTTTATGTAATAAACGATGATCTGGAATATAAGTTCATAACAGGTGGTAGTAAAGCCACTCAGTTTGATGGAAATGTCTTTTACGGTAATTTTATAAATAAACCGGATGATCGGAATGCTATCGAAAAAGAACCGGATTTTACTTCCGGATTTCCTTTTCATGAGAATTTCCCCGACTACCTGAGGGAAAAGGTGATTAAAAGGCTAAAACAACAATAGGGAGTGTTGTTTAAAAGAGAGTGAATTCCTTGAAGGATATTAGAATTCACTCTCTTTTTTTATTCTATTCCGATAACGTTTCCAATATCTGTCTTCTTGTTTCCCGAGATATTCGCCTTTTGTCGTGATCAGGATCACACCGAAGTTTGTCTGTTTTATTCTTAATGAGATTTTATCAAAATGTTATTTTACCCTGGCTGTGGTTCGCATATTTAAGTGTGGAGTCTGAACGTTTGATTTTAATGCGTTTCTCGGAGAGATAGGAAATATCGTAAAGATGCATATTTGACGTAATGGTTGCTTTATGTTGCTGTTTTGTTGCTGATTGTATTGCTATTTTGTCTTAATAATATTTTTGTAGACATATTGTTAGTTGGAGTTTAACAGGATGTAATGTTGTTGTAGAGTGTAAAAACTGCTATATAGCAGTTTTTTTCTACTCTAAATGAACGTTTTTTTCCCTTTAAACGAAATAATATCTCGTTTAAAATGAATATTATTTCGTTTTAAATGGATTTATATTTTGCTTTAGACGAATTTTGGAGTTTGTTTGGGAGTAGGAAAAAAGAGAAAAAGCAGGATTTGGTGTTAATATATGTTTATTTTTGAATGCTGGAACGACTCTTTTTTTATTAATTGAAGTTACTGAAATAGTGCTTATTTTCTATTTTTGTTAGAATATCGTATTGTTTGATGTTATTTTGTATTATTTGTTTTTCTGCATGATAATATTTTAGTCCGGTAAACATTTTTAATGTGAGCAAAAATTCGTAATATTGCTTATTACTAACTTTAATACATAAGGTTATGGAAAAGAAGACGTTTGGAAAGAGAATAGTGACCCCGAAGCATGTTGCGATAGCGGTCAGCATAGTAATCCTGTTTGGATTGTTCTATTTGAACCAGATACAGTTGATTGCTTATATTTTGATCCTGATTTTCATTATACCGGTATTTTATCCTTATAAGATCGATAAAGGTTATCTGACGCAAGGTAATTTTGTGGCGATCCCTATCAAGGATATAGAGAAGTTATTTGTAAAAGAGTCTGGTAGTGTCGTGATTTATTACACTAAACCTTATAAAGACAAGGAGTACACCAACACGGTCTATCCGGTCGATACCGAAGGATTTGTGGCTGCTTTACAACAAGTAAATGAAGAAATGACTATCTTGCGCGAAAATTCGTAAAATGGATAGAGTCTTTAAATCTAAGATCGGCTGGTGGTATCATTTATTGATCATTGTGCTGGCAGTATTATGTGTAATATCTGTGTTACATCAGCATGTAGCGGCTATTGTTACATCGTTGGTTGCCAGCGCATTGACGTTGCATGTATTTTTTAATACCTATTATGTGATTACGGCAGACGGAATGTTGCTGCTCCGTTGCGGCTTCTTTCCTAAAAAAGAGATTGCCATTGCTGATATAGAGGCGTTACAACCTTCCATTCTGCCTGTATTTAGTTATTCCTTATCGTTGGACAGGATCGTTATCTGGAAAGAAGGAAAAATGTGGATGTTGATATCTCCGCAAAACGAGAAAGAGTTTGTAAAGCTGTTGAAGAAAATTAATCCGGATATTCAGATCAAGAGTAATGAAGGATTGTTATGAAAGCAACTTTTAAGAGAGATTATAGTTATTGGCCAGCTTGGTTGCCTATTACTGTCTATTTTCTTGCGGTAATAGGACTTTTTATAGTCATGGGGATAGGCGGCGATAATTATTATCTGTTGATGATGCCTGTTGCTTTTGTTTTTTACTTTGTGGCAATGATTCGAAATCCTTTTCATATAACAGATGATAATAAACTTACTGGAAACGGATTCATAGATGTTGAGTTGATCAATAGATTGGAAAGAAAACATAAGGGAGTAACTGTCTATTATCGTTGGCCAAACGGGAAAGCAGAGCAAAAACGTTTCTTCCCTTTGAAAGATATCGATACTTTTATATCAACTTTATTAGAAATAAATCCAAATATAAAACTTAATTAAATCTGAAAACATGAAATACGACGTTGCTATAATCGGGGGAGGACCTGCCGGTTATACGGCTGCTGAGAGAGCGGCTGCCAGTGGACTATCCACTGTGTTGTTTGAAAAAAATGCCTTGGGAGGTGTCTGCCTCAATGAAGGCTGTGTTCCTACAAAAACATTGCTTTATTCGGCTAAAGTGTATGATACTATTAAACATGCACAGAAATATGCTGTTAAAGCGGAGAATCCTGCATTTGATTTTCCTAAAATTATTGCCCGTAAAAATAAGGTGGTGAAAAAACTGACTGCCGGTATCCGGATGAAAATGACGGAACATGGGGTTGTTGTCGTTAGTGGAGAGGCTGAAATTAAAGGGCGTGCCGCCGACGGAACTATCACTGTCGCCTGTGGTGAAGAAACTTATAAGGCATCCAACCTGTTACTGTGTACCGGCTCTGAAACGGTGATCCCACCGATCCCCGGCCTGGCAGAAACTGAGTACTGGACGAGCCGTGAAGCATTGCAGACAAAAGAGCTTCCCGCATCCCTCGTTATTATCGGTGGCGGCGTGATTGGTATGGAGTTTGCCTCTTTCTTCAATAGCATGGGAACGGAGGTACATGTGGTAGAAATGCTGGACAAAATATTAGGTCCGATGGATAAGGAATTATCCGATATGCTTCAGGCTGAATATGCAAAAAGAGGCATCAAATTCTATCTGAGTCATAAAGTGACAGCTGTTCATAATGGCGAAGTCACCGTTGAGAAAGACGGGGAGAGCTTTGTCATCAACGGAGAAAAAGTATTGTTAAGCGTTGGCCGCCGTCCGGTAACCAAAGGTTTCGGACTGGAAACGTTGAGTGTCGAGCCTTTCCGGAACGGTATAAAAGTGAATCAATATATGCAGACTTCTTTGCCGAACGTATATGCTTGTGGTGATATCACCGCCTTCTCTTTGCTTGCCCATACCGCTGTAAGTGAGGCGGAAGTCGCCGTGAAACATATTCAGGGAAAAGCCGGTGGCGGAATGAGCTATAAAGCAATACCGGGTGTGGTCTATACAAATCCCGAGATAGCCGGTGTAGGTAAAACTGAAGAAGAATTGCAGGCGGAAGGAATTCCTTATACGGTAAAGAAGTTACCGATGGCTTTTTCCGGTCGTTTCGTGGCAGAAAACGAGCAAGGAAACGGTGTATGCAAGCTGATCCTGGCCGAAGATGAAACGGTGATTGGCGCTCATTTGCTGGGAAATCCAGCTTCTGAACTGATCGTGATAGCAGGTCTTGCCATCGAGAAAGGCATGAAAGCCGAAGAACTTAAATCAATCGTATTCCCGCATCCTACTGTCGGAGAGATAATCAAAGAAGCACTTTATTGATTTAAATCTCTATCTTTGCAAAGCTAAATCGCAGCGCATGGATATGTTTGAAGGGTATGTAGGCATTCGTTTATGGGACGGGCAGCTGGTGGATGATGTGATCTTCTCGCTGCTCTTGTCCCTGCTGATTGCCTTTGCTATTATATTTCGCTCTAATTCTCAGCATTTTGTAAAGATGCTGAAAGATGTCGTGTATCTGAAGGAGCGGCAAAACCTGTTTGACGAAACCATCGGTAAAAGTGGCTCTTTCTTCCGTAATTTTATGACTTTCCAGTCTTTGTTTCTTTGCAGTATTGCCTTGTTTGCAATTGCCCGGGCAAGAGGGATGGTCAATCATTTGGAAGAAAAGGATGTACTCTTTGCCATTCTGATTATTTTTTCAGTATTATTTCTGTTTTACCAGTTCAAACAGTTGAGTTATTATTTGTTAGGCTTTGTTTTTTCACCCCCTGATAAATATAAATTCTGGAAGAAGAATTATAATGCAATTATGGGGTCCTGGGGGATGTTATTATATATTCCGGTCGTATGGTTGATGTTCGTAGGAAGTAAAACATTAGCTCCCGTAATATTGTTTTGTATTTTCTATTTTTTGTGTCGTTTTGTAATAATTTATAAGACAATACGGATATTTCACAAGAATAATGTCGGTTTTTTATATATTAGTTTGTACCTTTGCACCCAAGAAATCCTACCCCTCATATTTTTGTATGAAGGTATGATTTTTTTGTATAACTTTATTGAGACGAGTACTCTATGGCATTGAACATCAAAAAGTTGCTGGTATCACAACCGAAGCCTGCATCCGAGAAGTCACCGTATTTCGACATTGCGGAGAAATATGGGGTCGAGATCGACTTCCGTCCTTTTATCAAAGTAGAAGCTCTTTCTTCCAAAGAGTTTAGACAGCAGAGAATTTCTATTCTGGACTATACGGCAGTAATTTTTACCGCCCGTACAGCTATTGACCACTTTTTTCATTTATGTGAAGAACTACGTGTAGCCATTCCGGAAACAATGAAATATTTCTGTATGACAGAAGCTGTTGCAGTTTATCTTCAGAAGTATATCGTGTACAGAAAACGTAAAATCTTTTTTAGCCAGACCGGAAAGCCTGAAGATCTGGTGACTGTTATCGGAAAGCATGCGAAAGAAAAATATCTGGTGCCTGTATCCGATGTGCACAAAGATGATCTGTTGGCTATGTTGGAAGCTAAGAAAATCAACTACACAAAAGCTGTAATGTATAGAACGGTTAGTAACGAATTTGCGAAAGACGAGAAATTCGATTACGATATGTTGGTATTCTTCAGTCCTTCAGGAATCTCTTCATTACTGAAGAACTTCCCGAACTTTAAACAGGAAGATATAAAGATCGGCTGCTTTGGTCCTACGACAGCGAAGGCTGTGAAGGATGCCGGACTCCGGTTGGATGTGGAAGCACCTACTCCCGAGGCTCCGTCGATGACGGCTGCTCTGGATTTGTATCTGAAGAAAGAGTTGGGTGGAAACAAAAAGAATGGAAAATAAAAGGTATACCCTTTCTAAAGAAGAGCGCCTGTCGTGGAAACGTTACATTGACCTGTTATTTGAAAAAGGACAATCGTTTGTGGCGTTTCCACTGCGGGTTGTTTATTTACCGCTGGAGGAAGAGATGTCTGCTCCCGTCTCTATCCTGATCAGCGTCCCCAAAAAGAAATTCAAACGTGCCGTAAAACGGAACCTGATCAAGCGTCAGGTGCGTGAAGCCTACCGGGTGCGTAAATACGATCTGATCGATCCGTTGACAGAAAAAAACAAGCGCATGCTTATTGCCTTCCTCTATCTGGATAAGGAAATCCATCCTTTTACCGATATGGAGAAAGCGATGACAAAAGCAATCAGGATATTGCGCGACAAGGAATAATGAAGAAATTCTTTACAACACTTCTCCTGTTGCCGGTTTATTTCTATAAATATTGTATCTCACCCATGACACCGGCTTCGTGCAGGTATACACCTACTTGTTCCGAATATGCTGTGCAGGCACTGAAAAAACACGGTCCCATAAAAGGTCTTTATCTGGCTGTCAAACGGTTGCTCCGATGCCATCCCTGGGGCGGAAGCGGATATGATCCGGTGCCGTAAAATCGTTTCCCAGTTTCTTATTTTACTTCAAACTCCCTTTGAAAGAGATATTCTTCCGTCTATTTGTTATATTTGTCGTTCATTATGAATGGATTGAAAAGGCAGATAAATACTGTATATTATGATATACATGCTCACTCGGCACAGACTTCTGTGGCGGAGGATGTAGTGGCTTGTTACAATGTAATTGTAGGAAAAGGCACTCTTTCAGATGTATCTTCCGGGCAACCTGTATCCTGCGGTATCCATCCGTGGTATATTCGGGAGGAGGCGGTGGTAGAGCAACTGGCGCGGTTCCGGGAATTGGCCCTGAATGAGCAAGTGATAATGATAGGAGAAGCCGGGCTGGATAAGCAAATATCCATACCGCTTGATTTGCAGGTCAAGGTATTTGAAGAACAGATTCGTGTTTCTGAAGAGTTGAAGAAACCCTTGATCATTCATTGCGTCAGGGCGTGGGAAGAGTTGATAGCCATCCGTAAGAAATACGCTCCGTCTATGCCCTGGATCATTCACGGCTTCCGTAAAAAGGGAGAGCAGGCTGAGCAATTATTGAAACAAGGCTTTTACCTCTCTTTTGGGGAACACTTCCAGGAATCGGCTTTGCGCAAAGCCTGGCCGGAACGTTTGTTGATTGAAACAGACGAATCCTCCTGTCCTATACAGGAAATCTATCAGCATATCGCTGCTGCCCTTCAAATATCTGTTGATGAGTTGGGTAACCAGGTTGAACTAACAGTACATCGTTTATGTTCCGGGGCAACCGCATCATAATCTTTTGTCCGTATCGTCTAATAGTTATTCCGACATGTATCCAATGACTTTTCATTTAGAGGTAGGTGTAAATCAATTTACACCTACCTCTAAATGAAAATAGACCTACCTCTAAATCTGTTTACACCTACCTCTAAGTAAAAAGACATTGAGAACTCTTCTCCCAGTCATTGCAATAAAATGATCGGATCAATAGGATGAGAGATCATTTTCACATCTGATAATAAGTTCGTTTGATCCGCGTCAGTTGAACATACTGTTAAAGAGGTCTTCGTCCGTATTGTCGAGGAAAGAAACCCAATGCTGGTGTGTTTTTCGGTCGAAATAATGCAGTGCTCCGTTATTACAAAGGATATAGAGTGTATTGCCTGTTCTTAATGTCCCATAAATAGTGGTTAGCGGCATGACGAGGACAGGGTTTCCATCTGTTATAAATACCAGGCAACCGTTCAAAAAAGCAAATTCCCACTCCTCACAGATGGAGTAAAGAAAGGCGGCAATCTCACAGGGGCATTGTTGCGGGATGCGGTCGGCGATGTTGCGAAGTTGTACTAGTGTTTTCTTTTTCATATCCTACGGAATTTTAAGTCAGATATGTTTCGCAACCGCACAAAAAAGGGGCACGTAACATATACATAAACCCTAGCTGTAGGTACTGGAATACCCCAAAGATGAGAATACATAATATGCCCGTACCCCCACTTATCGTAACAAAAATTACATAAGCGTGGCACGAACATCTAAATATCATCTTTGTTAAATTTCCAGTTTTACAGCTAGATAATTAAATGTTCTATAACAAATTACCGGATTTCTCCCCGGTAATGACAGCAAAGATAGAATATTGGTTTTAGATAGCAAAAATTATGGCTGGCGGATTTATGAATAATTAGTAGGAAGAAGAGAATAACTTTTAGTGGATGGTAATCTGCAATTTGGGTTATAATATATATAATCTGTCAACAAAGTGAATCTTTATTTTGATGCGGTTGTCTTGTTTATGTTTACTTTATGAATTGCGTATCCACATAAAGTCGTATCTTTGCCCACATTAACTATATAATAATGAATAATTAAAACGATGAATTTTGTTGAAGAATTAAGATGGAGGGGCATGATTCATGATATGATGCCCGGAACAGAAGAGCAGTTACAGAAAGAAATGACTTCTGCGTACGTAGGCATTGACCCGACGGCCGATTCATTACATATCGGACACCTTGTTAGTGTAATGATGCTGAAGCATTTGCAGCGTGCCGGACACCGTCCTATCGCTCTGGTCGGTGGTGCCACCGGTATGATCGGAGACCCTTCAATGAAGTCGGCAGAACGTAATCTGCTGGATGAAGCAACGCTTCGCCACAATCAGGAAAGCATCAAAAAACAGTTGTCAAAGTTCCTGGATTTCGATTCAGATGCTCCTAACGCAGCCAAGTTGGTGAATAACTACGACTGGATGAAAGAGTATACCTTCCTGAATTTTATCCGTGATATCGGTAAACACCTGACAGTTAATTATATGATGGCTAAGGATTCTGTTAAGAAACGTCTTAGCTCCGAATCGAGTGTAGGTATGTCCTTCACTGAATTTTCTTACCAGTTGTTGCAGGGATACGATTTCCTGTTCTTGTATCAGAACGAAGGTTGCCGCTTGCAGATGGGTGGTTCCGACCAATGGGGTAACATCACGACCGGAACTGAACTGATCCGTCGTAAAACAGGTGGTGAGGCATTTGCCTTGACCTGTCCGCTGATCACAAAGGCCGACGGTGGCAAGTTCGGTAAGACGGAATCAGGTAACGTATGGTTGGACCGTCGTTATACTTCTCCTTACAAATTCTACCAGTTCTGGTTGAACGTAAGCGATGCCGATGCCGCCAGATATATCAAGATCTTCACAGACCTGAGCAAAGAAGAAATTGCTGCATTGGAAGAGGAACAGGCCGCAGCTGCCCACCTTCGTCCGTTGCAGAAACGCTTGGCAAAGGAAATCACTGTAATGGTTCACTCCCTGGAAGATTACGAAGCAGCTGTTGAAGCATCCAATATCCTGTTCGGTAACTCTACCCACGAATCTTTGATGAAGCTCGACGAAGACACGCTGTTGGCCGTATTTGAAGGTGTTCCGCAGTTTGAAATCAGCCATGACGAACTGAGTGCCGGTGTGAAGGCTATCGACCTGCTCACAGAGAAAGCTGCCGTTTTCGCTTCAAAAGGTGAGATGCGTAAACTGGTGCAGAGTGGCGGTATCAGTGTAAACAAAGAAAAACTGGCTGATGCAGAAACTGTTATCGACTGTTCTTCTCTGTTGAATGAAAAATACCTGCTGGTTCAGAGAGGTAAAAAGAACTATTATCTGCTGATTGCAAAATAAGAAAAATGCTGAAAACGCTTGCAAGGTAAGATTTTATTCTTACCTTTGCATCGCTTTAGATAAAGCGCCGGATTGTCTCATGGTGTAATGGTAGCACTACAGTTTTTGGTTCTGTCTGTCGAGGTTCGAATCCTCGTGAGACAACACAATCTAAATAGACCGTTTATTATCAATATGATAGTAAACGGTTTTTTGTTTATGGTAAGAATATCAACATCAAAGTAGAATGATATGGAACAGCTGCAATTGATACAAAGTAAGATATACGAGATACGAGGGCAAAAGGTTATGCTGGACTTTGATTTAGCTGAGATGTACGGTACTGAAACAAAATACCTGAAACGATCTGTAAAGAATAATATTAGGCGTTTCCCGGCACCGGATTTCATGTTTGAGTTAACAAAGGATGAGTGGGAGTCTTTAAGGTGCAATTTTAGCACCTTAAACAAAGGTAGAGGGCAGCATCCTAAATACATGCCGTACGCTTTCAGTGAGTTAGGGGTTTCAATGTTGAGTAGTGTTCTCAACTCTGATACGGCTATTGAAATAAATATATCCATTATGAGAGCTTTTGTTGCGGTTCGTCACCTGGTATTAAATCCTCCGGTTGACAGAGTAGGACAGTTGGAGAATCAGGTAAGGGAATTGAAAGAGTACATAGAGGATGTATTCGCCGACTACAACGATATCAACGATGATACCCGTATGCAGTTAGAGCTTATCAACGAAACGTTAGCAGAGCTACAGAACAAGAATAAGGCACTAAACAAGTCACGGCCGAAGATCGGCTTTGTGAAATGAAAATACGGTATTTTTCTCAATGTATTCACTGCGTGCATTTTGACCAAGGTCTCCCCTTTAGTAGGAAGGATAGGTGCAAAGTGTTAAAGTTCTTTTCGATACATTTTTTTCTTCATAAAGATGAGTAATATTTCTTGTAATGGGTGTTCTTAATATAAATATCAGAATACCATGACGAACATTTCAAGAAGAACATTTATCAAGACCGGGGCCTTTGCCGCCGCCGGTCTTACCATCGTTCCCGGACATGTACTGGGGCGTTCTTTCGGGTTTACAGCACCGAGTGATAAACTGAATATTGCCGGGATCGGAGTCGGTGGAATGGGACGCCGTAACCTGGCGAACATGAGCACGGAGAATATCGTTGCCCTATGTGATGTGGACTGGCACTATGCGGATAAGACCTTTAAGGATTATCCTAATGCCCGCAGGTTCAAAGACTGGAGAGTGATGTTTGATGAGATTGGCAGTTCAATCGATGCTGTAATGGTGGCTACCCCGGACCATACCCATGCCGGTGTGACCGCCCATGCAATTACGCTGGGCAAGCATTGTTATACCCAGAAACCGCTTACACATTCTGTTTACGAATCCCGTCTGCTTACCCGTCTGGCTAAAAAATATAAGGTGGCGACACAAATGGGTAACCAGGGCAACTCTTTTGACTGGTGCCGCCAGGTGGCGGAATGGATACAATCCGGTATAATAGGAGATGTGTATGAGGTACATTGCTGGACCGATCGTCCTATCTGGCCGCAGGGTTTGCAGGAACCGAAAACGGTCGTGAAATGTCCCAAGACGCTGGACTGGGACCTGTTTATCGGCCCTGCCCGGAAACGTCCGTACAATCCCGTTTATACTCCCTGGAACTGGCGTGGCTGGTGGGATTTCGGTACCGGCGCACTGGGCGATATGGCCTGTCATATCATGGACCCGCTTTATTGGGCGCTCGACCTGAAGTATCCGACAAGTGTGATCGGCAGCTCTACCCTTAGCAACCTGTATTCCCCTCCTCATGCCCAAGTGGTGACTTATACCTTCCCGGCACGTCCGCCAAAAGGAAACGTGAAGATGCCGGAGGTGAAAGTATATTGGTATGACGGTGGCCTGATGCCGCCCCGGCCGGAAGAGTTGAAAGACGGGGAGATGATGGGAGATGAGAACGGAGGCATTATCTTCGTCGGAACGAAAGGGAAGATCATGACCGGTTGTTATGGTATGAATCCTACTTTGTTGCCGTTCTCTGCCATGGAGAATTTCAACCAGCCTAAACCGACTATACCTCGTGTCAAAGGAGGTAACGGCGATATCTGGAATACGAATGCACATGAACAGGACTGGATTCGTGCGTGTAAGGAACCGGCGGGTAGTAGAACGGAGGCATCGTCCAACTTCCAGTTCTCCGGACCTTTCAATGAGATGGTTGTGATGGGCGTTCTGGCTGTCCGTCTCTCCGGTTTATACGGTCTCCATCGTGAACTCCAATGGGATGGCGAGAATATGCGTTTTACGAATATTTCCCCCAATGATAAGATAAAGATTGTAACGGTAGACGATTTCAAGGTAATTGACGGAGATCCCCGTTTCGACCGGCGTTATGCCGACTTCAGTGCGGCAGATATGGCATCCGAATGGATCAGGCATACCTACGAAAATGGCTTCTCGTTACCCGATATGCCTGAATAATTAATAGAATAATGTTATGAAACAAATAAAGAAAGTATTATTCCCCGTTGTTTGTCTTTTGTTGTTTGCATGCTTTTTGTCTGCCTGCAAACAGGCGAAAGCGGAAAAACAAGATTGGAGGATAGCCATACAGTCTTATACATTCCATCTCTTTCCGCTGACGGAAGCGTTGGATAAAACTCAGGAACTGGGAGTGAAGTATATAGAAGTATATCCGGGCCATAAGCTGGGCGGAAAATGGGGCGATAAAGTCTTTGGTTTCGACCTGGATACCCAGACCCGGAAAGAGCTGAAAGAATTGGCTGCTTCCAAAGGTATAAAAATTATAGCTACGGGTGTGTATGTGGCCGATAAGTCGGAAGACTGGGAGAAGATGTTCAGATTTGCAAAAGATATGGACATGGAGTTTATCACCTGCGAGCCTGCCTTAAACGACTGGGACCTCGTAGAAAAACTGGCTGAGCAGTACGGCATAAAAATCTCTGTGCACAACCACCCGCAACCATCCGACTATTGGAATCCGGATAATCTGTTGCAAGCGATCGCCGGCCGTAGCAAGCTGATCGGTTCCTGTGCGGACGTCGGCCATTGGCGTCGTGAGGGTCTGAACCAGCTGGATTGCCTGAAAAAACTCGAAGGACGCCTCATTTCTCTCCATTTCAAAGACATTGCAGCAAAACAGGAAGGAGAAAAAGAGCAACACGACGTAATCTGGGGAACCGGTATCCTCGACGTGAAAGGAATGTTGCATGAGTTGAAACGGCAGCATTTTAAAGGTGTTTTCTCTATTGAATACGAATACAACTGGGAAAATTCCGTGCCGGATATAAAAGAGTGCATTCGGTATTTCAATGAACTGACCGAATGATTCGTTTGATCACGGACAATTAGCAGAAAGGGTGTTTCGATGAATCGATCACCCTTTTTCTATGATCCGGTTCATTAGAAAGGTTTATCCGGAAAAAAGTAACTGAAGCTACATTCGAATACTTTTGCAATTTCATTTAGGTGATTTATATTATATTTTGCTCTTTTGTGGGGACTTTCACAATCGCGGATAAAACCTTGGCTAAGATTTATATTATCAGCAAATACCCTTTGTGACATCCCTTTTTCAATTCGTAGCTGTTTTACTCTCTGTATTACGAAGTCTTCTATTTCCGTCATTTTCTTTTTTTAGATAAAGAAAGATTTCTTTTAGATAATAGCTAAGCGTATATGTATTCTTATTATATTTGTATCTATGAATAATAATGTTGGAATCATAAGTATAAATTAAATATAAATACTTATTTTGCGAACGAAGAATCACATGTTATGCAATTACCTGTAGATATACAAAAAGTAAAAGAGGGGGATCGTGCCGCTTTCAAGTCTTTTTTCGAGTGTTTCTATCCCAAGATGATGGCTTTGGCTTGTCGCTTTGTAAATGAGCAGGTCGCAAAAGATCTGGTGCAGGATGTCTTTACGTCTTATTGGGAGCAAAAGAAAATGATCGATGCCGATAATATACGGTCATTCTTATTTAAGTGGTTGCAGAACAGATGCCTGAATTACCTGAAACATCAGATGGTCGTGGAAGAGTATGAAGCCAGGATACGAATCGCTGAAGCCCGTATCGCTTTTCTCAATGATAAAACAGATACGAACGATGTCTTGAAACAAGTGATCGACCATGATCTTCGTGAGCTGATAGAAACATCGGTCATGAAATTACCACCCAAAACAGCGGAAGCATTCCGCCTTTGTTATTACCATGACCTGCCCCATAAAGAAATAGCCGAAGTAATGTGTATTTCGCACCGTACTGTAGAAACACATATCAGGAATGCCATTCTCTTTCTGCGGAAAGACCTGCGTGATCTTTTGATCTTATATATAGCCTTTTATCATTTGAATTAGTTTTTTTCTGCTTTTTACTACGTAGTTCCGTTTCTCCCGGTTGTCTTCTTTATACAAACAAATAATAAAGGAGAATGAGCGAAGAACTATTAATACGATTTCTGACCCGTCGCTGTACCTCGGATGAGATCCGGAAAGTGGATGAATGGGTGGCAGAGGATAAAGCGAATGCGGATTGGCTTTTCGAGATGGAACGTATCTGGAGTCTGAAAGATGAACTGCGTTTTTCGGATAAGAAGGAAATAGAAGATGCGTACAGTCGCTTTATATCCGGTCTTCAGGATACCGGGACAGGAAAAAAAGTCCGTCGTTCGGTTGTTCTCCCCTCATGGATCAAATATGCTGCAGCTATCGTATTGATCGGGCTATTGGGTACGAATCTGTTTTTCCTGCTTGATAAGGACACCGGTTTGACAAATATTGTAGAGGTTCCCAGAGGACAACGTGTTGCTTTAACTCTTTCCGACGGGACAAAAGTTTGGCTTAATTCTAATAGTAAGTTTGTTTATCCGGCGCAGTTTTCCTCGGAAGAGCGCGATGTCAGACTGGAAGGAGAGGGATTCTTCGAAGTTGCCCACAATCCCAAATCACCTTTTACTGTTCATGTTGACTTGCTTCGCATTAAGGTATTGGGTACCAAGTTCAACGTAAAGGCTTATAAAGAAGAGACCTCCTTTGTGACTTTAGCAGAAGGAAAAGTTGAAGTTATTACCGACGATGACGAGCAAAAGGTCACCATGAAGCCCAATCAGCAGGTTTCTTATTCGAAGGAATACGGGTTAGCGGTCGATAAAGATATCAATACGGATGTGGTCAAATCATGGATATTGGGTGAAGCTGCTTATCAGAATAAGCGCCTGGATGAAATAACGGATGATCTGGAGCGGAAGTTTGATGTACATATCGATATCCGGGACCGGGAACTTTCCTCGGAAATATTCACCTGTCGTTTTAAAGAAAGTGCGACTATCGACCAGGTGTTGACATTATTGAAAGAGACACGTAAACTGGATTATAAGATCCGGGGGACACAAATAGAGATTTACAAACCGTTAAAATGATCTGCCTATGAAGTAAACCTGAATGTAAAAAAATGAAGAACCGAAGATGCCGCAAACATCCCCGGTTCGGATTTAGCGAGTAACGCATTAGAGAAGACCTAAATTTATTACTAACTAATCATTTACAAATGTATGGATTTTAATGTGAAAAGCATGCCATGTCGTATGCATAAATCGTCATGGCTTCGAAAAAGTCTGAATATTATGAGATGTATTGTATTATTCATATTACTGGGAACCTTGCAGACATTCGCCAGCCTGAGCTACTCACAATCGGTGAAATTGTCGTTGAATATGGAAAACACCACCGTGCAGGATGTCCTTTCTATGATTGAGCAGAAATGTGATTTTTATTTTACTTATAACCTGAGGCAAATCAATGCCACCCGGAAAGTATCGGTCCATTTTAAGAATAAAACGGTGACTGAAGTACTGGATGAATTGTTTGCTAAAGAGAATATTTATTATGTTATCAATGATAAACATATTGCTTTATATAAAGTAAATGGTGTTCAGGTGGTACAGCAAACCCGGAAAATTACCGGTATGGTAACCGATAAGGACGGGGAACCGATTCCGGGTGCCAATATCGTGGAAAAAGGGAGTACGACCAATGGAACCATTACGGATATGAACGGTAGATATTCTCTATCTGTTCCTGCCAATTCCCTGTTGATCGTATCTTATATCGGGTACAATAAAGAAGAGATCGCGATAAAAAACCATTCTGTACTCGATATAATCCTGACAGAAGATACCCAATCGCTGGAAGAGGTGGTAGTTGTAGGATACGGTACACAAAAGAAGGTAAATCTGACAGGTTCCGTATCATCGGTGAATTATTCGAAATCAGCGGCGTCCCGCCCTTTAGTTGATGCAACCCAGGCTTTGGGAGGTGTGGCGCCGGGTTTGCAGGTAATGCAGGGGTCAGGTAATCCTTATGGCGAGAGCTATTCTATGAATATTCGTGGTGTAGGTACCCTGAATGATTCAAATCCGTTGATATTGGTCGATGGCATGGAGCAATCCCTTAGTAATGTAAATCCGATTGATATTGAATCGATATCTGTTTTGAAAGATGCAGCTTCCTGTGCTATTTATGGTAACCGCGGAGCTAATGGTGTAATTTTGATCACGACAAAAACTGCGGGAAAGAAAGATAAAGTGAGTATAGATGTTTCTTCCAAATTGTCTTTGAACTCTCCGATGAGGGTTCCGAAGCTCGTGAACAACTATGCTGATTACATGGAATTGATCAATGAGTCTTATACGAATTTGGGACGTTCGTCTGCTTTCACCGATGAAACGATCAATTTATGGCGCGAGAAGGCAAAAGATCCGAACGGTATTGCCGAGTCCGGGTATCCTAATTATGTGGCTTATCCGAATACCGATTGGTACGATGCTATCTATGACAGTAATTGGATGCAGGAATATACGGTACAAGTATCGGGTTCGAGCGACAAGTCCGGATATAATTTTTCTTTTGGATATACCGATAACCCGGGTATATTGAAGAATTCGGGTTTCAAACGTTTCTTTGTCCGTAGTAATATCTATGCAGACATAGCCAAATGGCTACGTGTCGGTAGCCGTATATGGGGGTATAATACCGATCGTGACCGTGTGTCTACTGGTTCTTTAACCGGCATTGATATGACAAAAGTTGTTCCGGGCACTTATCCGTATTATGATGGAAAGTATGGGGCTCCGGAATCGAATGAAGAAGATCCCCAATCACATAATCCGTTGTGGGATATGAATCATGAACATGGTGATATGAAATATACGCAGATATTTACCAACTTCTATACTTCAATAAAATTCCTGAAACATTTCAGCTATGATTTTGGATTCTGGTACAAACATTACATTTATGATGGCAAATATGCATCGAATGCTTTTCCTAAATGGAGTTTTAGCCTGAATGAAATTACAGCAAATGCCATTGACCTAAAAACGGCAACGACCGGACAAACATATAACCGCGATAATTATTGGAAGTTTAATCATATTTTTAATTATAATCAGAGTTTTGGCAAACATGATGTTTCTGTTCTGGCCGGGTTTGAGGAAGAACGTACCTGGACACGGACTTCGAATGTGACAATGCAAGGACTGATAGATCCTAACATTGATGATATTGATGTAGGGACTGAATTTAAATCCTCTTATGGGGCCAATAACGAATATACTTCCCGCTCCTGGTTCGGGAGAGCCACTTACGCTTATGATCAGCGCTATTTGTTTGAAGTAGATATTCGCAGGGATGGCTCTTCGAAATTTGCTCCTGAAAATCGTTGGGGTACTTTCCCGGCTGCATCAGCCGGTTGGAGGATTTCGGAAGAGGCGTTTATGGCAAATACCAGAGAGTGGCTCGACAATCTCAAATTACGTGCATCCTGGGGTAAACTGGGAAATAACAGCATTGGTAATTACGAATGGCAACAAACATACGGATTGGTAAATTATCCGTTTAACAGTAATACTAATTTAGGTCTTGCGCCTACTGCCCAAGCCAATGTCACCCTGCAATGGGAGAAATCTACAACAACGGACGTCGGCTTTGATTTTGGTATATTGAATAATAGATTGTCAGGAACAGTAGATTATTATAACAGAGAGACATCAGGTATTCTTTATAGGCCATCCATTATGATGATATACGGTAATATAACGGCGGCCCGTCAGAATATTGCCGAAGTGACGAATAAGGGACTGGAAGTTCAGTTGACCTGGAGTGACCAGATCCATGATTTCCATTATAGTATCAGTGGGAATTTCTCGTATAATAAGAATGAAGTCAGTAAATATAAAGGTAAACTTGTCCGTGGCTGGGAAACAGATGAAAATGGAAAGACGTATGTGACTAATCTGGGGGATGTTTCTACAGGTGGGACAAATCGTGTATTGGAAGGCCATATGATCAATGAATATTATATGCTGCAACCTTATCAAGGAAACCAGACTTATTTCAATCAGGATGGTTCTGTCAATCCGGTAGGCGGCCCTAAAACGGGTATGATTCGTACGGAAGATGATATGAAATGGTTGAATGCCATGATAGATGAAGGCTATAAATTTTATCCGAACCAGGCAGTAGGTAAATCGGGTATCTGGTATGGTGACTATATTTATGCTGATCTTAATAATGACGGTATTTATGGTAATACGTATGACAATGATTTTGTCGGTAGTTCTTCCATGCCTAAATGGAATTTCGGTGCACAATTAACCGCAAGTTGGAAGGGATTCGATTTGTCGATGAACTGGTATGGTGTTGCAGGAAATAAACTCTATTTCTACCGTACCGGTCATAATGCCAGTACGACTATTAAGGGGTATGCTATAGGTCGTGACGTTGCTGACGATCATTATTTTTATGATCCGGATAACCTGACTGATCCTCGTACGAACCTGCATTCGGAGAATCCTCGTTTGAGTAACAATTCCGGAAGTAGCCAGAGTGAATCGACGAATACGAAGTGGTTGTATAAAGGTGATTTTTTGAAACTCAAGAACCTGACTTTTGGATACACCATTCCTAAGCATCTTGTTCAAAAAGCTTATATACAGAATGCCCGTGTTTTTTTCTCGGGTGAGAATCTGCTGACTATTACCGGTTATCCGGGCATTGATCCGGAAATGCGTTCTTCGATTGGTTATTTGACTTACCGCCAGTTTGCATTTGGTCTGAATGTTACATTTTAATTGAAGGGAAAAGAATTATGAAAAAGATGAAACATATTTTATTAGGATTGATTTCTACATTTACATTGATGGGGTGTGGTGCTGATTTTCTGGATACGGCTCCCCGTAATGCAGTTAGCAGTTCGAATATCTGGACGAGCTCGATTCTGGCTGAACAAGCCGTGGCCGGTGTCTACAATACTTTTGTCGGCTGGTATTGTGCCGGTTATGCCAATAATGCCGAACGTATATGGGATGCCTATTCTTCCGTTATGGATATTGACTTGAACTGGATATCACAGAATGCTATTGTGAGAGGAACTGCTACACCTTCCAGTGGCCAATTCAGTAGTATTTATACTCGTTGCTATACAATGATCAATCGTGCAAACGATGTCATATCTAATATTAACGATGTACCTGATATGAGTGATTCCGACAAGGCACGTTATATTGCCGAGTGTAAATTCTTGCGTGCCTGGGCATATAATCGCTTGAATATCCTTTTCAAAGGCGTTCCCCTCATTACGGAACCGATTGTCAATGAAGAACAGGCAAAGACTCCTCGTGCCAGCGAAGCGGAGATCTGGGATCAGGTGGTGAAAGATCTGACAGATGTGATCTCGGAAACGGATTTACCGGATAAATATAAGGCTTCGGATGCAAACTACGGCCATGTGACTAAAGGAGCTGCTTATGCTTTCCGCGGACAGGTCTATTTGTGGTTGGAGAAATGGCAGGACGCAGCCCGCGACTTTGAGGCTGTCGGTAATTGCGGTTATTCGCTTTTTACAACGGGAGGTGCTATTGCTTTTAAAAACATGCTTAAAACAACAAATGAACAATGCGACGAGATGGTATTTTCTATTCAGTGTGAACAATACTCTGTTGCAAATCCATTGAACGTTAATTATGGTAATCGTTGTACGGGAGGTTCGATGTGGAATAATTATTTACCCAATCCTCATTTCGTCGAGTCTTATGAAGTAAAGGATGGCAGTACATTTAATTGGGATAATTATTGTCCCGGATATAATTCGATGACTCCGGTACAACGTTCCGTATTCTTTCTTCGTGACGGTATGACCGATTCTGAAATTGCTCAAATGACTACTTATGGTGCCGATATGGGTAAATATCTGCCTGATGGTAATGAAGCCCGTATTCGTAAAGCCTATGAAGATCGTGATCCACGGCTTATGATGACTGTCATTACCCCGTATGCGACCTATTTAGGTTCATCCGGAGGAACGGAACATACTTATACGTTACGCTGGCCGTATCGTGGATTCGATGGTCGTGAGCCTTTCGATATTCGTACGGATGCAAATAATTATTTCTATTATTTGTGGAGGAAATTTGTTCCCGAAGGAAATGAATGGCCGTATCGTGATACGTATGATCTGGATGTTCATCTGATCCGTTATGCGCAGGTATTGCTTGGGTATGCTGAGGCTTTAAATGAGATGGGTGAAACCGATAAGGCGGTAGAACAAATAAATAAGATCCGTTCACGTTGTGGAGCTCAATTACTGAATAGTAATACGCCTACAACGGTGAAAGGTAAAGATGATATGCGCGAACGAATCCGTAATGAGTATTATTGGGAACTCGGAGGTGAAAATGTGATGTATTGGAATGAACTTCGCTGGAAAACATGGAAAGACAAGAAGTTCCGTAATAATAAGAACGGTTTGTCACAAATATGGGGAACCACTACCTATACCTGGTATTGGTTGGGCGATCAATGCTGGACCTGGCCTATACCTGCTTCTGAACGCGAAAAGAATTCGAACTTGGTACAAAATGCCGGTTGGAATGATTAATTATTAAAATGATTATGGTTCAGGGGGAAATATAAGAGAGATACGTTTCCTGTATTTCCCCTCTTTTATAGATAGAGTTCGATATGAAAAGAATATTCTTATATTTTAATATTATCTTTTTAGTTCTGCTATCCTGCGGATGCGATAGTGGTAACGATAAAAAAGAGAGTGAAAAAGAGGATGAAGACCTTCCGGCTTCTGTTACCTATGAAAATCCCGTTATAAATGAGAATTGTCCCGATCCATCGATTATCAGGGCAAGCGATGATTATTTTTATGTGTATACTACACAGAATAATTTGCTGGGTAATATTCGTTATATTCCCATACATAAGTCGAAAGATTTAGTTCATTGGGATTATGTAGGTACTGTTTTTGATAATGATAATCATCCGACATGGGTCCCGAATGCAAAACTATGGGCGCCGGATATAAATTATATCGGCGGGAAATATGTTCTCTATTACTCTATGGGTGTTTGGGCGGGAACTTATGATTCAGCGATCGGAGTTGCAACAGCAGATCAACCCGAAGGGCCATTTACTGATCATGGTAAAGTGTTAGATTATACTTCGCAAGGCGTAAATAATTCGATAGATCAGTTCTACATCGAAGACAATGGACATAAATATTTAGTCTGGGGTAGTTTTTATGGCATCTATGCCGTTGAACTGACCGATGACGGGTTGGCTGTAAAGGATGGAAGCCGAAAAGTGCAACTGGCCGGTAATCAAATGGAAGGTTCCTATATTGCACAACATGGTGGATATTTTTATCTGATAGGTTCTGCCGGAACTTGTTGCGAAGGAAAATCCAGTACCTATCATTTGATCTTCGGTAGGTCGGAGAATGTGCTGGGTCCTTATGTAACACAGGACGGTGAGTCTATGCTTAACGGAGCTGGAGATTTATTGTTACAGGGTAATAATATATGGAGTGGAACAGGACATAATGCTGAATTTGTCCAGGACGACGAAGGCAATGACTGGATGATCTACCATGCTTATCAAAAGTTTGATGACACTGCTGGTCGATTGTTAATGCTCGACAGGGTTTATTGGAATGATTGGGGGCCGTATATGAAAGGCAATACCGCTTCTATTTCTGCGGAAGCTCCTGTCTTTGAATAGAAATATGTGAGAAATACTATTGTTTAAATTTTAAGAAAAGTGTATGAAAACTAAATTACTGATTGTAATAGGCTTGGTTATAGGAGAGATATTTTCTCTTTCTGCCCAGGATCGGGCAGACCAGCAACATCTGGAAAACCCCAATTCATTTTCAATGATCTTGCTGGGAGATCCACAGGGATATACAAAATATGATATCAATCAGCCTTTATTCGATTTGTGTACGGCATGGATAGCCGATAACATCGATAACTTGAAGATAAAAGCGGTGCTTTGCACCGGTGATGTGGTGGAACAGAATGAGAATATCGTACGTAACCGTAAGATGCTCAATCAGACAAGTCGGGAAATGTGGGAAGCCGGGTCCAATGCCTTCAAACGATTGGACAATAAAATTACATATATTATTTCTCCGGGTAACCATGAATACGGCTTTCAGCATTCAGAGAACGGTATGACCCGTTTCCCTGAATATTTCCCTTTTGAGAGAAATTCTGCCTGGAGGGATATTTGTGTCAGTGCTCTTCCCAACAGAAATAATATACCGTCGCTGGAAAATGCGGCATTCGAATTCAACGATCCTAATTGGGGGAAATTATTAGTCATCACAAGTGAATTTGCTCCCCGCGATGAAGTGTTGGAGTGGGCTAAGAAACTGGCTTCTAGTGATAGGTATAAAGACAGCCGGGTGATATTTATGACACACGGTTATATGGATCCTGGTACTGCTCCGGAAAGAGGGAAAGTACGTGATCATGAAAATTATGCTATCACACCTAAAAATGCAGGGAAGCAGATATGGGAAAAGCTGATCCGTCCTTCTTCGAATATATTACTCCTGATCTGTGGACATACGGGTAATGGAAACGGCAAATATGAAGATAATGTCGGTTACCGGGTAGATAAGAACGCTGCGGGTGAGGATGTGCATCAGATGATGTTTAATGTGCAGTACGTTGGGGGTGGCCCCGAAGGTAATGGAGGTGATGGCTGGTTGCGAATCCTGGAGTTTATGCCTGACGGCAAAACAATAAAAGTGAAAACTTATTCTCCTTTGTTCGGAATATCTGCTTTGACCAGGCATCTGGCCCATCGCACGGAATCTTATGACCAATTCAGCCTGGAAATACCGAAGCCGAGTGATAAGTAAAATATTCGAAAAGGAGGTTGGTACTGATTAATACAGATAAGATAAATCAGGTAGATGACTACAGATATATGTATTGATAATAAATTAATTATCTGCGGTCATCTGCCTGATCTGAGTTATATATTATTTCCCTTTTTCCTTCAACAATTGTTCCAGCAAGGCGGACTTTTCTTTTTCAACAGCCAGCATGCGTTCAAAAAGGTCGGTGGCCTGTTTGTTCAATTCCATGATTTTATCCAGAGGATGGATAGTATTTTGATTGTATTGATCATTTTCTATTATTCCTGTATTATAGCTTCCGCTTTCAAAATTATTATTTTCAATAACAACTGACAGCGGATTTTCATCCAGTTCTTCAATAATCTTGGGAGAAACATGGAGGATATTCGCGATTTGGATCAACATATTTTGTTCGATCACCCGTTGGCTTTCGATGCGTGAAACCTTTTGCTGCGTGGTACCGAGCATTTCCGCCAATGAGCTTTGTTTGACACCCATTATATTACGTAATCTGCGGACGTTCGCACCTTGGTGAACGTTCTTTCCGGTTTTTTCTTCTGTTTCTCTTTCCATATCGAACTTATTTTATTTGAGACAAATATAAGGACAAAACGATAAAGTCCTTACTTATCATATGGGAAATAACAATCTGTCCTGCTTTTTTCTTTTCCTCCATGTTATGTAAAATATTCAGATGTTTATGTATTTTACCTAGCCATGAATATTGGGGCATGGGATATTCTGGCTTTCTTTGTAAAAAGAAGATAACAGGTTTTGGATTCATATATGTAGAAGATGCGAAAGGAGATAGGATTAGTAAACATTAAAAGGGGGTTAGGGCTTTTTTATAAGCTCCCAACTATTCATATTTGAAATAATATACAATATATTCAAATATGTAAATAGCTGTCTGGTTCGCGAGGATAGGGCAGTTTTAATCTTTAGCATTGATTTTCTTACCGTAATCTGTTGTTTTTTTAATCATATCTGTTACCTTTGTTCCTGTGGGGAATGTTTTAGAAGCCATGGCGTTGACTTCCTTCCGTTATAATTATGGAAAAAAGGTATTTTAAAGTTTTATTTCAGTTTGCATAAATTATCCCCGGTTCTAATTTCGGCTGAGATAGTAATATCACATTCTTTATATTTTGACTTAACTAAACTATTTATGTTATGATGAGTATGTTAACTAGATTACGCGATTATGCAAAACTTCTTTTTACCCGAGAACAGAAGCTTTGTCTTGTAAATAACGCATTTACAGCTCCTGACGCAACGTTGCAGGAAGAAGTTCTTATTGTCTCTCCAACACCCGAAGAACAACCTTCCGTGCCTGAGCAACAACACGTAGAAGCACAGCCACAACCTGTACCCCCCAAAAAATATGTGACCGAAAAAGATGTTGTATATGAATCATTTAAAAAGCTCACTCCGGAATATCTGTTTATTATAACGGAAATGCGCAACTTGCTTAACTCTGAGAATAAAAAATTCGTATTCCATGCGTTGGCAACCCATATAAGTATTAAAAAGGTGGCAAAACATCTGAAAATTACACAACGCAAAGTAAAGATCATATTTCAGGAAGCCTTGGTGGATATCGGTAGTCAAACCGGATTTATTAGGAACTATCTGGATGAGAGAGAAAAGAAAGATAAGGAAATCAGGGAACTGAAATCGAAGGTAATATTATTAAATGCCAGAATAAAGGAATTACAAAATGAGCAAGTCTTACGCATGAAATTTGCTGGGGAAAAGATTTCACTAAAGGACCAGCAACTCTTACTGAAGAAGCCATTGAACGTCTCTCTTGATCTAGATACAAGGACCAACACAGCCTTAAATAGTAACCATATAGAAACGCTGGAGGACTTAATGAAGTATATTTTAAAAAACGAGGAGATGGAAAGATTGAAAACACTACATAACTTGGGAGAAGTCTCGTATAAGAGGTTGGAAAGGGAATTGTTCAAAAAAGGAATAATGGATGTCAACGGGCATTGCGAACTTTTACGATATGTGACGGTTTCCAAGAAATAACTGTGATCCGGTTGTTTATAACTTTGTGGTTCATGTATTGGCAAATACTATTTGTAATAATAATAATAGGTTTATATTTGTATCGGAATTAGGATATGTTGCTAGGTGAAAAATAATTATCTTTTGCCGAATTGTTAACCTGACAGCTATTTAATGAGGAGAATTACAGTATAAACATGGATAGTGAACTTTTATATCGTCTGAAGGAGGGAGACAGGGATGCTTTTAATACTGTCTATTGGCGATACAGTCCGAAGGCATACAACACCGTTCTGTATTTGCTGAATGACGCAGATTTGGCTGAAGATGTCGTTCAGGAACTCTTCCTGACTATTTGGGAAAAGCGTGGAAATATATTACCTGAGCTTAACTTTGAAGCCTATATCTCGACCATCGCCCGTAATTTAGCTTATAAATATGTGGAAGAAGCCCTTCATAGAAACCTTCCGGTGGAAGAAATCAGGGATGCGAAACTGATCTCCAACTCGGAAGAAGATGCGATTGAAGCCGACTCCTTACGAGAATATATTTTCAATGTCATCTCTTCCTTTCCGGAAATGCGGCGAAAAGTATTTATCATGAGCCGTTTTGAAAACTTGTCGCATGCAGAAATTGCGAAAAAACTATCCTTGTCCGAACGTACGGTAGAAGCACATATCTATCAGGCTCTGAAAGAACTTCGTAAAGTGCTTGGAAATAAAGCGGTCGCTTTTATTCTTATCTATCTTTCCTTATAAAACGGACTTCCCTCTTTTCTGAATATTCCTTGTCTTTAAGTAGAGCTTGTTTGTGAACTAAAGTTAAAAATGAGCTTGTTTTATCTTTTGACTAAGTAGTAGGTATATTTATCCCACTATAATATATAAACGGATTAATAATGAGAATAGAATTACTTCACCGTCTGATAGCAGGTACGACTACCGAAGAAGAAAACCGGCAGTTGATGGAATGGTTCCGGCAGTGCGCATCCAAAGAGGAGTTTTTCATGCTTTTTGAGACAGCATGGAAAGAGAGTCCGGATGAGATGCCCAGGGATGTACAGGAACGTATGTACCGCAGGCTGAGCCGGGAGTTGGATGAGAAGAAAACTAAAACTATTTTATTACGTTCACGTTTTTCATGGAAGGTTTGGCCACAGATTGCGGTAGCTTGTATTATCATTGTTTTAGGCCTGGTTAATTATCGTATGAACGATAAACAAAAGCAACTGTCGACACAGAATTTCACGGTATTGGCAGAAAAAGGGCAACGGGCATTCATTACTTTGCCTGATAGTACGAAAGTGTGGCTGAACTCCGATACAAAAATTAGTTATCCGGCAGATTATGGCTTGAAAGAACGTAACGTAACATTAGTAGGAGAGGCCTATTTTGAAGTGGCCAAAAATCCGGATAAACGCTTTATTGTAGAAGCAAAAGGTATGCAGGTCGAAGCTTTGGGGACTTCATTCAATGTTAATGCGTATCAGAATGATAATAAAATTATTGCATCGTTATTTTCCGGTTCTGTCAGGGTAAGCTATGATCGTCATGTGGCAATCCTCAAGCCGCATGAGTCGGTTAAGGTCGATTTATTGAACCGAAGTTTTTCCCGGTACAAAGATGAGAGTATGCAGAATATAGCTCTTTGGAGAAAAAATGAGATCACATTTGACGGTGAGTCTTTGGAGGAGATAACCCATATTATGAGTCGCCTGTATAATACAACAATATGTATAGAAGACGAATCTTTGAAAAAAGTATGTTACATAGGAACCATTCGAAATAACAACCTTGAAAACTTTATCGACATTATTAACCTGACAACTCCGGTTGTATATGAAAATAAAGGAGATACCGTATTTTTGAGAAAGAGGGTTCCTTAGCAGGAGTTAACCGTACGGAAAAATAAAACGAATATGTCTAATCTAATACAACGCCTATGAGAAAGGAATAAAAAATTAACAAAAAGAGGTAACTCTTTCGAGCTACCTCCTCATTACTGTTTTTGCAGATATCCCTTATGTTGATACAGCCGATGTAGGAGACCGGCCGTTGTTAACGGGACTCTTCTGCTTACAAAGTTACAAACATTTATTTTATCTACATCTTATTTCTAATTAAAAGAAAAATGAGTAACATGAAGCATTTATTTAAACAGATGGTTTTTCTGACAATCTTGTTAACCTTTCCGTTGCTGGAGATTCACGCTCAGATAACCATACATATCAAAGACAAACCCGCTTCGGAAGTGGTGAAGCAAATTGAAAAGGTGAGCAAATACCGCTTTTTCTATAAGAAAGGACTTCCTGGTATGACTACTCCGATTACCGTTGAAGTGAACGATCAGGGTATTGAAGCCGTGATGGGACAGATTGTGGGGCAGATTCCTGTTTCTTATACTATAAAAGGGGATACTCAGGTAGTTCTTGCCGAGTCTGAGCCTCAAAATACGAGTACAGGTAAAAATAAGTCAGTGAAAGGTTCCGTAACAGATGCGAATGGCGAACCTGTTATAGGAGCAAATATTGTTCAGATAGGAACCGTAAATGGAGTAATTTCTGATCTGGATGGTAATTTTGATATAGAAGTGCCGGAAGGTTCGACTCTTGAGATTTCTTATATAGGTTATCGTCCTAAAGAAGTAAAAGTGGGGAACAATACAGTATTGACTGTCATTTTGGAGGAAGATACTCAGGCGTTGGATGAGGTAGTCGTTGTCGGATACGGCAGCCAGAAAAAAGTAAACCTGACAGGATCGGTGGCTACCGTAAATTCAGAATCTTTGGCTAATCGTGCAATATCCAATGTCTCTCAGGGATTACAGGGCCTGGTTCCGGGTATGACTATTACAAATAGTGGAGGACAACCGGGTATGGATGCCGGCAAAATACTTATTCGTGGTGTCGGCTCTTTCAATGTATCGACACCGATGGTATTGATTGATGGTATCGAAGGAGATATGAATATAGTGGATACACAGGATATCGAAAGTATATCTGTCTTGAAGGATGCTGCTTCAGCTGCTATATATGGCTCTAAAGCTGCTAACGGGGTAATTCTTATTACCACGAAGCGGGGAAAACAGGGGGCTCCCAAGATCAATTACAACGCTCTTTTCGGGTGGTCTTCCCCTTCGGAATTGATGCCGCGTACCAGTTCGGCAGAATTAGCTCAGTTGACTAATGAAGCAGAATATTGGGGTGCTATATCCGAAGGTGCTACCCCGGAACAGGCTACAAAGCGTATGCCTTATTCTCAGACCGATATCGACTTGTATGCAAATGGAACCGATCCGTACGGACATCCAAATACAGATTGGAATAAACTTTTCTTTGTGGGTTCCGGATTTACCAACCGGCATAATGTAAGTGTCGGTGGAGGTACCGAATGGGTAAATTACCGTACTTCGCTGGGATATTCTAAACAGGAAGGTATAGTGAAAAATGCAGCAAGCAGGCAGTTCAACCTGCGTGTAAACTTGGATATGAAAATTACAGAGCGGTTAAAATCCAAAATAAATCTGGATTATGTCAATTCTTTGATTCAGGAGCCTACAAATCCGATATCCTGGGATTCGGGAACAAGCGAACAGACTTACCGCCAAGTAAATAGAATATCTCCGATGGTTCCCTATAAGAATGAAGATGGTACATATGGAACAATCAGTGATGGTAACCCGATTGCTTTCCAGGATTCGGGGGCAAAAGGTGAAAGACAGAATGACTATATTACAGCTTTTGCGGAATTTTCTTATGATATTCTGGATGGATTGGTAGCCAGAGTGAACGGTTCATATTATGTACAAAATCAGGATTATAATTTATATAGAAAAGAAATTCAATATAATGAAGCCAAATATGACGGACCTACCCAGTATACACAATCTTATTATACGAATAACCGTACACAAGCAGATGCTATGTTGACTTACGATAAGACATTTATAGAAAAGCATACGGTTAATCTATTGGCTGGTTTCCATTCGGAATTGTATAAATACAAGGAAACGAAAGCCTACAGGAAAGACTTTCCTTCTTCGGATGTAACCGACCTGAACGGAGGTTCGGTTGTCGGAATGACTAATAGCGGATATACCCGTGAACTTGCCATGAATTCATTCTTTGCAAGAGCTAAATATAATTTTGATAATAAATATTTGTTCGAAGGTAATATCAGAGGGGATGGTTCTTCCCGTTTTGCTAAAGGATATAGATGGGGATGGTTCCCTTCTTTCTCCGGAGCCTGGCGTTTATCTAATGAGGATTTTATGGCTGGTACACGTACTTTTGTTGATGATATGAAAGTCAGAGCTTCCTGGGGTGTATTAGGAAATCAGGAAATTCCGAATGATTATTATCCGTATATTAATACATATTCTACATCTCCTAAATATCCTTTTGGTAATGTAATCAATACTGGAGCAGCACAGACAAATAATAAAATAAATGACTTGTCATGGGAGACAACCTATACCTGGGGAGTTGGTTTGGATATGACTGTACTGAATTCGTTGTCGATGACTCTTGATTGGTATAATCGTAAAACGACGGGTATTTTGATGCAGGTTAATGTTCCTACTACCTTTGGTTACGGAGGATATTATGACAATATCGGTGAGATGAGCAATAAAGGTATTGAGGCCTCTCTGAATTATAATAAGCAGATTAGTCAGGTGGCTTTTAATGCCGGTGTGAATTTTGCCTATAATAAAAACAAAGTATTGTCACTGGGAGACCTCGACGACCAGAAAGGTAGCCGCACCATAACAATGGTTGGTCGCCCGTATCAGGCATTCTACGGTTACCAGTCTGACGGAATTTTCCAGAGTCAGGAAGAGATAGATAAGGCTCCTAAATATACGATGATTGACAATGCACGTCTGATACCAGGAGACATTAAGCTGGTTGATAGGAATAAGGATAATGTCATCGATGAAAAGGATAAGATTATTCTGAACTCAGAAAATCCTAAGTTTACATTTGGTATTAATCTGGGGGCTAAATGGAAGTTATTTGATGCCTCTTTATTCTTCCAAGGGGCGGCAGGCGTTGCCCGTTATTTTACGGATGAAATGTACGGTGAATTTAACGGTGATTCAGGTCATCCTTCTAAGTTGTGGTTGGATAGGTGGACTCCTGAAAATCCGACGAATAAAATGCCGCGTGCATCCAAATTCAGAACTTATAATATGCCGGAAGTGACAACTTCTGATTTCTGGCTGGTCAATACGAATTATCTGAGATTGAAGGATGTACAGGTAGGCTTTACATTCCCTAAGACATGGTGTACTAATATGAAGATAACTTCTGTCCGTATTTATTACAGCGGACAAAATCTGCTGACAATAAAAAAATGTCCGGAAGGAATCGATCCTGAGGCTCCGAGCGGTTGGGGAGCATATTATCCGCATATAACAACTAATTCGGTTGGAATTTCTATCACTTTATAAAGATTAATCGTATGAAAAAGATATTATTTTTATTCATTATAGGTATTCTGGTTACTTCTTGTTCTCTGGATCGTGCACCTAAAGATTCTTTATCGACTGCTACTTTCCCGAAAACAGAAAAAGATATTGAAATGTTAGTGGTCGGTTGTTATGATGGCTATGTGGATCAGACTTTTACTGTTTATAATGATGTGTTTAGTGATAATGGCTATTGTGCCATCAATACGAATTGGTCTGCTTATGCCAACGGAAAAGCGACGCATTCAAATCCAGGAATCGGATGGTTTGATTATACTTTGATCACTCGTTGTAATAATTTCTTGGCTCTTACCGAAAACACCGAAGTTCCGTTTAAAGATCCGAACAGGCTGAAACAACTGAGGAATGAGGTTCGCTTTCTTCGTGCCTGGAGATATTATATGATGGCGACAGCCTATGGAGATATTCCTTTGGTAACAGAAGTTATATCTACATTGGAAGAATCCAAAATACCGGCATCGCCCGAAACTGATATAGTTAAATTTATATTGGATGAATTGAATGAGCTTTCGGCAGATGGAAACTTGGATGTTACACCTAAAGAGTCTGGTCGTATCACAAGAGGGGCGGCATTGGCACTTAAAATGAGAATGTGTTTGTATTACAAGCAGTATGAAGAAGCGATTGCAGCAGCCGATGAAATAGAGAAACTGGGGGTTTATAATTTGTTTACTGCCGGAACGACTCCTTATGCTGATTTGTTTAAAGAAGCGAATGAAGATAATTGCGAGATTATCCTGGCTGCTAAAAAGGTGGAGAATGATTATAAGAATCAGACAATTATTGAATTTTGTAATGCGAACGACGGGGGATGGTCGGCATTTGTTCCTATACAAAGCTTGGTCGACGCTTATGAAACATCTTCCGGTCTGACGATCGAAGAAGCTGAAAAAAACGGAGAATATGACCCGGTTCATCCTTATAAGAATAGAGATCCCCGTTTTTATGCAACAGTTTTGTACTCCGGAGCAGATTGGGTGAATCCTAACGGCGTTTACAGAATATATAATACACTCGATAGGACTATAGACGGGAAACCGAACAAGGATAATGCAAATGATTCACGTAATGCTTCACAATCGGGATATACATGCTGTAAATATATGTCGCCTCTTACGCAATATTCGGATATCAACAATACAGGACTCGATTTTATTGTTTTTCGTTATGCCGAGGTGCTTTTATCAAAGGCAGAAGCATTGATCGAGCTCAACAGAGATCTTGATGAAGCCTGCAATTTGATGGATGAGGTGCGGAAACGTGCCGGGATGCCGATGGTAGATAGAAATAAATATTCGACACAGGCAACCTTGCGTGAGTTGTTAAGGCGTGAGAGACGCGTTGAGTTTGCATTCGAAGGATTAAGACGTAGTGATATCATACGATGGGGTATTGCAAAAGAAGTACTTAACGGACCTATTTATGCAACCAACTATGGTACAGTCATTATGGATACGAATATTCCTCAGGAAGAACGGGCTGTTATCAAAACTGGAGAGGAGAATAAAGTCGTATTGGAAATACGTTCCTTCAAAAATACTTATCTTCCTATACCACAATCGGAACTAGACCGAAATCCGAATCTGGTTCAAACAAATTTTGAATAAAAGGAATGATTATGGTATATGGATTATTAAAAAGATATCTAGGTTTGTTGTTTCTTTCTGCCTGTATTATTCCGAATCTTTTTGCCGGAGTTACGCAAAAGAAAGAGAAACCGGTGATGTTTCAGGTAAGGAAAGATATAAAATATCAGGTGATCGATAATTTCGGGGCATCGGATGCCTGGAGGATCGCTTTTGTCGGTCGGTATTGGCCGGTGGAAGAACGCGAAAGGATTGCTGACTTACTTTTTAGTACGAAGATGGATACCAACGGAAATCCGATTGGTATAGGTCTGAGTAACTGGAGAGTGAATATTGGTGCCGGGAGTTTTGAAAATCGGGAAAATAAAGAAGTCACGAGCACCTGGAATCGTACAGAGTGTTTTTTATCACCGGATGGCTCGTATGATTTTAGTAAGCAGGCCGGACAGCAGTGGTTTATGAAGGCGGCAAAAGAAAGAGGGGTCGATGACTTTCTGTTTTTTACCAATTCGGCTCCTTATTTTATGACGCGAAGTGGTTCGACATTGGCGTCGGATAAGAAGAGGATTAATTTGCAGCATGACAAATTCGATGATTTTGCCCATTTTCTGGCGTTAACAACCAGGCATTTCATTGATGAAGGTTTTAATGTCAGGTATATAAGTCCTATAAATGAACCTCAGATTGATTGGGGAGAAAATAAGTGGCAGGAAGGTAGTTTTGCAACCAATCAAGATGCTTATATGCTTGTCGAAGAATTGGATAAAGCATTAACCAGACATGGCGTTTCATCGAAAATTGTGTTTGGAGAGGCGGCTGATATGAAGTATTTGTTCGACTGCGACACCAGTCTGGCAATGCCGGATAATATCATAGAAGAGTTTTTTACTCGTAAAGGACAGTACAATATTATGGGGATGCCCAATGTGTATAATTGTGTTTCTGCCCATGATTATTGGAGTGCTTACCCGGCGAAAACATTGGTTGGATTGAGACAGAAAATACGTGGGGCTCTGTCGGCGGCTGATAATGGTACTAAGTTCTGGGCTTCGGAATATTGTATTTTGGAGAAAAATGATGAAATATCCGGTGAACCTTCCCCTGCCAAAAGTCTGAATCTTGGATTATATGTTGCACGGATTATCCATACTGATTTGGCGGTAGCCAATGCATCGGCATGGCAGTGGTGGACTGCTGTTTCTTTGGGTGAAGATGTTCCTATCCAGTTGAAGCCTAAAGAGCATTCAACAGCCGAAAGTTTGAAATATGACGGAATTGTAAGTCCTACGAAGATGCTGTGGGCGACAGGTAATTTTAGTCTGTTTATTCGTCCGGGGATGTGGAGGATTTCGTTGGATAGAAAACCGGAAATTTCTGAACTGGAGGCGGCAACTTCGTTAATGAGTTCTGCTTATACGGATGGGGAAAAGGTAGTGTTGGTCTTTATCAATTATGAGGATAAGCAGAAAGAAGTGAAGATTAGATGTGGTAATTCAACCAAAGGGAAAATGTATGTTACTGATATGGATAAAAATCTGGAATATACGGGAGAACATAAATTATCGGAATTGATAATTGCCCCGAAGGCTGTGGTTACAGTTGTAATCTAGTTGAAAAGTTCAGTCCTGCCGAAGTCTTTCGCAGGACTGATTTTTTGAAGACGTGCGGAACCTCTCTTTATAGTGGTTAATTTGTCATGGCAAAGTAAGGATAATTTTTTTAGTAAAACACAAGAAAACAGAATATTCTATCATTTCCGTTGCTTATTTAATCGCATCCGCTATCTTTATGAGGTGCGGATAGTTTTCTTTCCTTAATCTCGGATTTTGCAAAATAATACCCGTATTTTATAAAAGTACCTATTGGATTTGTTTCTTATTTTTACCATTTCAATGTTTTGAAGTCTAATATAACTTAAGATGAATAATCGTATAACGAAGTTTTTAGCCATAACTCTGTTCTTGTTGAATATAAGTCTGGTGGCGAAAGGAGAGGCGGTAGACGCTGTTACCGGTGCTACCCCGGTAAAGTTGAAAATAGAGGCGAACGCCGATAAACAATTGGTGCTGGATGTCTCTTATGAGGAAAATTCAGTTATCCGGAAAGCACCTTTAGGTTTGAATGTTGATCACCGTTTGTTAGGAAAAGATGCTCAACAGTTGAGCAAGGAGAAAAAGGAGAACAATACCCTGGTCTATGAGTTCCAACAAGTCGATGGTAGCCGTTTCTTTTTGGATGCCTGGATATTTCCTGACGGGATTGCCCTGCGTTACCGCGTTCCGGCAGATGGACCTGTATGTATTTATGGGGAAGAGACCTCATTTATCTTTCCATCGCAAACTAAAGCCTGGTATGCCAGTGGCCCTTTCCAATATGGCTGGCTACAAGAATATCAGGAACGGGAGACCGATCATATAGAAGGTGAATTGCTGGCTCCGCCTGCGACCTTTCGTCTGCCGAATGGGATTTATGCGGCGATAACGGAAGCAAATCTGTTTAATTATCATGGAGCTGTCTTGCTGGGGACGGCTCCGAACTGTGTCCGGTTCGGATATGTGGAGAATAAGGGACATGTGGAAACAGGGATAGTTACCGGCCTTCCGCCTACGAAATACTGGCATGAAGAAGTGCGTGATATACCGTGGATCGTGTCTCCGAAAGAGGGGAGCCGGGAAATTGTTACTCCCTGGCGTGTCCTTATGCTGGCAAAAGATTTGAACGGTCTGGTGAATAACCGGATTATAGCCCAGGTATCCGACCAACCTGATAAAACGCTTTTCCCTGACGGTGCGAAAACGGATTGGATTAAGCCTGGTAGGGCTACATTCACGTGGTTGGTGGAAGGTAACGACCGTTTGAGCATAGCCAACCATAAGAAATATGTGGATGGATGTGCCGAATTAGGTATAGAGTCGGTCGTAGTGGATGATGGCTGGGAATTGTGGCAGCAGACAGAGAAAGAGGCTAACGGCCGGACAAAATGGGAGATGCTGAAAGAGTTGGTCGATTATGCCCGTGAGAAGAATGTAGATATCTGGGTATGGAGAGCCTCATCTCCCAGATTTGGCAACAAGTCGGATATAGGTTTGGTCGATCCGGCTGAACGTGCAGGCTTTATGAAGAAATGCGCCGAAGTGGGTGTAAAAGGATTAAAGATAGACTTTTTTCATACCGAGAATGCTTTTACGGTAAACCTGATGGAAAACATATTGAAGGATGCCGTCAAAGAAAAGCTGATGGTGATCTTCCACGGTGTAAATAAACCTACCGGAGATTCGTATACCTACCCGAATCTACTGGCAAAAGAGGCTGTAAGAGGCTTGGAATGTGTCGGTGGCGAAAATAGCTGGGCTCCCGGACCACCTTGGCCGTATCATAATACCGTATTGCCTTTTACCCGTTGGCTAGTCGGTCCGGCCGATTATACGCCGATGAATTTCCGTGCTTTTTGTCATCCTTCGGTGACTTTCGCGCATCAGTTGTCGTCTATCTATATGTTTACTTCGCCGATGTTGATCTTTGCAGCGGATATGGAAGACATGTTGTCGTCACCGGGTCGCTCGTTTATAGAAAGTGTCCCTGTAACCTGGGATGAAACGGTTGTATTGCCCGAAAGCGAGATCGGGAAACTGGCTGCTTTGGCACGTAGAAAAGGAGATGTGTGGTATCTGACGGTGCTCAACGGGGAAGAACCGAAAATGCTCGATATAAAACTGGATTTCCTGCCTAAAGGAAAATATAAGATGGAAATAGCATCGGATACTCCCGGAAACCGGAAGTTGATTGAGGTTAAGGATAGTAAAGTTCGTTCCGGCCAGCGGCTTAAAGAAGAATTGATGTCGGGCGGTGGCTTCGTGGCTCGTATTAGCAGGTATTAAATACAGGTCTCAACAGGTACGGATTTCGTCATAAAATAAGAAAAATCCTCGATGAAATGGGGGTTTTTTGGTCAAACTATAGTCCTATTGGTTGTATGACTATAGTGCTTTGGTAAGTAGCACTATAGTGTCAAGTTGGTTGGCACAGTAGTGTTGCTTTTTTCAAATTAAAAAAACAGTTTTATATATATTATTATTTATATATTTAAGAGGGTGTCCATGCGGTTGTCCCAGTGATGTTATCGGAGTTGTTTTGAAGGATGAGTTAATGGGCTTATTCATAAGAGGTAGGGGAATAAGCTTATTGTTTAGTTTGTTGTCCCACAGGGTGTCCCAAGCCTTACAGGACAATAATTTTCTTCGAAAATAAACGTGTATTTTGTTGATTTTAAGGCGATAACGACTTATATTTGTATTGGATTATAAAGTGCTTCCATATGAAGAAAATAATAAATTTATTCTCCTTTTTGTTGATGTTGCTGGGGAGTTATCCGGCTATTAGTTGGGCTACGCCTTATAATATTGCCCCGCAAGCCCGTGTATCGGCTTCCTCTTCGATTGATGCCGGTCACGATGCGGCAAAGGTGACCGATGGCCTGATACGGGTACCGGGAAAAGGGGAATGGGTATCTAAAAGTACGGAGACTTTCTGGGGACAGATCGATTATCCCTGGATACAGTTGGACTGGGAACGCCCCGTGAATATCAATAAAATTATTCTGTATGACCGTCCGGCCATGGAGGCACATGTAGCCGGAGGCGTATTGCATTTCAGTGATGGTAGTACGATCAATGTCTGGGGAATGGCTAATGACGGGACTCCCAAAGAGATTGAGTTTGAGTCGCGGAAGGTCGAGTGGGTACGGTTCGAGGTGACTGATGCCGCCGGTACGCAGGTAGGGCTTTCGGAGATCGAGGTGTTTCCTTCTCCCGATGATTATACGGATCATGTATCCTGGGTAAATCCTTATATCGAGACTGCCCGCGGACGGTATTTTTTCTTTATCACAGGGAACCAACCTTATGGGATGATAGGGGCGGCGCCTCTGACAAGAAACAAGAATCAGTATGGAGGCGGGTATAATTATAATTCGACGGAAGTGCTGGGGTTCCCGCAGATCCATTGCTGGATGCTGTCCGGGTTGACGGTGATGCCGGTGACGGGCGAGGTGGACCCGACGGGAGGAGAACAGTCCTGGAAATCTTCTTTCCTGCATCAGGGAGAGATTGTACAACCGGGTTATCACAGGTTGTTTCTGGATACTTATAAAATGTGGGTGGAGCAGACAGCTACCGATCGCGTCAGCTTCTACCGGTTTACGTATACGGAGGAAAATCCGGCTGATATTTTGCTGAACCTGGGTGGTTATGTCGGCACTTCGACAATGGTAAATGCCCATGTTTATAAAAAGGGAAATGAAGGTGTGGAAGGCTATTTCGATACGACCGGACGCTTGTGGGGCGGTCCCGATGTGGTCAGGATTTATTTTGCCGTTACATTCGATACTCCTTTCAAGTCGTTGGACGGCTGGGTCGGATCGGAGCAGTTCAAAGATATCAGCGAGTTGCAGGGAGCCGGAGAAAGTATTCCGAGAAACCAGGGAATGAGTTATCATGATGCTCCCACTTCAGGTGTGAAAGCGAATTATCAGGTACAACCGGGCGAACAGGTACTGATGAAGGTGGCTATCTCTTATGTCAGTACGGACAATGCCTGGGAGAACCTGGAGCAGGATTGCAGCCACTGGGATTTTAACCGGGTACGGCAGGAGTCACAGCAGGAATGGAATGAATGGTTGGGACGGATCGATGTGAAAGGAGGAAGCCATGACCAACAAATGAAGTTCTATACCGATTTGTGGCATTCTTTACTGGGAAGGCATAAGCTGGATGATTATAACGGTGAATATCCGGATTATACGGATGGTACCCGGGTAGGGGCACAGACGAAAAATATTCGTTTCCATGTAAGGCAACTGGCTAAGGACCGGGAAGGGAAGGTGAAACATCATATGTATAACTCCGATGCGTTTTGGTTGACACAATGGAACCTGAATACGCTCTGGGGATTGGCTTATCCTTCGGTATTGGATGATTTTGCGGCTTCTTTGCTGGAATACGATGTGAATGGAAATCTGCTTCCCCGCGGACCTTGTGCCGGTGGTTATTCGTATATCATGACGGGATGTCCGGCAACTTCACTTATCACGAGTGCTTTCCAAAAAGGACTGACCAGGAAGTGGGATCAGCAAAAAGCGTTCAAGGCGATGAAACGGAATCATTCCAAAGGAGGAATGCTGGCCTTGGGAATGGATAAGGAGTTGGATTTTTATGTTCGTAACGGATATTGTCCCGGTAATGCCGGGCTGACCATCCAGTGGGCGTTTGAAGATTGGGCTTTGGCTGAAATGGCAGCTAAAATGGGAAAGAAAAGCGATTATTACTATTTCCATAAACGGGCTACAGGCTGGCCTGCTTCTTTTAATAAAGAACTGGGACTGATCCTGCCGAAGAAGGCAAACGGTGAATGGGGACATACCGATCCGTTGAGCGGTAACGGATATGTAGAGGCCAACGCTTGGCAGGCGACGTTCGGACTTTCGCACGATATCCCTGTGTTGGCAAGGTTGATGGGAGGAAATGACAGTCTTTGCAGTAAGTTGGATTTTGCTTTTAAGCAGTCGGAGTCAACAGATTTTGTCTATGGATACGGCAGTGGTTATGTCAGTTATGCGAATCAGCCCGGCTGTTCGAATGCACATGTCTTTTCGCATGCCGGGAAACCCTGGCTGACTCAATACTGGGTGCGCCGGGTGAAGGAACAGGCTTATGGGGCGGTTACTCCCGACAGGGGATATGGCGGGCATGATGAGGACCAGGGGCAGATGGGCGGCGTGAGCTCATTGATGGCGATCGGGTTGTTTGCCTTGGACGGCGGTTCTTCCCGTGATCCGCAATACGATATAACAAGTCCGGTGTTCGACGAGGTGACTATTTCGCTGGATACTGATTATTACAAGGGGAAAACCTTTAAAATAAAGACTTACAATAACTCGACAGCCAATTGTTATATCCAGCGTGCACGACTTAACGGAAAAGAATACAACTCTTTCCGGATACCTCATGCAGTCTTTTCGGACGGAGGCTTGTTGGAGTTATGGATGGGGGATACCCCGAATAAGGCCTGGGGAAAATAGGCGATGATTTGATGTTGTATATTACTAATGCGGTCTCCGGAGATGTTTTAAGTATCTTTGGGGACTTATATATATTCTAATTTCTGACTAACATGAAAAAGACGATCTCTTTATTTCTCCTTATGGGAGGATTTTTCTTTTCAAGCTGGGATATCAGTGCCCAGAATAAAATATCCCTGCCGGATATGGATTTATCCCTGGCCTACCAGCAGTATGGTTCGCCGATGAAGAACGCAGCTGTTACCGGTGAGAAACTGACGGTAGGCGGTGAGCATTTCGGACAAGGGGTAGGCGTACAGGCAAACAGCAAGATCAAGCTGAGCCTGCGGAAGAATACCGGGTTGTTTACCTGCAAGGTGGGTGTGAACGACCGTTCGCTGGATTATAAAAAAGAAGATTTCAGTAAGATACCGATGA
This sequence comes from Parabacteroides sp. AF17-3, assembly GCF_003635445.1. Taxonomy (NCBI): domain Bacteria; kingdom Pseudomonadati; phylum Bacteroidota; class Bacteroidia; order Bacteroidales; family Tannerellaceae; genus Parabacteroides; species Parabacteroides sp. AF17-3. Next base: position 35,574 of record NZ_QTMM01000001.1, on the reverse strand, counting down.
CGGACGGAACGATGCTGTTTTATCGGACCGACGGTACCGGAGGAAAGAAGCAGTTTGTCGGAGTAGGTGCCGGTGATGGCTCCTTTGATAAGGGAAGCGTTGTCTTTCGCCTGGTGGGTGACGGAAAGGAGTTGTATAACAGTGGCATGGTCCGCGGAGGTGAGAAAGCTCGTGAGGTGTCGCTCGATGTTTCAGGGATCGACGTACTGGAACTGGTCGTTGAAGATGGAGGCGACGGTGTAAGCGGTGATCATGCCGATTGGATCGAACCTGTTTTTTCTTATAACGAGATCAAGCCTTCGCTGGTGAATGCCGATTATAAAGGGGCTATCGAGACAATGCCTGCTGAGGTGGAAAGGGCGTTGCGCAGTAAGGTTGCTGCTCTGCCTGCCATCGATTTGCCGGTGGCGCGTCCGGAGTCGGACTGGCTGCTCGATGCCAAAGGGGTGAAGGCTGGCGTGTATCAGACGCATAATGGCAAAGATATTGTCCTTTCCAATGGATTGGTAAGCCGTATCTTCCGTATCTATCCGAACCTGGCGACCGTCGACCTGGTTAACCAGATGACAGGGGAAAGTATGCTGCGTGCCGTCAGTAACGAAGGTGTTCTGAAAATCGATGATAAAGTGTATACACTTGGCGGCCTCGACGGGCAGTTTGAGTATGGCTATACGCAATATAAATGGGTCGACAGTCTGACGATCCTTCCGAATTCGTTCCGTGTGACCGGGTTCGATATTACTGAACTGTCTCCCCGTATCGACTGGGCGAACAAACGCTGGTCGCTGGTGAAGCCGGGCGAAACGACAGGGAAGGTACTTTCTTTCTATCTGGAAGGACCGGGTTACCTGAAAGGTGTGAAGGTGAAACTGAATTATGCCCTCTATGACGGTATTCCCTGTATCAGTAAATGGATGGAGATCGAGAATAAGAGCGGTATGGGAATCACGCTGGATGAATTTACCCTGGAGCAACTGGCGATGGCAGAACCGGAATCACCGGTGGAAGCCAAAAGACCGGAGCAGTTCCTGAAACCGAATATCCATGTCGAGAGCGACTGGGCGTTTCTCGGCTTTACCGAACGGGAGGCCGACCGCACGGAATTCTGGAATACTGATCCACGCTATACTTCACAATGTAATTATCCGTTGCTTACTCCTTGCCTGCTGGAGGTAAAACTGCCCATGGGGCCGGACGAAGATATCCCCGACGGTGCTAAGTTCAGTAGCTTCCGTACCTGGCTGATGCCTTTCGACAGCGATGACCGTGACCGGAAAGGGCTTTTCCTGAAGCGGATGTACCGTAAGATCGCCCCGTGGACGACTGAAAATCCGATCTTCCTGCATTGTGTATCTTCCGATCCGAAAGTGGTGAAGACGGCTATCGACCAGTGTGCTGAAACCGGTTATGAGATGGTAATCCTCAGCTTCGGTTCGGGACTGAATATGGAGGATGAGAGTGAAGCGAATATCGCCAAATTCAAGGAGTTCACCGAATATGCCAACTCCAAGGGTATTGAACTGGGCGGTTATTCCCTGTTGTCCAGCCGCTGGATCAGCGATGAGGTCGACGTGATCAATCCCGAAACAGGAAAGCGCGGCGGTATGATCTTCGGTAGCTCTCCTTGCCTGTCCAGTGAATGGGGATACGATTATTTCCGCAAGATACGTTCTTTCTACGAGAAGACAGGAATGACAGTTTTTGAGAACGACGGCTCGTATCCGGGTAATGTCTGTGCTTCGACCAGCCATGCCCATCATAAGGGTTTGAAAGACTCCCAGTGGAAACAACGCCAGCAGATTGTGAATCTGTACCAATGGATGTGTGAGAATGGCATTTATACCAATATACCCGATTTCGGTTATATGTTGAACGGTGGTACGAAAGTCGGTATCGGTTACCGTGAAGTAAACTGGTCGCTTCCCCGCGAACGGCAGTTGGTGTTGGGACGCCAGGTGATGTACGATGGCTTGTGGGAGCGCCTGCCGGGTATGTGCTGGACATTCGTTCCGCTTACCCAATATCATGGCGGTGGGGCTGCCGCTACGCTCGAACCTTTGAAAGATCATATCCCTGACTATAAGGCGCACATGATCCAGAATTACGGTGCGGGGGTACAGGCTTGTTACCGCGGTCCGCGTCTGTATGATACACCGGAAACGAAAGCAGCCGTAGTAGAGGTGATCGACTGGTACAAGAAATACCGGACTATCCTGAACAGCGAACTGATCCATCTGCGCCGTGCCGACGGACGCGACTGGGACGGTTTCATGCATGTCGATCCGGAAGGGAAGGAGAAAGGTTTTGCCCTATTGTTTAACCCGACCGACAAGGCGATCACTCGTACGATCCGGCTTCCGCTTTATTACACCGGTATCTCCGATGTAGCGAAGATTAGGGAGAAAGAGAACGCTCCGGTTACCTATAAGCTGAACAGAGACTATACGGTAGACATCAAGGTGACTATTCCTGCCCGCGGAAATACCTGGCTGGTGGTGGAAAAATAACTTACGTTGTTTGGTTCCTGCGGTGCTTCATTGAAAAAAGGGGTTGTCTAAAAAGTATTTCGGATACCTATCTGAGATTGATTTCAAATATTCAATTCTCAAGGACGAAAGAATGACTTTTTGGACAGTCCCTTTTTTTATAAGTTCCTGTATTTGTCGACGGTTTTCTTTATTCCATTTTCATCGTGATAAGCAGGAGGCAAGCTGAAGTTGAAACCATACGGCAGGTAAAGTGTCGCACAGTCCGCTTTCGTTTCTTTCAGCTTCCGGTAATCTTTCCATAGCTTGTCATATCTTTTTATCGCTTTTCTGATCAATGGCTTGTTGAAATGGCCTGTCATCTCTCCTTCATAACCTTTTAGCAAAATGATCCATCCTTGTTCGTAAATGGAATACAGCAGCAGACCGTATCGGGAAGATGTCCGGATATAATCGGCAACCGGTTTGTCTCCGCTCCCAATCGCTCCTGCAATTGCGTTGATCTGTTCCCATATCTTTACACTTTCGGCTTTCTCGGCAAGGACGGCATCCACCAGCTTCTTTTCGACAATCTGCCTGAAATCCTTCTCCAGTTCCTTTTCTCCCCCGATGAACTGGTCGCGTGTCCACCAGACATTGATGGGCTGTACCAGGGAAGCACGTCCCCTGACGATCGCGTCTGCCGATAGCAGGCATATCCGGTGGAAACGTTCTATATCTTCTCCTTGGAAGCCTTTTGACGCGGCATACCGAGCGAAAATCTCTTTCTCGTCCAGTTCCGGATGATTCGCCCACTCCGCCAGAACGAATGTATTGACATCACACCATAGCTCGTTGCTGATATAAGGTCCGACCCATCCGCCGCCGCGCGACCAGGTCCAGATACCGGCATAGTTGGGCGTTTCCTTCAACTGACGGAGGCTATGGACGACTGTATCTTTCTTCAGTTCCTCGAATCCGTTGATCAGTCCGTCGGCTATATAGTTGGGATAAGCCCCTTTCCCCTCGTACTCCCGCTGGCACTGTATCTCTACCACCTGCTTGTGCTGCCCGATTCCCAGCGTCGGATTGAATTTATAAGTACGGTGATAATCGCCCTGCACATACTTGATGCAGAAATAAAGGTTCGGGTGGATGGGGACGTAATCGGTTACGTTTAGGTAATATTCGGGATTGGTATGGAAGTAGCCGAAGTCCCAGGTACGATAGAACAGCTTCTTATTATATTTTACACAAACCTCGTCGCGCAGCAGGTTGATCAGGTCGCGGTGTATCTTTTCTCCTCCGTCGCTTTTGTACGAGAAGTTATGGTCCCACGATTTCTCGTCGCGGGGTATAGGATTGTTGCCGGTATGGTAAGGGATATTGTGCAGATAAGTTTCGCCAACACGGATCACCAGCCCGTCGAGGGTTGGGAACCGGTCGAATATCTCTCGTAACATGATACGGTGTATCTCCTGTGTCTTCGGACGCCTGAAGTCTACCCGTCCGGCGGCATCACAGATTTCGTCTTTGTATATCTCCACCAGTTTTTGGGGAAGGACGATGATGTCGGTGAAATAGTAGGCTTTCAGATGGTGCTTATGTATCTCTTCGATTTTCCGGTCGATGCGCGTTGCCAGCGAGTCGACCCACTTTCTTTCTGGAGAGCCTGCCGGGAAGATCGCCGGATTCAGCGACTCGTAGGTGACGGCACAATGTACCGACTGGAACTCGTTAATGACTTGCGCGTTGAAATGGTAGTCCACCAGCGTGGACGGGGCGTTGAATTGGGTTTTCGTAAAAGCCTCGCCCGGGTTATGATGGACCATATCCATGATGACTGTGGGTGAAGTCTCTTTCTGCCTGTTTTGGGAGAACAATCCCTGTACTCCCGCCAGAAACAGGAGGGTACATGCTAATATCTTCTTCATAAATACTTGAATATATATCTATTAATAACTTATTTCTTTAGAAGTGCCGGTTGGTGGTCTGTTGGTCTTTCAGCGAATCGAATCCGGCTTCCTGCTTCCCAATCGAATCCAGTAATTGCTTTCTGTCGGGTAACACCGTCCGGTAGTGATCGGTATACAAGCCACATTTCTTCAGTTCGTACCGTTCGTCTGGCTGCACTTCGGGTATTCGTTTCAAGTCCTTGTGTAAGATCACTCCATCGAAGTCCGGTGCCGGAAGTTGTAAGCAGTTGTTTTTTCCTATCCTTGAATATCTGAAATCATCTTCTTGGCCTTCTTTCCGGACGCCCTCCTTGCAGTCGATGAAAATGTTATCGCTTATTTCGTTTTCCTGGGGGAGTTCCAGATGAGGACATTCCAGGAAAGTGCTGATTCCGGGAAAGCGGTTGTCCCAGGTTCCTTCCGGTATCCTGAAGAGACGGAACAGGTCGGCAAAGTCCGGGTTACCGGCATTATAATTGCGTTGTTTGCCTCGTGCGTCGATGCTGACGGCGGCTGTAGTACAACCGGCATAGAGGTTGTGGCTGATGTAATTATAATGTCCGCCGCCGATGATCGTGCCGACCAAAGCGCGATATACGACATTGTTGTAGATCGAATCGCCCGCATGTCCGTCATCCCCGTAGATGGCATTTGCCCGGGGGACATGGTGGATGAAATTATTCCGTACCACATTCCCTCTTGAAGTCCAGTCCCAGCGGGCATAGAACGCTCCGACATCACCAGTCTTCCGGGCAATATCGAACACCTCGTTGTATTCGAGGACGTTCAGGTTTCCTCCATAAATGAAAGCGGCATGGGGAGCATTGTGGACGAGGTTATGGGATACCTTTATCCCGACTGCATTCCCTTCGTGAACCCCTATTCCGGTTTCGTAGAAGCCGACCTTTACCGCAGGGGCATAACTCTGCTGTATCTCTCCGAAGCGGGTGAAATAATTATTGTCGATGCTATGACCGCAGGTTTGCAGGGATGGGCGGTCACCGCCCGACACCTCGATACAGGTCCGCCCGATATGGCTGAAATCGGAGCTTTGTACCCGGTGTTCCTTTCCTCCGGTTATGGAGACTGCGTTTCCCAGAATATTCCGGAAACTGCATCCGGCAATGAGATTCTTCTCCCCTTCCGCGATGCGGATGCCATCTCCCAGATGGTTTTTCAGTACGATGCCTTCCAGTTTCAGGTTCTTCATTCCGGTGATATCGAACAAGGTCGCCGGATGTGAAACCAGGCTCAGTTGCCTTTCATCGAAAGATTCGGGGGGCAGAAAATAGATTTTATGGGTAGTGAAGTCGACACACCATTCTCCGGGGCGATCGATCTCTTCGATCAGGTTCTCCACATAATAGTTCTCTTTTCCCGAGCCGGAAGGACGGTCGTATTTCGAGCCGATGCCTCCGAATATACCGACATCTTTCCCATTTTCCGTTTCGATGCCTACCGCCTGTGTCACGATACAGCGGACGGTGTCGATTTCCTGTATCTTTACGGTCCATGCCTGCCATGGGATCCTCCAGTAGCCGGTGAACCATACACCCGATGGAAGTGCTTCCGTCCAGGCGCCGTGGCGGGGATCGTCGTATTCAAAGATACCCCCTCTCTTTGCGTTCCCGAAGTTGTCGAGAACCTTTTTCATATACAGATATCCTTCGTTGGGATAACGGGAAAGCGGTAACAGTTCTTCCTGATAGATCAGTTGCGGGAAATTCTCCCGGGCTTTGAACCGTTCGGGGAAAGTTTCCACCCGGATGCCGAGTGCTTCCAGGTCGATCTCCCGGATACGGTCTGCCGCTTCTTTCCTTACCCGTTTTCTGATCCGGTCGTCGGTCACCGGTTTCAGGTATCCTGCCAGCGGTTTGTCGAGACGAAGGACGGCTTTATGTAAGTTGAGGGCTTTAATGGTCAGTTCTTTGACCGGACAGGTGTTGCCAGACAGCCGGATGCCTTCGGACAGGAAATGATCGCCGTCGAGTAAAATCAGTTCGGCACTTTCTTCTTTCCCGGCAGATAAAGCAGACAGAGCTTCCTCAATCGTAGAGAACGGAGCCTGTACGGAGCCGTCGGGCACCGCTGTCCGGGGTAAAGGCGATATGTAAACCTTTCTTCCTTTTGCCGGAAGGGTTGCCAGGGAAAGGTAGGCGAACAGTATTGTCAGATAAAATATCTTCATGCTGATAAATGGAATGAATTAAGTTGTTGTTTGTTTGATACGAGGCAAAAGTACGTGACAAAAGGGGGAGGATAGTAGGACTGGTCGTTCAAAATGTATGACAATGGTTACATAAAGCCGGTTTTATAAGAGTTTTGTTACTTTGATGTAACTTTTTTGATACGGTATCCCTTTCGTCAGAAGATACCGTGATGCTATCCTTTGGACTTAGTTATTTGCATGCAGAGGCTTACTGTTCCCGAAGAAACCTGCCGGCCCTCGTAAGGCTGGCAGGTATGGGTTTATCTGTAGTTCCGGGCATATTCGGAAGGAGAGATATTATAGTTTGCTTTAAAGCATTTTCCAAAGTAGGAAACTTCGTTGAAACCGCATTTGTAAGAGACTTCGGTGACTGTATCGTCGGTGGTGGACAATAGCTCCGCAGCCTTTTTTAGACGGATATCCAGGATCAGCTTGCTCGGCGAAGAGCCGGTGACAGCCTTGATTTTACGGTAAAGCTGTACGCGACTCATGCCGATATCGTCGCTGAACTTGTCGATAGACAACTCTGTATTGTCTAGGTTGCTGTGGATATAATCGAGAACCTTTGCCATGAACTTGTCTTCCGTAGAAACCGTTTCCGTCGGGAAATTTCCGGTTACGATCTTTTGGGCATACAGTTCTCTCAGCTTTTGGCGGTTGGCAAGGAGATTGGCTATCCTGACCTTGAGCAGTTCGGGGTTGAATGGCTTCATGATGTAATCGTCGGCAAGCGAATCGTAGCCCTCCTTGATCTGTGACAGGGTAACCCGGGCTGTCAGCAGTATGATCGGGATATGCGAGGTGACGATATTGCTTTTCACCTTCTGGCAGAACTCGATGCCGTTCATCCGAGGTGTCATGATGTCGCTGATGATCAGGTCCGGCATCTCTTTGGTCACAACTTCGCAACCTTCCATGCAGTCTTCGGTGGCAGTAATATTGTAGTCGTTGCACAGCATGTCGCAAAGGTAGTTCCTCACGTCCGCATTGTCCTCGATGACCACCAGGTGGTAACGTTTCCGAGGGGCAGGAATTTTGTTTTCTTCCACCGGCGAGTCGTCGAGAACAACCTGCGGTTTGTCGTAGGCATGCTCTACCTTGATCGCCTTGTTCTTCGATAATAGTTCATCTTCCTTTAGGAATTCCCTGCCCAGAGGGATGACAAACGAGAAGCGGGTCCCTTTATTTTCTTCACTGGTCACCCAGATGTGGCCGTGGTGGAGTTCTATGATGCTCTTTGTCAGGCTTAACCCGATACCGGTCCCGTAGGCACTGGTATAGTCGTTCTCCCCCGCCTGGAAGAATGCTTCGAATACTTTCGGAAGCATTTCCTGCGGGATGCCTTTGCCGGAATCTTCGACGGTGACGAGTAATAACTTCGGATTATTGCCGACGGGTTGGTAATCTTTCAGCTCCTCTGTGTGTACTATTTCCTCTTCTCCGATTTCTTTGGCGCTGATGATGACGTATCCTCCTTTGGGTGTGTGCTTGAAGGCGTTCGACAAGAGATTGAAGAATACTTTTTCCAGTAGGATATAATCGAACCATATCTTTGCTTCCCGCCCCGTGTTGTTATATTCCAGCAGGATATTCTTCTTATCAGCCAGCGGGCGGAAAGATAAGAGCATCTCGTTGACGAAATCGTCCAGTTTGTACTGTCCTGCCTTTAGATGCATCTTTCCCGCTTCCAGTTTCCGGAAATCCATCAGGCGGTTAACCAGCCAAAGCAGGCGCTGGGCGTTCTTGTTGATCAGTTCGAGCGGGCGTTTCAGTTCGGGGGACAGGTTTGTCTTGCTCAGCAGTTCGTCCAGCGGGGCGATGATTAGCGTGAGCGGTGTCCGTAGTTCATGCGAGAAGTTGGTGAACATCTGCACGCCTATCCGGTGGCTTGTCTCAATGTTGGTCTTTTCGATCTGCTTGATCCTCAGGTCCATCTTCAGCCTTTCTTCTCTTGTCTTATAACGGATAAAGAGGATGATGATCGCAATGAAGACGGCTAGGTAGAAGAGATAAGCATACCAGGTCTTCCAAAAAGGAGGGAAAACTTTGATATGCAGGGAAGCTCCTACGTTGTTCCAGATACCGTCGTTGTTGCGGGCCTTGACCCTGAAGATGTAATCGCCGGGGGGGATATTGGTGTAGTTCACGCTCCGTTCGTTACCGATGTAGGTCCAGTTCTTGTCGAAGCCCTCCAGAATATAGGCAAACGAGTTGCTTTCGGGGTAGACATAGTTGAGGGCGGAATAACGGATGGTGAACGAAGTCTGGTCGTATTTCAGTTCTATTCGGTCGTTTTGCGGTTCTATCCAGGTGCGGGTTGCTTTTTCTCCGAAGTTATCCGCCCAGATAAGCACTTTCGAGATGATGACGCGGGGGATCCGTGTGTTCACCCTCAGCTGTGTGGGGTCGAAAGAGAGGAACAAGTTGTTTCCTCCCACATAGAATAGGTTATCGCCCGAACGCAGGCAGGAGTGCAGGTTTGTTTCCAGCAGCGAGTAGCCGTTGTTATATCCCCAGTTGTCGAACGATTCCTTTTTCGGGTTGAAACGGGAGATGCCTTTCAGGGTGGTGATCCAGAGATATCCTTTCTCGTCTTCCATGATACTGCTGATCGCATCGTTGTCGAGTCCCGCTTTCCGGTCGAATGTGCGGAAAGTCTCTTTGATACGGTCGTACAGAGCTAGTCCGCCGCCGAAAGTACCTATCCACAGATTCCCTTTCTTGTCTTTGTAAATGCAGGTGACGTGGTTGCTGTTGAGGCAGTCGGGCGATTCTTTATCGTTCCTGAAATGGTCCAGTTTCTGCGTCTGCACGTTGTAACGGTACAGTCCTTCGGCGCGGGTGCCCATCCATATATATTCGGATTCGGCATATATATCCTGTACGTTTATCAGGGAGACATCCTTGTTCCGCCCTTTGACGGGGAAGCTGGCCGCCAGGGTGTTCTTTTCCATATCGTATAAAAGGATCGGGTTGTCTACACCCAGTGCGATCCAATACATGCCGTCTTCAGTCCGGGTGATACGTCTGACCTGGTTGTAGGGGAAGTCTGGTATCTCTTTTACGATCTGCCTTTTCTCCATGTCGTACAGGTATAATCCGCAGTAGTAGATGCTGATCCAAAGATATTTATCACCCTCTTTCTGGATGTATTTGATCTCCCGGTTGGTTTTCGAGTTGGGTATTTGGAAATGGCAATATTCGTATGTCCCGGCTTCCCGGTCGTAGACGATCAGTCCGCCGTCGGTGCCCATCCACAGGTCGCCTTTGTATTCGACGATGGAGTTGATGTTCCCGATATTTTTCTGTAGGTACTTTGCCGGGTAATACGGGATGAAGAAGTTGCTGTAAGGCGTGTACAAGTTGACACCGCCGCCATAAGTGCCGATCCAGATGTTCTCGGACAGGTCCTTATACAGGGAGATAATGGTGTTTTCGCTTAGACCGCCTACATCTTCGCTGCGGAAGCAGTTGATCAGTTTGTTTTTACTTTGGTCGTACACCAATAGTCCATTGCGGGTTGCCAGCATCAGATTGTCCTCCTCAGTTTCTACGATGTAGTTAACCTGTTCGTTGTTGAATGTGATACCGTCCGTCCACGACAAGTCAGCCTGTATAAGTCTTCCCGTTTCTTCTTCGAAGTACTTGAGGCCGGAGCTCCACATGCCGACCCATAATTTGTTGTTCGAATCTTCGAAGAGGAAGAACAGCTTTTCATCGTTGTCGAAGTGGAACTTCTTTGTTTTCATCGACTCCGGTTCGAGAATACAGAGTGTGTTGTTCACCAGGTAACAGATGTTCCCGTTCTTCCGTTGCATCAGCCAGAAGATGGAACCTTCATCCGATATCCGTTCGAAATCATCTGTTTCGGAGTTGTAGAGATCGAGTCCGCTGATCGTTCCGACCCACAATCTTTTCCGTTTGTCACATAAGATATGTTTGATACAGTTGTCGGAGAGACTGTTTCCGCCCCCTTCTTCTTTATAATACTGGTAGAAACGTTTGGTATTGGTGTCGTACCGGGTCAGCCCTTTATGCGAACCGATCCAGAGCACGCCGTTCTCTACTTCCGTGATGGTGGTCACGTCGCTGCTGGTAAGTGAGTTTTCCGAGCCGTCGGCACGGTAGACTTCAAATTCGGTTCCGTCGAAACGGTTCAGGCCGTCACGGGTACAGAACCAGATGTAGCCTTTGCTGTCTTCCAACGTCCTGATGACCGTGTTCTGCGATAGGCCGTCTTTTACGGTATAATTCTTGAACAAGGCGGTCTTTTCTTGTGCATATAGTTGGATGAAGGGTAACAGGATAAGTAGAGTAATGATGGTTTTCATTCTTATTTCTGATTAAAGTAACACGCCAAATATATAGGTATTTATTTAGAGTAACGGATTTCTGAATGTTAATATACAGTGTCGGAAGGTACTTTTTTTACTTTTTTCAGTTCCCCTGTAACGTAGTTCCCAATGATGTAACATCTGTCATATAGAAGTAACGATGTTCTTAACTTATGAATCCAGTGTGTAAGGCCGTTCCGTTGTAAAGGAGATACATTTGCCTCGTAGAATAATCAACAGAATCTAATATCGAAAATAGTTTATCATGAAAATCCGAATCATTTGTTTATTCAGTCTGGTATATGTAGCTTCCGCCTTTTCGCAACCGAAAGATACTGCCTGGAAACAGTTGAGCCTGCGGGAAAAGATCGGGCAGACCATGCTGATGCTTCCAGACAGGAAACTGGAACTGGAGCTGGGGAACGGTTCGCTGGAAGCTTATTTCAAACGGTATCCGGTGAGCGGTTACTTTATGGGTTGGAAGTTGTTTACCGGAATACCCGATGCCGACCGGGTGGAGTATGTCAGAAAATCGGTCGAAGAATACCAGCAGGCTTCCTATATGCCGCTGATCTTCCAGCAAGATTACGAGATGGGTGTCGGTATGCAGGGAATGACCCCTTTTCCGAAGGAGATGGCACTCGGAGCTACTGATTCGGAAGAGATGGCATATAACTATGGTAAGAGCGTTGGATTGGAATGCCGTTCATTGGGGATCTCCTGGGTACTTCATCCTGTAGCCGACCTGAACCTGAACCCCTTGAACCCTATCGCCAATACAAGAAGTATCTCGGACGACCCCGACAAGGCGATCCGTCTGCTTTCCCGTCAGATAAAAGGCTTACAGGATAACGGTGTGGCGGCAACGATCAAGCATTTTCCCGGCGACGGTGTGGACTACCGCGACCAGCATCTGATGACTACCTGTAATTCCTTATCCCGCGAGAAGTGGGACGAGTATCATGGAAAGGTTTTTAAAGCATTGATAGATAGCGGTGTCGCCTGTATCATGCCGGGGCATATCACTTTACCCTGTTACCAGAAGGAAAAGATGAATGGTCATTATCTACCAGCGACCTTGTCCGAAGAGTTATTGACCGGCCTGCTGAAGAAAGAAATGAATTTCCAGGGAGTCATTGTCTCCGATGCCATGACGATGGCCGGTTTCCGGGGATGGTATGAAGACCGGCTGGAAGGTGAAATACAGAGTTTCCTGGCAGGAGTGGATATCTTGTTATGGCCCTCTTATCAATACATGGATACGCTGGAGGCACGCATTACCCGGGGAGAGATCCCGATGGAAAGGCTGGATGATGCCGTCGGCCGTGTGTGGGCGATGAAGGAGCGTTTCGGATTATTGTCGCCTGACCGGAAATTGTTGTGTGCCTTAACGGCTGACGAACAGAAAGATATAAAAAAGGCTTCCCGGGAGATTACGGAATCTTCCATAACGTTGGTCAGGGATATCGATAAAAAGTTACCTTTATCACCGGAAAAGGATAAGAAAATATTGCTGGTTGCCGTAACTCCTGTTGCGAAAAAAGGGAATGATCGGGATTATACGCGTTTACTGAATCTGAAGGAAGAGTTTGTCAGAAAGGGATTCGATGTCGATTTTCAGCGGAACATATTATATGAGAATCAGGGATGGGAAGACCAGTCGACCGAAAAGTACGATCGGGTTATTTTCCTTGTGGCACGTAATACGCATACTCCTTTCGGCCCGTTGCAGTTATGGGATGATGAAGCACAATCGGTTTGGGCGGCCAATGCGATGGATAAAAAGAAGATCATTGTCATTTCATTGGGAAGCCCCTATGTAGGGACTGAGTATTTTGAACGCGTAACGACCTATATCAATACGTATTCGAACGATGCTTCCACACATCAGGCGTTGCTGAAAGTGCTGACGGGTGAACTACCGTTCCGGGGAGTTTCACCGGTCAGTCTGAATCCCCCGTTGTTTAACTTTAATGATAGATAAAGATGAGAAACCGCATATTACCATTGATCTGTATATTTTTTTTGGGAGGGTTGCTCTTTTGCAATCCGGCAAAAGGTATTAATCCGGACGGTTTGCAGTCCCGCGGAGGACTTCCTGCTTTCTTTGCAAAGATCAGGGAGAAGCAGGAAGTGACGGTTGTCTTTCTGGGTGGAAGTATTACGAACCATCGGGGTTACAGGATGCAGATCACGGAGTGGATGGAACGGAACTATCCGGAGATAAAGATCCATGCCGTGAATGCCGGTATCGGGGGAACCGGTTCCGACCTGGGTGTTTTCCGGACCGATGAAGATGTGCTCCGCCACGATCCCGACCTGGTGTTCGTTGAGTTTGCAGTGAACGATTCGAAAACCGATTCGTTGCTGATCTGCAATTCGATGGAAGGGATTGTCCGTAAGATCAAACAGCAGGATCCGGCAACGGATATCTGCTTTCTGTATACCCTCAATATCGGGATGCTGGATGATCTGAAAGCAGGGAAGACTTACCGTTCGGTCCGTTTTATGGAAAACGTCGCCGGGCACTACGGCATCCCATCCGTCAACTTCGCTTATGATGTGATGGACTTACTGAATAAAGATCAATTAGTTTTTAAGGGAGAGAAAGATAAAAGTTATCCGGGGAAGGTTGTTTTTACGAACGACGGTACGCACCCCACTTTCGATGGCGGTCATGTGATCTATACCCGGACACTGGCCGCGGCACTGACGGAATTAGGAAAACAACAAGCCGGTTCTGCTGCTTTCCGTATGCCTGCCCCTTTGTATCCGACTCATTATGAACAGGCAAAGATGTATTCTGTAGATGAATTTGTCCGAACGGGAGGTTGGCAGCCTGTAACGAAAGATGATAAGGTGTACCAATATTTTCAGGGAGACTCGGGTAAGCTGCCTGTTTTATTGAGTTCCGCCGATCCGGAAGATTCCATCGTGGTACGGTTTAAAGGTATCCGTGCCGGGCTTTTTGATGTGATCGGACCTTCTTCCGGAGGTATTTCCGTACAGACGGACGGGGAAGGATCGCAGTATATACGCCGATTCGATGTGTATTGCGGTAATACAAACCGTACTTCCTACCACCTGTTCGATACGCTTGACAATGGGATGCATACCATTATAATCAAGCCTGACAGCCGGTGGTTCGATAAAAAGGAAATTTATTCTTCACGACCGTCCGGTGTGAAAGAATTATCCTATTTCGATGAGTTCAATACTTATATAGGAAAGATCCTTGTCGTTGGAGAGGTGGTCAGATGACCGCGTATGTATTACTGGGATATGAAAGGAGATCGACGAATAGTATAATTGATTAAAAAACGAGTGCCTATGAAGATATGCTGAGTACAGAGAAGGAACCGGATACGTTGTTTTCCGGGATGGTTCAAATGTGTTATGTATTTGAGATAACCTGAATTTATTACTAACTAATCATTAATTTATTGTATGGATTTTATCATAAAAAACACGCATTGTAATATGAGAAAACTGTCGTGGCGGTTTAAAAGCCGTAAAATAATGAGTTGTGTCCTTCTTCTTCTTTTGTTGGGGACACTACAGGCAATGGCACAACAAAAGATTACGGGAGTTGTGAAAGATGTATCGGGCGAAACGATCGCCGGAGCAAATGTGATGGTCAAAGGTACTACTACGGGAACAATGACTGATCTGGACGGACAATTCACATTGGATGCTTCGCCGAATGCCGTTTTGCAGGTATCGTTTATCGGCTATGTATCTGAAGATGTCAAGTTGGAAGGGAAAACCTCTGTTATCGTTATTCTGTCGGAAGATACACAGGCTTTGGACGAGGTGGTCGTAGTCGGTTATGGATCGGTGAAGCGGCAGAACCTGACCAGCTCCGTATCCAAGATCACGGACGAAGCTGTGAAAGACAGGGCAATCACAACGCTGGGAGAAGCTTTTCAGGGACAGTTGGCGGGTGTCCGTTCTTCTGCTTCCGGCGGTGGTGTTCCGGGGGAAGAACTGGTGATCCGTATCCGTGGTATGAATACGATCAACGGGGATAGCAGTCCATTATATGTTATTGACGGCGTTCCCCGTGACAACATGAGTGATCTTAACCCGACGGATATTGCTTCTATTCAGATATTGAAAGATGCTTCCGCTACTTCTATCTATGGTTCAAGGGGAGCGAACGGGGTGGTCCTGATCGAAACAAAGCAGGGACAAGGTAAACCGACGATCACATTCGATGCCTATTATGGCGTTTCTACTCCGGAGAAGAAACTGGATGTGATGTCCGGTGAAGAATGGGTAGCGTGGAATATGTTCCGCAGAAACCTGAATCACCTGCGTGCAGGCGGCTCCATGAGCGACCCGATGTCGGCAAGAAGTGCAGGGAATCAGATCCCTTCCTCCTGGGCGTCTACTACGGAATTTACCGACTGGCAGGATGCGGTCATGCATACGGCTCCGATCCAGAGCTACCAGGCTTCTGCTTCTGCCAAAGGCGATATCGGGAGTATCTATTTCTCTGCCGGTTATATGAACCAGGAAGGTATTGTAAAGTATTCTTACTATGAAAGACTGAATGCCCGCCTGAATGCGATGATGAATATCACGAAGAAATTACGGACTGGGGTGAATGTTTCCATTTCGCATTCTGACCGTGACGGTGCAGATTCAAATGGAGGTAGCAACGGTAAAGGAAAGGAATCGTCTTTGCACCATGCTCTTATGCTTACTCCGTTAATGAAACTGACGGAAGGTACCCGCGACTGGGGATTCCCCGAGAATATAGGGACAACTTATCCGAATCCGGTAGAACAGTTGAAGTACACGACCGATAATACTAAATTCATGCGTGTGGCCGCATCTGTTTGGGGAGAATATGATATTCTTGACGGGTTGACCTTCAAAACCCAGTACAGTTATAATTATGACGGTAAAACGTATGAGTTCTTCCAGCCGGGTAACGTGACTTATTCCAATGGGAATGTGACCAGGGGGAACAGTAACTCTTCAAATACCCGTAACTGGGTTTTCCAGAATACATTGTCTTACGATAAATCGTTCAAGGATCATAACCTGAGTGTTTTGCTGGGACAAAGTGCGGAAGAGAAAAATTATTATATAATATCTGCTGCTGCCAGCGGATGGCCGTATGAGTCGATCGAAACATTAAATGTGGCGACGACGCCTACTACAGCGACAACGCAGCGTACTGCTTATACTACCGCTTCCTTCTTCGGGCGTGCTAGCTATGATTATAAGGAAAAGTATCTGTTGACAGTCAGTGCCCGTTATGACGGTTCCTCCCGTTTCGGCTCAAACAAGAAATGGGGGGTGTTCCCTTCTTTCTCTGCCGGCTGGAAAATCAATGAAGAGTCTTTTATGGAGAGCCTCGACTGGATTTCCTTATTGAAACTGAGAGCTGCCTGGGGTATGTCGGGTAACGACCGTATCGGCGATTATACCTATATGGCACTCTTGGGAAGCTACAATACTTCCTGGGGAGATAAGGTCTCTTCGGGTGTTGCCCCGAGCAGGATCGCTAATGAAGACCTGCAATGGGAATCGACGAAGACACTGGACTTCGGCCTTGATTTCTCCGCCCTGAAAAACCGTATACAGTTTAATTTCGACTATTATATCAATACCACGGACAACCTGTTGTTCAGTGTTCCCATCCCTTATACGACTGGTTTCTCCTCTTATACGGCGAATGTCGGTTCTATCAGGAACAAAGGTTGGGAGTTGGATATTACTTCTCATAATATTGTTGGGAAATTTGACTGGTCGACTTCTCTCAACTTCTCCCGCAACCGCAACGAAGTATTGGATATGGGTGAGATTGACCAGTTCACTTCTACTTCCTGGGATGCCCAGTTCATTACGAAAGTAGGAGGACCTGTATCCCAGTTCTATTGCTACAGGACAGATGGTATCCTGTTGCCTTCCGATTTCGATGCCAATGGCAAAGCGTTGGTTCCGATCCTTGCCGGTCAGGAAGTGGGTAACGTGAAGTATGTAGACCAGGATAAGGACGGTCAGATCACTTCTGCCGACTATGTTCCTTATGGCAATAACCTGCCGGACGTGGTATTCGGTTTGACGAACCGTTTCTCCTGGAATAATTTCGACCTGAGCATCTTGTTACAGGGACAGATCGGCGGTGATGTCCTCTTCCTGGGATCCCGCCAGTATGACAATGGCGGTGCCAATGTGAACGGTTTGAGAAGATGGCTTCGTTCTTATAAGCCGGACTATCTGGCATTATACGGCAGCAATGAAAATCCGATGCCTGTCGATTACCTGTCGCAACATGGTATCGATCTGTCATGGGATGGGGAAACTCCTAATCCGGTGGGTAAGAATGACAATAATGACGACCGCCGTATTTATGATGCCACTTATCTGAGGATAAAGAATATAACATTCGGTTATACAATTCCTAAGCAGGTGTTGAAAAATACTATCCTGAGTAATCTGAGATGTTATGTTTCCCTGGATAATTTGAAAACGTTCGACAGTTATCCGGGGTATACGCCGGAAACGAACAGTTTCGGAAATGCTACTACGATGATGGGACTGGATTACAGTACTTATCCGTTGAGCAAAAGGGTTATTTTTGGTGTGAGTGTCGTATTTTAATTAAAAATAAAGGATATGAAACAGTATAAGAAAAGTCTATATAAGTATTTTATTCTGCTGGCGATGGGTGGTTGTACACTATTGACGGGATGTAATGATTTTCTGACCACGATCCCGGAATCATCCTATAGTGCGGCAGGTTCCTACCAGTCACAGTCGGATTTCGACTATGCAATAGCAGCGGTTTATGCAGCTCAGCAGGAGCTTTACAAAACGAATGACTGCTGGTATCGTTTAATGATCGCCCGGAGTGACGATACCCGGAATGGGGCCGGCTATACTTTTGGAGTAGACCAGTTTACCGATTCGGACGATATCAGCTACTTGTCTTCCGCCTGGCAGAAGTTGTGGACGATCATTTCCCGTAGCAATATGATCCTAGATAAGATAGATGCCGTCGATTTTCCGGATGCTAACCTGAAAAATGCCATCAAAGGGGAAGCCTATACGTTACGTGCCTGGTCCTATTATACGTTGGGATGGATGTTCGGTGGTATGCCCTTGATCGATAAGGAGATGTCGGTGTCAGAAATTAAGACGATCGCCCGCTCTACACAGGAGCAGACATTTGAGTTTGCAGCAGACGATTATAAGAATGCGATTGGCTTGTTACCGGATTCATGGAGCGGCTCTAACCTGGGCCGGATCACGAAGTATGCGGCAGAAGGTGGCTTAGCACGTTTGTATATGTTCCAGTCCAGGTTCTCGGATGCTAAACCTTATCTTGCCGATATTATCAATTCCGGTTTGTATGCAATGGAAGAAGAGTATGTGAACTGCTTTACCGATTCGCACGATAATGGAAAAGAACGGGTTTGGGAAGTACAGTTCACCGGAAACCTGACTGGGGAAGGACAGACTTTTACCACCGGCCTGTTACCGGAAGGATATAAAGAAGGGGTATTGATGCCTTTTGCCGGTTATTCAACGGCCATGTATGTCTCGAAAGATATGGTGGCAGCCTATGAGGAGGGCGATCTGCGTAAAGATGTCTCTATCGTGACGAATTTGGTGATCAACGGAGTGGTTGAATCGAAATATCACTATATCCTGAAATATATCCATTATGATGCGTATACGCCGCAGACACAATCGGACTGGGCGAATAATCTGCCGGTTATCCGCTATACGGATGTGAAAATGATGTATGCCGAATGTTTGAATGAAGAAGGATATGCTGCCAACGGAGAGGCATTCAGGATTTTGAATGAAGTACGCGGCAGGGCAGGACTTCCCGCTTTGACGTCGGCTACGGTACCTGACCAGGATGCTTTTCGGAAAGCAATCATGCAGGAACGCCGCGTAGAGTTTGCATTCGAAGGTCTACGTTGGAATGATCTGGTTCGCTGGGGAATTGCACAGGAGGTCATAAACAAACATTTCCTCGATGAAGACGAAGGTGGGGGACGTTATTCTATGGATGGTGAATACCGGGAGATCTTTGCAATACCTTTTGATGAATTGTCACGGTATAACAATAAAAATATCATGTGGCAGAATCCGGGTTATTGATTCTCTGACTGAATAAAAGGAACCGTTCTCCATATAGAGAGCGGTTGCCTTTCTTTTTTACTAATACTTAAATTGGCGACTTATGAACCGAATATATGTTTCCTTATGTTTCCTGTTGGCAGGACTGATTGGCTGGTCTTGCAGTAACGGCGGTCAATATAATGACGGTTATATCAAATATGAACCGGTAACCGTCTCTGATTTCGACAGACAGATATTATTGAAGAATATTGCTGAGATGGATAAAAGGTATGATCTGGAAGGCAGGATGATTACGAAGGTAATCAAAGACTGGAACTACCATACTGATGCTATGAACGGAACTTTTCATGAGGTACGCGCTTCCTTTTATTATGCTGTCTCTTTGCTAGACTGCGGAATGAAGGAGTACGAACAGCGTGCTTTCGATGTAATAGACAAAACGATCTCTTTGCAGGATACCGATCCGAATTCTCCGTCCTGTGGTGTATGGCCTTACTATGAAGAAGAGCCGTTGGCAACAAAGAAATCGCCGATCGATTATAACTGGGCTGATTTCAACGCTGTCTCTTTGCTGGATATTTATATGGGGCATAAAGACAAGCTACCTGCCGCCCTGTTGAAAAAGGTAGAGAATGCCTTGGTACTGGCTGCTAAATCCGTACAGAAAAGAAACTGTGGTCCCGGCTATACGAATATAGCGATCATGGGAACCTATGTGACCTATGTCACTTCTCATCTTTTTGATATGCCTGAAATGCAGGAGTATGCCAATGAAC
Organism: Parabacteroides sp. AF17-3; assembly: GCF_003635445.1. Lineage (NCBI taxonomy): Bacteria > Pseudomonadati > Bacteroidota > Bacteroidia > Bacteroidales > Tannerellaceae > Parabacteroides > Parabacteroides sp. AF17-3. Next base: position 15,723 of record NZ_QTMM01000001.1, on the reverse strand, counting down.
GGTTGAAGAAGTTCTATGAGTATACGCAGGAGAAAGGTGGCTTTTCCGAATATAACAGTCCGACTTATTCGATCGTGGCTATCGACGAACTGAACCGTATGCAACGCCATATCGTCGAGCCGGAAGCTAAACGGATGATTGATGAATTATATGTGAAATGCTGGGAAATGATAGCACGCCATTACCATAAAAAGTCGGCTCAGTGGGCAGGCCCGCATAGCCGTTCATACCGGACACTGGTGTCGACATCCTATTATGGCATATTGAAAGAGGCTTCCGAAGGTAAAGTAAACCTGGGATATGACCCGGAAAGAGTAGATGTGAAGACTAAACATCATATACCGGAAAACTTACTGTCTTATTTTCTGACTCCTGACTATCCGCGTACGGAGACAGATATCTTTGAAAAGGAAGAACCGCAGATTGTCGGGACGGCTTATCTGACGGATAACTATGTCCTATCTTCTGTTTCGAGATCGAGCATGTGGAACCAACGCCGTCCGTTGACTGCTTACTGGGGCGAATTGAATATGGCTCACTATTTACAGGTCCGCCTGCTTCATGATATGTATGATTTCAGTACGGCTTCTGTCTTTACCCGGCAGAAGGAGAATAAGGTGTTGGCTGTCATTAACTTTGGAACAAATGGCGGTGATAAACATATCAGTATCGACAGGATACGGGACGGGAAGTTCAAAGCGAAAGACCTTCGTCTGCGTTTTGAGTTCGGTAGTTGTAAAGATTTGGATGTCAGTCTGCCGGTCAGGGAGAATGTGGCTTTTACAGCAGAAGCATCCGGGTGTAAGACTGCTATTCGCTTGCTGGAAGCTCGTTTTGATCATCTGAAAGGATACTGGGAAAAAGGGGGTGACGGAGAGAACAGTTGGGTGGATTATGTGATCTATTCCGGTAATGAGAAAGATTTTGATCTGACTCAGGTAGCACAGGCTATTTATGCATTTGCATTGTCATTTGGAAATCAGTCGGATGAACTGTCGGTCGACGGAGCCGATGCTGTTATTTCAGATAATGTGTTGAACGCTTCCTGGGGGGATTTGTCTGTTCAGGCTCCGGTGAAACCCGGTAAGAATCCGGCTAATTTGTAAAATATGATAAACAGGAAATATATGAGACAAATTCTATGTTTGCTTCTGGTTCTGCTGATAGGAGGGAAAGACGGCGCTCATTCTCTCCCATTGGAAGTAAAGCCGCTGGCGGACCAGGTAAACGGCCAGGTCAGGGAAGTACCGGATGAGAGCCTTGACCCGGCGAGTTTTCCTGAAGGTTTTACTCCGAGAGAGATCGGGGCGAAGCTTGGCAGGCATTTTATACCGGGAGAACATTTTCTGCACGGAGGAAAGTGGATACATTATGCGGAAGTTTGTACCTGGTTGGGGGCTTTGAAGTATGCGCAGATCGCCGGCGATAACGAATTGACAGGAATGCTGGAGAAACGTTTTGAGCCTTTGTTTAATGAGGAGAAAGCTTACTTGCCGGTCAAGAACCATGTCGATCTGAACATGTTCGGCTGTCTGCCCCTGGAGTTTTACCGGGTAACTAAAGAGCAGAAATATTATGATCTGGGGATGCCTTATGCCGATACGCAGTGGGAGTTGCCGACAGATGCCACACCGGAAGAAAAGAGGAATGCAGAGAAAGGTTTCTCCTGGCAGACACGTCTTTGGATCGATGATATGTTCATGATCACGATCGTGCAGAGCCAGGCATACCGGGTAACCGGAGAGAAGAAATATATTGACCGTGCTGCCCGTGAAATGGTCTATTACCTGGATGAGTTACAACGATCGAATGGCTTGTTTTATCATGCTCCCGACGTCCCCTTCTTTTGGGCAAGAGGGAACGGTTGGATGGCTGCGGGCATGGCGGAGCTGTTAAAGGCATTGCCTGAGAATAATCGGGACCGGGATCGGATACTGGAAGGTTATCGTAAAATGATGGATAGTTTGAAAGCTTACCAGGGAAAGGACGGCATGTGGAATCAGTTGATAGATCAATCGGATTGCTGGCCTGAGACATCCGGTTCGGCGATGTTTGCTTATGCGATTATCACCGGTGTAAAACAGGGATGGCTGGATAAGAAAGAATATGCTCCGGTTGCACGCAGGGCCTGGTTGGCACTGGTTCCTTATATTAATGAAGAGGGAGATGTTCGTGAGGTTTGTGTAGGAACGAATAAGAAAAATGACAAACAGTATTATTATGATCGTCCGCGTATTGCGGGGGATTATCACGGGCAGGCCCCTTATCTTTGGTGTGCTACGGCACTTATGGAATAAATCGGTCTGGGTGTACCGGACAGGCTGGAAGGTACATCCGGGTTTTCTTAAAAAGAGCTATGTATATGAAATCGGGATTCAGTAAGTTCGGTCATTGGTTGTGTTTTATTGTTTTTGTTCAGTTACCGGCCGGGCTTTTTGCTGCCGGGATTGTGCGGCAGATAGAAATTGTAAATGACTGGGAAATCCATAAACAGGATGAACCGGTTGTGGTCGGTTTGAAAGATATTGACATTGATTTTGATGTCCGGTCGGTAAGGGTGTGGGATGGTGAGCGGGAAATCGCTTCCCAACTGGATGATCTGGATGGGAACGGGCTAGCGGATGAACTGGCTTTTGTAGCAGATATACCGCCTCGCTCCCGAAAGGAGTTCAGAATCGAATTCTTCTCTGTTGATAAGTCAAATGATTATACGTCCCGTGTTTATGCAGAAATGTTGATCAGTGACCCTAAAGGAAAACATATACCGGTCCGGTCGCTGACGGTCCCTGCTTCCAGTTATGTCTATGATCATCTGCATCATCATGGTCCTGCTTTCGAATCGGAGTTGGTTGCTTATCGTATTTATTTCGATAAGAAACAGACGGTAGATATTTACGGAAAGTTCACAAAACGGCTGGAGATTGAGAAAAGCCGGTTTTATCCGACAGATGAGCAGCTTGCCCAAGGCTATGGGGATGATGTCCTGCTTGTCGGGAATAGTTGCGGACTAGGTACGTTGAAAGGTTGGGATGGAGTGCAGGCTACTCATATAGAGAATGCGGAAGCCTTTAGTGAAACGATATGTGCCTATGGTCCGATCCGGACGGTGGTAGATGTTCGTTCTCATCGCTGGAAATACCAGGGTTCCGATTTGCAGATGACGATCCGTTATATTTTGTATGCAGGACATCGCGATTGTGAAGTGCAGGTTTATTTTAGTGAACCGTTGAAAAAGGAGGTGTTTAGTACAGGACTTCTGAAAATGAAGGATTCCCGGTCTTATTCCGATCATAAGGGAACGCTGGCTTGTTGGGGAACAGACTGGCCTGTAGGCGATACGGTTAAATACGCTAAGGAAACGGTAGGGTTAGCCGTTTCTCTTCCTGACGATTTGATCCGGCAGGAAACTGAAGATCGATACAATGACTTGTATATTATACAGGCGGAAAGGAGGTGTTCATTTAGTTATCATATTGTTTTCACTTCTATGAAGGAGTCTTTTGGTTATAAAGATGCGGGTGCCTGGTTTGAATATGTCAGACAATGGGCTGAAGGTTTAAAGAAAAAATGCCATGTGAAGATCTGGTAAAATAGCATCGACAATAAATATGAAGGGGATTAGGACTGCATACCAGTCCTGATTCCTTTCACATGTGTATATGGGCACCGTCGGAATAGTAGTGTAAAAGGAGTTGAAACAGTTATTCTGCCAATAAAAAGTAAATGATAATAAGTTTTACATAAGTTACTTAAGAAGATATTATTATCTTTGATGAATAGAATTATCGAAGGAAAAGTTTATCCGGTAAGTGGAGGATAAACGCTGTTGTAAGAAACTTATGATACTGGTCAGTCGGATTTGAATTTTAAATACTAAGTATATGAAACGATTACTATTTACATTGTTGGGTTTGTTAACCTTCGGAGGCTTGCAAGCTCAGAACATACCTGCCGACAAATTGTATGGATTGGGAAACTGGGATGCCGACTCGCTGGGTAATCACCGGGTAGTTGTCTCTGTAGAGAAACCGGTGGATGCGGTACTGGCTACTATCGAATGGCGCCGCCGTGACCAGAATCCGGAAGATAAGAATCTGATTGTAGTGGATGCGACGACCGGAAAACGGATTACCAATGTATGCCGTTTCGCTGTGAACCGGGAGAGAGGGGAAGTGGCTTTCCAGCCGCAGACTGTTCCGGGAGAGTATTACATCTATTACCTGAAAAATGTGATGAGCGGTAGCCGTTATTATCCGACTGTCAATTATCCTCCTTTCGAGAATACCGCTTCGGCCGGCTGGGTAAAGAAAAATAAATTGTCGGGCAAGAAAGCTCCTTCGCTTCCGGCTGCCCGGATCGTGCAGTTCCAGGCGATCGACCAGTTGAATAGCTTTTATCCGATGGAGGTGATCGCGACGGCCGACGAGACTGCCCGCCTGTTGAAAAAACATCCTTCCGAGAACTATATTTTGTTTACCGAGGACCGGAAATATCCGATTCGCATGACGACCGATATCCCTTATAAGTGGATTGCCGATGACCGGCACGATACCTTTACGGGAGAGGCCGATAAAGGCGAATATTATGTATTCCAGCTGGGCGTATGGGCGGCCCGTACGGATGTGGAGAATCTGCATGTGGACTTTTCGGCTCTGTCTAATGCAGTGACCGGCGAGCAGATACCCGCCTCTTCGTTTACCTGTTTCAATGCGGAAGGGACGGATGTGACGGGAACAGTATTTAAGAAGAACTGCTCCGTCGAACAGGGTAAGGTACAGGCTTTATGGATTGGTACACAACTGCCGGAGCATCTTTCTTCGGGAACCTATCAGGGGACGGTGACGGTCTCTGCTGCCAATGCGGAAAGTAAAACGGTGCAGGTCTCCTTGCGTGTATCTGAAAATGTAATAGCGAATCACGGTGATAACGAGCCCTGGCGCCATTCCCGTCTGCGGTGGCTCAATTCGCAGATAGGTTTTGATGACGAGGTGATCGCTCCTTATACGCCGTTGGTGATGAAAGATAAGACAATCGGTTGCCTGGGGCGTGAGGTTACGCTTTCGTCCTTGGGATTGCCTGCCGGCATTACCAGTTATTTTAAGGAAACGATGACGGGAATCGGAACCGACGGGCGGTCTGTCCTATCGGCTCCGATGGAACTGGCAGCGGATGGCGGTGCCTGGGAGAATCTGAACTTTGAGATCACGAAGCACAAACAGGGAGCTATCGCCTGGAAGGCTTTGAACCAGAACAGCCGTTTCCTGATGGACCTGGAAGGGGAGATGGAATCGGATGGGAATATCGAATATAAAGTGACGCTCATTGCCCGCGAAGATGCTTCCGTGGAAGATATAGGACTGCGTACGCATCTGGCACCCGGCATAGGACGTTATATGATGGGGCTGGGAGAGAAAGGCGGTTATTGTCCGAAAGACCTCCGCTGGAAATGGAACGTGGAGAAAAACCAGGATGGCCCCTGGGTAGGCGATGTCAATGCCGGCCTCCAGATCCGTTTCTACGACAATACATATGAACGTCCGTTGAATACGAATTTCTATCACCAGAAGCCGCTGCATATGCCCGTTTCCTGGTGCAATAACGGAAACGGCGGCATCGATATCAACAAGGCTGCCGACGGTACACGGATCAATGCCTATTCCGGGCAGCGGGAGGTAAAGAAGGGGGACAGACTGTATTATTATTTTAATATCGCCATCACCCCGTTCCGTCCGATCGATACGGATAAGCAATGGCGCGAACGTTATTATCATAGTTATGATTTTATAGAGAAGGTTGAAAAGGTGGGTGCTAATGTGATTAATATACATCATGCAAACGGCATCAATCCTTTTATCAACTATCCGTTCCTGCGGACGAAGGAGATGAAGGCTTATATCGACGGAGCGCATGCGCGGGATATGAAGGTGAAGATTTATAATACGGTTCGCGAACTGTCCAACAGTTGTGTGGAGATGTTCGCTTTGCGCAGCCTGGGGAATGAGATTTTCTCGGAAGGTCCCGGCGGCGGTTTCTCCTGGTTGCAGGAACATTTGGACCAGAACTACATCGGCGCCTGGTTTGTGCCCCACCTGAAAGATGCGGCAATCGTAAACAGCGGCGTTTCCCGCTGGCATAATTATTATCTGGAAGGCCTCGACTGGCTGGTAAAGAACGTGGGTATCGATGGCTTGTATATCGATGACCTGGCATTTGACCGCATGACGATGAAGCGTATCCGAAAGATCATGAACCGCACGAATCCGGGCGCGATGATCGACCTGCATTCGGCAAACCAGTATAATGAGCGCGACGGCTTTGCCAACAGTGCGAACCTTTATCTCGAACATTTCCCGTATCTCGACCGCCTGTGGTTCGGCGAGTATTTCAATTATGATTTTCCTCCTGAGTTCTGGTTGATAGAAGTCTCCGGTATTCCTTACGGTTTGATGGGGGAAATGCTGGAAGGCGGCGGTAACCCGTGGCGGGGCATGTTGTATGGCATGACCGGCCGCAGCCCGCGTGTAGATAATGGCCCGTTGTGGAAGTTATGGGATTCGTTCGGTATGCAGCACAGCGAAATGATCGGCTACTGGGTGAAAGATAATCCGGTGAAGACAAACAGCGAAAAGACATTGGCGACTATCTACCGCCATACAGGAGAAAAAACATTGATCTCGCTGGCAACCTGGGAAGATACGGATGCTAAAGTGACTCTTTCCGTGGATTGGACGGCGCTTGGCCTGGATCCGTCGAAAGTAACGTTGTATGCCCCGGAAATAGAGAATTTCCAGCCGGAAACAACCTGGAAACCGGGAGATGAGATCACTGTCCCTAAAGGAAAAGGGTTACTGATTAGTGTGCAACAAAAATAGCTGAGGTGATTTACGGTTGAAGTGCCGGAAACAATGTTTCTCCCACTTCAACCGTGAGTAAACCTGCCGGAAACATTGTAAATTCCATTTCAACCCTGAGTAAATATGCCAGAAACATTGTAAATTTGATTTCGCCCCTGGGTGAACCTGCCAGAAACATTGTGAATTCCATTTCGACCCTGCGTCAAGTGGTCAGAAACATTGTTTCCGGCATTTCAACAGTATTATTAGCCTAAATATCATTATATGAAAAGTAATATAATCCTTCTTTTAGTTGCAATAATTATGTTGCAACCATTATCAGCACAGCAGCAGGCGGTTGTAACGGAAACGTTGCAAACAGTAAAAACCTATCCGTTCTCCGACCCCGATCCGGTGGCCGATCCTTCCGACTTGTTTTATCCCTATTTCCGTTTCGACGGATTCTCTGCCAAAGGAATAGACAAGGAGTGGAAAGTCGTTACGCTTGAAAACGACTATATCCGCCTGACCCTTTTCCCGGAGATCGGAGGGAAGATATGGGGAGCTGTGGATAAGACCTCCGGAAAGGAGTTTATCTATAATAACCATGTGGTGAAGTTCCGTGATATTGCCATGCGCGGACCCTGGACTTCGGGCGGTATCGAATTTAATTTCGGTATAATAGGCCATGCGCCGACCTCCAGCACACCTGTCGATTACCTGACGCAACAGAAGAACGATGGCAGTGTAAGCTGCTACGTCTCTTCCTACGACCTGGTGACCCGTACGTTTTGGACTGTGGAAGTGAATCTGCCGAAAGACAAGGCTTATTTTACTACCACGACAACCTGGCATAACGGATCTTCCATCGATCAGCCTTATTACCAGTGGATGAATGCCGGTTATCGGGCGGCCGGAAATGCACAGTTCTGTTATCCGGGAACCAATTATATCGGTCATGGCGGCGAACTCCATTCGTTCCCGCTCGACGAACAGGGACGCGATATTTCCTGGTATGAAAAGAATGATTTCGGAAACTCGAAGTCTTATCATGTACTGGGCAAATACAATGACTTCTATGGCGCTTACTGGCACGATGATGATTTCGGATCTATCCATCATGCGGATTATGATGAGAAACTGGGGATGAAGATTTTCCTTTGGGGCCTGTCCCGTGAAGGTGGTATCTGGGAAGATCTGTTAACCGATACCGACGGGCAGTACATCGAATTGCAATCCGGCCGTATGTATAACCAGCCTGCTTCCAACAGTGGTTTTACTCCTTATAAGCATACCGCTTTCGGCCCTCAGGCGACAGACCGTTGGACGGAATACTGGTTCCCGGTAAAGGGGATCAAAGGCGTGTCGAAAGCCGGCCGTGTCGGGGCATTGAATGTATTGCGTGAAGATGGTTATCTGAAATTATATTTCTCCCCGTTACAGCAACTTTCCACGACCTTAAAGTTGTATGACGGCGATGGAAAGGAAGTGCATTCTTTCCCATTGGCCTGTGGCGTATTGGAGACCTGGAAAGATTCCATTCCGTTGAATGGGGTTGTAGCCCGGGGAAACCTGAAAGTGGTTGTTGGCGAAGACCTGCTGGTTTATTCGGAGGTACCTTCGGATAACATCACCAGTCGCCCGAAACAATTGCCTGCCGATTTCGACTGGAACTCGGTATATGGTCTTTATACGCAGGGTGAACAATGGATGAATCAGAAGGTCTATGACAAAGCGGAGAGGTATCTGGCTGCCTCTCTGAAAGCAGACCCTTATTTCCTTCCGGCACTGACAAGCCTGGCTTCTTTGTATTACCGTCAGGGACGTTATGAAGAGGCATTGGCGCATTGCCGGACGGCACTTGGCATCAATACGTATCAGGGTGAAACCAATTATTTGTATGGCTTGTGTAATATGGCTTTAGGAAATAACACGGATGCCAAAGACGGTTTCTCGGTAGCGTCTTATTCCCCCTCCGTGCGCAGTGCTGCTTATGAGAAGCTGGCAGAGATGTATCTGATCGACCGTAACTGGACAAAGGCGGAACAATATGCGTTGAAGAGCAAAGAGTTTAATAAACGCAACCTGAGTGCGGATCAGGTATTAATGGTAGTCTATCGTAAGACAGCCCGGTTGCCGGAAGCAAAAGCGCTTATCGAACCGCTGCTGGAGGAGCTTCCGTTGTACCATGCAGCACGTTTTGAACAACTCTATCAGGGCGACGGCTCCGGGCATCCGATAGATGATTTTCAGTCATTGATACGCAACGAACTTCCTTTTGAAACTTATATGGAGTTGGCTGAATGGTATGAGTCGGTCGGTTGCACAGAAGAAGCTTTGTCTCTCTTGTCCTGTGCCGGCAACTATCCGGTTGCCCTCTACAAACAGGCTTACCTGTTGCACCGGACAGGCAATGACGATGAAAGCCTTCGCGTGCTGCAACGTGCTAATGAAGCTTCTCCGGAGATGGTCTTCCCTTTCCGCCCCGGCTCTTTGAAAGCGTTGGAATGGGCCGCAACCGTGCGTCCCGACTGGAAGATCAGTTATTATAAAGGCTTGATCTACTGGGCAAATCAAAACAGGGAGAAAGCATTGTCTTTGTTCAATGATTGCGGGGAGACCGGTTATGCCCCCTTCTATCTGGGCCGTGCTTCTTTGAAGAGTGGTGAAGAGCGGTTGGTAGACTTGCTGAAAGCGGAGCAGGTCGGAATGTCATGGCGTACAGGGTTTGCATTGATAAATCAGTATACTGCGAACAACCAATGGCAGCAGGCTGTTGAGACCGGAAAGAAGTACATAAAGAAATATCCGTCTAATTATTATATCGGCCTGAAATATGCAAAGGCTTTATGTGAAACAGGCCAGTACCAGCCTTGCATTTCCTTACTGAACAAGATGCAGGTCCTTCCGAATGAAGGCTCGTATGCCGGACGTGCCGTTTATCGTGCCGCTAACCTCTACCAGGCAATGGAACAGCTGAGCCGGAAAAACTACAGGCAGGTCATGCGAAATGTGGAAGCCTCAAAGGAATGGCCCGAAAACCTGGGAGTAGGCAAACCTTATGACGATATGATCGATAGCCGTCTGGAAGATTATCTGGAAGCAAAAGCCTTGACGGGGCAGGGGGATAACCAAAAAGCAGCGACACTCTTGTCGTCTGTGGCCGGTTATAAAACGTCACGTTCCCGGTTTGGTTCCGGCAATCTCCTGACTGCACTGGCCTTGCGTGAGCTGGGAAAAGAAGTGGAAGCGGACCGTATGGTTGCCTCCTGGGAAACGGATTTCCCTGAAAACCGGATTACCCAGTGGTGTGCAGCCGTTTACCGCGGCGAGATGGAAAAAGCCTCCGGAATGCTCAAGTCCCGCAATGAACAAGCGGATACGACCCCGTGGGAAACTTCTTTCCGTGATTCCAATTTCGATCTGATCGTCCGCCTGTTTTCTACGGCAGACTAATGAATATAAAAGCCATTCACCTTCTTTGCAACTACAGCTATGCCGGAATGCGAGGTGTTGGGATATTATACATACGACGTGACCGACCTGTTGACCGATGGGGATAATTGCATTGTGCCCGTTTGAATCCGGGTTGGTACATAGTCTGTGTAAGCATACCTATGTCTATTGTATGGGTATCAATATAGTAGGTATCCCATCTAACGATACCGGCAGGCTATCTTTATTTGTGTGTAAATATATGTTATTTATTGTCCTTTATAAAAGTCTTTTATTGTCTATAAAACTTAAGTGTATAGGGCGTTTTGTACAAAAAGAACCATTCTGTCATTTTTATAACATTTAAAGTCATTTTTCTAAACAATATTTATTTCCGAGTGAATACTTTTGTTGTTGTAAATATACTGGCCATATAATACAAAGAATCTATCATGTTTAACTTTAAATGTAATATGCCTATGCCCTAATTGTAATTGAAAGCACTAGTATCAAATTTATACAAAGTACAATTTTGATAATCTTAAACATATCAGGTAAGACTGATAAAATACTCTATTCTTAATAACATAACAAATGTGAAATAAGTATGAA